>NZ_CP042301.2:0-653500 GCF_007922615.2 Nitratireductor mangrovi | reverse complement strand
ACCCGCCGTCAGCGCCGCCATGGCGAGCGTGCGCGGCGAGCGCAGCGCCGCCTTCAGGTCGGCAGTGCGTCCGAGTGCGACCAGCACCGCGCCGGCGATCGGCACCGACCAGACGATGCGGTGCGCCACCACTTCCACTGCCGGGATGTGGCCCAGCGCCTTCATCAGCAAGGGCAGCAGGCCCCACAGGAAATAGGCGGAAAAGGCGAAGGCGAAGCCGCGCGCGGCGGCGTTGTCGGCCGGAGCCGTCTCGGTGGTCATTCGTCTCCTATGCGATGGCGACCTGCCATCGGCCAACCGCTTTCGGGCAATGGACCAGCGCGAATTTGCGGGCTGGCCTACTCCGCCGCGGCCAGCCCGGCCATCTCGCGGTTCTTCATCAGCTTGTAGACGATCGAATCCATCAGCGCCTGGAAGGAGGCGTCGATGATGTTGTCGGAGACGCCGACCGTCCACCAGCGCGCGCCGGTGCCGTCATGGCTTTCGATCAGCACGCGGGTGATCGCCTCGGTGCCGCCATTGAGGATACGGACCTTGAAGTCGACCAGCGTCATGTCGCCGATCTCGGCCTGGTATTTGCCGAGGTCCTTCCTGAGCGCGATGTCGAGCGCGTTGACCGGGCCGTGGCCCTCGGCCACCGACAGCTTCTCCTCGCCGTCGACGGTGACGCGCACGATCGCCTCCGACACCGTCTTCAGCTGTCCGTTGGCGTCGAAGCGGCGCTCGACCATGCAGCGGAAGGAATCGACCTTGAAGAAGTCCGGCACGCGGCCGAGCGTGCGCCGCGCCAGAAGCTCGAAACTGGCGTCCGCCCCCTCATAGGCGTAACCCGTCGCCTCGCGCTCCTTGACCAGCGAGATCAGCGTGTCGAGGCGCGGATCGTCCTTCGCCACCTCGATGCCGCGGCGCTTCAGTTCGGCGATGAAGTTGGATTTGCCGCCCTGGTCAGACACCATGACGCGGCGCCTGTTGCCGACCGCCTCCGGCGGCACATGCTCATAGGTCTGCGGCTCCTTGAGCAGCGCCGAGGCATGGATGCCGGCCTTGGTGGCGAAGGCCGAGGCGCCGACATAGGGCGCCTGCGGTTCCGGCGCGCGGTTCAGGAGTTCGTCGAAGGCGTGGCTGAGGCGCGAGATGTCCGCCAGCGCGTCGGACGAAAGCCCGGTCTCGAAGCGCGCCGCATAGGCTTCCTTCAGCATCAGTGTCGGGATGATGGAGACCAGGTTGGCGTTGCCGCAGCGCTCGCCGATGCCGTTCAGCGTGCCCTGCACCTGGCGCACGCCGGCCTCGATGGCGGCCAGCGAATTGGCGACCGCCTGGCCGGTGTCGTCATGGGCGTGAATGCCGAGCCTCTCGCCGGGGATGCCGGACGCGATCACCTTTTCCACGATGGCGCGGATTTCGGACGGCTGCGTGCCGCCGTTGGTGTCGCACAACACCACCCAGCGCGCGCCGGCGTCATGGGCGGTCTTCGCGCAGGCCAGCGCGTAGTCGGGATTGGCCTTGAAACCGTCGAAAAAATGCTCGCAGTCGAGCATCGCTTCCTTGCCGGCGGCAACCGCGGCCTCGACCGAGGTCCGGATGGAATCGAGGTTTTCCTCGTTGGAGCAGCCGAGCGCGACGCGGACGTGATAGTCCCAACCCTTCGCGACGAAGCAGATCGCATCGGAAGCCGAGGCGACCAGCGCGGCAAGGCCCGGATCATTGGAGGCCGAAACGCCGGCGCGCTTGGTCATGCCGAACGCGACGAAGGCCGACCGCGTCGTGCGCTTTTCGGCGAAGAACGCCGTGTCGGTCGGGTTGGCGCCCGGGTAGCCGCCTTCGACATAGTCGACGCCGAACTCGTCGAGCAGCCTGGCGATCGCGATCTTGTCCTCGACGGAGAAGTCGATGCCTGGCGTCTGCTGGCCGTCGCGCAGCGTCGTGTCGAAGAGGTAGATGCGTTCTTTGTGGCTCATTTCGGCGCCTCTCGTCGCGCGACGGATTCGCAGTTCTGTCCGTCCTCGCACGCTGCGCGGCTGCGGTCGGACGGGCCGCGCGGCGTGGTGTCGAAGAGGTCAATGCGTTCCCCGGTCATGGTCGGTCCGCGAAACGGTCGGTGGCCTCGATCAGATGATGCAGGATGCCGGGTTGCGAATAGGCATGGCCGGCGCCCTCGACGAGATGCAGCGCGGCGTCCGGCCACGCCTTGGCCAGTTCCCAGGCGTTCTTGGCCGGGCAAGGCATGTCGTAGCGGCCGTGAACGATGACCCCCGGAATGCCGGCAAGGCGGCGGGCGTCACGCAGCAACTGGCCGTCCTCGAGCCAGCCGCCATTCATGAAGAAGTGGTTTTCGATGCGGGCGAAGGCGAGCGCGAAATCGTCCTCGCCGAACCTGTCGCTGGTCGCCGGCTCCGGCAGCAGGGTGATGGTCTCGCCTTCCCAAAGGCTCCAGGCCTTGGCGGCCGCGATCTGCGCTGCCCGGTCGGTGCCCGTCAGGCGCCGGTGATAGGCCGCCATCATGTCGGAACGCTCGGCCGCGGGGATCGGCGCCAGGAAACGCTCCCATTTGTCGGGGAAGATTTCCGAGACGCCGAACTGATAATACCAGGAAAGCTCCGCCCGGGTGAGCAGATAGACGCCGCGCAGGACCAGTTCGGATACCCGCTCGGGGTGGGTCTCGGCATAAGCGAGCGCCAGCGTCGAGCCCCACGAACCGCCGAAGACCTGCCACTTTCCGACCCCCATCATGGTGCGCAGCCGCTCGATGTCCGCGACCAGATGCCAGGTGGTGTTGGCCTCGAGCGAGGCATGCGGGGTCGAGCGCCCGCAGCCGCGCTGGTCGAACAGGAGCACGTCATAACGTTCGGGATCGAACAGGCGCCGATGCGCCGGGGCGATGCCACCGCCGGGGCCGCCATGCAGGAAAACCGCCGGCTTGGCGCCCCTGGTGCCGGCGCGCTCCCAGTAGACGACATGGCCGTCGCCGACATCGAGCGTGCCGTGCTCGAACGGCTCGATCTCCGGATAAAGGCTGCGCAGGCCGCTCATGATTTCTCCTCCGGCGGCCACGTTTCGGTGTCGTGGTCGGGGTGCTGGTAGCTCTCGACCGAGGCCATGAAGGCGTCGAAGGCGGCGTTCTCACCGGCCGGCCGCCATGGCAGCGCATGCAGGCCCTCCACGAAATCCAGCTTGTCGGCCGGGTTCAGCTGGATCACGGGCGCGGCCAGCGAGGGATCGTCGAGGGCGCCGATGGCGATCTCGGTGCCGCCTTCATATTCATAGGTCAACGGCGTGCCGCATTTTTCGCAGAAGCCGCGGCGAATAACGTTGGAGCTCCGGAACCGCGCCGGCTCGCCGCGCGTCCATGCGAGCCCCTTGGCCGTCACCAGCGGCCCGTAAAAGCCGCCGAAAGCCTTCTGGCACATGCGGCAGTGGCAAAGTGATGCGCGGCCGAGCGCCGCGCAGCGGAAGCGCACCGCCCCGCACTGGCAGCCGCCGGTGACATCGTCACTCATGATCGTCCTCCGGCGGCCAGCTTTCGGTGTCATGGTCGGGATGCTGGTAACTCTGCAGTTCGCGCAGGAAATGCTCCGCCTCGACATCCTCCAGCGTGGCGTGGGCAGGCAGGCCGGGCACGCCGTCGACATAGGGCAGCTTGCTCTCCAGCCCCCATTGCACCGTCGGCGCGATCTCCTCCGGGTGGTCGAAGGCGGCGATCGCCAGCGCCACGCCGTCGGGCGCCTCATAGGTGAGCGGCGTGCCGCATTCGGCGCAGAAGCCGCGCCAGGCATGGCTTGAGGAGCGGAAGCGCTTCGGTTCGGCGCGGGTCCAGTCGAGCCGGGCGCCGCGCACCGAGACCAGCGGCAGGTAAAAATTGCCGCTCGCCTTCTGGCACATGCGGCAATGGCAGACCGAGGCGTCGCCGAGCGCGCCCTCGATGCGGAAGCGCACCGCGCCGCACTGGCAGCCGCCGGTGTAGACGGGCCGGTTGTCGAGGCTCATGACCGGTGGCTCCCATGTAGCCGTGCGGCGGAGGTCGCCTGCCCCTTGATGGGTGCGTGGCCGCGGGGCGCCTGCGCCGTCGCGTCCGCCGCCGAAAGCCCGGCGACCGTCGCGATGTGATCGCAGACACCGGCGTCATCATTCCAGAAGCGAAGAACGGTCCAGCCCAGCAGATTCAGCCGTCGGTCGCGTGCCCGATCCCGCAACGCCGCACCGGTTCTGCCATGTTGGGAGCCGTCTACCTCAACGATGATTTTTCTGGCCGGACACGCAAAGTCGACGATGTATCCGCTTATCGGCATCTGCCGGCGGAAGCCAAGCCTCATCAGCCTGTGACCGCGCAACTCGCTCCAAAGCTTCAGTTCGGCCTCTGTCATTACCTTGCGCATCTTGCGCGCGTTGGCACGGTGCGTGGCGGGAACACGATAGTGGCTCACGGCGCACCCCCCTCTGGCCTGCCGGCCATCTCCCCCTCGAGGGGGGAGATCGGCTGTCGCTGTCGGCCAAGGCAATCGCTACCGCCAGCGCCGAGGCGCCAACGCTGGAGCTGCCAATCTCCCCCCTTGAGGGGGAGATGTCGGCGCAGCCGACAGAGGGGGGTGTCTTTGAAAACGTGCCCTGCCCTCACCGCTTCACCTCCCAGGTGGTGACGCGCTCGCCGGTCTCGGGGTCCTTGCCGTCCTTGAGCTGGATGCCCTGCGCCAGCAACTCGTCGCGGATGCGGTCGGCCTCGGCCCAGTTTTTTTCGCGGATGAAGGCGAGGCGATCCTCTATTCTTGCGTCGATAATCAGCTTGGTATCGTCGTCGACTTCATTCAACCACCGCGTAAAGATCTCATAAGCAGGCAGCAGCCCGAGGAATCGCAATGTGGCATTTAGGCTCGCGTGCGAAACTCCGTCCGATGCATTTCCCGGGTTGGCCAGATGATCCAAATCGCTAATCGCTGGCCAGAAGCTTAGATCGTCCAATAGGTGGGAAATCACGGACGAAGAAACCAAGTCGTCTGATGGTTCGTCGCGGAGATATGCGCTCTTAAGCCAGCGTATCAGCTTCTTCTCCGCCTCCTCCAGCCGCCGCACCGAAAAGTCGATCGGCTCGCGGTAGTGCGTCATCAGCATGGCGAGCCGCAGCACCTCGCCCGGCCACTTTCGCCCGCCGAACTTTTCGGTGTGCAGGAGATCGTGGATGGTGACGAAATTGCCCTCCGACTTCGACATCTTGCGGCCCTCGACCTGCAGGAAGCCGTTGTGCATCCAGTAATTGGCCATGACCTCCGTGCCGTGGGCGCAGCGCGACTGGGCGATCTCGTTCTCGTGGTGCGGGAAGATCAGGTCGAGCCCGCCGCCATGGATGTCGAAGACTTTGCCCAGATGGTGCTGGCTCATCACCGAGCATTCGATGTGCCACCCAGGTCGACCGCGAATACCAAGCGTGTTCGAATTCAGTCGCAACGCATCGCGGTTGTCATCTGACAGTTCAAACGTCGCATCCCATCCCGGTTCGTTATCGTGGCTTTCCTTCCAAAGAACAAAATCCCCGGGATTACGCTTGTGATCCTTGGCCTCGATCCGAGCACCGGCTTGCTGGTCTTCCAAGCGGCGGCGTGACAGCTGTCCATACTCCGGCATGGAAAGAACGTCGAAAAGAGCCTCGCGTCCGTCTTGACCATGGGCGACATAGGCATGGCCCCGATCCAACAACGTCTGAATCATCGCCACCATGCCGTCGATGTGCTCGGTCGCCCGCGGTTCGAAGGTCGGCTCCAGGCAGCCGAGCGCCTTCACGTCCTCGTGGTACTGGCGCGCGGTCTTTTCGGTGACGTTTCGGATCGCCTCGTTGAGCGGCAGGTCGGGGAAGTCGCGCCGGGCGCGGTCGTTGATCTTGTCCTCGACGTCGGTGATGTTGCGCACATAGGTGACGTGGTCTTCGCCATAGAGATGGCGCAGCAGCCGGAACAGCACGTCGAAGACGATGACCGGGCGCGCATTGCCGATATGGGCATAGTCGTAGACCGTCGGCCCGCAGACATACATGCGCACATTGTCCGGGTCGATCGGGAGAAAATCCTCCTTCGCCCGGGTCAGCGTGTTGTAGAGGCGAAGTCCGCGAAAAGCCTCTGGCATGCAATCGTCCCCTTCATCGGCCGCCGGCGCCATCCGCCCGGCGGCAAGCCGCAATCCGTCGCCCGCCGACTGGCCGGGGCGTTTTTCTCAACCTTGATGAGGGGCGAAAACGACCGGGCCAGCGTGTGGCTAGCCGCAAATGCAAATGCCGGTAATGGCGCGCATCGTTTTCATGGGCGGCTTTATCGCCCCGGCAGGCGCGGGCGTCAAGCCGTATCCGGCCCGTGCCGCGCCCACCGGAACTGTTGTCGCCATGCAACATCGGCGCCGGAAGGAAACCTCCCGTTAAGCGGAATCGCGAGACCATCAGGAACAGTGCGGCAGCCGCCACGTTTCCGTCGTAATCACCCATCAAGTGCGCGGCCGCTCAGCGGTTGTCGCGAGCAGAAAAAGACACGGGTACGACAACGATGTCACGCACCACCACCGACGCCGAACGCGAGCGCAAGCGCGCCGAGGCCGAAGCGCTCACCAGCAACTACCGCGCCATTGGCCCGGCCGCCGTCCTGGCCGCGCTGATCTGCCTGAAGTCCAAGGACGAGCGCCCGTCGCTGGCCGGCAGCCGCGCGGCCTGAACAGGCCGCGGCCTGCGGCCTTTCGCGGCCGGTCAGAACAGCGTCAGCTGTCCCTGACCGCCCGGCTTGGCCGCCTCGGCTTCCGCCTCCGTGGCCTGCGCCGCGGGCTCGACCCGCTCCAGGATGTCGGGCCCGGTGTTGGCTACCTTGTTGACCTTGTCGGATATCGGGATCGCCTCGAAGAAACCTGGCTCCACTGGCTGGAGCAGGTCGGCGACGTCGCGCGGCTCCTGGTTGCGGCAGTCGAGCCAGCGGGAAAAGTGCTCGGGCCTGATCACCACCGGCATGCGGTGGTGGATCGCGGCAAACTCGGCATTGGCGCCGGTGGTCAGGATGGCCCCGGTGTCGATCTCCGAGCCGCCGGGCTCCGACCAGGTCTCCCAAAGGCCGGCAAAGGCGACGACGCCGCCATCGCGCGGCCGGACGTAATAGGGCTGCGCGGCCTTCTTGCCTTCGCGCTTCCACTCGAAGAACCCCGACGCCGGCACCAGTGAGCGGCGATGGCGCATGGCCGCCTTGAAGGCGGGCTTTTCGGCCGCGGTCTCCGAGCGCGCGTTGATCAGGAGCGGCATGTCCTTCGGGCTCTTGGCCCATGACGGGATGAATCCCCAGCGCACCAAGAGCGCCTGCCGGTCGGGCAAGTTCGAGCCCGGCTGTCGCGGCGGGCCGGCGACCGCCATCAGGATCGGCTCGGTCGGCGGGATGTTGTAGCGTGGCGGAAACGCGTCCAGTTCCATGAGGCCCAGGTAGGCCGCCACCTCGTCGGGGCTCACCGCCAATGTGTATCGTCCGCACATCGGCGCAAACTCGCCGCCGTGCCCCTGCGCGTCAAGCCGCAATGCGGCAAGCATTGCGCGCGGCCGGCGTCGCGGCTAACGCTGGGGCATGCCCGATCCCGAACAGGCCCAGGCCGCCGTTTCCGTAGCGCTGAGGCGCGGCGAACGCCTGCTCCTGGTCCGGCGCGGGCGCGCGCCGTCGCAGGGCCTCTATGCCTTTCCGGGCGGACGCGTCGAACCCGGGGAGACGCTGGAAGAGGCGGCACGGCGCGAGCTTTTCGAGGAGACGGGCCTCTCGACCGGGCGGCTGACCATCCATGCAGTGGTGGAGATCGAGCGCTCCGAAAGCGCCTTCCCGCCCTATCGCCTGACGGTCTTTCGTGCCGACCATGCCGGCGGCGAGCCAGTGGCAGGCGACGACGCCGAGGCCGTCGGCTGGTTTACGCTGGAGGAGGCGGTGCAACTGCCGATGCCGGCTTCCATGCATGAGGCGGTGCTGGCCATGCTGGCACCTCCCGGGACCACGGGTCTTGCTGGTGACAAAATCGACGTGCAGAACGGCAGCGCATGATCAGACCCCGCCTTCTTCCCTCATTCCTCGTGCTCGCCGCGGCCCTCGCCGCCGCGCAGCCGGCGCGCGCCGTCGACGCCCCCTATGAGGAGCGACTGATGCGGCTCAGCGAAGTGCTGGGCTCGCTCCACTATCTGCGCAATCTGTGCGGGGAGACCGGCAATCTGTGGCGCGAACAGATGGAAGCGCTGCTGGCCAGCGAGAACCCGACGCCGGACAAGCGGGCCCGTTTCGTCGCCCGCTTCAATCGCGGCTACCGCTCCTTCGCGGCCACCCACGTGACCTGCACGGAATCGACCCGCGAGGCGATCAAACGCTACATGAAGGAGGGCGAAGAGCTCTCGCGCGACATCGCCGTCATGTTCGGCAATTAGCAGATCGTTAACTTTTTCGGCAGGCGCGGCGTGCAAGCCACGATGCATGTGCTAAAAGATTAACGGGACATTAAGGGACGACGGGCGGATGCCGCGCGATTCGCGGCACCGTTGAAAGGGTGGAATGCTGCATGGAACATGGTAGCGGCGAAATCGACGCGCTGATCCGCGAGGAAAAGCGCCTGACCGCGATCGAGAGTCAAACCGAGGCCTGGGCCGAGGGCCTTTCCGCCGGGATCGAACCGGAAATCATTGCCGAGGCGGCACTCACCACGGCTTTCGAGGAATTGCTGCGCAGCTGCAACGAGGACATCGCGCTGAGCCTGATCGAAAGGATCCGCGAAAAGGTTGTCAGCGGCGAATTCGACGCGGGCCGCGCCTGCCACTGATGCTATCGGGGACGACGCCCTGGCGATGACATCGGCTCCGGCACCCTCAGAGCAGAGCTTCTTCCTGACGATGCGGGTCGCGGTTCTGGCCGCGCTGGCATGCGCGCCGCTCGGCCTTGCCAGCAACGCCTACGCCACGCCGCGCGATGTTCTTGCACTCAGCGAAATCAAGCGCGACGAGGTGCCGGCAGAAGCGGCAGAGACCGAGGACCCGGCCGCGATGCCGGAGCAGCCGGCGCCGGTCGACACGGTGCCGATGCCCGACCCGATCGAGCGGCTGCCGCTGCCCCAGGCCACCGAGCCGGCCCCGGAGAGCGGGACCGACAGCGAGGAGGCCGGCGAGCCGGACACGATCGCGAGCGAGCCGCTGCCCGAGATCATCCACGACCTCGACCGCCTGCCCGAGCCGGTGCGGCGCATGCGGGCGCTGATCATGGAAGCCTGCGCAAGCGGCGACCTCGAGGCCCTGCGGCCGCTGATCGGTCCCGGGCCGAACGGAACCCAGCTTTCCTTCGGCGGCCCGGTCGACGATCCGATCGCCTACCTGCAGGACGTCTCCGGCGATGGCGGCGGCCAGGAGATCCTCGCCATCCTGCTCGAGGTGCTGGATGCCGGCTTCGTCCATCTCGAACCCGGCACGGCCAACGAAATCTATGTCTGGCCCTATTTCTATTCGATGCCGCTCGACGGGCTGACGCCGCCGCAGCGCGTCGAACTGTTCAAGATCGTCACCGCCGGCGACTACGAGGACATGAAGAATTTCGGCGGTTACAATTTCTACCGCGTCGGCATCAATCCCGACGGCCGCTGGCTGTTCTTCGTCGCCGGCGACTGAGTCCCGCCGTCCGGCCTTGCATGCCGCAACCTGGCCCCCATATGAAAATTGCCGGAGGGAGGCCGATGGACACCTACGAAGAGACCGTTCCGTCGCATGACCGCGCGCTGCGCACGCAGCGCAAGACCAGCCGCGGCAGACTCTTCCGCCGCGTCGCCATCTTCCAGTTCAAGCTTTTCGCCGACGGCCTGCGCGACATCGTGATGAGCCCGCTGTCGATCGTGGCGGCGATCGCCGGCGCCATTTCCTCGCGCGATCCCGATGTCTATTTCGACCGGCTGATGCATTTCGGCCGCGACACCGATCGCTGGATCAACCTGTTCGAACTGCACGATCCGGAGCGTCGCGACACGACCACGCTCGACACCATCGCCGACGATCTGGAGGAGGCGGTGAGGCGCGATTATGCCGGCGGCGGCGTCAGCGCCCAGGGAGCGGAACGGCTGCGCGCGCTCGCGCAACAGTTGCGCCGGCGCGGTGCGCGCCCTGCCGGGGGCGAGGCCCCGGCCGGCGACTGAGCGGTCGCTGCCGCGTCAGCATGGGACAGCAAACCGTCGCTATCATGGCGTTGCGGCTTGTCGCCCTGCTGCGGCAGGCTTAGGTAGAGCCTGAACCCCAACCGACACCGCAGTTTCACCATGCCCTCGATCGACCTGCCCGACCGCGCCATCATTTCCGTTTCCGGTCCCGATGCCGAGCACCTGCTCCAGAATATCCTCACCACCGACCTCGGCGCGCTCGGCCAGGGCGAGGCCAAACCGGGCGCACTGCTGACCCCGCAAGGCAAGATCCTGTTCGACTTCATGATCGTGCGCGAGGGCGCCGACGGCTTCCTGATCGAGTGCCGGAGCGACATCGCGGAGGATTTCCGGCGCCGGCTGAGGCTCTACAAGCTGCGCGCCAAGGCCGACATTACGACGCGAGAACAAAGCGTTGTGAGCGTTTCCTGGCAGAATGATTCTGATAGTTTGCAGAATGAGTCAGGTTCCTCGCAAACCGATTCAGCTTCTTCACAACCCGATTCAACCGGCTATCGCGACACCCGCTTCCCCGAGGCGCTGGCCGTGCAGCGCAGTTTCGGCGACCGCGCCACCGCCGGGATCCCACCGGAGGCGATCGAGGCCTGGACGGCGTTGCGCGTTGCCCATGGCGTTGCCGAGAGCGGCAGCGACTACGAACTCGGCGATGCCTTCCCGCACGACGTGCTGCTCGACCAGAATGGCGGGCTGGGGCTGAAGAAGGGCTGCTATGTCGGCCAGGAGGTGGTCAGCCGCATGCAGCATCGCGGCACCGCACGCCGGCGCGTGCTGATCGTAAAGGGCGAGACCGCCCTGCCCGCGCCCGGCACGGCCGTGACGACCGCCGGCCGCGCCGCCGGCACACTCGGAACGGTTGCAGGCAAAACAGGACTCGCAATCCTGCGCATCGACCGCGTGAAGGAAGCCATCGACGCCGGCGAGCCGGTGCTGGCCGGCGACGTACCGGTCACCGCGTCGATCCCGCCCGGTGCCCGCTTCGGGTTTCCCCAAGCTGCTGCCGGCGAGGCCGGAGCGTGATGGCCGACCGCGCCGGAGCGCCGCCGAGGGCCTGGCAGCGCATGCTGTCGGGACGCCGGCTCGACCTGCTCGACCCCTCGCCGCTCGACATCGAGATTGCCGACATCGCGCACGGGCTGGCGCGCGTGGCGCGCTGGAACGGCCAGACGCATGGCGACCACGCCTTCTCGGTCGCGCAGCACTCGCTGCTGGTCGAGCACATCTACCGGCTGCGCCATCCCAACGCAGCGCCAACCGCGCTGCTCGCGGCGCTGCTGCACGACGCGGCCGAATATGTCATCGGCGACATGATCTCGCCGTTCAAGGCGGTGGTCGGCGGCGGCTACAAGGCCGTGGAGCAACGCCTGCAGGCGGCGGTCCACCGCCGCTTCTCGCTCCCGGAGCGGGCGGAGAGGCTGAAGACCTCGATCAAGCGCGCCGACCAGGTCGCCGCCTGGTACGAGGCAACCGAACTCGCGGGCTTCGCGGTCGAGGAGGCGAACCGCTTCTTCGGACGGCCGCGCGGCATCTCCGCCGACGCCCTCGACCTCAGGCCGTTGCCTGCCAAGACCGTGCAGAAGGCGTTTCTTGCCCGCTTCGATGCGATCGAGGCGCTGCACACCTGACGGCGAGCTACGCCCTCGCCTGCTTCAGCGACCGCACTACCCGCCCGGCCATCCTGTCGCAGCGGCTGCCGGCGAAGGGAAACAGGTCCGGCAGGCTTTCGGCGGCATGGCGGGCAAGGCCGGCGCGCATCATGCCGCGCGCACGATGCAGTCTGGTCCTGACGGTCGCCGGCTTGATGTCGAGGTGACCGGCGGTCTCCTCCACGCTCATGCCCTCGATGTCGCGCAGTATGAAGACGATGCGGAACGCATCGGGCAACTCCTCGACGACCTGCTGCAAGAGTTCGCGTACCTGTGACCGGCCCATGGCCTGCTCCGGGTTCGGTTGGACGGCTGGGAAGGCGATCACACGCGCGGCCCCGCCGTTTTCGCTCTCCGCCGCTTCCAGAGGCAGCGCCGGCCTTCGCCGCCGCCGGCGCGCCAGCGCGGCGTTGATGGCGATGCGGGTAATCCAGGTCGCGAAGCTCGACCGGCCATGAAAGCGGTCGAGGGCCGAGAAAGCGCTGACATGCGCCTCCTGCACCACATCCTCGGCCTCGGCGTCGTCGCGCAGCACGGCCCGCGCCACCCGGTAGAGCCGACGGTTGTAGCGCTGGACGAGGATGCGGACGGCGGCCTCGTCGCCACCGCGGGCGAGATCGACCAGGGCCGTCTCGTCCAGCCGGACGGCGTCGGCGCCCATGTGTCTAGCCAGTGCCTGCATGACGTTTTCTAACCCTCGCGCACGATGCCGGATTGCATGATCGCCTCGACGGACGGAAACCTGTCCAGGGCAGCGTGCGGCAGCGCCCCCTCCGTGTCTCCACCGCCGGCATAGTCCTGCCAGCCGCGCGGCGGCTCGCCGACGACGATCCGCCCGACCATGCCGGCATGCTCGTGCGGCACACAGTAGAAATCATAGACGCCGGGGACGGTCAGTGTCACCGCGAAGACCTCGTCCGGCAGCAGATAGTCCGAGTCCCAGGGCTCGGCGCCGTCGGGGATGCGCCTTGGCCGGTCCAGAAGGTCCGGATGATAGGCGGTCGCCGTGTGGCTGTTGCCGGCATCGCGATTGACCCAGCGTACCCTGGCACCGGGGGCGACATGCAGCCCGACAGGATCGAAGCCGACGCGCGAGCCGTCGCTGTTGCCAACCATTGCGATTTCGGCTGTTCTGCCTGCGCCGAAGGCCGGGCGGAGGAGCAGGCCGGCGGCGAAACCGCCGCCGAGCCCGAGCAGAGTGCGCCGCGTGACGATCACTGCGCCACCCGCGCTTCTTCCGCGGCCGGAACGTGCCACAGCACGATATGCGCGTGTGGCATCTCCACGCCCGGATGGCCGGCATTGTGATAGACGTCGATGTGATCGACGCTGCCGGCCGGCGAAAGGAGGTCGTCGAAGCGCTTGTCCGGGTCGGCGAGGTCGTCGACCGGCAGCATGTAGATGGTGCTCACCAGTTCCCCGTCGCGGTCATAGGCGAGGAACGGCCCGGCCGGCAGGGTCGACGGGTCGACGAAAAGCTGGCCGAGGCCCGGAATGAAGTCGGGCAGCTTCACCAGCCCGGAGACAGCCTGGTAGGCACCGCCGGGAGGCGACTTGGCGATCTCGGCCGGGACGTCGTTCGCGAGCGCGGCGAACGATCCGGCGAGCAGGAAGGCGAGCGAGGCGGATAGGGTCTTCATGACGGCAATCTCCCGTGGACGATCCCCGCACAACGCGGGGATTTCGGTCCATTGGATGCCGCCGTTGCGAAAACGTTCCCGGATTTCTTGCCGGGCGGACCGCGTCTGCGATCCGGGCGCCGCCGAGCCACACGACGAGAAACGCGCCTTTCCCGTCCGTACCAGGTCAGAACAGCTGCGGATCTTCCGGCAGCAGTTCGCCGGACCCGCCGGCATGCGCCGGGAAATCACGCAGTTTCGGCAGGCCGTCATGGATCGGGAGCACGGTGTCGGCATAGTTGAGATGCACCGAGGGCTCGAACTTCACGCTCGGCAGGATGGCAGCAAAGACGTCCGTGAAACCGAGGCCGGGATGGCCTGTCATCACGTTGCCGCCGCACTTCGTGCAGAATTGCCGGTCGCTCATGCCGGTCTTGTTGAAGTGGCCCAGATGTTCTTCGCCCCGCACGACCCGCACCTGCTCCGCCTTCCACAGCGTGAAGGCATTGAGGGGCGCTCCGGTGAAGGAGCGGCAGGAACTGCAATGGCAATACCCCATTTCCAGCGGCGTGCCCTTTGCCTCGATCTCCACGGTGCCGCAAAAGCAGCGGCCACGATGCAAACCGTCGCTCGCGGCGGTCTGGCCCACGTCGCCCGTGCTCGCGACCGTACCGGCAGATGCGCCGGGCGCCACGTCACAGCCTGTTGCCATGTCATCCATCATGATTTCCTTTCTCTGGGAGGATGTCGTCCGGCCGCGCCGGACCGCCCGTTTTCGGCTCAATAGAAGACCGAGGGCATGTAGACGCCCGCCGGGGTGTCATATCGTCCGCGCGTCATAAGCGTCATCGGCTTGGTCGCACGCAGACCGAGCGCCAGGCAGCGGCGGAAGAGCTTTTCCTGGCGGGTGGGCAGCAGGAACGACAGCGGAGCGCCGGCAAGCCGTGCCGCGCCGAGAAGCAACTCCTCCATGTCATCGGTCGTCGCGGCGACGGCATGGCTGATGATCCAGCGCAAGGGCTCGGTAGCGTAGGCGACGACACGCCCTTCCCTGACGGCGACCATCGGCGCGAGATCGCGCACGGCATCGACCAGTTCGGAGCGACGCGAAAAGCCATGCACGCGCTTGCAGAGCGCGTCGCAGGCATCGATGTCCTCCTCCAGCAGCGGCCGGACCTCGACGTCGCCCTTGGCCTTGCCGTCGGGCGTGCCGGCCATCACCACCACCGGCTCGCGCACGGCAAAGCCCAGTGAGGCATAAAGGCCGAGCGATCCCATGTTGAAGCCGTCCTGCAGCAGGCGCACGCTGTCGGCTCCGTTGCCGCGCTCGATCACCGCCTGCATCAGGCGTCGCCCGGTGCCGTCGCCCTGGAAGCCGGGGGCGACCGTGATCGGGCCGACGCCGCGCACGGAATCGCTCTCCTTGAGGAAGTTGGAGCCGATGATCCGGCCGTCACGCTCGGCCACCACGCCATAGGTGGTGCCGGATCGAGTGAGTGCGGCTGCCAGGCCGATGGCCGCCTCCGCCGAGGGAAAATCGGGCTCGAAGCCGTGCCTGTGGGCGACAGCCGCGAACGCCTCGTACATGATGCGGCCGCAAGCTTCGGCATCCGCCGGAACGGCTGCTCGTATCTGTGTCGTCATGATCGTTTCTCGTCCAATCGGTCCATGCCGCCCGTCTCTGGCGGCGGGCGCGACTGATACGCCCGAGGGTGGCACCGGGCCATCAGCGATTGTGGCGCTTGTCGCGGCAAAAATGCATAATCCCGCGCCATGATCGACTGGAACGATTTGCGCTATTTCCTCGCCATCGCGCGCTCCGGCAGCACGGCGGCGGCCGGCCGGCAGCTTGGCGTCAACCAGTCCACGGTGGTGCGCCGTCTCGCCGCACTCGAGGCCGGGCTTGGTCTGAGGTTGTTCGAGAAGCAGCGGCAGGGCTACCGCCTGACCCCCGAAGGCGAGGCGCTGGTCGCCAACGCCGGTTCGGTCGAAACCGCCGTTCTGGAACTGACACGACGCGCGGCCGCGCTCGACAGCACGCTCACCGGCTCGCTGCGGGTTTCGGCCGTCGCCCTGGGGCTGGTGCCGCGGCTGATCCGCGAATTCGAGCGGCATCATCCGGACATCAAGGTCAGCCTGATGATCGAGGAAAGATACGCCGACCTCGGCGCCGGCGAGGCGGATGTCGCCCTCAGGGCAGGTCCGCCGGGGAGCAGCACCCTGGTCGGTCGAAAACTGAGCGACCAGACCTGGGCCGTCTACGCGACCGGCGACTATGTCGAACGCCACGGCGCTCCAGCCACGCCCGACGACCTCAACGCTCACCGTGTCATCGGCTTCGAAGGCGTCATCGAAGACATCACCGCCGCCCGCTGGCTGCGGGAAGTCGCGCCGCGTTGCGAGATCACCACCCGCAGCAACAGCGTGCTGGGGCTGCTGCAGGCTGCAAAGGCGGGTTTCGGGCTGGCACTGCTGCCCTGCCAGATCGGGGACCCGGAGGAAGACCTGGTCCGGGTGCTCGACCCGCAACCGGGCCTGACCGGCGGACTGTGGATCCTCACCCATCCAGACCTTCACAAGCGGCCGAAGGTGCGGGTCTTCTTCGACTTCATGGCGCAGGCGATCGTCAAGCACCGCCCGCTATTGCTCGGGCAGACACGTCCGCTTCGCGGCAGTGGGCCGGCATTGCCGCCGCCCGCGCGGGAACCGGCAACCGAAGGCCACCCCGATGCCCGGCCGGGGAGCGACCTCTAGCGCACGCAGGCCGACATGATCGGATCGCAGCGGGCCGCAGGGGCCTCATCCGCTGGACTGCCGCAGCCGAAAACGCTCGCGGTAGGCGGATGGCGTCAGTCCGCTGTGGCGCTTGAAGACGCGCCGGAAATGGGCGGTGTCTTCGTAACCAACCTTGAGACCAGCCTGCTGGACCGAAGGCTCGCCGTCCTCGAGCAACTGCCTGGCGGCGGCGACACGGATCATCTGCAGGTATTCGCCCGGAAGGTGTCCGGTGGCCGCCTTGAAGCGGCGGACAAGCGTCCTCGGGCTCATTCCGACTTGGCGCGCCACATCTTCGGTGGGCGGACAGTCACGGAAATTGGCATGCAGATATTCCTCGACGTCCCTCACCCGTGGATCGCCGTGACTTCGCGCGACAGGGAGAAATGCATAGCCGGACTGGTGAAGGCGCGGCATGTCGAGAATGAGCGCCTTGGAGCATTGGATCGCGACCTCGCGTCCGCATAACCGCTCGACCAGGTAAAGGCTCAGATCGGTCGATGCGTTGACGCCACCGCCGCAGAAAAGACCCTGGTCTTCAGTAATCAGGAGGTCCGTGCGCCAGTCGACATCCGGGTAGCGGTGCCGGAAATCCTCCGCCACCCCCCAGTGGGTTGTGGCGCGACGGCCATCGAGCAGCCCGGCCTCGGCGAGAAAGGCAACGCCGGAACAAACGCCGGCCAGCATCGCGCCGCGCCGGCGCCAGTCGAGAAGCCACGGCAACACGCCGCGATGGCGGTCGATCCATTGTGACGGCGTCGGGCCGGATGCCGACACGAACACGACATCGGCATGGCTAACGTCGTGGATGCTTGCATCCGGCTGTATCTTCAGCCCGTAGGCGCTTTCGATCGGGGCGCCATCCACCGAGACCATGGTCACCCGGAAGCGTGGCCGGACCGGGCGGCCGCTCATCTCGTTCCACATCTTGCCGGCGGCGGCAAAGACCTCGATCGGCCCGACCGCGGTCGACGCGTAGCCGTCGTTGGCAAGCAGGATCGCAACGTCGAGCACAGGCTTGCGGCTTGTCTCAACCATGGTCCCGATTATCGGGCAGCGAGCCGAAATTTCCAGACCCCGAAGGCAGATCGGCAGATTTGCCACCGTTCAATGTCGGGATCGTCCACTTCAGGCCAGCGTACGACAGGGCCATTCTTCCTTTCATGGTCACAAGGGCCGCAACCGAGGAGAATCGAAATGGACCTTTATGTCATCCGCCGTCGCGGCATGTGGGCGAACGAAACGGAAATGGAGGCTGCCGCCGCGGAGTCGGCGCGGGTCGGCGAAGAAATGACCGACCGGGTGCGCTGGATCCGCTCCTATGCGGTGAAGGAGGACGACGGCCGCGTCGGATCGGTGTGCATCTATGAGGCCCGCGATCCCGACGCGATCCGCGAACATGGCCGCAGGATCGGCGCCTAAAGCGAAGACTTTCAGCCGGTCGCCACGACGGCGATCGTTCGCCCCGATCCGGACTAGGCCGGCTTGCCGGGCTGGCGCCACGAAACGCCGGCCCGGCCTTCAGACCGGCTACCGCCCCTGGCGCTCGAGCCGGTCGATGAACCATTGCGTCAGGCGCTGCCACACCACGTCCTTCTCGCCGGCGTCCTCGCAGCCATGGTCGAGATTGGGGTTGTCGTTGACCTCGATGACGTAGACGCCCTCGGCCGTCTCCTTGAGGTCGACGCCGTAGAGCCCGTCGCCGATGCAGCGGGCGGCGCGCACGGCGACATCGATGACATGCTGCGGCGTGCCGGCGAGCGTGAACGACTTGAAGCCGCCCTCCACCGGCTTGCCGCCGCGTTCGTGGTTGACGATCTGCCAGTGCTTCTTCGCCATCAGGTAGTGCACCGAAAACAGCGGCTCGCCGCCCAGAACGCCGATGCGCCAGTCATATTCGGTCGGCAGGAACTTCTGCGCGATCAGGAGATCCGAATCGGCGAGCCATTGCGTCGCCAGCGCCTTCAGTTCGGCGGGCGAACTGGCCTTCTTGACGCCGCGCGAGAACGAGGAATCCGGGATTTTGAGCACCAGCGGAAAGCCCAGCGTCTGGGCGGCGATCTCAAGGTCGGCGGGACCGGCGATCATCACCGTCGGCGGCACCGGCACCTTGTTCAGGGTCATCAGCTCGTTGAGATAGACCTTGTTGGTGCAGCGGATCATCGACAGCGGATCGTCGATGACCGGCATGCCTTCCTGCTGGGCGCGGCGTGCGAAGCGGTAAGTATGGTTGGAGATCGCGGTCGTCTCGCGGATGAAGAGAGCGTCGTAGTTGGCCAGCCGGGCAAGGTCCTTCTTCGTGATCGGCTCGACCTCGACGCCCATCTTCTCGGCCACCCGCGCCCAGTGGCGCAGCGAGCTAATCGCCGAGGGCGGCAGTTCCTCGTTGGGATCGACCAGGGTCGCGAAGCTGTAGCGGGCCTGGGTGCGGGTGCGCGAATCGCGCCATTCGCGGCTGGTATAGGTGCCGAGGCAGGCGACGAAGCGCTCCTTCTCGGCTTCGCTCATGCGGGCGAGTGGCAAGAAACCGATCTTGCGGATCGACGCCCAGCCTTTCTCGTCGCGTATGGCGACCTCCAGCGCCGGGGCCCGGAACCAGTCGAACAGGAGCCGTGCGAAGCGGTCGGACGCCTTGCTCGGCGCGATGCCGAAAAAGACGGTCAGGCGCGACGGGATTTCGCCGCCAAGCTCCTTGCGGCAGCGGTTCAGCGCCTGTTCAAGCTCCGGCAGTGCGTTTTCGTAAAGCTTACGCTCGGAAAGATCGATCATCGTTTCCACGGTAGGGATGACCCGGTGGCCGCGCGAGGAGGCGAGCAGCGAGGCGTAGTAGCCCCTGCTCTGGTAGCCGTAATTGTTGGAAAGGTTGATGACGTTGGGGCGCTGGCCGCGAAACAGCGCCGGATGGGCGAGGTAGTCGCGGTTGGTGATGATCTTGTGCGGAGTAGCCGAGTGGTCAACGTCGCTGATCCGGCCTACAAGGATAACCCACGAAGCCATCGCTGCTAATCCACCAGTTCAACGAGGACGGTCATGTCGCAGGCGCTACCCTTTCTGTGCGGTCCGGCCGCGTTGATCACACTTCTCTCGTGGAAAGGGTCTATCATAGCCAATGACCTTGGCAATCAGATCGATTTGTGGCGCACAGCAAACACCGTTTTCATGGGCCAGGGACCAGCTGGCTGCGACGGCGCTGGTCTGCTGAGAGCTGCCGATAAGCACAATCAGAAGCTCAAACTCATTCGCACCAAGTCGGACTTCAGTTTCGCGCGCACTGTTCGTAGTGAAGTGCAGAAAACCGTGATACGCCAAGTTGAGAATGATAACCTTGCCTTTGCTGACGCACTAGGTCGACTGATAACCATAAATGAAATGAAATCAGCTAAACAATTTTTGCCCGACACTCCTGCTCTCTTATTATGCAGTATGCGCGCTTATTCTATGTCAAACGAATACCACTGGATTACCTTCAAGCCGGGCGCAGACATGGCAATATACGATCCGCTGTCAGGTCAATATGAAACAAAAATCGACCTACGTTTTTTCGAGAGCTTCCTGCACAACGGTTTACATAGTACGCTATCCGCATACGAAAAATACATAGTAGATATAATTTTCTAGAGAAACTCTTTCACCATCTTTATGCATGCTGCGCCGTCTGGATAATAATCTCTTACTGTCTTATATTTTCTATACCCAAGTTTCGTGTACCGATTTATTAGTTTTTCATTGTCTTCGCGTACTTCACATTGCACCCCAAGTCCCATTTCTTGAGCCCGCTGTTCAATTGCACCAAAAAGCTGCTTTCCGTATTCGCCGCGCTGCGCATCGGGTGCAACGGCCAATGAGTAGAACCTGAGCGCCTTCCGTTTTCCGTGAAGGAACCCGAGAGCGTATCCTTGCACCGTACCGCTGTCATCTTCAACGACGAGAAGCAAAGCGTTCGGACTGGATAAATGTCTATAGAACTGCCGTGGCGTCATTCGCGAGTAATATGCCTGATTAAAGCATAACTTCTCGATGACAAGAAGACTTTCTACGTCTCGGTACTCAGCCTTCCGCACATTGCTCATCAGTTGCTCCTTTTGTATGCATAAATGTAAACAAGAATAAACAAGCTTATAGAAAATGCTAAGGCTGCCAACTTCGTACCATCAATCGATGTGTTCATACCCATTAGATTTGCTGCCCATCCGATAAGCCACTCAAATATTGGCAGCACTTGCGTGAAAGCCAATAAGAACAGGACAAGCTCCACGACCCTTTCGTAACGGCGAGTAAGTTCGGCTTGGGCTCCTCTGGCGCTCTCCAGGAAAAAATTCGACATACGCTCCAGCTTCACAGAATCAGACTCGACATCCAGTGTCTTCCAGCAATTTTCGTATATCTGGCTATCGAAAGATCTTGTACATATACTGAGTGGATCGAAAAGACTTATTCTGCTCGTTATGTATCGATAACTCTCATCATGATATCTTATGCTCTCCAGAAGCTGACGACGTGTATGCTTTTTCGGCGCATTAGCGTTCTCGCGCGCCAGCCGAGAGTAGTCATTGATTGATGCAGCATAGTACGAATAAAATGCCGTCCATAGTCCAATAATGCGCTGCCAATTCTTCTTTTTCGGGCTATCCTTTATTACAATTGCAAGAGAACCAGTCGCACCGACGAGATGAAGCACTTCTTCGGAATCGAATTGATGATGTCCTCCTAGGTCGCTGCCTCCGCAAATCGTCACAAACTGCCGCATCGACTCAGCATCCATCTCGATCTTATCAGCAATTTTTATTATGTTGATAGAAAAGCTCCATGTAAGTGCTAATCTAGCGCGAGCTTTCTGGTCGTCATGATGGAGCAGAGACAGAATAGCAGATTCAACGCTCCGCTCCTGCATCGTACACAAATTTCCATAAATTTCAGATAGTTCGGCGCTCGAAAGCCCGCCAATTGAAGTATCAAAACAAAAAACCGCCGCGCCCAAGCGGTCGTCAAAGAAGATAAGCCAACTGGAGAAATCCGCCATGTCTAAATGGCGATCCAGTTCCGATATCGGTGATAACTGAATTATGTTTGTAAAGATTGTCGTACGCGGAAACGAGTTACGCAGCTGTTCGGGGAACCAGCTATGCCAACTCGAGCGCTCCCATCCCGACGCCGTTCCGGCGACATCGTCGCGGAGCCTAGGTCGAGAGCCAAACATGAGCGGAACTACACAAACGATTTTCGTGGTTGTGTCCGATCTTTCGAGCACGTGTTCCTCCCGCGCGCCTTAGTTCGATATTTCCTATATTAGTCTGGCCTGCGCGAGAATTGGGGAATCAGCGTCGACCGCTTCGCACTGTCGCTTTCGATCAGTTGCCGGAACGAGCGGCGCGAGATGCGGTCAGTCGAAAAGACGGCGTTCTCGATCGCCACGAGCGCATCGATGTCGCGCGGTTCCGCCTGTCGGATGGATGATGGCATGCGGACTTCACATCCCATGATCGGCCCTTTGGCCCCCTCGATCAGGGAGCGCCTGCACCGGGCATCATGGAGCCCAAGCTGAAAATTGCCAACGCGCCGGAATTGAGACGGAATTGTGGCGACGGCCGTGAACGCTGCCTGCGCGTCACCCTCCGCTATCCGCACTCCGCCGCATGTTAAGGCTGACGGCCGGTACGCGGCTTTCATCGCCCCGGCCGATCCTTTCTAATAGGAATCGAACAGCCCAAGGGGCGACATTGGAGTTCAGGCAGGAGAACATGGAAAAAATCGAAACGAACATGTCGGGGCTGATGGCGGCGGTCTCCGGAGGAATGCAGCAGGCGGGCGCGCTCGCCGTCGAATATTCCTTCTCGATCCTGGGTGCGATCATCCTCCTGATCGCCGGCTTCGTCGCGGCAGGCGTCGTCGAACGCGCCTCCTATCGCGGTCTTGGCCGCGTCCGCGGTTTCGACGAGACGCTCAAGCGTTTCTTTTCCAAGGTCGCCCGCTACGGCGTGCTGATCATCAGCATCGTCGCGGTTCTGGCCCAGTTCGGCGTCCAGACCGCCAGCATCCTGGCCGCCCTCGGCGCCGCCGGCCTCGCGATCGGCCTGGCGCTGCAGGGCACGCTACAAAACATCGCCGCCGGCATCATGCTCCTGGTCCTGCGGCCGTTCCGGGTCGGCGAATATGTCGATGCCGGCAGCGTTTCCGGCACCATCGTCGAGATCGGCCTGTTTGCGACCGAGCTCAAGTCGATCGACGGCCTGTTCGTGCTGGCTCCCAACAGTGAACTCTGGAACTCGCCAGTCACCAACTATTCCCGCAATGCGGTGCGCCGCGCCGACATCAGCATCGGGATCGGCTATGACGACGACATCGACCTCGCGCAGACGACGCTTGCCGGCCTGATCGACGGTGACGACCGGGTGCTTGCCGAGCCGGCGCCGACGACGTTCGTCGGCGAGCTTGGCGACAGCGCGGTGGCGGTGACGGTGCGCTACTGGACCAAGACGCCGGACTGGTTCCAGACCAAGCTCGACCTCACCAAGGCGGCGAAGCTCGCCTTCGACGCCAGGGGCATTTCGATCCCGTTCCCGCAGCGCGATGTGCATCTGATCGGCCAGCCGCAGGCGCAGAACGCCTGAGACGCCGCCACGCACGAAAACCGGGCGGCGGGGCGCGAGAGCGTTCCGCTGCTGCGTCAGATCAAAAAAACTGATTGATCCAGCGCGTCCAATTCACTGGAATGAATCAACGAAACCGCTAGTGTCGGCCTCCAAATCGGAGTCCTTCGACATGGCGAGCATTTCGGCCACCGCGCAGAGCAGGTCCACGCTTCCGTGGCTGATCATCATCTGCGGCTGTCTCATAGCGGCGCTGACCTTCGGTCCGCGCTCCGCGATGGGCTTTTTCCAGTTGCCGATGCTGGCAGAGAAAGGCTGGGACCGCACCACCTTCGGCCTCGCCATGGCGATCCAGAACCTCGCCTGGGGCCTGGGCACGCCGGTCTTCGGCGCCATCGCCGACAAGTTCGGCACCTGGCGCGTGCTGGCGCTCTCGGGCGTCATGTATGCGACGGGCCTCTACCTGATGGCGAACGCCGACAGCGTGACGATGCTGCATGTCGGCGGCGGCCTGCTGGTCGGCCTCGGCGTGGCGGCGGGATCGTTCGGCATCGTGCTCGCGGCGTTTGCCCGCAACGTCGCGCCGGAAAACCGCAGCCTCGCCTTCGGCATCGGCACGGCGGCCGGTTCGGCCGGCATGTTCTTCTTCGCGCCGCTGAGCCAGGGGCTGATCGACACCTATGGCTGGTACGATTCGCTGATCGTGATGAGCTTCATGATGCTTGCCATCCCGGTGCTGGCCATCCCGCTGCGCGGCAACTCCAGGAGCGGCTCGGTCAGCCAGACCGAGATCGAACAGAGCGTCGGCCAGGCGCTGCGCGAGGCCCTCGGCCACCACAGCTACCTGCTGCTGGTTTCAGGCTTCTTCGTCTGCGGCTTCCAGGTCGCCTTCATCACCGCGCATTTTCCGGCCTATGTCGCCGATATCGGCATCGAGGCCCGTTACGCGGTGATCGCACTGGCGCTGATCGGCTTCTTCAACATTATCGGTTCGCTCGCCTCGGGCTTCATCGGCCAGCGTTATTCGAAGCCGATCTTCCTGGCCTGGATCTATATCGGCCGGTCGGTGCTGGTAACGGCGTTCCTGCTTCTGCCTCAGACGCCAGCCACCGTCATCGTCTTCGCCGGCATCATGGGGCTGCTGTGGCTGTCGACCGTGCCGCCGACCAACGCCTTGGTGGCGATCATGTTCGGCACCAGCCATCTCGGCATGCTGGGCGGCATCGTCTTCCTGTCACACCAGATCGGCTCCTTCCTGGGCGTCTGGCTCGGCGGCTATCTCTACGACATCTACGGGTCCTACGACGCGGTCTGGTGGCTGGGTGTGGCGCTTGGTATCTTCGCGGCGATCGTGCACTGGCCGATCCGCGAGGCTGCTGTGGAGCGCCCTGCCCTGGCGGCGGCCGAATAGGGAAAATCACCCTGCCTTAGCCGGCTTCCGTCATGCGGATGCAACAGCCGGCGGCCTAAATCCCGGGTGGTTTCGCAGACCCACCCAGGAGGCAGGCATGAACGAGCGCATCGACCCGTCAGATATCAGGACACCCACCGACATCCGCGAGGAATCGGAGGATGTCGGCCGCAACCCGAGCGCCAATCCGACGCTCGGCGACATCATCAACCGCCGCTACTCGCGGCGCGGCTTTCTCGGCGGCTCGCTGGCGGTGGCGGCGATCGGCGCCACGGTCAGCCCGCTTGCCCTGTTGAGCGCGCGCGAGGCGAAGGCCGCGTCGGCCTCCGCATTCGATTTCACCGAAATCGAGGCCGGCGTGGACGAGACGCATCATGTCGCCGAGGGTTATGACGCCGACGTCCTGCTGCGCTGGGGCGACAAGGTTTTCGCCGATTCGCCCGAATTCGACCCTGCCAACCAGACTGCCGCGGCCCAGGCGCGCCAGTTCGGCTACAACAACGACTATATCGGCTTCGTGCCGCTCGAAGGCTCGGCCGAACACGGCCTGCTGCTGGTCAACCACGAATACACCAATGCAGAGCTGATGTTTCCCGGCTTCGCCATGGTGGTGAAGGAGAAGATCGAGAAGGAAGGCCAGGAGCCGGTCGAGGTCGAGAAGGTCAAGACCGGCGAGTACACCAGGGACCTCGTCGACATCGAGATGGCGGCGCATGGCGGCACCATCATCGAGATCCGCAAGACCAACGGCAAGTGGCAGCCGGTGCTCGACGGGGCCATGAACCGGCGCATCACCGTCGACACGGAGATGACCCTGTCCGGCCCGGTCGCCGGCCACGACCGCGTCAAGACAAAGGCCGACCCGTCGGGCACCAGGGTGTTCGGCACCCTCAACAACTGCGCCGGCGGCTTCACCCCGTGGGGCACCTACCTGATGGCTGAGGAGAATTTTCACGGCTATTTCACGGGCGAATTGACCAGGGAGGGCGAGCCGGAACATCCCGAGGCAGCCAACTACGGACGCGTCGGCGTGCCGGCAGGCTGGTACAATTGGGGCGCGTTCCACGACCGTTTCGACGTTGCCAAGGAGCCGAACGAGCCCAATCGTTTCGGCTGGATCGTCGAGGTCGATCCGATGGACCCGAATTCGGTGCCGAAGAAGCGCACGGCGCTTGGCCGCTTCAAGCATGAAGGCTGCGAAACCATCGTCAATCCGGACGGCCGCGTCGTGACCTATTCGGGCGACGACGAGCGTTTCGACTATGTCTACAAATTCGTCTCGACCGGCACCTTCAACGCCGACGACCGCGCCGCCAACATGGACCTGCTCGACGAGGGCACGCTCTACGTGGCGAAGTTCAACGAGGACGGCAGTCTCGACTGGATGCCGCTCACGCACGGCGAAGGCCCGCTCACGGCCGAAAACGGCTTCGCCGGCCAGGCCGACATTCTGATCGAGACCCGCCGCGCCGCCGACCTGCTCGGCGCGACCAAGATGGACCGGCCGGAAGACGTCCAACCCAACGCGAAGACCGGCAAGGTCTACGTGATGCTGACCAACAATACGCGCCGCAAGGCCGACGACCTCAACGCCGCCAACCCGCGCGCCGGAAACGCCTTCGGCCACATCATCGAGATCAGCGAGACTGGCGGCGATTTCGCCTCGACGCGCTCGACCTGGGAAATCCTGCTCAGATGCGGCGATCCGAGCGTCGCCGAGGTCGGCGCCACCTTCTCGGCGGCCACGACCGCGAATGGCTGGTTCGGCATGCCCGACAATTGCGCCATCGACGCCGACGGGCGGTTGTGGGTCTCGACCGACGGCAACAGCCAGAAAGCCACCGGACGCACCGACGGCCTGTGGGCGGTCGACACCGAAGGCGAAGCGCGCGGCACGTCGCGGCTGTTCTTCCGCGTGCCGGTGGGCGCGGAAATGTGCGGTCCGCTGTTCACGCCCGACGGCGCGACGCTGTTCCTCGCCGTCCAGCATCCAGGTGACGAAGGCCTCGCCACCTACGAAAACCCGGCGACGCGCTGGCCCGATTTCGACCCCGCGCTGCCGGTGCGCCCGGCCGTCGTGGTCATCACCAGGGCCGACGGCGCCAGGATCGGCTGATCCAGCCTGTGCAGGGGGCGGAACTTCTCCGCCTCCGGCCGCCCGTGACCGGTCAGCGCGGCTTCAGCTTCTCGGCCGGAAAGATCGAGCAGGTCTCGGTGCCGAAGGCGAGCAGCTTGCCGCTGCTGTCGAGCAATTTGGCCTCGGAGACCGCGAGGGTGCGGCCCTTGTGCACGACGAACCCCTCGCAGACCACCTCGCCGGTCTTCGGCGTGATCGGGCGGGTCAGGTTCACCTTGAACTCGGCCGTCGTGTAGGCCTCGCCCCTGGCAAGCAAGGTCTGCACGGCGCAGGCGAGCGCGGAATCGAGCAGCGTCGCGGCCCAGCCGCCATGGACGCCGCCGAGCGGGTTGAGGTGCCGCTCGCCCGGCACGCCGCGAAAGACGGCTCGGCCTTCCGAGACCTCGACCAGACCGTAATTCAGCCGCGCGCCGATCGACGGCGCCGGATATTTGCGGTCGACGATGCGCTGGAGCAGTTCGAGCCCGGTATATTTCTCGATGTCCTCATGCGGGATCGTCCCCAATCCCAGCGGCGACACGTAGCCCGGGTAAAGTTCCACTTCGCTCATTCAAGGCTCCTCGCTGGTGATGTCGCGCCCACCTCGCGCAGGCGCCGCAGCGCAGCCAGAAAGCCGGCGCGGGTTTCCGGCGGCTCGATGCCGCGCGGCTCGTAGACGTGGCGGGCAAAAAAATAGCCGGTCAGGCGGAAGGCGTCCTCCAGCGCCGCGGCGTCGGCGCGCAGGCCGGAGCCCGCGCGCAGGAAGGCGGGCAGCGGCAGCAACCGGTCGCGATAGGGCGTGCCGGCAAGCCGCGACACGGCGCGGCCGGTCTTGGGCGAAACATAGGTAAGGTCGTCGCCGGTTCCCGTCGCCGCGCAGCGCGCCAGGTCGAGCCCGAAGCCGAGATCGTCGAGGAGCAGCAATTCGAAGCGCACGATCAGTTCGGCCGCCGAAGCGGGCTCGTCGAGGTGGCCGATGACAATCTCCAGCGTCTCGTAGAGGCCCCGATGCGGGTCGCGTTCGGGCAGCAGCCGCAGATGCGCGGCCATGGTCTGCAGGCCGTAGACGGCGCAGGCGCTCGCCAGCAGCCGCGCGGCGTTGAGCTCGACCGGTTCGACGGCAAAATTGCCGAGATGCTCGTCGAGGCGCGCGCGCCAGGCGAGTTCGACCCGGTTGCCGGGCTGCAGCACCGGCTGCTGCTTGCGCGAACGGCCGCCGCGGACCAGGCCGAGGTGACGGCCGTGGTCGCGCGTCATCACCTCCAGGATAAGGCTGGTCTCGCCGTGGCGGCGCGTGCCGATGATGATGCCTTCGTCACGCCATTCCATTGTTCATGCTTGAACTGTTTTCAGGGACTTGGCAAGGCTCGCCAAGGTGCGAGGGCCGCGCCAGGACAAGCCATGTCCAGATGTCGCGCCCGGTGCCGGCGCCGATATCGGCGATGCGCAACGGGCGTTGCGGGAAAAGATCGGCGACGGGCGCAAACAGCGTCTCGCAGGAGATCGCCTCGCTGCGCGCGATCCAGTCGTCACCGACCGCAGCATATCCTTCGAGCACTTCGCCGATCATCCGGCCGTCCCGCGTGATGGCCCGCGGTCGCGGGCCTCATCGCATGGTCGTTGCAGGCCGGACGCTATGGGTCAAGCGGTCGCCCATTCGAAGCTGACGAAGATGTCGATGGCGTAGACGACGAGCGCCAGGAAGGCGACGAGAAAGACCATCGTGCGCGCCATGAAGACGGAAACGCCGGCAATGTAGATCACCGCATGGGCGATGCGGGCGAAAAAGAAGATCGCGGCGCACCAGACCGTCACCGCGTCGTGCACGCCGGCGAGATGGGCGATGACCACCAACCCGGCGAAGGCGCCATACTGCTCGACCAGGTTGATGTGGGCACGGTCGGCGCGACGCACCCAGTGCGGCACCTCGGCGTGACGGCCTTCGACATATTCCTTCGGCTGCAGCGGCCCGACCTTGGTCGCCTGGCCGTAGATATAGGGTATCCACAAGACACCGAGCAGGACCGTGGACAGGAACAGGTAGAAGAGTTCGGTCGTCATCGGCTTCCCCTTCGTTCGATCGCGGGCGGTTTCCAATGCAATTTAACACAAATGTAAAATAAGGAAAGCCGCCGACTTTCGCGCACGCGGACGGTTTGCGGCCGAAGCCGTCAGCTACTCGGGGAAGTCGAGCCCCATCTCGCGATAGCGCTCGGGGTCGTCGCCCCAATTGCCGCGCACCTTGACGAACAGGAACAGGTGCACCTTCTGCTCCAGCACCTCGGCTATCTCCTTGCGCGACGCGCTTCCGATCGCCTTGATCGTCTCGCCTTTGGCGCCGAGCACGATCTTCTTCTGGCTGTCGCGCTCGACATAGATCACCTGTTCGATGCGCACCGAGCCGTCGGGCTTTTCCTCCCATTTCTCGGTCTCGACATGCGACGAATAGGGAAGCTCCTGATGCAGCCTGAGATAGAGCTTTTCGCGGGTGATCTCTGCCGCGAGCTGGCGCATCGGCAGGTCGGAAATCTGGTCTTCGGGGTAATACCACGGCCCTTCCGGCAATCGTTTCGCCAGATGGTCGAGCAGGTCTGCGCAGCCCGAGCCGGTGAGTGCGGAGATCATGAAGGTTTCCTCGAAGCCGGCCTTCTCGTTCGCCGTCGCCGCCAGCGCCAGCAGCGTCTCGCGCTTCACCCGGTCGATCTTGTTAAGCACCAGCAGCATGGGCTGGCGGATGTCGCCGAGCCGGTCGAGCAGTGCCTCGGCGTCGCCGCTGATGCCGCGTTCGGCATCGATCAGCACCACGACGATGTCGGCATCCCTGGCCCCGCCCCAGGCGGTCGTGACCATGGCACGGTCGAGCCGGCGGCGCGGGCTGAAGATGCCGGGCGTGTCGACGAACACGATCTGGGCGTTGCCGTGGACGGCGATGCCGCGCACGATGGCGCGCGTGGTCTGCACCTTGTGCGAGACGATCGAGACCTTGGTGCCGACAAGCTGGTTGACCAGCGTCGACTTGCCGGCGTTGGGCGCGCCGATCAGCGCCACGAAGCCGGAGCGGGTCGCGGCGCCGCCCTCGCCGCCCGCCCCGCTCATGACACGGGCTCCGGCTCGTTCCACACGCCCTCGCGCACCAGAAGCGCGCCGGCCGCGGCCTGCTCGGCCTCGCGCTTGGCGCGGCCTGACCCGGTCGCCGGCGGCAGGTCGCCGACGGTGACGGTCACGGTGAACAGCGGCTCGTGGTCGGGGCCTTCGCGGCCCTTCAGCGCGTAAACCGGCGTCGTACCAACCGACTGATGCGCCCATTCCTGAAGCTCGGTCTTGGCGTCGCGCACGGCCTGCGCCGCCGCCCGGCTGCGCGGCTCCCAGTAACGCAGCACGAACGGGCGCACCGCTTCCAGCCCGCCATCGAGATAGATCGCCGCGATCAGCGCCTCCATGACGTCGGCACGCGTGCTGCGGCCCTTGCGGCCCTTGGCCGACCGCAGCCCGGCCTCGGCGCGGATGAAATCGGCAAGGCCGATCTCCTCGGCGACCTCGGCGCAGGCCTCGCCGCTCACCAGGGCATTGAGGCGCAAGGCGAGCTCGCCTTCTGGCGCGCCCGGAAAGGCATGAAAAAGCATGTCGGAGACGACGAGGCCGAGCACACGGTCGCCGAGAAACTCCAGCCTTTCATAGTCGGAGCCGGTGCCGCGGCGGGCGCTGGCGTGGGTCAGCGCACGCTCCAGCCTGTCCTGGTCGCGGAAGGCGTAACCGGTCCGCTCGCGCAGCGCCTCCACCAGTGCGGCGCCTGACGGTCGCTTGCGGAAACTCATTGGATCATGTTGAACAGCCGCGACACGCGAATGTTGGTCGGCCATTTCCAGACCTCGAGCGGGCTGGCGCCGCCGGAGATCGAGAAGAAGATGATGTTGGCGCGTCCGACCAGATTGTCGTCCGGCACGAAGCCGAAACGGCGGCTGTCGGCGGAGTTGTCGCGGTTGTCGCCCATCATGAAATAATGCCCGTCCGGCACGACGAATTCGCGCGTGTCGTCGTCGATGCCGTTCGGCGTGATGTCGAGCGTGTCGTAGGAGACGCCGTTGGGAAGCGTCTCGCGCCAGACGTCGACGGGGCGGTCGACCTCGGTGATGTCGGGATTGTCGATCTGCCCGGTCTTTTCGCGCGCCACCGCCTCGCCATTGATGAACAACTGGCCGCCGCGCATCTGGATGCGGTCGCCCGGCATGCCGATGACGCGCTTGATGTAGTCGAGCGACGGGTCCGGCGGGTATTTGAAGACGGCGACGTCGCCGCGCTCGGGCGGCGAAGCCCAGATGCGGCCTTCGAACAGGTCGGGCGAAAACGGCAGCGAGTGGCGCGAATAGCCGTAGGCCCATTTGGTCACGAACAGGTAGTCGCCCTCGAGCAGCGTCGGGCGCATCGAGCCGGACGGGATCGAGAACGGCTGGAACAGCAGGGTCCTGATGACGAGGGCCAGCAGCAGGGCCTGGACGATGACGCTGACGGTTTCGCCAAGGCCGCCGGATTTCTTCTGCGATTTGTCAGCCACGCTCATATGGTCCTCGATTCACCAGCCGGAAGGTCATATCGGCTCCGGCGGCGCGGAGCAACGCAATAGCCGGCAGGATCAGGCGCAAAACACGGCAAAGATGGCGCTTATTCGGCGGGCAGCGCCTCGATCACGACAAATGCCTGGGCGAGCGGAAAGTCGTCGGTGATGGTCAGGTGCACGTGCGGCCTGTGCCTAGGCGGCATCAGCGCGGCAAGCCGCCTCGCCGCGCCATTGGCAAGCTCCATGGTCGGGCGGCCGGCGGCGTCGTTGACCACGCCCATGTCGCGCCAGAAGACGCCGTCGGCGATCCCGGTGCCCAGCGCCTTGGCGCAGGCTTCCTTGGCGGCGAAGCGCTTGGCATAGGAGGCGGCGCGGGTCTTGCGGCGCTCGGAGCGCTCGCGCTCGATATCGGTAAAGATGCGCTGGATGAAGCGTTCGCCGTGGCGTTCCAGCGAGCGCTCGATGCGCCTGATGTCGATCAGGTCGGATCCGAGGCCGACGATCATCCGCGAGCAACGGCTCCGGCATGCGCCCGCGACAGGGCGGCGCGGCGCGTCGCGCGCTCGGCCAGCCGGCGCTGGCGTTCGTGACGGAAGGTGACGACGCTCCACCGCGTCACAAGGTAAAAGCCGAGGGCGAAGGCCATGCCGATCGGAATGGCGCCGGCGACCATCGGCTTCAGCACCGGATCCCAGAGCTGCCAGAACTCGAAATGGCCCAGCAGGCGGCCGAAATGGATGCCGTCGGATGCGTCATGGCTGCCGAGGATGAAGCAGCCGAGCTTGTAGGTCGATCCCCAGATCAGCGGAAAGGTGAGCGGATTGCCGATTGCCGTGCCGATGGCGGAGGCGATCAGATTGCCGGCCAGAACCCAGGCAAGCACGGCGGCCAAAATGAAATGGAAGCCCAGGAAGGGCAGGAAGGAAACGAAGACGCCGGCGGCGATGCCTGCCGCGATCGCATGCGGCGTTGCCGTCAGCCGCAGCACGCGCTTGGCGTAGTATTGCGCCGAACGCCAGAACGAACGGCGCGGCCAGAACAGCGTACGCGTCCGCTCCCAAACATCTGCCGGCTTTCTGCGCCGAAACAGCATCGTCGCTCGTTACCTCGGTCCTTGCGGGAATCAGAAAAGCCATCCGCGCCCGCCGCCCTGCCCCCGCAAAAGCGGCTGCGCAACTATCCCACTGCCCGCTTAACAAACATATAGCCGCGCAATGTGGCGCCGCCAACACGGACTAAGGGCGAAAGCGGGGCGGTTGGCCGGCCTTGCAATCAGCCGTTGACGCGGTGCGCCTCGCTCACCGAAGGCGTGTCGCGAAGTTGTCCAAGCAGGCGGTTGAGATGCTTCAGGTCCCATACCTCGAGGTCGAAACCCATCTCGGTGAAGTCGGGCGCGGTGCGCACCATGGAGAGCGTGTGAATGTTGGCATCGTTCGACGCGATCACCTGCGCGATTTCCGCAAGCGAGCCGGGCTCGTTGATGGCGGTCACGGAAATGCGCGCCGGAAAGCGCTCCTTGTTGCCTTCCTCGATGTCCCAGCGCACGTCGATCCAGCGTTCGGGCTGGTCGTCGAAGGCGGTCAATGACGGCGACTGGATCGGGTAGATGGTGATGCCGGAACCGGGCTGCATGATACCGACGATGCGGTCGCCCGGCACCGCGCCCTCTGGCGCGAAACGCACCGGCAGGTCGCCGGCAACGCCCCGGATCGGCAGCGCGCCGCCGCCGCTTTTCTTCTCGCGCTTCGGCACCTCGCCCTTCTTCGAGGAGCGGCCGGGAACCCGGAACAGCATCCCGGCGGCGTTCCTGAGGTTGAACCAGCCCTCCTCGCGCGCCTTGGGCACGACGGCGGTGACGCGCTCGTCCTTGTAGTCGGGAAAGACGGCGCGCAGCACGTCGGGCGAGGAAAGTTCGCCGCGGCCGACCGCAGCGATCACGTCCTCGACATCCTTGCGCGCCAGCCGGTGCAGCACCGGCTTCAGGAGGTCGCGCGAATAGTCGTGGCCGGCACGCTCGAAGGCGCGCTCCAGGATGCGGGTGCCGAGCCCGGAATATTGCTTGCGGATCGCAGCGCGGGTGGCGCGGCGGATTGCCGAACGCGCCTTGCCGGTCACCACCACCTGTTCCCAGGCCGCCGGCGGCACCTGCGCCTTGGAACGCACGATCTCGACCTCGTCGCCGTTTTTCAGTTCGGTCATCAGCGGCATGATGCGGCCGTTGACCTTGGCGCCGACGCAGGTGTCGCCGATGTCGGTGTGGACGGCATAGGCGAAGTCGATCGGCGTGGCGCCGCGCGGCAGCGCGATCAGCTTGCCCTTGGGCGTGAAGCAGAACACCTGGTCCTGGAACATCTCCAGCCGGGTGTTTTCGAGGAACTCCTCCGGATTGTCGCCTTCCGACAGCGACTCGATCGTACGCCGCAGCCAGGCGTAGGCATTGGTTTCCTTGGAGATCGCATGGCCAGCGCCGTTCGGCTTGGTGCCGAGGTCCTTGTAGATCGAATGCGCGGCGACGCCGTATTCGGCGACCCTGTGCATCTCGAAGGTGCGTATCTGCAGTTCCACGCGCTGCCGCGACGGCCCGACGATGGTCGTGTGGATGGAGCGGTAGTCGTTCTGCTTCGGTGTGGAGATGTAATCCTTGAACCGGCCCGGCACCATCGACCAGCTGGTGTGGATGGCGCACAAAGCCTGATAGCAATCCTCGACCGTATCGACGAGCACGCGAAAGCCGAAGATGTCGGAGAGCTGCTCGAAGGAGAGCGCCTTGGTTTCCATCTTGCGGAACACCGACCACGGCTTCTTCTGGCGGCTCTTGACCCTGGCGTTGACCCCGTATTTCGGAAACAGCGCGTTGAGCGCGGATTCGATCTCGCCGATGACGCCGCGATTGCGCTCGAACATCTCCGTCAGGCGCTCGGTCACCGCGCGGTAGCCGCCCGGATTGATGTGGCGGAAGGCGAGTTCCTCCAGCTCCTCGCGCATGTCCTGCATGCCCATGCGGCCGGCCAGCGGGGCGTAGATGTCCATCGTCTCCTCGGCGATGCGCAGCCGCTTGGCCTCGGGCACGTGGTCGAGCGTGCGCATGTTGTGCAGCCGGTCGGCGAGCTTGACCAGGAGCACACGCACGTCCTCGGAGATCGCCAGCAGCAGCTTGCGCAAATTCTCCGCCTGCTCCGCCTTCTTGGAGACGAGGTCGAGCTTCTTGAGCTTGGTCAGGCCGTCGACGAGCTTGCCCATGTCCTTGCCGAAGAGCTCGTCGATCTCCTGGCGCGTGGCGGTGGTGTCCTCGATCGTGTCATGCAGCAGCGCAACGGCGATGGTCGATTCGTCGAGATGCATGTCGACGAGGATCGCGGCCACTTCCAGCGGATGCGAAAAATACGGGTCGCCCGATGCCCGCTTCTGATGGCCATGCTTCTGCATGGCGTAGACATAGGCCTTGTTGAGAAGCGCCTCGTTCACGTCAGGCTTGTAGCGCTGCACGCGCTCGACAAGCTCATACTGGCGCATCATCGAATGGCCGCCTCCTCAAACGAAACATGCGCCGCGACAGTCACGGCGCATGCCCTAGATAAGAAAAATTCGGCCGCCGTGGTAGTGGCGACTAAGCAGGAGGCGAGCCGGCTCAGTAGTCGTCGCTCTTTTCCGGCGGAACCAGGCCCTCGATGCCGGCCAGAAGCTCCTCCTCGCTCATGCGGTCGAAGGAGACCGGCTCGTCGTCGTCCGCCCCGGTCTCGGCCACGGCGGCGACGGCGTCGCCCTGCTCGATCGCCTCGGGCTCGTCGGCCTCCGGCTCGTCGACCTCGACATGCTTCTGCAGCGAATGGATCAGGTCTTCCTTCAGGTCGCCCGGCGAAAGCGTCTCGTCGGCGATCTCGCGCAGCGCGACGACCGGGTTCTTGTCGTTGTCGCGATCGACGGTGATCGGCATGCCCTGGGAGATCTGGCGGGCGCGGTGGCCGGACAGGAGCACCAGTTCGAAACGGTTCTCGACCTTGTCAATGCAGTCTTCAACGGTGACGCGGGCCATGCAATGCCCCTTTCAGGTTCGATTGTGTCGGAATTGGCCGGCTGCATACTCCGAACGGCGGCGAAAAACAAGCACAAGACGCCGTCGCGCCAACGCACAAAGCATGCCGGATCGGCTGTCGGCGATCACCGGTATCAAATCCGAATGCGACGAACCGAGTAGTGCCGACCTCACTGCCGGCGCGCACCACCCCGCAGTGGGTTAATCATACGTCAACGAAGCCGTCATACTTTGGGTGAATCACTCTCCCGAGGGAGTGACCAGGCGATGCCGATGCAGCCCGGGGATTTGAAGGGGGCGGTGTCGGTGCCCTGCCGAGGCGGGGTTAGCCTGGCTTTCGCGACCCCGAGGCGCGCCGGGCGCCCCGAGGCCCCATGCGAGCGGCATTCCCGGCGTGGGGGACATTCAGATGACGACAGAACACAACGTTCGCGGTGACGCTGCCGCGACGGCTGGCGGCGGCTCATCGAGGAGAGCGCGCTTTTCGTCGGTTGGCGTGAGGACGAGCCTCCTTGTGCTGTTCTCGCTTTTGACCCTGGGGCTGGCGGCTTTTGCGATCGACAATCTCGTCGGCGCCTGGACCGGCATGAACGGCGCCAGGCAGATGCAGGCGAACAACGCAACCGCTGACCTTTTCCTGACCAGTGCCGGTGCGTGGGCCGCGGAGCGCGGCAATACGAATGCCGCCCTTCAAGGCGCGGCGAAGGCCGATGCAAAGGTCCTCACACGCATCAAGGGCCTGCGCGAAAAGGCGGATGCTGCCCTGCTGGGAGCACTGGAAAGGGTGGAAGGCGGTCCGCGCTTCGAGGGTCGCGATACGCTCCTCGAGAAGGTTCGCGCCGACATGAAAGCGGTCACCGCCCTTCGCGCCGATGTCGATGGGGAACTGGCCAAGAGCCTTACCCAGCGCGACCCAGCCGTGGTTGCCCGCTGGGTGCCGACGATGACGGCACTGATCATGTCCTCGCAGGATCTGCGCATCGCATCCCAGATCATTCCGAACAACGCGCTTGCTCGCTCGCTGCTGTTGCAGGAAGTCAAGCAGGCTGTGTGGGTGATGAGCGAATATTCAGGCCGTGAGCGCGCTGCGATCGGCGCTGTCATTGCGGGCGGAACGCCGATCAGTTCGGACCAGCGCGCGAGTCTCGCCGAACTGCGTGGCCGGCTGGAGCAGGCAAGGGCCACCGTGGAGGCTTATGCCGCGCGGGATTTCGCCAGCCCCGACGTCGTGCACGCTCTCGAGACCGTGCGGGAAGAATTCTTCGGCACATTCGAGACCCTGAGGCAGGACGTCTACCGCGCCGGAGCCGGAGGTTCGGCCTACCCGCTATCGGCGGACGAGTGGATCAGCGCGGCAACGCGCGCCATCGACACATTGCTTGCCCTGTCCGAAACCATCAGCGCAACCGCGGCTGCATATACCACTCGGGATGCCGACGCCGGTCAGCAGGGCTTGCTGATCAGCATCGCTGTCCTCTCGTTGACCGTGCTGATGGCCGGCATCGCTCTGTGGATCGTTGTCATGCGCGTCACCGGGCCGATCCAGCGCCTGACGGCCGTCATGTCGCGGCTCGCCGACGGCGATCTCGACGTGACTGTCCCCTCGACGGGACGCCGCGACGAAATAGGCGAGATGGCGCGAGCCGTACTGGTGTTCCGCGATGCGGGGCTTCAGAAGATGCAGCTCGAAGCGGATGCCGAAGAGGGCCGCAAGCTGACCGAACAGGAACGGCGTGAGCGCGAGCTGGAGAAGGAAAAGGAAGCGCGCGCCATCCAGGATGCCATTACCGCGCTCGGAACCTGCCTGAGCGGCCTGGCCCGGGGTGACGTCAGCAACCGGATCGAGACACCGTTCGCGCCGGCGCTCGACAAGCTGCGCACCGACTTCAACGAGTCGGCGGCAAAGCTGGAGGAAGCTCTTCGCGCCGTCGGCGAGAATGCGCGCGCCATTCATGGCGGTTCGGAAGAGATCCGCACGGCGGCGGACGATCTCGCCAAGCGGACCGAGATGCAGGCCGCTTCGGTGGAGCAGACCGCCGCGGCGGTCGAGCAACTGACCGCGACGGTGCGCAACTCCAGCCAGCGGGCCGAGGAGGCCGGCAAGCTGGTGTCGCGGACCCGGGAGAAGGCGGAAAGCTCTGGCGAGGTCGTGATCCGCACGGTGGAGGCGATGGGCACGATCGAAACGTCCTCGCGAGAGATCGGCAACATCATCGGCCTGATCGACGATATCGCGTTCCAGACCAACCTGCTGGCGCTCAACGCCGGCGTGGAAGCGGCGCGTGCCGGCGAGGCTGGCAAGGGCTTCGCAGTCGTCGCCCAGGAGGTACGGCAACTGGCGCAAAGATCCGCGGAAGCGGCCAAGGAGATCAAGACGCTGATCACCAATTCCGGTCAGCAAGTGGAGGCCGGGGTGGAACTCGTCGATGCCACAGGCAAGGCGCTGCGGGAGATCATCGGCGAGGTGCAGGAGATCAACGAACACGTCAGTGCCATCGTGGCGGCGGCGCGTGAACAGGCGACCGGTCTGGAGGAGATCAACAGCGCCGTCAGCCAGATGGGTCGGAGCGCCCAGCAGAACGCCGCCATGGTCGAGCAATCGACGGCCGCGAGTCACGGGCTGGCAGGCGAAGCCGCCGCTCTCAACACCTTGCTCGGACAGTTCAAATTGTCGGGCGGCAGCACAGCGGGAGTATCCTCCGCGCCCAAGGACGGCGACCCATCGTCCGTCGCGTCAGCTTCGCCGGCGCGGAAGCTGCTACGCAAGGTCGCCGGTGCCTTTGGCAGCGGCCGCGCCGACTGGACGCCGGGCGCCGCTGCCGGATGAGGCCGGCTGTGCGCCGATACTGATGAGCAGCGTGTGGGCCGCATGCGGCCCACACGTGTTCTGGCGGAGAGAGAGGCCGGCTCGCAGAGGTCGGAACGGCAACCCTGTTTCCCTTTCATTCGTTTTATGGCAATCCTATTTGCATTGCAGCGAGACGGCGCGTTGAGCGCACGTCGCATTCATTGCCTCGACGCGCCTGTTGCCGACAAAGGGATATTAGATGTTCGACCCGCGAGAAAAGATCGCCCTGTTTATCGACGGCGCCAATCTCTATGCCACGTCGCGCGCGCTCGGTTTCGACATCGACTACCGCAAGCTGCTGGCCAGCTTCAACCAGCGCGGCTATCTGCTGCGCGCCTATTATTACACGGCGCTGGTGGAGGATCAGGAATATTCCTCGATCCGGCCGCTGATCGACTGGCTCGACTACAATGGCTACAAGGTCGTGACCAAGCCCGCCAAGGAGTTCACCGACTCCACCGGGCGGCGCAAGATCAAGGGCAACATGGATATCGAGCTGACGATCGACGCGCTCGAGCTTGCCGACATCGTCGACCACTACGTCATCTTCTCCGGCGACGGTGACTTCCGAACCCTCGTCGAAGCCCTGCAGCGGCGCGGCCGCAAGGTCAGCGTGGTCTCGACCATGGCCTCGCAGCCGCCGATGATCTCCGACGAATTGCGCCGCCAGGCCGATCATTTCATCGACCTCGTCTCGCTCAAGGGCGATGTCGGTCGCGACCCGTCCGAGCGGCCCCAGCGGCGCGTCGATACCTCCACGGACGACGACGACAGCGACTATTGATGGCCCAGCCCTTGGCGTCCGGCTCTTTAGACACGGTCGAGCCGCCGCGCGACTGCGCGCTCTGTCCGCGCCTTCACGCCTTCATTGCCGGCTGGCGCGAGCGCGAGCCGGCCTGGCACAACGCGCCCGTGCCGACCTTCCTGCCGCCCGAAGGCGCCGGCGGCGTGCAACTGCTGATCGCCGGACTGGCGCCGGGGCTGCGCGGCGCCAATCGCACCGGCCGCCCGTTCACCGGCGACTATGCCGGCGACCTGCTCTATTCGACGCTCGCGCGCTTCGGCTTCGCGCGCGGCCAGTTCGAGGCACGGCCGGACGACAGCCTGGAACTGGTCGGCACCGCGATCACCAATGCCGTGCGCTGCGTGCCGCCGGAGAACAAGCCTGTCGGCGCCGAGATCAACACCTGCCGAGAACACTTTTTCCGGCCGACCATCGAGCGTTTCCCCGCGTTGCGGGCGATCGTGGCGCTGGGCTCGATCGCCCACCAGTCGACGGCGCGGGCGCTCGGCCTGCGCGTCGCCGACTACCCGTTCGGACATGGCTCGCGCCATCAGGTCGGCAGCCTTACGCTGTTTTCGAGCTATCACTGCTCGCGCTACAACACCAATACCGGCCGGCTGACGGAGGCGATGTTCACCGAGGTGTTCGCGCAGGTCCGTGAGGCGTTGGCCTGACGTCGGACGGAAGCGCATCGAGACACTCGTTAGCCCCCGCGAAGCGGATCGAAGGTGCCTTTGACCGCCAGGCGCGCTAAAGTCGCGCAAGGCACACATACCGGCAGACAGCGGGCACGGGGCTTTCCGGTTGCCGCAGGCCGGAAACAGGGGCGGAGTTGCCGATGTGGCGCAGGCTTTTGTTCTTTCCGCCAGTGATCGCGGCGGCCGCGCTCGTCTACTGGGCGGCAAACCAGCGCCAGCCACCGGCGACGCATGATCTGGCCGAGACCGTCCGCGACGTGCGGACGATCGTCGCGGGAGAGATCGATCTGGTGCCGCGGGTCACCGGCTTCGGCACGGTCAATCCCGGCAAGACCTGGAAAGCGGTCGTTCAGGTTCCCGGCGAGGTCACCTATGTGCATCCGGACCTCAAGCGCGGCCGCATCCTGGCCGAAGGCACCGAGATCATCCGGATTTCGCCGAGCGACACCGAAATCGCCATCGCGCGGGCGCAGGCCAATATCAGCAGGGTCGAGGCACAGCTGGCCGAACTCGACGCCAATGAAAGCAATCTCAGCGCGACGCTGGAGATCGAGGAGGAGGTGCTGGCGATCCGGCAGCGCGAATCGGAACGGCGCCAGCGGCTCGGCGAATCCGGCACGGTGTCGGCCACCGCGCTCGATCAGGATGCGCGCGAGACCTTGGCGCAGCGCAAGAAGGTGCAGGACATCCGCAACACGCTGAAACTCGTCCCCGCCCAGCGCCGCGCCCTGGAAGAGCAGAAGAAGCTCAATGAGCTCGAACTGGCGCAGGCGGAGCTCAATCTGGAGCGAACCCGGATCTCGCTGCCCTTCGATGCCCGCATCGCCGAGGTTTCGGCCGAGATGACGCAGTTCGCCCAGACCGGGTCGACACTTGTGACCGCCGACGGCATCGCGACCTCCGAGGTCGAGGCGCAGATCCCGATTTCGGAGTTCGCCAAGCTTGCGAGGGTGGCGACGCCCGACAATCAGGCAGGATCGGCGATTACCACTACCGATATCCGCGAGATCATCGACCGCATGGGCTTCTCCGTGACGATCAAGCTCGATGTCGATTCGGTCGCGGTCGAATGGCCGGCCAGGGTCTCGCGCCTTTCCGACACGGTCGACCTGAAAACAAGGTCGGTTGGCGTGATCGTGACGGCGGACGACACCTGGCGGAATGCCATTCCCGGCGAGCGGCCGCCGCTGTCGAAGGGTCTCTTCGTCGGCGTCGAACTGCGCGCCCGCAAGCTCGAGAACCGGATCGTGGTGCCGCGATCGGCGCTGCATGACGGCCATGTCTATGTGGTCGACGAGGAGGAACGGCTGAAGATCGTGCCGGTCGACACCGGCCTCTGGCAGGAAAGCATCGTGGTGATCCGCGAAGGCCTGGCCGCGGGCGACCGCGTGGTCGTTTCCGACCTGTTGCCGGCCATCGAAGGCATGCGGCTGCGCCCGGCGCGCGACGCCGGGCTTGAGGCGCAGCTTGCCCGCGAGGCCCTCGGCGAAGCGGCGGACGCGCAGTTGTGATCGCCTATTTCGCCCGTCACGCGACCGCCGCCAACCTGCTGATGCTGGCCCTTCTGGTCGTCGGCATCTTCTCCTACCCGACGCTGCAGCGCGAGACCTTTCCGCGCATCGCGCCAGACAAGGTTCGGGTCACGGTCGCCTGGCCCGGCAGCCGGCCGGAGGAAGTAGAGGCCGCGCTCTGCCAGAGGGTCGAGGACGCGCTCGATGCGGTCAACAACGTCGCCGAGGTGGTCTGCGAGGCGCTCGAGGGCGTGGCGACCGCCACGGTCGAGAAGACGGCCGCCGTCGACCTTGATCGCTTCACCGCCGACATCACCAGCGCCGTGGATGGTATCGCCGACTTCCCCGAAAACGTCGAGCGCCCGGTGGTGGCGCAACTCGGACGCACCGATTTCGTCGCCTCGATCGCGATCACCGGGCCGCGCGACCGGGTGCATCTGAAGGCCTATGCCGAAGACATCCGCGACCGCATGCTGTTATGGGGCGGCATCCCGAAGGTCGAGGTGCTGGGCTTCTCCGCGCATGAAATCCGCATCGGCCTGAACCGCGAGAGGCTGCGCAATTTCAACGTGTCGGTCGCCGACGTGGCGCGCGCCGTGCAGCAGGAATCGATCGACCTGCCCTCCGGCAGCCTGAAAACCTCGGAGCGCGAGTTCCTGGTGCGCTATTCCGGCGAGCGCAGGAAACCGGACGAATTCCGCGACGTGGTGGTCGTCTCCAGCAGCAGCGGCGGACAGGTCCGTCTCGGCAGCCTGGCTGAAATCGACGAACGCTTCACGCTGGACGAGGCGCGAGTCGAGTTCAACGGCATGCCCGCCGCCATCCTGGCCGTCACCAAGACGGCCGAGCAGGACATCCTCGAAGTGTTCGACCGGCTGCGCGCCTTCCTCGACGTCGCCTCGGCGACGGCGCCGCCGGCCGTCTCGATGGTGATCACCAATGACGTCTCGTCAGTCGTCAACGACCGGCTGGTGCTCTTGATCCGGAACGCGGCCCAGGGGCTGGCGCTGGTGTTCCTCGTCTTGTGGCTGTTCTTCGGCTTCCGCTATTCGCTCTGGGTGGCGGCCAGCCTGCCGGTCTCCTTCGCGGGCGGCTTCTTCCTGATGGTGCTGGCGGGGTATTCGATCAACATGCTGACCATGGTCGGGCTGCTGATCGTCATCGGCATCCTGATGGACGACGCCATCGTGATCGCCGAAAATATCGCCAGCCACCGCGCGCGCGGCAAGCCGGCTGTCCAAGCGACCATCGACGGCGCGACGCAGGTCTTGCCTTCGGTCTTCGCCTCCTTCGCAACGACGGCCTGCATCTTCGGTTCGCTCGGCTTCCTGCAAGGCGAGATCGGCCAGGTGCTGCGTGTCGTGCCGGTGGTCATGCTCTTCGTCCTGAGCATATCGCTGATCGAGGCGTTCCTGATCCTGCCGCATCATCTCAAGCAGACGCTCACTGCGGGAAACGAGGCCGGCGGCCGGGTCCAGGCATCGTTCAACCGGGGCCTCGACCTGATGCGCGAGCGCGTGGTCGTGCCGCTGGCGCGCGCGGCCGTCGGCTGGCGCTATCTCACGATGGGGCTCGCCATCGCGGTTCTGATGCTGACCTACGGTGCGCTGGCTTCCGGGCTGGTCAAGTTCTCGCCGTTTCCGGACATCGACGGCAACGTGATCGAGGCACGCATCATGATGCCGCCCGGCACGCCGCTGGCGCGCACCGAAAATGCCGTCCGGCATGTCAGCGAAGCACTGGAACGGGTCAGCGGCCGATTGAGCCCGCAGGAGCCGGACGGGGCGAAACTCGTCCGCAACATCACCCATCGCTACAACTATAACCAGGATGCCGGCGAATCCGGATCGCATGTCGCAACGGTGATCGCCGACCTGCTCGATTCGGAGACGCGCAATGCGCGGATCGCCGACATGCTGTCGTTGTGGCAGCGCGAGACCGGCGACATCCCGGACGCGGTGACGCTCAACTTCACCGAGGGGACGTTCGGTCCGGGCGGCCGTGCGATCGACATCAGGCTCACCGGCGGCGATCTCGACCAGCTCTCGGGCGCGGCTGCCGAGCTCAGCCAATGGCTGTCTCGCTATCGCGGCGTCTACAACGTCATGACCGATCTTCGGCCCGGCAAGCCGGAGCTGCGCGTCACCCTGCGTGAAGGAGCAGCCCCCCTCGGCATCAGCGGACGCGCAATCGCCGACCAGATCCGCTCCGCCTTCTACGGCTACAAGGTCGACGAGATCCAGACGCGCGGGGAAGGTTACGAAATCAACGTCGTGCTCGATCCGGCAAGCCGCGATTCGCTGGCCGATATCGACCAGTTCACGCTGACCGCCAGCGACGGGAGCCAGATCCCGCTCTCGGCCGTGGCGAGGATCGACACCGCGCGCGGCTATTCGCGCATCCGCCGCGTCGACGGCCAGCGTACGGTGTCGGTCCAGGGCGAACTCGACAGCCGGCAGGGCAATTCGACCGAGATCCTCGCAGAGACCCGGCAGCTTTTCCTGCCCGAGCTTAAGAAGCGCTACCCGGGCGTCGCGGTCGTGTTCGAGGGCGCCAACGCCGATGCCTCGGAGACGCAAGGGTCGATGCTGCAGGGCTTCGCCCTCGGCATCATCGGCATCTACCTTCTGCTGTCGTTCCAGTTCCGCAGCTATCTGGAACCGCTGGTGGTGATGATCATCATCCCCTTCGCCCTGATCGGAGCGATCGGCGGGCACATGCTGCTCGGCCTCGATTTCACCATGCCCTCGACGCTCGGCTTCCTGGCGCTGGCCGGCATCGTGGTCAACAACTCCATCCTGCTGGTCAGTTTCATCAAGTACCATCATGGCGAGGCGCGCACTGTCGCCGATGCCGCGCCGCTTGCCACCGGCGCCCGCTTCCGCGCCATCATGCTGACCTCGCTGACCACCATAGTGGGCTTGCTGCCGCTGCTGACGGAGCAGTCGCTGCAGGCGCAAGTGCTGATCCCGCTGGTGACCAGCCTCGCCTTCGGCCTGATGGCGACGACGGTGCTGGTGCTGTTCATCGTGCCGGCGGCCTATACGATCCTGGCCGATTTCGGCGGCGCCAACCTGGAGACCGATGGCGCGATCGACAAAGCCATCGCCGGGTCGGACCCCGCCTCCGCCGCGGACGCGCCTGCGCGGTAGGAAGGACGGCAACCCCGAGCGTGGCCCAGCGGGTGCGATCTCAGCTCGGTCCGCCCTCCGGGAACCCGGCCTTGCGCATGCCTTCGACGACACGTTCCCTGGCGATGCCACGCAGATGCGCGCTCTTCAAGAAGCCGTCTATCGTGAAGTTCGGTATACGCTTCAGCACTTCCTGTCGGGTGGCCGCCGCCTCCTGCGCCCTGCCGAGTTGGCCATATGCGGCTGCCAGGAACTGATAGCTGATGACGAGGTCGGGATTGGCCTTCTGGAACCGCGCGAAATCTTCGACCGCGGCCTCATAGTCCCCGTTGACGTACAAGGCGACACCCCGGAACTGGAACCGCGCCGGGGACGGTGAATACGGGTCCAGGCGCACGGCCGTCACGATGCTTTCCAGCGCCTCCTGTGGGCGGCCAGCATAGGCATAGGTCAATGCAAGGCCGAGAAGAATCTGGGGATTGCTCGGGCTGCGCGCCAGCGCCTTCTGGTTGACCTCGATCGCCTCGTCGTGATCACCAATGAGGCGGAGCACACTGCCCAGCATGCGCAGGGTGAAATCGTCATCGGGTGCCATGTCGACGGCCCGACGAGCAAGTTCCAGGCCGGTCTTGGCAGCGATGGAAGGGTCCTCCGTCCAGCGAAAGCGCGCGCTTTGTGCATGCCCGAGCGCCAGCAGTCCGATCGCCCGAGCGTAGTTCGGGTCACGCGCGATCGCCCGCTGCATCAAGTCGATGCCCTGCGCATTGGTCTTGGGCGTAAGCACCTGCATCACGTGCCAGCCACGCAGGAAAAGATCGTAGGCCTCGATGTCGCGCGTGCCCTCACCGGATCGGCGAGAGAATTCCGCCGCCATGACGTTGCTCGCCAGCCGCGAAACGACCTCGTAGGTGATCTCGTCCTGCACCGCGAAGACCTCGACCATCTTGCGGTCGTAGCTCTCCGCCCAGATGTTGGCCCCCTTCAGGGCGTCGACCAGTCGGACGGTCACCCGCAAATCGTCGCCCGCACGCCGCACGCTGCCTTCCAGAACATATTGCACGCCCAGATCCTCCGCCACATGGCGGATGTCGGCGGCCCGGCCACGATATTTTTCCGTCGAGCTGCGCGCGATCACAAACAGGTTCTCGAAGCCCGCGAGCCTGGTTATGACGTCTTCGGTCAGACCGTCGGCGAAATAGGCCTGTGCAGCGTCGCCCGAAACGTCGTCGAGCGGCAGCACGGCAATCGACGGCTTTTCCGGAAGCGGAAAAGCCATGTTCTCCACCGAGGCACGCGCGAAGTCAGGCTGCCAGGTTCGCCACAGGCCGAAGCCGCCTGCCAGCACCAGCGCGAATGCCATCAGCGCCATTGCCATGACCCGAGCGGAAGGCAGCCCGCCTCCCGGTGCGTCCGTCGCCACTGTCGGGAAGGCGTCGGCTCCTGCGCGATCGTCGCGCACCAGACGGTAGGCCTGGATCGGCTCGACGATATTCCTCACCTGTTGTGGCCCCATATCCGCAAAGCGATAGGGCAGCCTTGCGCGGACCTCATCGAAGGCGCCGCCTGAAATCGCCACGCCGCCCGGCGCGGCGAGTTGCTCGAGCCGCGCCGCCACGTTGACGCCGTCGCCGTGGATGTCGTCACCCTCCACGATGACGTCCCCGAGATTGACGCCAATGCGAAAATCGATACGCCGCTCGGCGGGCCTGTCTGCGTTCTCCGCGGCCAGCCGCGCCTGCAGCACCACGGCGCATTCGACCGCGTCGACCACGCTCTTGAACTCGGCCAAAAGCCCGTCCCCCATGGTCTTGACGATCCGGCCACCATGCCCGGCGATCGCCGGGGCGAAAACATCGTCAAAAAGGGTTCTGAGCGTCTTGCGCGTGCCAGCCTCGTCGGCACGCACCAAGCGCGTATAGCCGGCCGCGTCCGCCGACATGATGGCAGCAAGCCTTCGAACCGCCCGCTCCCCGGAACTCATGCCGGTGGCCCTCATGTTGTCAGGGAGCAAGAATACCGCGCAAGCGACGAACGTGTCTACCTGGCCGCGAGTTGACGGGGAGCCGCCGACACGTGCCGCCTTGCTTGAGCACCATCCGAACTCTCCCCGGCATGGCAGGCGATTCACACGTTTGCCGGGCGAGTTTGACCCCGGCTGGTTCCGATGCAGAATCGTCGATTGTTGACAATCGACAATTCTCGGCGTCCTATAAACGAGCCCAGCTATTCGGCCGCGGACAAAAAAGAGGAAGGAACACGACATGAAGATCACCCGCAGGAGCTTTTCATTGCTCGCCGGCGCGACCCTGGCATCGCTGACGATGCCTGGCGCAACGCTCCCGGCTCTGGCCTCCGGCACCATGGACGACATCAAGGCGCGCGGATCGCTGCGCGTCGGCGTCACCCAGGCGCCGCCCTGGTATTCGAAGGATCCCGCCACCGGCGAATGGACGTCGGGCGTCGGCGTCTCGGCCGGCAAGGCCATGGCCGAAGCGCTCGGCGTGGAATTCGAGCCGGTCGAGGTCACCTGGGGCACGGCGGTGGCCGCGCTGCAGAGCAACAAGATCGACATCATGTTCGTTCTCGACGCGACCGAGGAGCGCAAACAGGCAGCCGCCTTCCCGGATTCGCCGCTGCTTTATTATTCGCTGGCGGTGCTCGCCAAGGACGAGCTCGAGGTTTCGACCTGGGAAGACCTCAACAAGGCCGGCGTGAAGATCTCGGTGCCGCAGGCGACCAGCATGGACAAGTTCCTGACCGAGAACGTCGCCAACGCCGACATCCAGCGCTTCCCGGGCAATACCGAGGCGATCGCCGCCTTCCAGTCCGGCCGTGTCGATGCGGTGTGCCTGTTCCATCCGCCGCTGATTGCTGCACGCCAGAAGCTCGGCAGCGGCAAGATCGTGGTTCCCTCCCCGGTCAAGTCGAACCCGACCAGCGCCGCGGTGCGCCAGGGCGACGCCGACTTCGTGGCCTTCGTCGACACACAACTGCAGGACTATTACCAGTCCGGCAAGATCCAGGCCTGGTACGAGGAGTTCCTGACCGGCTTCGGCCTCGATCCCAAGGCGGCGCCGCCGATCATCAAGGAACTGCTCTAGCAGGCGCCGGCCGCCATGTATGAGTGGGACTTCTCGCCGGTGCTGGCGGAAAGCGGCCTTCTTCTGGCCGGCTTTCGCAACACGCTCATCCTGACGGCGACCGCCCTTTCGGGCGGGCTCGTCGTCGGGCTGCTGCTGGCGCTGGCGAGACTGTCCCACCGGCGCTGGCTGAGCGCGCCGGCTGGCGTGATCATCGAGGTCTTCCGCACGACGCCGCCGCTGGTGCAACTGTTCTGGTTCTATTTCGGCCTGCCGATCGTGCTGGCGGTGGAAATGACACCGTTTCTCGCCGCCGCGCTCACCTTCATGATCCAGAGCGGCGCGTTCTTCGCCGAGATCTTCCGGGCGGGCATCGTCTCGATCGAAAAGGGCCAGTGGGAGGCCGCCAGGGCGATCGGCATGAGCCACAACCAGTGCATGCGACGCATCATCCTGCCGCAGGCGGTCAAGCGCATGTTTCCCTCGATGATGGAGCGCTCGATCGAGCTGATGAAGACTACCACGCTGGTGGCGACCGTTTCCTATGCCGACCTCCTTTTCCAGGCCAACGAACTGGCGCAAAAGACCTTCCGGCCGCTGGAAGTCTTCACGGTCGTCGCGCTGATCTATTTCGTGGCGATCTCGTTCATCAGCTTCCTGGCCTCGCGGGTGGAGCGGCGCTTCGCCAGGAGCGGCGAGTTCACGGCATGAACTACAACTGGAACTTCGAGAGCGTTTTCGACAATTGGTGGGCGCTTGCCATCGGCGCGGTCGGCACGCTCAGGCTGTTCGCGGTCTGCCTGGTCATCGGCATGAGCCTCGGCCTCGTCGTGGCGCTCGGACGGCGCTCGCGCAGCCGTCCGGTCCGGTGGCTGTCGACGGCCTTCGTCGAGTTCTTCCGCAACACGCCGGTGCTGGTTCAGATCCTGTGGTTCTACTACGCGCTGCCGATCCTGGCGCCGATCGAGATCAGCCCGTTCATGGCCGCCATCCTCGGCATCTCGCTGAATTCGGCCGCCTATTCGGCCGAGATCTATCGCGGCGGCATCCAGTCGATCGAACCCGGACAATGGGAGGCGGCCAGGGCGATCGGCATGAGCGGGCTGCAGACGCTGCGTCGCGTGGTGCTGCCGCAGGCGATCCGCCGCATCATCCCGGCGCTCACCAATCGCGGCGTCGAAATCTTCAAGATGTCGACGCTCGCTTCCGTCGTCGCCTATGTCGAGCTCCTGCAGCAGGGCAAGCTCATTGCCTCGCTCAACTTCAATCCGCTGGAAGTCTATACGGTCGTGGCGGCCATCTTCCTCATCATCCTCTACCCGATCGTGCGCATGACCTACTCCGTCGAGCGCCGCCTCGCACGGAGCGACTGACCATGGCCGATCCCGTCCTCAGCCTCACCGGCCTGGAAAAATCCTTCGACGGCCATACCGTATTCGCCAACGTCGATCTCCAGGTCATGCCGGGCGACCGAATCGCCATCCTCGGGGCCTCGGGCTCGGGAAAGAGCACGCTCCTGCGTTGCATCAACGTGCTGGAGACGCCCGACGGCGGCGCCATCGAGATCGGCGGCAAGCCCGTCGGCGACGGCTCGCGCGGCGGCCCGGCCCGGTTTTCCGAACGGGAGTTATGCGCCCTGCGCCAGCGCGTCGGCATGGTGTTCCAGCAGTTCAATCTCTTTCCGCACATGACGGTTGCGGGCAATGTCGCCGAGGGGCTCGTCACGGTGCGCGGCATCCCGGCGGCCAAGGCGCGCGAGCGGGCGCTGGCCGAACTCAAGCGGGTCGGCCTTGCCGACAAGGCCGACACCTACCCGTCGCGGCTTTCCGGCGGACAGAAGCAGCGCGTCGCGATTGCCCGCGCGCTCGCCATGGACCCGGAAATCCTGCTCTTCGACGAACCGACATCGGCGCTCGACCCGGCCCTGGTCGGCGAGGTCCTGAGCGTCATCGAGCATCTCGCCAACGAGGGCCGGACGATGCTGCTGGTCACCCACGAGATCGGCTTTGCCTACCACGTGGCGACGAAAATCGTGTTCCTCGCCGAAGGCGGAATCTACGAAACGGGAACCCCGGACGAGGTTCTCAAGCACCCGAAGCGTCCGCTGACCCGGCAGTTCCTGGCCGAGCACCAGCGCTTCCAGTTCTGATGGAGACTTCGAGTTCATGACGGACAATGCCAGCGCACAGGCCTATGTCGCCGACCCGCGCAACGAAGACGTGCTGATCTACGTCAACGGCGATCTGGTTCCGCGGAACAAGGCGGTGGTCTCCGTCTTCGACAGCGGTTTCGTGCTCGGCGACGGCGTGTGGGAAGGCCTGCGCGTCAAGAAGGGACGGATCATCCAGCTCGACGCGCATCTGGGCCGGCTGTTCGAGGGCGCGGGTTCGATCGCACTCGACATCGGCCGTACCCGCGACGAGATCGAGGCCGCGATCCGGCAGACGCTCGAGGCCAACAGCATGGAGGACGGCGTCCATATCCGCCTGATGGTGACGCGCGGCATGAAAAGCACGCCGAATCAGGATCCGCGCTTCCTGATCGGCAAGGCGACACTGGTGATCGTGGCCGAATACAAGGCGCCGCGACCGGAGGCGAAAGCGAAAGGCCTGTCGCTCTTCACCTCGACATTCCGGACCAGCGGGCCGGACGTCTTCGATCTGCGGCTCAATTCTCACAGCCGGCTGAACCTGATCCAGGCGCTGATCCAGGCGATCAATGCCGGCGCCGACGAGGCGCTGATGCTCGATCCGCGCGGCTTCGTCGCCAGTTGCAACTCCACCAACTTCTTCGTCGTACGCGGCCGCGAGATCTGGACCTCGACCGGCTCGTTCTCCTTCAAGGGGCTGACGCAGCGGGCGACGATCGACGCCTGGCGGGACCGCGGCGAGCTTGCCCTGGAGAAGGACTTCACCCTGGCGGAAGCCTATTCCGCCGACGAGGCCTTCATCACCGGCACGCTCGGCGGCATAACGCCGGTGGTCAGGATCGACGGACGCGTGATCGGCGCCGGGCGTCCGGGGCCGGTCACCGCCGAGGTGAACGAAGCCTATCAGCAATGGGTCATGCGCTAGTGGCAACGCGGACGACCGGGTTTGGATATGCGAACGAGCAGGCAGGACATGGACGGTTCAGCGACGGCGGCCCAGCAGCGCATCACTCCGGTCAGGCGCGAAACCTTCAGCAGCCAGATCGCGGCCAAGCTTCGCCGCGCCATCATCGGCGGCGAGATCGAGGCCGGAAGCCAGATCACCGAGACCGAACTCGCGGCGCGTTTCGGCGTCAGCCGCGGGCCGCTGCGCGAAGCGATGGCGATGCTGGCCTCCGAAGGCCTGATCGTGACCGCTTCCTATCGCGGCACCCGTGTCCTGAAGCTCTCGACCAAGGATGTCAGGGAGATCTATTCGCTGCGAACCGCGCTCGAGACGCTGGCCTTCCGGGAAATATGGGACCGCCGAGACAAGGCCTTCGCCGACGAGCTTGCGGCGAGGCACAAGACGCTGATGTCGACGCTCGGGCTCAACGATCACGTCGCCTCGAGCGAGGCGGAGGTGCGTTTCCACGCGCTGGTCTACGAGGCGTGCGGTCACGACCTGCTTCTGGAAAGCTGGCAGCGCATCGCCAGCCGGATGCAGCTCTATCTGGCCGTGCATCAGCGCGCGCACGGACGCACCGCGCCTGTCCGCGACGCGCATGAAAGCTATCTCCGGCTGGCGCTCGGCGACAGTCTGGAACTGATGCTGGAAGAGGTCGACGCGCACATGCGGCGCGGCCTGCAGTCGCTGGAAAAGTATCTCGATACCTATCCCTGAACTTCCGCCGCCCGACGGGGACGTCGACCGTGGCGGCCCGTCAGGCGGCCAGGAAGGCCAGGCGGTCGTCGGCGCGCGCCGGGGCGATTTCGATGATCTCGGCGGTGACGACGCCCTCGGCGACGAAGGGATCCTGTTCGACGCGCGCCTCGACCTCGTTTCGCGTGACGTTGTGGGCCAGTATCGCGCCGCCGGCATTGGGCTGCAGGCTGCCGACCAGCAGAAAGACGCCGTCGTCGAAGCCACGCCTGATCCAGGCGTTGTGCCCTTCCATGAACTGCGGTGCCTTGGCCTTGTCGGCAAATTTCAGGGTGACGACGAACATTTTGAACTCCGTTGTGTGGTTGGCTGTCAATCAGGTGACGAAGCCGGCTCGGTTCCGGCTGCAATGGCATCCAGCCAGGCGTCCATCGCCTCGACCTCGCGGCGGACGAAATCCTCCTCGCCGAGCGCGGCGGCGAGGGTGGCGACGCCCTGGCTGTGCATCAGGACATGCATGGCAAGCTCGTCGGCGTCGGCGGTGCGGCCAAGCTCGGCAAACTGGCGGGCGAGCCATCGGCGGAACAGGATGAACAGTTCGGCCGCGTCACGCCTGGCAACGTGATCGAGCTTGGCGAGTTCGTTCGACAGCGTGCCGACCGGGCAGCCAAAGGCCATGATCGTCGTCTGATTGGCGATCAGGATATGGACGAAGCGGCCGATGCGCTCGCGCGGTGTCGCCGCCTCTGCCTCCCAGCCTTCCAGCATGGCCTTCGTATTGTCGAGACGTAGCGCGATCACGGCGTCGAGGATCTCGTCCTTCGCCTTGAAATGATAATAGAAATTTCCTCGCGACAGGCCGACATCCGCGGCGATGTCTGCAAACGACGTCGCCTCGAACCCCTGTTCGTAAAAGCGCCGGTCGGCGGCCTCGACGATCTGCCGGCGGGTGTCGGTCGCCGCCATCAGCATTCTCCCTTCGCCAGCGCCACCGGCCATCCGATCACGCCTCTAGGTCATTTGTCCTATCTCTAGGTCACTTGTCCTAATCAATCAAGACGAAAGTGCGCTGGGTAGCGCATGGCACGCCGGACCGTGCCGCGTCTCCTCCGCCTGGCAATCCCGCAGCGGCAGCCCTACCCGCAGGCCTTCGCGGCACGCAGGGAACGCTCCAGCACGGTGAAGACGTGCGGATCGCCCATCTGGGCGACGTTGAAGCGCATGAAGCCTGACGCGGTCTGCGACACGCTGAAGACGTCGCCCGGCGCCAGCACGACGTCGTCGGCGAGTGCGGAACGGGCGGCCGCGGCGGCGTCACACCCTTCCGGCAGGCCGCACCACAGGTAAAAGCCGCCGCGCGGCATCAGCCAGGGCGAAACGCCCAGCGCCTCGAGCCTCCCGGCCATGTCGCGCCGGGCACGGGCCAGGCGCCGCCGCAGCGCCTCCAGATGCTTGCGATAGCTGCCGTCGCTCAGCGCCGAGTGGACCAGCCCGGCCGCGACCGGGCTGGCGCCGCCGAAGCTGGTCGCGACCTGGAGGTCGATCAGTGCCTCGATCCAGTCGCCGCGCGCGGCGATGTAGCCGCAGCGGACCGAGGCCGAGAGCGTCTTCGAAAAGCTGCCGATGCGGATCACCCGCGACAGCCCGTCCAGCGCCGCCAACCTTGGCGACGGCTCGGGCTCGAAATCGGCGAAGATGTCGTCTTCGACGATCGCCATGTCGTGCTCCGCAGCGAGGTTCAGCACACGGTGCGCGACCTGCGCCGACGGCGTCGCCCCGGTCGGATTGTGGAGCGCGGAATTGGTGATGTAGAGCCGTGGCCGATGTGCCGCCGCCAGTTCGGCGAAGCTGGCAATATCGGGCCCGCCCGGCGTCCACGGCACGCCGACCACCGACGCCTGGTGCGCCCGGAGCAGCGCCCGGAAATTGAAATAGCATGGATCGTCGACCATCACCGTATCCCCCGGCCGCAACAGGAAGCGGCAGACGAGGTCGATCGCCTGCGTTCCCGAACCGGTCAGCAGGATGCGGTCGGGGCCGACATCCAGGCCCTCGCCGGCGAATTGCCTGGCCAGCAGCCGGCGCAGCGCGGTCAGGCCGCGGGTGGCGCCGTAGTCGCTCAGCACCTTGTCGTCGGCCCGCGCCAGCCGCCGCATGGCGCGGCGAAGCGCTGCATTCGGCATCCAGTCGGCGGGCAGCCAGCCGCAGCCCGGCTTGGCCGTCTCGGCGTCGGCGTCGAGCGACTGGCGCGAGACCCAGAACGGGTCGATCTCGCGGTCGAGCCTGGGACCGACCTCGGCCAACGCCAGCGGCGGCGCCAGGTTCGCGACATAGAAGCCGGACCCCTGGCGGGCGCGGATCAGCCCTTCGGCGGCAAGGCGATCATAGGCTTCGACGACGGTGGACGGCGACACGCCCATGGCGCCGGCAAAACCGCGGATGGAGGGCAGCCGGTCGCCTGCAGACAGCGCCCGGCTGGCCAGCCTGGTCCGGATCGCCTCCATCACCGTCGCGGTCCGGGTTCCCGCTGCCTCGCGCAAGGTCAGCTCCCATCTGTTTGGATAATCGTAACGGTACAGTTTGGAGAAATTGTACCGGACTGTTTGTGTCACCACCAGCCCTGACCGGCTAGCGTGCTCCGGCAATTCGGAGACTCGCATGAAACCATCACTGGCAGGCTGGGGCAGCGGGCTCCTCGGCGTCATCATCTTCAGCGGCTCGCTGCCGGCGACCCGCGTCGCGGTCGGCGGCTTTTCGCCCCTGTTCCTGACCTCGGCGCGGGCGGCAATCGCCGCCCTCTTGGGCGTGGCGGCCCTTGCCGTCCTGCGCCAGCGGCGGCCCGAACGCGGCGACCTCGGCCCGCTCGGCATCGTGGCGCTCGGTGTCGTCATCGGCTTTCCGCTGCTGACGGCGCTCGCGCTTCAGCACATCAATGCGGCGCGCTCGATCGTGTTCATCGGGCTCCTGCCGCTGTGCACGGCGACCTTCGGCTGCCTGCGCGCCGGCGAACGGCCGAAACCCGCCTTCTGGCTGTTCTCCGTCGCCGGAAGCCTGCTGGTCGCCGGCTTTGCCTTCGCCGAGGGCGGCCGAGGTTCGCTCATCGGCGACGCACTGATGGTGGCCGCCGTCCTCGTCTGCGGGCTGGGCTACGCCGAAGGCGCGGCGCTGTCGCGTCGCCTCGGCGGCTGGCAGGTGATTTCCTGGGCGCTTGTTCTGTCGCTGCCGGTCATGGCGGCGCTCGCCCTGGCGACGCTGCCGGCGGAATGGAGCGGGATCGGCCTGCCGGCGTGGATCGGGCTCGCCTACGTCGCCGTCTTCAGCATGCTGGTCGGCTTCGTGTTCTGGTATCGCGGCCTGGCGCTCGGCGGCATCGCCGGCGTCGGACAACTGCAATTGCTGCAGCCCTTCTTCGGGCTGGCGCTGGCCGGCCTGCTGCTCGGCGAACCGGTGGCCTGGACAATGATCGCGGTGACGGCCCTGGTCGTCCTCTGTGTCGCCGGCGCCAGGCGCTTCGCGTGAGGCCGGGCCCCGGCGGCGTTCTCACCAACCCCGGCGACGCAACCGCATCTCGCACCAGAACGGCTGCAGCGCCTCGCGGTTGACCTCGGCCCGGGTGACGCCGATGTCGCCGAGAACGTGGTCGTCAAGAGCGCGCAGATGCCGCCGGTCGCAAACGCGCTGGCGCCAACGCGACGGCAACGCCAACAGGCGCTGCACGAAGGTCATGAAATCTAATGCGCTGGCGCGGCGGCGCGCCACATCCGTAGACCCAGCCTCGCCTGCCGTCTTGAGCGGCATCGCCCTCGAATTGAACGAAAGAACAGCCATTTTTCCTCGCTTTTCTGATCTGCCTCGCCAGAGTGGAGACCTTCGATGATTTCAGCGTCGTCAATTCGGGCTTGCATCGCAAACGACAATTTCTCAGAATTCAGATGAGAGAATCTAATGTGAAAGCGCCATGGCCAGACGCCTGCCCCCGCTCAACGCGCTGCGCTGCTTCGAGGCCGCGGCGCGCCACCTGTCGTTCACCAGGGCCGCGGACGAACTGTCCGTGACACAGGCGGCCGTCAGCCATCAGATCAAGGCGCTGGAGGCCACGCTGGGCGTCCAGCTGTTCCGGCGCCACAACCGGCGGCTCGAGCTGACACGGGCCGGCGTCGGCTACCTGCCGCCTTTGAGCGACGCTTTCGATCTGATGGCGACCGCGACGCGGCGGCTGCGGCCGGACCGCGATTCTGCGCAACTGAAGATCAGCACGCTGCAGTCCTTCGCCACCAAATGGCTCATCCCCCGACTGGCGCGCTTCAACGAACGGCACCCGGAGATCGATCCGATGATCTCGACCTCGCAACGTCTCGTCGACCTCGAGGCGGAAGACGTCGATGTCGCCATTCGCGTCGGACGCGGCGTCTACGATGGCCTTCACGCTTTACTGCTGATGGACGACCTCGCCTTTCCGGTCTGCTCCCCGCGCCTGCTCGACGGGCCGAGGCCGCTACGCCAGCCGGACGACCTGGCGCATCACGTGCTGCTCCACGACTTTTCGGTGGGTCGCGACGGCGACGGGCCGGACTGGCGCCACTGGCTGAAGCAGGCCGGCGTTACCGGCATGGACGCCGGCAAGGGCCCGTCCTACAACGACACCGCGATGGCGCTGCAGGCGGCGATCGCCGGCCAGGGGATCGCACTGGCGCGCCGCTCGCTGGTCATCGATGACCTCAGGGCCGGCACCCTCGTCCGGCCCTTTGGCCCCGAGGTGCCGACGGCGTTCGCCTGGTATTTCGTCTGTGCACCCTCTTCCGCCGACGAGCCCAGGCTCAACGCCTTCCTCGCCTGGCTGCGGGAAGAGATCGCTGACGATTTCGGCGACAATCGCGACGGCTCGATCTCTCGGGCTTGACGGCGCCGAACGAACGCCATCGCCACTGCTACATCCGGCGGTTGCACAAAAGGCAGGCAAATCCGGGTTTCTTTTTCGCTTGATCAAAAATTGTTCATACGCTTCCATGTGCGGTGCAGCATCAAAAGGATGCATGGGGAGTTCAGATGTTCAAACGGATGCTTATCGCGGCGACGATGTTCGCCGCTGCCGCCACGCAGGGTTGGGCGCAGGAGAAGGTTCCTTTTGCCCTCGACTGGAAGTTCGAAGGCCCGGCCGCGCCCTATTTCGTTGCCATCGACAAGGGCTATTTCGAGGCCGAGGGCCTCTCGGTCGAGATCTCGGAAGGCGCCGGCTCGCTCGACGCCATCCCGAAGGTCGCGACCGGGGCGTTTCCGGTCGGTTTCGCCGACATCAATTCGCTGATGCGCTTCCTCGACCAGAACCCCGGCGCGCCGGTCACAGCCGTGATGATGATCTACGACAAGCCGCCCTTCTCCGTCGTCGGGCGCAAGTCGCTCGGCATCGAGGCACCCAAGGACCTCGAAGGCAAGGTGCTGGGCGCGCCGCCGCCCGACGGCGCCTGGGCGCAGTTCCCGATCTTCGCCGCCGAGAACGATCTCGACATGAGCAAGATCACCGTCGAGCCGGTCGGCTTCCCGACTCGCGAGCCGATGCTGGCGGAAGGCAAGGTTGCCGCCGTCACCGGCTTCTCCTTCTCCTCGACGCTCAACCTGAAGCGCCTCGGCGTGCCGCTCGAAGACCAGACGGTGCTTCTGATGAGCAATTACGGCGTTTCGCTCTACGGCAACGCGATCATCGTCAACACCGACTTCGCCAAGGCCAATCCGGCGCTGGTCACCGGCTTCCTGAAGGCGGTCGCCATGGGCTGGAAAGACGCCGTCGCCGACCCGGCAGCAGCGATCGAAAGCCTCGTCAAGCGCAACCCGGCCGCCGACGCCGCGCTCGAGACCGAGCGCCTGCAGATGTCGATCGACGCCAATGTCCTGACCGACTACGTCAAGGCGAACGGCATCGGCAGCGTCGACGCAGACCGCATGGCCAAGGCCATCGAGCAGACCAAGTCGGTCTACGAGTTCAAGACCGAACCGGATGCGAGCCTCTATTTCGACGCCTCCTATCTTCCGTCCGACGGAATGATGCTGCAGTAATGGCCCGGCCTGCCCGCCGCCCGGCGGGCAGGCCTTTCGGGGGCGAGGTGTGACCAATCTCATCGACATCAAGGGCGTGACGCACGCCTACAAGACCGCGCAGGGGCCGCTGCCGGTCTTGAACAACCTCAACATCGCCGTGCCCGAGGGCGAGTTCTGTGCCGTCGTCGGCCCGTCGGGCTGCGGCAAGTCCACGCTCACGCGGCTGATCGCCGGGCTGATGATGCCCGACCGCGGCGAGGTCTGGCTTCATGGCGAACTGGTCAAAGGCCCGCGCAAGACCGTCGGCATGGCGTTCCAGAACCCGGTGCTGCTGGAATGGCGCACCATCCTGCGCAACGTCATGCTGCCTCTGGAAATCGTCGCGCCGTCGATGCCGAAAGCCGACAAGGAGGCGCGGGCCCGCGAACTCCTGGCACTGGTCGGCCTCGAAGGCTTCGAGAACAAGCGCCCGTCGGCGCTCTCGGGCGGCATGCGCCAGCGCGCCTCGCTGTGCAGGGCGATCGTGCACAAGCCCGACGTGCTGATCATGGACGAGCCGTTCGGGGCGCTCGACGCGTTCACCCGCGAAGACCTCTGGCAGACCATGCATGCCTTGCGCGAGAAAGAGCCGTTCACCGGCGTGCTCATCACCCACGATCTGCGCGAGAGCGTCTTTCTCGGCGATCAGGTGGTGGTGCTGTCGGGCCGGCCGGCGACGACGCAATATGTGCTCGACGTCAACTATCCCGGCCCGCGCGAGATCGACGGGCTCTATACGCCCGAATGCTCCGACATGCTGCATACGCTGCGCGACCAGATCCGCATCGCCCAGGGCCGTGCCGAGGACATGGCGGCATGAACGCGCTGCGCAAGGTCGGCGTGCCGGTCGCCGCCATCGCCATTTTCCTGGCGCTGTGGGAACTGCTGGTCTGGGCCAATGGCTGGCCGAACTACAAGATGGCCTCGCCTTCCGACCTGCCGCCGGCCTATGCCCGATATTGGGAACTCTTCCTGGTGATGGGCTGGCAGACGCTGTGGCGCACCGTCGCCGGGGTCGCCATCGCGGTCGCGTTCGGCACCTTCCTCGGCATGCTGATGGGCTTTTCGAGGATCATGCGCGACGCGCTCTACCCGCTGCTGGTCGGCTTCAACGCGATCCCGAAGGCGACGCTGGTCCCGGTCATCGCGCTGATCTTCATCGGCCAGCACGATTTCAATACCGTGCTGATGGCGTTCATGATCTCGTTCTTCCCGATCGCGGTCTCGGTCGGCATCGGCCTGTCGACGCTGGAGCCGGAATACCGCGACATCCTGCGCTCGCTCGGCGCCTCGCGTTTCACCATCTTTTCCAAGATCGCGCTGCCCAAGACCTTGCCGGAATTTTTCGGCGCGCTGAAGGTGGCGGTGACGCTGGCCTTCATCGGCACCAATCTGGTCGAGATCGTCTCGCCGCACGGGCGCGGGCTCGGCGCGCTGTTCAAGTCCGGCGAAACCAATGGCGACTACCCGCTGATGTTTGCGGTGCTGATCGCGCTCGCCTTCCTCGGTATCCTGCTCTACTACGCCGTCATCGTCCTTGAGCGCATCTTCGCCGGCTGGGCGGAGCGGCCGGACCAGTAGGGCCACCGGCGCGCCGGCCGGCGCGTCAGCCCTTTTCCTTCAAGAGTCGCGCCTTTTCGCGGTTCCAGTCGCGTTCCTTGGCGGTCTCGCGCTTGTCGTGCAGCTTCTTGCCGCGGGCGATCGCCAGGAGCAGCTTGGCGCGGCCGCGATCGTTGAAATAGATCTTGAGTGGCACCATGGTCATGCCCTCGCGCTCCACCGCCTGGGCCAGCCGCGCCATCTCGCGCTTGTTGAGCAGGAGCTTGCGGCGCCGGCGCGGCTCGTGGTTGAAACGGTTGCCCTGCAGATATTCCGGCAGGTGCGAGTTGATGAGCCAGATCTCGCCGCCCTCGACCGAAGCATAGGACTCCGCGATGTTGGCATGCCCCTCGCGCAGCGACTTGACCTCGGTGCCGGTCAGCGCCAGCCCGGCCTCGATGGTGTCGATCACCTCGTAGGAAAAGCGCGCCTTGCGGTTTTCGGCGACCGTCTTGCTGTTGGGGTCGGACTTCTTGGCCTGGTTCATCGGAGCGATCCTTTTCGGCCACGGGTATCGTGTGCCACGCCGGCGATTTCAAGGCCCGCGGCGAAAAGGTCTTGTTCAGGCAGCAAAGCCGGCGGCGAGACGGCCGGCCGGGCGACGCCTGGCTTCAGTTGATCAGGCCGGCATGCTTCATGGCGGCGTCGATCGCGCCGGCGGTCGCGGCCTCGACCGGCACCAGTGGCAGGCGCACGGAATTTTCGCCGCGGTCGAGACGCGACAGGGCGTATTTGGCACCGCACAGGCCGGGCTCGATGAACAGCGCCTTGTGCAGCGGCATCAGCCGGTCCTGCAACTCGATCGCCCGCGCGCCGTCGCCGCCGAGCGAAGCCTGCTGGAACTCCGAGCACAGGCGCGGCGCGACATTGGCCGTCACCGAGATCGCGCCGACGCCGCCATGGGCGTTGAAGCCGAGCGCGGAAGCGTCCTCGCCGGAAAGCTGGATGAAATCCCGGCCGCAGGTCAGCCGTTGCTCCGACACGCGGTCGACCTTGGCGGTGGCGTCCTTGACGCCAACGATGTTGGAGAAGTCGGCCGCAAGCCGGCCCATCGTTTCCGGCGTCATGTCGATCACCGAGCGGGGCGGGATGTTGTAGATGAAGATCGGCAGGCTGGTGGCCCGCGCCACCGCCGCGAAATGCTCGTAAAGCCCCTTCTGGTTGGGCTTGTTGTAATAGGGCGTCACCACCAGCGCGGCGTCGGCGCCGACGCTTTCGGCATATTCGACCAGGCTGATCGCCTCGCGCGTGTTGTTGGAGCCGGCGCCCGCCATCACCGGCACGCGTCCGGCCGCCACCTCGACGCAGACCTTCACCACCTCGCGATGCTCGGCATGCGACAGGGTCGGCGACTCGCCGGTGGTGCCGACCGGGACGAGCCCGTTGGTGCCCTCGGCGATCTGCCATTCGACCAGCGCCCGGAACGCTTTCTCGTCGAAGCTCCCGTCGCTGGCGAAGGGGGTGACGAGCGCTGTGAACGAGCCTCTGAACATGATCGAGCCGAACTCCCTGGCGTTCCTGGCACGCCGAACCGCGCGCATCCGGGCTCCATAGCCGATTGAACCGCCTCGCACCATAGTCTTGCCACTCCGCCGGGCAAGGTTGCAGGCGTCGGGTTTCCGGCGGTCCAGCGGTGGCGTGATAACCTTTCGTTCACCACTCCTTCACCGCCGGGGCCTATTCTGGCACCGACCCGTGCCGATGAACCCGCCCGTTCCGCGATGGAGAGGTGATGCGCGCGCAACCCGTCATGTTTGCCTTGCTGGCCGGCCTGCTGGCCACGCCGCTGCTGCTGCTTTTGCCCCCGAAGGCAGACGTTGCACTGCCCGAGGCGGGCGTGCCGCTGCCGACATGGCGGCCGGCTGGGGTCGTCGCCGACGCCGACGGGGTCGATGACACCGTCACCGGCTCGGTCCGGCCCGTTTCTGCGGCCGACGACGCAGCGCTCGCCCTGTTGAAGGACGGCCTCGACGCGCTTTCGGCAGGCAACGCCGAGATGGCGCGCGCGGCGCGTGACGCATTGCCCGACAAGAGCCTCGACCGGCGCATCCTCACCTGGGCGATCGCGCTCTCGGGCCGGGAGGATCTTTCGAGCAGCGAACTGGCGGCGGCCGCCGACGACCTCGCCGACTGGCCCGGCGCCGGTGCGCTGAAGCGCGCGGCCGAGGGCGCCCTGGCGCGCGAAAGGCCGGTGGCCGCCGACGTGGTCGATGCCTTCGCCGGCGGCGAGCCTCAGACCTTCGAGGGCATCATGCTGGTCGGCCGGGCGCTGCTGGAACTCGGACGCGAAGACGAGGCGCGCGCCATGCTGTCGCCGTACTGGCGCCGGCAAAAGCTCGACGGCAATGAGGAGATGGCCTTCCTGAGCGCCTTCGCCGAGGTCCTGCCGGCAGAGGATCACCGCTATCGCGCCGAGCGCATGCTTTATGAAAACCGCATTCGCTCGGCCGAGCGTGTTGCCCGCCGCGCCGGCGTCGACGAACTGGTGGCGGCCTGGGGCGCGGTGATCCGCAACCGCTCCAACGCGGGCGAGTTGCTCGATGCGGTGCCCGAAGCGCAGCGCGGCGACGGCTACCGTTACGCCAGGGCCAAATATCTGAGACGAAAGGGAGAATTCGTCGAAGCCGCGGACGTTCTGGCGGCCGCCACGCGCGCCGGAGAGGCCTTTATCGACGGGGACGCCTGGTGGACGGAACGGCGCGTGCTGTCGCGCGAACTCCTCGACATCGACGAGCCGAAGCTCGCTTATCAGGTGGCGGCTGCCGCCGTGCCGGAAAGCCCGTCGGCGATCGCCGACGCCGCCTTCCACGCCGGCTGGTACGCGCTGCGCATGCTCGACGACCCGAAGGCGGCCGCCGGCCATTTCGAGCGCATCGCCGCGGTGGTCTCCGGTCCGATCTCGCTGTCGCGCGCCTATTACTGGATGGGCCGCGCGGTGGAAGCCGGCGCACCGGGCGATGCCGAAGCCGCCTATCGCGAAGCAGCCGCGCACGGCACCGCCTTTTACGGCCAGCTCGCCGCGGCGAAGCTTGGCCGCGACACCATTTCGGCCAGCCGTCCCGAGCCGAGCGAAGCCGACCGCGCGCGCTTTGCCGGCCGCGAGGCGGTTGGCGCAATCGAACGGCTGGAGCGTGCCGGACATGGCTGGCGTTCCGATATTCTCTACCGCGATCTCGCCGCCGAGCTTGAAAGCCCCGGCGAACTGGCGCTGCTGGTGGCCCAGGCGGAGGCGCGCGGCGACCATTATCTGGCGCTGAAGATCGGCAAGGCCGCCGCCTTGCGCGGCATCGATGTCGGAGCGCTCGCCCATCCGGTCGGCGCCATTCCCGCCACCGCCGACATCGGCGGCGCGGGCATCGCGCTGGCCTACGCCGTGGCGCGCCAGGAAAGCGAGTTCAACGTCGCCGCCGTCTCCGGCGCCGGCGCGCGCGGGCTCTTGCAGCTTTTGCCGGGCACGGCGCGCGACATGGCGCGCAAGGCCGGCCTCGACTATTCCGCCTCCAGGCTCACCACCGACGCGGCCTACAACGCAACGCTCGGTGCGGCCTTCCTCGGCGAGCAGCTCGACCGTTTCGACGGCTCCTACATCCTGACCTTTGCGGGCTACAATGCCGGCCCGCGCCGGGCGGCCGAATGGGTCGAACGCTACGGCGACCCGCGCGGCACCGACATCGAGACTGCCGTCGACTGGATCGAACGCATCCCCTTCACCGAGACCCGCAACTATGTGCAGCGGGTGATGGAAAACTACCAGGTCTACAAGATGCGGCTGACCGCCCGCGTCGACATCGAGCACGATCTCGTCTCGGGTCGCTGAGCGGTGCCGTTTGACCCGACCCTGTCTACCCGCTAGCAGTCTGACGATCGCCGCGCATCGCGGCATGGAGAGAGCCGGTGGGCGCAGGGGTTGAGCAGCGAAGCTTCTTTTATTCGGCCAGCGACGGCCTGCGCCTGCATGCACGCATCCACGGCCGCGACAACGGCTACCTCCCGGTCGTCTGCCTGCCCGGCCTGACGCGCAATGCCCGTGATTTCGGGATGCTGGCGGAGATGCTGGCCAGCGACGGCGAACGCCCGCGCCGGGTGATTTCGTTCGACTATCGCGGCCGCGGCCTGTCGGCGCGTGACCGCGACTGGCGCAATTACGATGTCCTGAACGAGGCCGCCGACGTCGTCGCCGGCCTCATTGCGCTGGATATCGAGCATGCGGCCTTCATCGGCACCTCGCGCGGCGGCCTCATCATCCATGCACTTGCCGCGATGCGCCCCGGGCTGATGGAGGCAGTGGTGCTCAACGATATCGGCCCGCGCATCGACGGCGCCGGGCTGGCCCAGATCCGTGCCTATCTCGAACGCGCGCCGAAGCCGAAGTCGCTGAAGGAGGCGATCGCCATCCAGCGCGCGGCCGTCGGTGCCTCGTTTCCGGCCCTCGACGATGCCGACTGGCAGCGCATGGTGGCCGCGATCTATGACGACAAGGACGGCCGGCTCGAGCCGGCCTATGACGAAAAGCTCCTGAAGACGGTGACCGGCGTCGATCTCAACCGGCCGCTGCCGGAGCTCTGGCCGCAATTTGCCGGCCTTGCCGGCGTGCCGCTTCTGGTCCTCCGCGGCGAGAACTCGAAGCTGCTCTCGGCTGAGACGCTTGGCGAGATGGCGACGCGTCATCCCGATATCGAGACGGTGACGGTGGCAGGCCAGGGCCATGCGCCGCTGCTTGAGACCGGAACGCTGCCCGGCACGATCAAGGCGTTCCTGAAGCGCGCCGAAGACCGCATGGCGCACTGACGCGCCCCAAAAGCCCAGACCCCTCGGGTAGCTCTGAGCCGCTCCCGGAACAATCGCGCGCGCCGGGCAATCGGCCGCGGCCGGCGCCGAACAAAAAGCGATCACCCAAAAGAAAAAGGCCCGGCGGTTTCCCGCCGGGCCCTTCTTGTTCATCCAATCAGCATCAGCCGATCAGAAGTAGCGCGTGAAGCGCAGGAAGCCCGAGATCGTGCCGTCCGGATCCAGCGGAGCCGGGGTGGCCGGAGCGCGGAACGCACCGACATCGTCGTAGTGCAGTTCGGCGCGGACCTCGAAGTCCTGAACCGGGAACCACACCAGCGAGACTTCCGCACCCCAGGCGTCGACGCCCGAGAGCAGGTCCGAACCGGCGTAGTAGAGGTCGTTCCACCACTGGAACGCCACCGACGCGCCGAAGGTGGCGGTGAACTGGTGGTTATAGGACACCAGCACGTTCCACTCGGAGCCGCCGTAGTAGCTCTCGGCCGTCGGGCCGAAGATCGCGCTCGGCGAGCCGACATTGTAGGCATGCGCGCCGTCAGCGTAATGCACGAAGACGCGGAACGACGAGCCGGGCGAGTTCGGCACGTTGATCTGCGCACCGAGCTGGACGCCGAAGCCGCCGTCGTTCAGGCCGGCAATCGGAGCCAGGCCGGAGAGTGTCGGGACGGTGCCGTCGAAGCTCTCGTCGTAGCCGACGCGCACCCAGACAGCGCCCCAGCCCTGCGACACGCCGATCTTGGCGACGACGTCGGGCATGTAGCCTTCACCGGCCAGCGTGTCGTCTTCGAGCGAGATCGCGGCGAAGAAGCCGTTCGAGCCGTCGAAGCGATAGCCGATCAGGTGACGCTGCTGGTAGCCGTAATACATGCCACCCCAGGAGTGCGAACCGTAGTTGGACGGACCGCCATTCTTGGAGTCGGCCCAGAACGATTCGGTGTAACCCATGATCAGGCCGCCGAGTTCGATGTAGGCCTGGTCGATCGAGGCCGGACCGTCAACCTGGGTGCCCCAGGTCGACTGGATGCGGATGCGGCTGCGCAGCGAGCCCCACTCCGTCTCCTGGCGCGCGTCGATGTTGACGCGGGCACGGGTCGACTTCATCCAGCCATCGGCCGTGGTCGAGTCGTAGTAGCCGGTGGTGTCGCCGGCGATGCCCGGGCCCGAATTGGTGCGGTAGTTACCGGCGGCGATCTGGTACCAGACATAGCCCGAGATGCGCAGGCAGGTCTCGGTGCCGGGGATGTAGAAGAAGCCCGCGCCGTATGCGTCGCAGACGCGCACATATTCGACGGGTTCCGGCTCGGCGATGACGACAGCGTCGGCAGCGCGCGCACCGGAGACCGCGGCCAGGGCCGCGGCGGAGCCAAGAAGAAGGCTCTTGATTTTCATTTCTGACCTCCAGTCAAAGTTTCAAAGTGGGTCTGGGCTATTCTGGCTGAAGGACAGCGATCCCTGCCCGATCCCCAATGTGAAAAAGATGCGCAAGCACGCCCCTTCTCCGAGGCTCAACATACTCGCCGCCTTTCCCCGTTCAACAAGCAACTGGCCGCCGACAGGCTCTCCAACAACCGTTCGGCAGGTGTTGTTGCACAAATGCCACGATTTTGACCCTGGCCGGGCCGGAATGGGGCATTTGCTAACGGGAGGTAAACGCTCCGGCGCGCTGATTGCCACCGCCGGCACGCCGCAAATGCCGCAAAACCGGCACCGAATCGTGATTCATGGCCGGGAAGGCGTCGACCTCACGCGCATCACGATTCGCCAGGCCGTCGGCGGCGCTGCGCCACCGCAAGGGCACGAAGCGGCCTTTTTTCGACATGGCGCAAGCCGCTTGTTGATTGTGGCGGCGCTTTTCTCTATCCCACGTCCGGCAAGCGCCAAGGAGAGGTGGCCGAGTGGTCGAAGGCGCTCCCCTGCTAAGGGAGTAGGCCCCAAAAGGGCCTCGTGGGTTCGAATCCCATCCTCTCCGCCAGTCTTTCGCCGTACGCTGCACCCCCTTCTTTCGTTATCTTTGCGCAAGGCCCTGAACGAGCTCTGCTGTCGGCCGTCTGCCATAATCAACGGCGATACGTCCTAAGCCTCTGTTATCATTGGATGTGACCTTCGAGCTTCCGAATCTTGACTGGAGGTCAGAAATGAAAATCAAGAGCCTTCTTCTTGGCTCCGCCGCGGCCCTGGCCGCGGTCTCCGGTGCGCGCGCTGCCGACGCTGTCGTCATCGCCGAGCCGGAACCCGTCGAATATGTGCGCGTCTGCGACGCATACGGCGCGGGCTTCTTCTACATCCCCGGCACCGAGACCTGCCTGCGCATCTCGGGCTATGTCTGGTACCAGATCGCCGCCGGTAACTACCGCACCGATTCGGGCCCGGGCATCGCCGGCGACACCACCGGCTACTACGACTCGACTACGGCCGATGGCTGGATGAAGTCGACCCGTGCCCGCGTCAACATCGACGCGCGCCAGGAGACGGAGTGGGGCTCGCTGCGCAGCCGCATCCGCATCCAGTCGACCTGGGGCACCCCCTCTGACGGTCCGGCCTCGATCGACCAGGCCTATATCGAACTCGGCGGCCTGATCATGGGTTACACCGAATCGTTCTGGGCCGACTCCAAGAATGGCGGTCCGTCCAACTACGGTTCGCACTCCTGGGGTGGCATGTATTACGGCTACCAGCAGCGTCACCTGATCGGCTATCGCTTCGACGGCTCGAACGGCTTCTTCGCCGCGATCTCGCTCGAAGACGACACGCTGGCCGGTGAAGGCTACATGCCCGACGTCGTCGCCAAGATCGGCGTGTCGCAGGGCTGGGGCGCTGTCTGGGTGCGCGTCGGCTATGACGAGAGCTTCGACGGCTCGATCCCGACGCTTTCCGGTGCCGCAGCAATCTTCGGTCCCAACAGCGGCGGCTTCGGCGCCCAGATCGGTGCGCAGATCAACGTGCCGAACTCGCCCGGCTCGTCGTTCCGTATCTTCGTGCATTACGCTGACGGCGCGCATGCCTACAATGTCGGCTCGCCGAGCGCGATCTTCGGCCCGACGGCCGAGAGCTACTACGGCGGCTCCGAGTGGAACGTGCTGGTGTCCTATAACCACCAGTTCACCGCCACCTTCGGCGCGTCGGTGGCGTTCCAGTGGTGGAACGACCTCTACTACGCCACGACGGACGCGCTCTCGGGCGTCGACGCCTGGGGTGCGGAAGTCTCGCTGGTGTGGTTCCCGGTTCAGGACTTCGAGGTCCGCGCCGAACTGCACTACGACGATGTCGGTGCGTTCCGCGCTCCGGCCACCCCGGCTCCGCTGGATCCGGACGGCACGATCTCGGGCTTCCTGCGCTTCACGCGCTACTTCTAATCGGCTGATGCTGATTGGATGAACAAGAAGGGCCCGGCGGGAAACCGCCGGGCCTCTTTCGTTGATGAGCGGCCCTTATGCAATGCGATCGGGCCCTCTGGAAATGGCAGGGCGAGACGAGCGCGTCGGCCCGGGAACTCAAAAGAAAGCCTAGCCCCATGGCCTACTTGTTGGCCAGCCAACAAAATTTCTTGCGTGATCACCTCGATCCACGCAACATTGTATGGCTTGCCTATCAGGGAGCGGGGCTGACCGGAGTGACATGGGGCATCCGCAGCATACTTCAGAATCTGGACCTTCCGTCGCCGTAGGAGCCTTCTCGACCTCCTACTCGCAGGAATGGCAGAAAAAAATTCATGCGGTGCGAGAAAATTCCCTGGCCGACCTGTTCACAAAATTTGGCAGCATTCTCTGGGAAGACGGAAGACACAAATATAATGTTTCATCATTCATCGGAGAGCTGAACGAAATACTGCTTGGCAGGCGGTTCAGTTCCTTCTCCCAGAACATGCTTGATGACCTGATTGGCGCCCTGCGCGAACGCGGAAACAGCAATGCCACCATCAACCGCAAGATGGCGGCGCTGAGCAAATTGCTGCGCAAGGCGCACAAGATGGGCGAAATCCACAGTCTCCCGGAGTTCCGGCGGCAGAAAGAGAAAGCCGGGCGAATCCGTTTTCTCGAGCATGACGAGGAAGCCCGTTTGTTTGCCACGATCCGCGCGCGCAGCGAGGACGCCTTCCGGCTTTCCGTCTTCCTGGTAGACACGGGCTGCCGCCTGGGCGAGGCGATCGGACTGATCTGGAACGATATCGGCGAGGAGCGGGCCACCTTCTGGCTCACAAAATCCGGTCGCAGCCGTACGGTGCCTCTGACCAGACGGGCGCAGCGGACCATCGCGATCGAAAGGCGCGCGCTCAAGGGGCCGTTCGCCATGATGACCCAGATCCGCTATCGGGCGATCTGGAACGAGGCCAAGGCCGAGGTCGGGCTCGGTGACGACAGGGACGTCGTGCCGCACATCCTGCGCCACACCTGCGCCTCGCGGCTGGTGCGCGGCGGCATCGACATCCGCCGCGTGCAGATGTGGCTCGGGCACCAGACGCTGCAAATGACCATGCGCTATGCCCATCTGGCGACCAACGACCTCGATATGTGCGTCAAGGTGCTCGAGGATACCGGCTGCTGACGCCGCGCCGGCGATCATCCGTCGCCGGTCGTCCAGTTGCGCGCTTCCTCGCAAATCCATTCCATGAAGGCGGCGGCCGCCGGTTTCTGGCGGCTCTCGGGCGCACAGCTTGCCCAATAGGCGGTGCCAAAGTCGCACTCCCCGCCCGGCAGCGCGGCCAGCCGCCCTTCCGCCACCAGTGCCTCGGTGATCGAGCGCCATCCCAGCATCACGCCGCGACCGTCGAGTGCCGCCTGCACTGCCTGCACATAATTGTCGAACAGCTGCGCCGGCCCCCGTGGCCTGCCGAGCCCTTTTGCCGCCAGATAATCAGTCCACCCGGCCCAGCCATGCGACCTTGGCGCCCGCACATGGACGAGCGTCGCGGCCGCCAGTTCCCGCAGGGTACCGAGACGCTCGATCACCTCCGGTCGGCCGACCGGGCAGACGCGCTCGTCGAAGAGCTTTTCGGTCCACCCGTCGGTCCATGCCTGCGCGCCGTAACGCAGTGCGATGTCGATGCCGGCGGCGAAGGCCGGCATGTCGGTCGGCGGCGCCTGCACGTTGACCATGATCTCCTGGTTCCGGGCATAGAACGAGCCGAGCCGCGGCATCAGCCAGTGGGTCGCCATGCCCAACGTGCACGACACCGTCACCTGGCGCCCGGCGACACCCGCTGAAAAGCGGATTTCCTCGATCATGTCGCCAATCTGGCGCAGGCCGCTACGTGTCGCCTGGGCCAGCCGCTCGCCGGCCTCGGTCGGCACGGACGGCTTGACCGAACGGTCCATGAGTACGACGCCGACCTGCTCCTCCAGCGCCCTGATCGCCTGCGAGACCGCCGGGCGGGTGACGTTCAGTTCGGCCGCGGCCAGTTGCATCGAGCCGAGGCGGTGCACGGCGTCGAAGATGGTCAAAAGCCGGAGCGTCGGCAGGCGGTCCATGATAACTTGCAGCTTAACTTGGTGTAACGATTATCGGCCTTTCGCGGACCTTTGGAAACGGATTTTCTTTCGGTCACGAACACCGCGACCGCAAGAGGCCCGCCATGAACATCGTTGCGACCGACTTCAACGCCGTCACCCTCTCGGAGACCGGCCTGACCGTCCCGCTGCCGCAGGGTCCGCGCTACTTCAACTATTACTGGCTGCGCGACAATTGCCCGACGAGCTTCAACGCCGAAACGCGCGAACGCAGCTTCGACATCTTCCATCTCGATGAGGCGCCGCGCGCTGCCGCGGCCCGGCTCGAGGGCGACACGCTGGTGATCGACTGGGCGGCCGAAGATCATGTCACCCGCATGCCGCTTGCGTGGCTCGCGATCTATGGCGACGGCCACCGCCGCCCCGACCCGGCCGACCTGCCGCGCAAGGCCTGGTATGGCGATCACTACCCCGAGGTCGCGCGTTTCAGCCATGCCGAGCTGCTGTCGGACAAGGCCAGGGTGCGCGACTGGCTCGAGGCGCTGATCGTGGAAGGCATATCGGTCGTGACCGGCATGCCGGACAGCGATGCCGCCCTCACCGAGCTCGCCAACGTCATGGGGCAGGTCCGCCCGACCTTCTTCGGCCCCTATTTCGACGTCCGCGTCCACATCAACCCGACCAACACCGCCTACACCTCGGCGGCGCTGGAACTGCACACCGACGTGCCGGCCGAGGAGCACGCGCCGGGCATCCAGTTCCTGCACATGCGCGCCAACACGGTCGATGGCGGGCGCAATTTGTTCGGCGACGGCGTCGCCGCCGCCAACGACTTTCGCGCCATAGACCCGGAGGGCTTCCGGCTTTTGGCCGAGACCGACATCCCGTTCTTCTGCGAGCATGACGGCTACGACATGCGCGCCTGGCAGCGCATCATCGAGCTCGACCGTCACGGCGAGGTCTCCGGCCTCACCATCAGCCAGCACCTGCTCGACCTGATCGACCTGCCGCAGGATTTCCTGGACAGCTGGTACCCGGCCTTCTGCCGCTTCGGCAAACTGCTGCAGAGCGACAAATACGTCATGCGCTTCACGCTGAAGGCGGGCGAATGCATCGTGTTCGACAATCACCGTGTCGTGCATGGCCGTGCGGCGTATGTCGCCGAAAGCGGCGAGCGTTATCTGCGCGGCTGCTACACCGACCGCGCCGAGATGCGCTCGACCTATCGCGCGCTGGTAAGTGCGGGAAGGTTCAAGGCATGACGGTCGCCGCAAGGCTGGAAGCGCCGGCCACCGATCATCTCGCGCTGCGCCGCGACCTCGCGGCGGCGTTCCGGCTTTGCCACCGCTTCGGCTGGAGCGAATCCGTCGGCAACCATTTCAGCGCCGCGGTGTCGCCGGACGGGCGGCGCTTCCTGCTCAACCGGCGCTGGCAGCACTTTGCCACCATCCGCGCCAGCGACCTGTTGCTGCTCGACGCCGACGATCCGTCGGTGATGGAGGGCCCGGACGCGCCCGACGCCTCCGCCTGGGCGGTGCATGGCGCGCTGCACCGCGCATTGCCGCAGGCGCGGATCATCCTGCACTGCCATCCGCCCCACGCGACGGCGCTGGCGACGCTGAAGGACCCGACGCTGCTGCCGATCGACAACAACACGGCGCGCTTTTTCGGACGCGTCGGCTACGACCTCGAATTCGGCGGCATTTCCGACAACGAAGCCGAAGGCGAGCATCTCGTCCGTGCCATGGGCGGCCATTCGGTGCTGGTCATGGGCAATCACGGCGTCAGCGTGACCGGCGACACCGTCGCCGACGCCTTCGAGGACCTCTACTTTTTCGAGCGCGCCGCCGAGACGCTCATTCTGGCGCTATCGACCGGCAAGCCGCTCGCCGTCCTGAGCGACGCGGTCGCGGAGGAAACGGCTCGTGGCTGGCTCGCCTATCGCGGCATGGCCGAGCGGCATTTTGCCTATCTGACGTCGGTGCTCGACGCCGAGGACACCTCCTGGCGCGACTGACGCCGCTCGTGTAAAGGGCGCGGTGCCTTGGTGGTGCGCGCAAAGACCTTGCACGTTCCGGTAAGCTGCTCCAATCTCCCGCCCGGTGGGATCGCCGGCCCGTGCCAGCCGGGCATGGCGCCGCGCACGGTCCCGCAAGGAACGGGATCGTCCGTCATGGCAGCCTTCTTCGGCACGTCGCAGAACGATGTCTACACCTTCAATTTCGGCGCCAACGACACCTTCGTCGACTTCCGCTCGCTCTACTTCTCGGCGACGCTGAGCGGCGCGCAGGAGGTGCCTCCCAATGGCAGCGCCGCCTCGGGCACGGCGATGGCCAAGCTGCGGGCCTCGGAGACCCGCCTCGATCTGTCCGTGGAGACCCAGGGCGTCGATTTCGGCGGCCAGACGCCGACCGGCACCGACGACGTGACCGGCTACCACATACACAACGCCGATGCCGGCGTGAACGGTCCTGTCGTGTGGAACATAGAGACCGACGTCAACACCTCCGTCGACGCCGCCGCCGGGTCGTTCACTTCGGTCTGGTCGACGGCCGACGGGCTCAATGCGGGGCTGGTCGGGCGGCTCAAGGCATCCGGGCTCTATGTCAACATCCACACCCTTTCCTTCCCCGGCGGCGAGATTCGCGGCCAGCTGAGCGCGGTCGCCGGCTCGACGGGCAACGACCGCATCGACGTGCGGCCGCTCGGCATTGGCAGCTTCGAGACCATCCAGGCGATCGCGGCCTCGGTGGGACAGGACACCGTTCTGGCGGTCTTTGCCAATGGCGTCGCCTCGACGCTGACGCTGGCGGGGTTCGGCGTCAACCAGCTCGCCGCCTCGCAGTTCATCTTCGAGACCAGCCAGTCCAACGACACCCTGTCGGGCACGGCGGGCGCCGATGACCTGTTCGGAGCCGGCGGCAATGACCGCCTCGAGGGCCTTGCCGGCAACGACCGGCTGTTCGGAGAGACCGGCAACGACGTGCTGGTCGGCGGCGCCGGCGCCGACCAGCTCTTCGGCGGCTCCGGGACCGACACCGCCGACTATTCCGCCGCCGCAACGCGGGTGGCCGTCAACCTGGCCGACGGCACGGCGTTCGGCAGCGACGCGCAGGGCGACGTCTTGTCCGGCATCGAGAACATCATCGGCACCAACTACGTGCCCCTTCCCGACATCCTCACCGGCGACGGCGGCGCCAACCGGCTCGAGGGGCTCGCCGGCGACGATCAGCTCTTCGGCGGCGGCGGCAACGACGTGCTGGTCGGCGGCGCCGGCGCCGACCAGCTCTTCGGCGGCGACGGGACCGACACGGCGGACTATTCGGCCGCCGCGACGCGGGTGGCCGTCAACCTCGCCAACGGCACGGCGTTCGGCAGCGACGCGCAGGGCGACGTCTTGTCCGGCATCGAGAACATCATCGGCACCAACTACGTGCCGCTTCCCGACATCCTCACCGGCAACGGCGGCGCCAACCGGCTCGACGGGCTGGCCGGCGACGACCAGCTCAATGGTCTCGGCGGCAACGACGTGCTGGTCGGCGGCGCCGGCAACGACATCGCCAATGGCGGTGACGGCAACGACGTTCTCAATGGCGGCGACGGCGACGACACGCTCGACGGCGGCGCGGACGACGACTTCCTCACCGGCGGCGCGGGCGCCGACATGCTGATCGGCGGGCTCGGCACCGATACGGCCGAATATCTGAACTCGACCAACCGCATCAATGTCAACCTGACCACCGGCGCCGGGCTCGGCGGCCACGCCCATGGCGATACGCTTGCGGGCATCGAGAACATCATCGGCACCAACATCCTGCTGACGGACTACCTGACCGGCAATGCCGCGGCCAACCGCATCGAGGGGCGGGCCGGCGACGACGAGATCCGCGGCATGGCCGGCAACGACGTGCTGCTCGGCCAGGACGGCAACGACCTCGTCATGGGCGGCGCCGGCGACGACGACCTGTGGGGCGGGTTCGGCAACGACCAGCTCAAGGGCGAGGCCGACAACGACCGGCTGCTCGGCGGCGCCGGCGCCGACCAGCTCGACGGCGGCGACGGGACCGACACCGCCGACTACTCGCTGTCATCGGCGCGGGTGGCGGTCAATCTGGCGGCGGGCACCGGCTTCGGCGCCGACGCCCAGGGCGATACGCTCGTCAATGTCGAGAACCTTGTCGGCACCGACTATCTGCCGCTGCCCGACATCCTGACCGGCGACGCCAACGGCAACCACATCGACGGCCGCGCCGGCGACGACATCATCTACGGCGGAGACGGCAACGACACCCTCGTCGGCGGGGACGGCAACGACACGCTCTACGGCGGAGATGGCAACGACACGCTCACTGGCGGCGCCGGGGCCGACACCCTCACCGGCGGTGCGGGCAGCGACACCGTCGACTATTCGGACTCCAACAACCGCGTCGCGGTCAATCTCGGGACGAACTACGCCGCCGGCGGACACGCGGCCGGCGACGTGATCTCCGGCGTCGAGAACATCATCGGCAGCAACTTCCTGGCGCTGGGCGACGTCCTGACCGGCGACGCCAGCGCCAACACGCTGCATGGCCTCGCCGGCAACGACGAACTCGCCGGGGCCGGCGGCGACGACGTCCTGTTCGGCGGGACCGGCAACGACACGTTGAGCGGCGGCGAGGGCAACGACACCCTGCACGGCGAGGACGGCAATGACAGCCTGAATGGCGGTGAAGGCGATAACCATCTGTTTGGCGGCGAAGGCGATGACCATCTGCGCGGATGGAACGGCACCGATACGCTGACCGGAGGCGACGGCAACGACACGCTGTTCGGCGACGACGGCAACGACCATCTGTTCGGTGGCGCGGGCAATGACAGTCTGAGCGGATGGTGGGGCGACGACACGCTCGACGGAGGCGACGGAGACGACGGGCTCTTCGGCGGGCGCGGCACCGACACGCTCACCGGTGGCGACGGCGACGACACGCTCGGCGGCGGCGACGGCGCCGACACGCTCTACGGCGGGGACGGTACCGACACGGCGAGCTTCGGGTCTCTCACCGGCGTGACCGTGAACCTCGAGACCGGCGATGCCGAAGGCGACACCTTGTTCTCGATCGAGAACGTGACCAGTGGGTCCGGTGACGACGAATTGACCGGAGACGCAGGCGCCAACCGGCTCGACGGGGGCGCCGGCGCGGACACGCTGTACGGCGGAGATGGCGCGGATACGCTGGTCGGCGGAGATGGCGCGGACGTACTGGAAGGTGGCGGCGGCAACGACATCTTCGCCTATTTCTTCCAGACATTCGACTACGACGAAAGTGGGGACACGATCACCGACTTCGTCCAGGGCGAAGACAAGATCGACCTTTCCCCTACCATGGGCGCGACGCCCTTCACGTTCCTCGGGCAGGGAGAATTCACGGCAACGACATGGGGCACCGCCATGGAGCTGCGCTATTTCCTGGAAGACAACCCCGGCACGGAGAACGACCGCACCATCGTCGAAGGCGACATCTACGGCGAGGACATCGGGCCGCGCGGCGAGGCCGACTTCCAGATCGAGCTTGCGGGGCTGCACAACCTCACGGCCAACGATTTCATCCTGTAACGCCTTCGCCTCGGCGCGCCCGCGGCGAGGGCCGGCGCGGCAGCGTAGTGGGCCCGCGGTTGGCTGAGGCCGGACCCTGCCCGGATTCGCCGTTTCGTCCGAACTGCATCCCCTTTCGCCAGGCGGCCTTGCCCTTGTCTGCCCTTGCTGCTGCGCGCCACGCCCCGTAAGCATCGGGGCATGACAGACGCCGCTCCCGCTTCCCAGCCCCCTCCCCGCGATCGGATCAGGCTCGGCAACTGGCGCACCCACCCGGCTAGCCTGTGGTCGTTCCAGAACGTCGGCGAGTTGGTGCCGTCGGCCGACATCCTGCGTGGCGAAGGCGAAACCGAGCCCGGGCCGGGCGCGGGTGCGCTGGATGCGATGGCACTGGTCGCGCCTGACGGCGAGCGGACAAGCGCGGTCGCGCATCTGGAGAATTCGCATGGCGATGCCTTCGTGGCGTTGCGCGACGGGCAGATCGTCGCTGAATGGTGCGCGCCGCATTGCGATCCCGCCCGCCCCCACATCATCTTTTCGATTTCCAAATCGGTGACCGGGCTTCTCGCCGGCATCGCCGTGGCCGACGGCATGCTCGATCCCGAGGCGCCGGTCACCGACCATGTCGCGGTCCAACCCGGTTCTGCCTTTGCCGATGCCCGGGTGCGCGACCTGCTCGACATGACCGTCGCCATCGACTTCGAGGAAAACTATCTCGACCGCGAAAGCGATTTCGACCGCTACCGGCGCGCCATGCTGTGGAACCCGGAGCATGACGGCAGCGCACCGGAAACGCTGCACGAGGTGCTGGCCTCCCTGGTGCGGGCGCCCGGTGCGCATGGCGAGCGCTTCCGCTATGCCTCGCCGGTGACCGACATGCTCGGCATGGTCGTCGAGAAAGCGACCGGCATCCGCTATCACGACTATCTCGCCCGCCGGCTGTTCGGCCCGATGGGCGCGCGCGGCCCGTCTTGCGTCACAGTGGACAGGGAGGGCACGGCGCGCGCGGCCGGTGGCATCTCCATGACGGCGCGCGACCTTGCCCGGCTCGGCCAGCTGGTGCTCGACGGCGGCGCGGCCGGCGGCCGCCAGATCGTGCCGGTCGACTGGATCGCCGATATCCGCACCAACGGCAAGCGCAGCGCATGGGTCGACGGCGACTTCGCCGGCCTGTTCCCCGACGGGCGCTACCGTTCCTGCTGGTACGCTGTCGGCGACGACAATGGCAGCCTCAGTTGCATCGGCATCCATGAGCAATGGCTGTGGATCGATCCGGTGAACAAGGTCGTGCTGGTCAAGATGTCGTCGCGACCCGAACCCAGCCACGACCCGGCAACGATGCGCGAAGCGTCCATGCTGGCGCAGATTGCCCGCAAACTGGGCGGCGCGGCCTGAACCGCGCCAGGCCGTCGGCGGGCGCAGGCTCGGGCGCCGCGGTCAGGTCGCGTCGCGCGGCGCGCCGATGCGGGATCGGTGCGGTGCAAACAGACAGGCAAGGCCGAGGATGAGCCCTGAAACCGTCGCGATCATGCCGGCCGCGCTGACCGCGTCGTCAGCGCCCAGCCACAAAGGCCCGTAGCCGGCAAGTACGTAGCCGGCGACCGCCGAGAGCACGGCGAAAGCGACACTCCACACCACCTGGATCTCGAGCCGGTTGGTCATCAGGCGCGCGGCGGCGGGCGGGCAGATGAACATCGCGATGACGATGATCGAGCCAACCGCGTCGAAGGCCGCAACCGCGGCCACGGCTGCGGTCACCACCAGCGCGAAGCTCAAGACAGCCGTCGGAATGCCGATCGTGGCGGCAAAACCCTCGTCGAAGGTGGAAAGCTTCAGAGGTCGCCAGAAAATGAGCGTCAAAAAAGCGATCATCGCGGTCACGACCGCCATCCGCGTCAGTTCGGGCGGCAGGTCGGCGAGCGCGAGGGGATCGACCAGCGACGCCCAGCCGTCGGCCGCTAGCCAGATCAGGCTCTCCAGATTGCCGTAGAGGGCGTGTTCGACGTCGAGATGGACCGAACTGGTGTCGCTCTGTTCGAGCAGCAGCACGCCCGCGGCAAAAAGCGAGGTGAAGGTGACGCCCATTGCAGCACCCGGCTCGATGCGGCCGAGCCGCTTGATGGCCTCGATCAGGATCACGGACACGACCGCAGCACCCGCCGCCCCGAGCATCATCGGCCATGTGGAAATGACGCCGGTCACGAGGAAGGCGACGACGATGCCCGGCAGCACGACATGGCTGATGGCATCGCCGATCAGCGCCTGCCGGCGCAGGATGAGAAAATTGCCCGGCAACGCGCAGGCGATCGCGGCGAGCGTTCCGATCAGAAGCGGGGTCAGGCTCAGTTGGACGAATTCAGCGCCCATGCGGCGGCATCCTCGATGTCGATTGTGGCTTCATCGGGCGACCGACGGCCCGCCGATGATGCGGTCGATCTCGGCGATCTCGTCGCGGGTCAGCACGGTCTCGATCGGGGTGAGGCCGTCGTAGCGGCCGGAGACCGTCTCGTCGCTGTGAATTTCGCGGGCGACCTGCCAGCGTTTTTCATCGCGCAGCGTCCTTGCCGCCAGCGCCCTGCCCCTGTCGGTCGCGACGCGGTCGCCGCGGATCAGGCGGTTGCGGCGCAGGACCCGCAGGGTCAGCGGATCGAATATCTGTTCCTGGTGCGCCAGTGCCAGCAATCCCTGGCGCAGATGAACGCGGCGCTGGAAGCGGAGATGACGGACGATCGCGGCCAGCACGCCGCGATTGGGCGCGAGCAGTAGCGACAGGACGAAAAGCGCGAAACAGACCAGAACGATGATCGGCCCGGTGGGCAGTTTCGGCGCCGAGGCGGAGAGCGCCGCACCAAGGTAGCCGGAGACGCCGCCGATCGTGCCGGCGATCCAGATCACCCGGTCGGTGCGCTCGGTCCAGAAGCGCGCGGTCACCGGCGGAATGATCAGCATCGCGACGACGAGGATCAGGCCGACCAGCTTGAGGCCGATCACCGTGACGGCCATGACCAGCCCCATCATGGCGAGGTCGATCAGGCGCACGGGAACCCCGGAAGCGGCCGCGAACTCGGCATCGAAGGCGACCAGCGTCATCGGCCGGCGCAGCAGGAACACCGCGACAACCGAGAGCGCCCCGCCGATCGCGATGACCACCGCGTCCTGGAAGAGCATGCCGGCGGTGGAGCCGAGCAGAAAGCTTTCGAGCCCGGCCTGCCGGCCGCTCGACATGGTCTGGATGACCGTCAGGAGCACGATCCCGAACCCGAAAAAGACCGAAAGCACGGCGCCGATCGCCGCGTCCTCGGCAAGCCGCGTGCGCCGCGCGATCCACTCGACGAGGAGAAGCCCGATGCTCGCGCTGATCGCCGAGCCGAGGAGCAGGCCGACGAGGTTGCGGCCGTCGCCGCCAAGCAGGACCATGATGATGAAGGCGATGCCGACGCCCGGCAGGGTGGCGTGCGCCACGGCGTCGCTGACCAGCGCGCGCTTGCGCAGGAACAGGAACGTTCCGCCGCTGCCGCCGGCGACGCCGAGCAGGGCCGCGCCGATGGCAACGAGCGTGGCGTTGTAGCCGGACTGCAAGAGCAGGGCATCGAGGAGCGCGTTCGACATCGCTTCAGGCCACCGGCAGCTTCAGCTGGTCGATGTGGGCGGCGGCCAGCCGGCCGCCATAGGTCTTCTGCAGATTGTCGCCGGTGAAGGTGGTGGCAACGGGGCCCTCGGCCACCTTGCGGACGTTGATCAGCAGGACATGGTCGAAATAGTCGGCGACGGTCGCCAGATCGTGATGCACGCACACGACCGTCCGCTTGTCGGCCTTCAGCGATTTGAGCACGTCGATGATGGCCTTTTCCGTGGCGGCGTCGACGCCGGCGAAAGGCTCGTCCAGCAGATAGAGATCGGCGTTCTGGGCGAGGGCGCGGGCGAGAAAGACGCGCTGCTGCTGGCCGCCGGAAAGCTGGCCGATCTGGCGCTGGGCGAAATCAGCCATGCCGACGCGATCAAGGCAGGCGAGCGCGGCCTTGCGATGTTCGCCTCGTACCAGGCCGAGCAGGCCCAGTTCGCGGTACAGGCCCATCATGACGACGTCGATGACGCGGGTCGGAAAGTCCCAGTCGACGGAGGCGCGCTGCGGCACGTAGGCGACGCGCCGGCGGGCCTTCGCGAAGGGTTCGCCGAACACCGTCACGCTGCCCGAGAGGCGCGGCACGATGCCAAGCACCGCCTTGAGCAAGGTCGACTTGCCGGCGCCGTTGGGGCCGATGATCGCTGTCATGCTTTCAGCCGGAATTGTCACGTCGACCGAAAACACCGCCGGCTTTTCGCCATAGGAAACGGTGATGCCCTGGACCACCAACGGCGCATCGGCGGAAGAGCCCGCCGGAACGTGCCGGGAAACCAGTGCCATCGCAGCTTCGCTCATGTCGTGTCGCCTTCGCGGTGAGGGGCACACACCCCTTTCGAGTTTCGTTCGGAGGGGCGCCGGGTTCCGCGCGCCCTTCCGGGGTGGGCCGAGGTCAGCTGCCCACCGAGAGCTTGTCAAGCATGCCGCGCGCGGGCGCTTCACCGCCGAGTGCGCGCGTGATCGTCGTCGCGTTGTGATCGATCATGCCGAGATAGGTGCCCTCATAGGTGCCGTCAGCGCCCATGGCGTCGGAGAAAAGCTCGCCGCCAACGACAACCTCATGGCCCCTGGCCGCGGCGCCTTCGATGAGGGCTCGGATGTTCCGGTCCGAAACCGACGACTCGACGAACACGGCGCCGATGTCGCGCGCGACCAGCATGTCGACAAGCTCGGCGATGCGGTTGAGACCTGCCTCGCTTTCGGTCGAGATGCCCTGGATACCCATCACCTCGAAGCCGTAGGCGGAACCGAAATAGTTGAACGCGTCGTGAGCGGTCAGGAGCACGCGGCTTTCGGCCGGAACCGAGGAAAGCACCCTGGTGGTGTAGTTGGCAAGCTCGGCCAACTCCCCAAGATGCCTGGCGGCATTGGCCTTGAAGGTCTCGGCCCCGTCCGGGCTGGTCGCGATCAGGGCATCCCGCACGGCGATCACGACCTTCGACCACAGGTTCGGGTTCATCCAGACATGCGGGTCGAACTTTTCGTCATAATCATCATGCGAAAGCAGCATGTTGCGTGGCAGGCTCTCGGCGACCGCAACGACGTTGCGCTTGGCGGCCAGGTCGCGCATGAAGTCTTCCATCTGCGCCTCGAGGTAGAGGCCATGCCAGAGCACGAGGTCGGCATTGATCATGGCCGCAATGTCGGTGCGGGTCTGGCGATAGGCATGCGGGTCGACGCCCGGTCCCATCAGCGCCTTCACCGCCACCAGGTCGCCGCCGACCTGGCGCGCCGCATCGGCGATCATGCCCGTGGTGGCGACGACATCGATCTTCTCGTCGGCCGCCGCCGGCGCGGTCGCGTTCAACGCCCCTATCGCGGCCACCGCCAATGCGGCCATTAGCGACCGCCTCATCCTGTCGAACATTCGACCTCTCCTGTCGAGCTGGTTGGCAAATTCCGTAGCCCGGCGCGGCTCCAAAACTGCAATTGCGAAGCATTTGCAAAACGGGTTGACGCATTCGGCTTCCTACTCACATTATGCAATTGCAAATGAATTGCAACTAGATTGTTGAACACGAAGCATGACCGCCTGTCCGGAAGGCGCGGCAAAGCGCGTGGTCAGGCCGATGCGTGCAATACGTCGGAGGCAGCCCGGCCAAGTTATGGAGGAGGCGGCTCATGCTCGGAAACCTGCGGGCATCTCAGGAAAGTCGTTACGCCGAGTCGCGTGCGGCAAACTCGCCCGGTGCGATGCCGGCACGTGCGGCCACCATCATCTCCCTGCGCATCGACCCCCAACGCGACAGCGCCTGCGCGCCGTGGCGTAGCGTGTTCGGTGCAGTTGCCCGAGCATTGTGCAGCGCAGCGTAGCACAATTGTCACACGGGCAGGCCATTGTGCGGCCGGCTCATTTGGCGACGCGTTTTGTCAGCAGATGTCGCTAGCCACACGGCCGCAATTCTGCCTAATGTTGAACAACAGTTTCACAATTTGTTATAACATTACGGTACGCGACCCAGGATCGGCCCACCCAGAGCGGGTTCCCAAGCCGGCTCAGCCACAACCGGAGACTAGAATGCACCTGAGAAGTTTGCTCCTTGGCGCCGCAGCGGCGCTGGCCGCGGTTCCCGCCGCGCGGGCCGCCGATGCGGTCGTGATCGCCGAACCGGAGCCGGTCGAATATGTGCGCGTGTGCGATGCGTTCGGCGCCGGCTTCTTCTACATCCCCGGCACCGAGACCTGCCTGCGCATCTCGGGCTATGTCCGCTACCGGGTCGGCGCGACCAGCGATGACGGCGTAACCGACACGCCGAACTTCAACGGCTACGCGCCCGACGGCTGGAACAAGGAAACGCGCGCCCGCGTCAACATCGACGCCCGGCAGTCGACCGAGTGGGGCCTGCTGCGCAGCTATCTGCGCCTTCAGGCAACCTGGGGCGTGCCGTCGGATGGCCCGGTCCGCGTCGACCAGGCGTGGATCAGCCTCGGCGGCCTGCGCATGGGTTATTCGGAATCGGCATGGTCCGACACTGTCGGCGGCGTTAACACCACCGGCTCGCATTCGGACGGCGCGCTCTGGTACGGCGACCAGCAGCGTCATTTCATCCAGTACAATTTCGGCGGTGACGAAGGCATCTTCGGCGTGATCTCGCTTGAGGACGACACGCTTTCGGGCGAAGGCTACATGCCCGACGTCGTCGGCGTGCTCTCCTACCAGCAGGGCTGGGGCGGCGTCTGGGGCCGTGTCGGCTATGACGAATCCTTCGACGGCTTCGGCGCGTCGGTCGGCGTTCAGCTCAACGTGCCCAACACCGACGGCTCCAACTTCCGCCTGATCGGCTATTATGCCGACGGCGACCACGCCTACGGCACCGGCAGTTCCTACGGCGCCATCACCGGCGGCATGGGCAACTCGGAATGGGCGGTGCTGACCTCCTACTACCATCAGATCACCGAGCGCCTCGGCGGCTCGGTCGGCTTCGAATATTTCAGCGACTTCTATGCCGGCGGCTCGACGGTTTCCACCGGGCTCGACGGCTACGTCGCGGAAGTGTCGCTGATCTGGGAACCGGTCGACAATTTCGAGATCAACACCGAAGTCACCTACGACAAGATCGATACCTTCGGCGGCTCGGTCGGCGGCTTCGTGTCGTTCAAGCGCAGCTTCTGATCCGATCGGATTTCGATGCCAGAACGGCCCGGCGGCGACGCCGGGCCGTCCTCGTTGGCAGGGTGCCGCTCGGGCCCGATGACATAGCGTCGGCGTAGCAGGGGGCGTGTTTCTTGCCCCCTACGGCGCAGGGCTAGGATCATGCCGTTCGCTGACCGACCCCGGATCAGCAAACCGGCGATTGTTGCCGCCGGCATTTCGGCATAGGTTCGCCGCGACTGAAATCCGGACGATGTCTCATGCCGCACCGCCCTGCCCTGACGCCGCTTGTCGAATCGCTGCCCGCGACCGTGCCCTTCGTCGGCCCGGAAGCGCAGGAGCGGAGCCGCGGCCGCCCGTTCCGCGCCCGCATCGGCGCCAACGAAAACGGTTTCGGCCCCTCTCCGCGTGTCGCGGCCGCGATCGCCGAGGCCGCGCCCGAAAGCTGGAAATATTGCGATCCGGAAAACCACGATCTGCGCGCCGCGCTCGCCGCGCAGCTCGGCGTCGGCATGGAGAACATCGTGGTCGACGGCGGTATCGACATCCTGCTCGGTGTCACCGTGCGCCAGTATGTCGAGCCCGGCGCGGCGGTGGTCACCTCGCTCGGCGCCTACCCGACCTTCAACTACCATGTCGCCGGCTTCGGTGGCCGCCTGGTCACGGTGCCTTACGATGGCGGCGACCGCGAAAGCCTCGACGGGCTCGTCGACGCGGTCAAGCGCGAAGGTGCGCCGCTGGTCTACCTGTCCAACCCGGACAATCCGATGGGCACCTGGTGGGAGGCCGATGATGTGGTGCGCTTCATCGACGCGCTTCCCGAAACCACGATGCTGGTGCTCGACGAAGCCTATGGCGAGACCGCCCCCGCCTCGGCGCTGCCGCCGCTCGACGTGACGCGGCCCAACGTCCTGCGCATGCGCACCTTTTCCAAGGCCTACGCGCTTGCGGGGCTGCGCTGCGGCTACGCCATCGGCGAGCGGGAGACGATCCGCGCCTTCGAAAAGGTGCGCAACCATTTCGGCATGTCGCGCCTGGCGCAGGTCGCCGCGCTGGCCGCACTTCACGATCAGGCGCATCTGGCCGATATCGTCACGCGGGTCGCGGCCTGCCGAGACCGGATCGCCGGCATAGCGGCCGAGAACGGGCTCGTGGCGCTGCCCTCGGCGACCAATTTCGTTGCCATCGACTGCGGCGGCGACGGCGACTTTGCGCTCAAGGCGATGGAGGCGCTGGTCGCCGACGGCATCTTCGTGCGCAAACCGATGGCGCCGGGCCTCGACCGCTGCATCCGGGTCTCGGTCGGCCCGGAAGCCGAAATAGCGCTTTTCGCCGAGGCGCTGCCGCCGGCGCTTGCGGCAGCGCGTGGCGGTTGACCGGAACCAAGCCGTCAACCGCCGGCCCCGCAACGGACGGCCGGAAGCCGTGCAGGTTGGACGGCCGCCTGGTCTAGGCGGCTGGGGGACCGGGATCGTCAAGACCGCCGGAGCCGGCCGAAGGCGGGCGGCACGGGCTCTGAACGCCGCCCCGGATCAGCGTCAGTACGGGCCGATTTTCCGGTGGCGGTGTCGTGCGCGCCAGTGCATGCTTCTCGCGCCGCGCGGCCTCGGGCTGATAGAGCACGCTTTCCAGGACGACCGTCTCTTGAACGCCGTCCTGTCCGGCGAACCGGAGCGGTTGGCCTTCGCTGAGGCCGATCAACGCGAGCCCTCGCATCGAGGTAAGGGGAAGGAAAAGACCGACCGGCGATTGCATGCGTTCATGCGAGATCACCCGGGTGTCGGGCTCGCGGCCGTCGACGCTGAACGTGACACGGCTGTTGAGGGTGGCAACGTTCGCGGGAATGTCCTCCCCGAAGACAACACGGGCCGCCCCGAGCTTGGTTGTCAGAAGTATCGCCATGGGGTCGTCCCGCCCCAGGCAGCGCTCGAGCATGACCTCGAGGATCGTGTGGTCCTTGGTGGTGAGGATACAGTCTTTTTCAGACATCGCAGTTCTCCCCCGCTCCTTCAGGGAGCGGTTACGGTTTCGACAACAATGGAGAATCCCCTGGCCGCAGGTGGCGGCTCAGGGGCTACGATCCTGCGAGCAGACAGCCCCCGAACAGTGTCAGCCGGCAGAAAGGGCTGGCGTCGCTCATGAGGCGCGACCGTCTTGCTGCCCCGCAGCCGACACGCTGCCGCTGCCATTGTCCACGCTCATGACGGTGAGCCGATGAAGCCTGCCGTCGGGCGCGGTCCAGTCGATCGACTGGCCGGCCGCCAGGCCGATCAGTGCGACGCCGATGGGGGTCATGACGGAGATCCTGCCCTCGGCAATGTCTGCCTGACCGGGAAATACCAGCGTGACGGTGCGATCCTCGCCGAGATCGCTGGCAAAACGCACGTGCGAACCCATACGGACGATATCCGGAGCCAGCCTCGATTCGTCCACCCTTCGCGCACGGTCGAGTTCGGCGAAGAGCTGATCGGCGAGGCCGGGATTCCGCCTGGCCAGGCCGTCGGCCAGCCGAGACAACCGTTCATGGTCGGAGCGGGTCATGGCGATGGCCGGCTTGCGCTTTCGCTTGATATCGATCGTCATTCCCCGATGAACCTCGCAAATCCGCCGCCGGTACATCTCTCATGCACGGCGCCGTGTCCTGTTCTGCAAATGAAATGTCGCGCGTGGCGTTCGCGTCAGCCCGCTTGTCGCGGAAACTTGCCTTTGCCCCGGCAGCCGGGGCGCGACGCGACCGGGCCCGGGGTCAGTGTCCCGCGATAGGACACACCCTGTGTGGCATCAGGAGGGATTGCTCGGCCCGGTTCATGCCTTGAGACTTTGTGCAGGTCGGCGGGCATGTCAAGCCCCACGCGGTGCTGGACCAGCCGACGCAACCCTGTGGCTCGCCGCCACGGCACCACGTTGCGGCCGCGGCTGCCAGCGCTTCCGTCGTCCGGGTCCGACACGAGCCTCGGCGGCGACCTTGAATTAAATGAACGTTTGTTTTATTAATCGGCGCGAAGGAGACATTGCTTGGCGCGCACCACGGGATCATTCGGCGAAAGGACGGAGGCGGCGATCCGCGAGGCGGCCGCCAGCCTGATCGCGCGCTACGGCTACGAGGCGGTGTCGATGCGCCGGCTGGCGGAGGAGGTCGGCGTGCAGGCGGCCGCCCTCTACCGCTATTTCCCGACCAAGGAGGAACTGCTGTTCACGCTGATGCGCGAGCACATGGAGGCGCTGATCGCCTCCTGGCAGGCGGCCGACCCGGCCGGCCGCGACGAGGCGCAGAGGCTCGCCGCCTTCGTGAAGAACCATATCATCTTCCACGTCGCGCGGCGTCACTCGACCCATGTCTCCAACATGGAACTCAGGAGCCTGTCGCCGGAGAAGCTGACGGCGATCCTGAAGCTGCGCACGACCTACGAGAAGGAGTTGCGCCGCATCCTGCGCGAGGGCGCCGCCAAGGGCGCCTTCCTCGTCGACGACGCCGAACTGGCGGCGATGGCGATCATCCAGATGATCACCGGCGTGATCGTCTGGTTCCGGCCCGACGAGCGGCTTTCCGTCGCCGAGGTGGCTGACAAATATCACACCATGACGATGCGCCTGGTCGGAGCCAGGGCACGAGCGGAGGCTTGAAGATGTACACGCATACGATGCAGTTCGGGCTGGGCGAGGAGATCGAGGCGCTGCGCGACATGGTGCGCCGCTTCGCGTCGGAAAAGATCGCGCCGGTCGCCGCCGAGATCGATGAAACCAACGAGTTTCCGGCCTGGCTGTGGAAGGAACTCGGCGATCTCGGCCTGCTCGGCATCACCGCCGATCCCGACTATGGCGGCTCCGGCATGGGCTACCTCGCCCATGTTGTGGCGATCGAGGAGATTTCGCGAGCCTCGGCCTCGGTCGGGCTGTCCTATGGCGCCCATTCCAATCTCTGCGTCAACCAGATCCGGCGCTGGGGCACCGATGAGCAGAAGGCTGCCTACCTGCCGGCGCTTTGCACGGGCGAAAAGGTCGGCGCGCTCGCCATGTCGGAGGCCGGCGCCGGTTCCGACGTCGTTTCGATGCGGCTCAGGGCCGAGAAGAGGAACGACCGCTATGTGCTCAACGGCACCAAGATGTGGATCACCAACGGGCCCGACGCCGACACCATGGTCGTCTACGCCAAGAGCGATCCGGAACGGCATTCGCGCGGCATCACCGCCTTCATCGTCGAAAACACCATGAAGGGCTTTTCCGTCGCCCAGAAGCTCGACAAGCTCGGCATGCGCGGTTCCAACACCGGCGAGCTCGTCTTCGAGGATGTCGAGGTGCCGTTCGAGAACGTGCTGCACGAAGAGGGCCGCGGCGTCGAGGTCTTGATGTCCGGGCTCGACTATGAGCGCGTGGTGCTGGCCGCCGGCCCGGTCGGCATCATGGCCGCCTGCCTCGACGTCGCCGTGCCCTATTGCCACGAACGCAAGCAGTTCGGCCAGAAGATCGGCGAGTTCCAGCTGGTCCAGGCCAAGCTCGCCGACATGTATGCCACCCTCAACGCCTGCCGCGCCTATGTCTACGCGGTGGCGGCGGCCTGCGACCGCGGCGAGACGACGCGCAAGGATTCGGCCGGCTGCGTGCTTTTCGCGGCCGAAAAGGCCACGCAATGCGCACTCGACGCCATCCAGTTGCTCGGCGGCAACGGCTATATCAACGACTATCCGACCGGGCGGCTCCTGCGCGACGCCAAGCTCTACGAAATCGGCGCCGGCACCTCGGAAATCCGCCGCTGGCTGATCGGCCGCGAGATGATGGCGGAGAGCGCTTAAGCGCGGCGAAAATCGGCGCCACGCGCCGGCCTCCCTCCCGCCAGAGCCTTCTCGAGGCGATTGCGGCGGCTGCGCGAAAGGCGCACTATCCGGCCGCCCCGGCATAGGGGTGTCTCGGGGCGAACGCCATGCTGCTGGCGTCCTATTTCGACTACGGAACACACGGCTACCCGCCCAAGGTCGCACGCCGCCTGCGCGCGACCAACATCACCGCCGGCGCGGTCGCGGCCACCATGGTGGTGTTCCAGCTTGTCAGCCCCGGCCTGCCCGACTGGCTCACCGTCGCGACGATTGTCGGCAACGCATCGATTCCCTTGCTGCATCGCTTCGGGCCGGTCGCCGCACCCGTCGCCCTGATCGCGCTCCTGTGGCTGCATGTCAGCCGCGTCATCCTCGAGATCGGCACCAGCGACGGCATCTATCTCGCCTTTCTCAGCGCCGCGCCGCTGTCCATCCTGCTCCTCGGGCTGGAGCGGCTGTGGATCGCCGCGCTCCTGTCCATCGTGTCGATCGCCCTCGCTGCGGTGCTCTTCATCACCGTCCCTGCCGATACCGGGGTCGTCACCCCGACGGAAACGCGGATCAACTTCGTCCTCAACCTGACCCTCAACGCCACGGTCTTGTTCCTTGTCATCGCCTATATCGCCCGCATCGCCGCCAGGGCCGAGGAGGCGGCCGAACGCGAGCGCGAGCGCTCCGACCTCCTGCTCCTCAACATCCTGCCCGAGCCGGTCGCCAACCGCCTCAGGGACGCACCCGGCGATCTCGTTGCCGACCGCTATCAGGAAGCTTCGGTGCTGTTTGCCGACATCGCGGGCTTCACCCGGCATGCCTCGCAGGCCGAGCCCGAGGCGCTCGTCGGCTTCCTCAACACGGTCTTTCGACGTTTCGACGCGATCGTGGAAAGCCACGGTCTGGAAAAGATCAAGACGCTCGGCGACGGCTATGTGGTCATGAGCGGGGTTCCGGTCCCGCGCGCCGACCATGCCGAGGCGCTGGCGCATGCCGCGCTTTCCTTGCGGGACGCGGCCAGCGGCCTGACCGACATCTCGGGCCAGCCGCTTGCCATGCGCATCGGGCTCGCCACCGGTCCGGTGATCGCCGGTGTGATCGGTTCGAAAAAGTTCTTCTACGACGTCTGGGGCGATGCGGTGAACATGGCGGCGCGCATGCAGGAAACCGGCCTGCCCGGGCGCATCCACGTCACCTCGGAGATGGCCCGACTGCTGGAAGGAAGCTTCGCGCTCACCGCGCGCGGTCCGGTCGAGGTGAAAGGAAAGGGCAGCAGCGAGACCTGGTTCCTGGTCGGCTCGCGCAAGGCCGGACACCACGCCATCGTGGACGAAGATACGATCGAAAACCCCGTCGACCCGGTTTGATCCAGGAGCGCCGGCTGATCAAGCCGACCGCTACGACTTGCCTTAAGCAGGCCATCGCCTCCCCCGGATCTGCATCAGACGGTGCCGGGATTGCCGGGACAGATGGGACGCCAGGCGGCCCGTAGACGCCAGCCAGCTCAAAACAGGATGTCGCCGGGTCCCTTCAGGGGCCGGTCGCTGCGGCGTTCGCGCGCGAACACCTCGCCCAGTTCGGCCACCGCCATCGGGTCGACATTACGCAGCGGACCGAAGTCGATGCCGGTCAGTTCCTCGATGCGGCCGATGCGGACCTGGCGCACGTCGAAACGGCCGACGTCGAAACGCTCGGCGGCGAGATTGTCGATCAGGTCGCTCTGGTGCAGCACGAACCCGACCGCGCCAAGACCGCCGGACCGCGTGTGATAGGCCACCACCTTCCAGAATGCGCTCGGGATCAGCAGGCCGCGATGCACGCGGTCATCGGCGCCGAACACCGGCCCGTTGAAGACCGACAGCCGCTTGAGCCCGTCCCTGGCCTGGTGGGTGACGTGGTTCTCGAGTTCGCCCCACAGCCGCAGATCCTTCGGCTGCGACTTGCGGCTCTGGTTGAACACCTCGTGCTGAGGCGCGCAATTGGTCCAGTGGAAGGTGTCGTCATTGGCCTTTCGCGCTTCCGCCTCGCTGTAGCCCCAGCCGGCGTCGACGCGGCGGGTCAGGTGGCCGCGATCGAGCGGATTGTGTTTGTAGAACGCGTTGTCGGCCTGTTCGCCGTCATCAAGGCGCGGATCGAGAAACCAGGAATCGGTTCCGCGCTCCTGCGCGAAGGGCGCCTCGGCGTCGTAATTGACCGCCGACAGGTAGGCGAGCCGCCGGTCCGCGTTCATGACCACGCTGTAGTGGTGGTATCTCAGCTCGTTCTCGCCGTCATCGGCCAGCGCCACGCGGCCATGGCGCGGGTCGACGACCCGCGGCAGCGGCAGTTCGATATCGAGGAAATCGCGCCGATAGCCCGGGCGGCTGCCATAGTCGGGCTCCGGCCGCACCTCCTCGAAGAGCGGTCCGGGCCGCGCGACCAGTTCGCCGCCCGCCTCGCCCACCGAGACGCTGATCGTCAGCGGAATGGTGATCGTCGCCGAGCCGCGCAGCGCCGGCATCGCGATGGGAACCGCAGCGGCAGCATGCGGCTTTTCGACCTCGATCGGGCGCACCGGTCCCATCTCCTCCGATTCGGCCCGCGACAAGAGGCCCGACAGGAGCTCGCCGGCCTCGCCGCCCAGGCCTTGCCTCAGCTTGAGATGGCTGATGATGCGCGAAATCCGGATCCCCTCATTGCCGACCCATTTGATGTCGGAGACCGGCATGTTGTCCGTCCACACCTGCCCGGCCTTGGTCAGGATGTCGCCATTTGCGTTGCGGTCGGGAACCGCCGAATGGTGGAGCGCGACGACCTCCCAGCGATCGTTGAAGACGGGCGAGCCCGAAGAGCCCGGCTCGGTATCGGCCCGGTAGTGGGCAAAACGGTCGTTGGGCGCCTTGGGCAGGGCGCTCAGCGCATTTTCTCGGATCACCACCTCCTTCAGCCGCCCCTGCGGGTGCTGGACGATGTTGACCGGGTGGGTGACGAGGATCTTGCCTTCCAGCCCGACCAGCGGGCAAAAGCCGTGCTCGGCCAGCGGCGAGCCGTCCTCGGCCACGGGCGCCACCGCGACCAGCGCGTAGTCGAGATCCTTATCGTTGAGAAACAGCCGGTCAGGCTCGAGCCGGAAGCGGCGCACCGTCTTGCGGGCGCCGGCGCGGTCGCGCTGATAGTCGAACTCGGCGACGCTGAACTCGGCCCACTCGGCCTGTTCCAGAACGTGCTCGTTGGTGATGAGCAGCGAAGGGCTGACCATGAAGCCGGTGCCGTAATAAAGCGAACCGTCCATGCGGGTGGCGACCCGCGCCACGGCGCGGCTGGCGTGGCTGCCGAGGTCCAGGAACTCGGCCGACAGGAAATCCTCGGTCGAACCGATCACGCGCTCGACGAACGACGCCTTGATATCGCTCTTGCGCACGACGTCGCAGGCGATCAGTTCCTGCACGCCCTCGGGCAACACCACGCGCTCGGCGGCATCCATGGCGCTCACCTCGCGCAGCGCCTGGGCACGAAGCCGGTTGGCATGCTTGGCGATGCGCTCGGCGGTATCGATCTTGTCCAGCTTCCCCTCGCGCGCGGCGCGCTCGGAGCGCTCGCGCTCGGACTTCGCCGCATCCCACCGCGATGCCGCGTCATTCAGCCGCCGTAGAGAAACCCGGAACTGGCCTGCCATGGCCCACCCTCCCCGTCACGCTGATGCAACCTTGTGTTGCCGCCTCATTCTACACAATCATTCTCCTGGTTATTGTGACGCACATCACACAAGACGGACGAAGCATCGAAGGTGCCGCCGGTTTCCAGGTCAGGCCGAGACCCGACGTTGCAAAGGAAACCGCGGGCGACCCAGCAACGGCACGGCCGGCCGCGCGATGATCGCCCGCACACCCCTCACCCCGACACCACGCCACGCGCCTTGGCCCAGCGCATGATCACCTTCTGCTCGTCGGGCAGAGCCGGCCGGTTGGCGAAGCCGCGCACCTGGACGATGCGGTCGTGGCGGTCGAGCTCGATCGTCAGCAGCCGCTCGGCCTTTCCGGCACCACGGCGCGCCAGCGACCAGATCGAGGCCGAGCCGGCGATGCATTTCGCCGCATAGGTCGAGACGCAATGGCGCATGGCGCGGGTCTCGGCCACCAGTTCGGCGGCCGAGGAGAGCTGGCGCACGACATATTCCTCGCGGCGGGCGCGCGGCTCCTTGGCCGAGGGCTTCCACGACCAGTCGGCAAGGCCCGAACCGGCCCAGCGGCCGCCCTCGGGCTCGGCCGGCATGCCGGCCCGCGCCCGCGCCTGCAGCGCCCGGCGGCGCGCCGCCTCGATGCGCTGGATCGTGGCGAGGTCGCGGTGCCATTCATGCATCTGGCGCTCCAGCGAGGCGAGCGTACGGCCCTTGACGCTGTAGTGGCGGTCGCGGCGCCGGCAGGCGGAGAGATAGTCGACCAGATCGTCGATGGTTTCGATCGGCGCCGGATGCGCCGCGAAGAACTGTACCACCTCACGCCAGAAGGCGAGCTGGCGCCGCGGCTTGTAGGCGATCTTGGAGCGCGCGATCCTCAGCGCGACGCCGAGATCGTCGGTGTAGCTGCGCGCCACCGCCTGCCAGAACGCCGCCTCGAAAGACAGCTCGCCCGGCGGGTTCAGGAAGCGGTGTACCTCCTTGCGGGTCAGCCACTTGCCGGCGCCCTCCTTGTAGAGCGAGCCACCGCGCGCGGCGATGATGTACCAGCCCTTGCGCAGCCGCACCTCGTCGATGTCGAGGCCCCCCTGGTCGATCCAGATCGCCTCGAGCGAAGGCGCGACGGCATAACGCGCATAAAGGTGCCGGGCCGCGGCCAGGCGCAGCCGTGCGGCGTCGCGCGACTTCATGCGCGGCCGCCAGGCGGACGGGTCGCGGATCGCGTCCGCGGCAAACCCGGCCTTCGCCTCGGCGAGCGCCTTGTTGAAATCGGGAGCCGGACGCGCCGCGCGGCGGACGCGCTTCAGCGTGGCATCATAAGCTTGAATTCTTTCGCGCTCGGCCTGCTGCCGGCGCGCAATCATGGAACGGGCCATGGCCTCCGGGCCTCAAGGAAAATCTGTCAGCCGAACGCAATTCGAGCGTCGGCACGGATCGTGGCGAACTCGAATGCGGTTTCATCGACAGGGCTCCTTTCAGCCTGGGTGGACGCGCCTCCTACCCGCGCATCATGGCATGGACAAGGCAGGCATGCGGTACAGGAGCGGCCGGCCACCGGCCGCCTGGCAAGCACCTGCATCAAAGACGCGGCAAAGCTGCGGTTAAGGTTAAGTGCGACTGTTATTTGATTCCCGCCATGCCCAACCGCATTTTGGTGCGCAAATTCGCGCAAGATCGGGGGCCGAATCCATGGGCAGGGACAGCGAAACAGGCTGGAATATTGCCGGACCGCTCTTCCAGACGGCGCAGACCGTTCCGGATCATCCTGCCGTCGTGGTCGGCAAGGCCACGCTTTCCTACGCCGAACTGGCACGCAGCGCGAGCGCACTGGCGCGGGTGCTGAGGCCGCGGCTCGTCACGCGGCGCGTCGGCATTCTGGCGACGCGATCGCTCGCCGCCTATCAGGGCATAGCCGGCGCGGCGTGGGCCGGCGCCACCTACGTTCCACTCAACCTGAAATGGCCGGCCGAGCGCCTTGTCGCCCTCATGAAGGAACTGGCGCTCGACGCGCTTGTCGTCGACCGCAACGGCGCAAGGTTGCTCGACCGGGCCGTTCTGGAGGCCGCCCCGAAGCTGATCATCGCCAGCGACGACGCGGCGGCCGTGCCCGGCGCGCTGCGCATCGGCGAACTGGAAGACCGCGGTATCGAGGCGCCGGCGCCGATGCCGGCCGAGCACAGCGCCTACATCATGTTCACCTCGGGCTCGACCGGGCTGCCCAAGGGGGTCGTCGTCTCCTGCGGCTCCCTTGCCGCCTATCTCCATGAGACCCGCAAATGGGCCGGCTTCACCACCGCCGACCGCGTCGCCGAGGCGCATGACGTGACCTTCGACCTCTCGGTCCACAACATGTTCCTGGCCTTCGAGGCCGGCGCCACGCTGCACATCATGAGCACGCTCGACATGATGGCGCCGCAGCGTTTCGTCAGATCGAACGAGATCACCGCCTGGATGTCGGTGCCGACCATCGTCGCCATGATGCGCGCCAACGGCCTTTTGAAGGACGGGCTGTTCCCGTCGCTGCGCCTTTCGGTGTTCTGCGGCGAGCCGCTGCCCATCCCGGCGGTCGAGGCATGGGCGCGGGCAGCGCCCAATTCGGTGGTCGAGAACATCTACGGGCCGACCGAATGCACCGTCGTGTGCATGCGCCAGCGCCTGACCGATCCGCCGGTCGCGACGCCGAAACGCAATATCCTGGCGATCGGTCGTCCCTACGACAATTTCCGCGTCGCGCTTTTCGACGGCGACCAGAAGCCGGTCCCGCGCGGCGAGATCGGCGAGATCGCGCTTTCGAGCGCGCAGCTTTCGGACGGCTATTTCGGCAAGCCGGAACTGACCGCCGACCGCTTCCGCATGATCAACGGCGAGCGCTGGTATCTCACCGGCGACCTCGGCGTCGAAGACGAAAACGGCGTCTTCCACCACATGGGCCGGGCCGACAACCAGATCAAGCTCAAGGGCAACCGCATCGAGCTCGAGGAAGTCGAGATGCATCTGCGCCGCACCGCCGGCACCGACCTCGCCTCCGTCGTCGCATGGCCGATCGTCGACGGCAGCGCGCAGGGGCTCGTCGCCTTCATCGCCGGCAAGGACGGTGACGGTGCCGCCCTGCAGCAGGCGATGATGCAGAGCCTGCCGCGCTACATGGTGCCGCAGCGCGTGGTCTTCGCGGAGAGATTGCCGCAAAACGCCAACGGCAAGACCGACCGCCGGGCGCTCGCCGCATGGCTCGATACGGATTCGGCCAAGGGCGACGCCGAGACCTCGCCACAGGCGGTCGTGGCGTGAGCAGCGTCACCGGCGAACTCGCCGGCCGCCCCACTCCGCTCGGGAGCCTCGCCGCGCTCCGGCGCGCCTGGCTCGGTATCGACAAGAACCCGGCGGCGATCGCCTTCACGGCGACGCCGGTCGGCACCGCCGTGGTCATCGCCGCGTTCCTGATCGCGCTTGGAGCGAGCCTGAAGGTCTCCCTGCCCACGCTGGCGCTGACGGCGGTGACGCTTGCCGCCATCGCCATCGTCCCGGCGCGACGCATCGCCATCATCTGCGGCGCCTCGATCTTCTTCTTCGTCATGCGGCCGTTCCGCATCAGCGGCTGGCAGACGCTCACCGACCAGCTGGCACCCGCCCTGTCGGCGCTTCCGGCCGCGGCGGTTTTGCCGGCGGTGGCCCTGTCCTTCCTCGCCATCGCCTTCGCCGTGCTCGCCACAATGCGCCGCTGGCCGCAGAGCGCTGCGGCGCGGCGCCCGGTCCTGTCGCTGATCCTGGGCTGGTTCGGCCTTCTAGCCGCGGCGATGTGGGCGCCTCCCGGCACGCCGGCCCACGCGCTCTTGTGGATCCTCACCGGGGTGTCGATCTCGTCCCTCTGGTATCTCGCCTATGCCGCCATCGACCTCAAGGGCAAGGCGCAGATGCCGGTCGCGGCGCGCGCCTCCTTCATGCGGCCGTTCTGGGGCGGCAGCGCGATCCCGATCGGCAAGAGCTTCGGCTACCTCTCAAGGTTCGACGCCCGCAACGAGGACGAACTGGCCACGACCCGGCTCAAGGGTCTCAAGCTCGCCGTCTGGGCCGCCATCCTCTCCGGCCTGCTGTTCGCCGCCGAAACCGTGCTTTACGAGGCCGGGCCATTGGTGCCGCTGCACGACGCCGTGCTTGCCCATGCCGGCGAACGCAGCCTCGGCACCGGCCTCAACTGGGCCATCGTTGTCACGAACTATTTCCTCGACCTGGTGATCATCGCGGTCTGGGGCCACGTCATCGTTGCCACGGTCAGGATGTGCGGCTGGCGCATTCCGCGCAACACGGTCAACCCGCTTGCCTCGCGCACGCTGGCCGAGTTCTGGAACCGCTATTTCTTCTATTTCAAGGAACTGCTGGTCGACCTGTTCTTCTACCCGGCCTTCCTGCGCTATTTCAAAGGCCACACCAAGCTGCGCATCGCCTTTGCGACCTTCTGCGCGGCCGGGCTCGGCAACTTCCTCTACCATTTCATGCGCGAGACCTACGTGTTCGCGACCGCCGACATCCTCGACGTGATCTGGATCTTCCAGTCGGCGATCTTCTACACCGCCGTCCTCGCCGCCGGCCTCATCGTCTCGCAATGGCGCGGGCGCAAGGCAAAGCCGGAGGATGGTTTTTTCGCCTACCATGTATGGCCGCGCCTCAACGTGATGGCCTTCTTCTGCTTCCTGAAGATTTTCGACGACATTTCCGGCGAAGGCACGCTTCTGGAGCGTGCGGCCTTCACCGCCAGCCTGTTCGGAGGATGAACATGAGCACGATACGCCAGGCCGTTGTTGATATCCTGGTCGAGCGCGGCGGGGACCCGTCGATCGACCCGGGCGAGGCGCTGTTCACGTCGGGCCGGCTCGATTCGGTGGCCGCGGTCCAGATCATGCTGGTTCTGGAGCGCGATTTCGGCATCGACCTCGCCGAGGCCGATTTCGACATCTCGCGCCTCGACACGCTCAACGATCTCGAGCAGCTGGTCTCCGCCTGACATCCCGGCGGTTCTGGACCGCCACGCAGGCAATCGGCCTCGGCGGCGCCAACCCGTCGGTCGATGAAATCGGGGCAATAAGCGAGTATCGTGTCCGCGATGCTCGCCGTTCTCGCGAATCGAACCTATCGTCACCTGTTCGCCGCGCAGGTGATCGCGCTGACCGGCACCGGGCTGGCGACGGTGGCGCTCGGCCTGCTCGCCTTCGAGCTCGCGGGCGCGGATGCAGGCATGGTGCTGGGCACCGCTCTCGCCATCAAGATGATCGCCTATGTCGGCGTGGCGCCGATTGCAGCAGCGTTCGCGGAGAAACTGCCGCGCCGGGCGATGCTCGTGGCGCTGGATCTGGTGCGCGCGGGCGTTGCGGTGCTGCTCCCCTTCGTCACCGAGGTCTGGCAGGTCTATGTCCTGATCTTCCTGCTCCAGTCCGCCTCGGCTGCCTTCACGCCGACGTTCCAGGCAACGATCCCGGATGTGCTGCCGGATGAGAAGGAATATACGCGCGCACTCTCCCTCTCCCGGCTGGCCTATGATCTGGAGAGTGTCGTCAGCCCGCTGCTGGCGGCTGCGCTGCTCACCGTCGTCTCCTTCCACAATCTCTTTGCCGGCACGGTCATCGGCTTCTTGTTGTCAGCGGCGCTCGTGCTTTCAGTCGCGCTGCCCGGCCCGCAGCCGTCCGAGCCGCGCGGGATCTACGACGGGACCACGCGCGGTCTGCGTATCTATCTGGCAACGCCGCGCCTCAGAGGGCTTCTGGCCATCAACGCTGCCGTCGCATCCGCCGGCGCGCTCGTAATCGTGAACACCGTCGTTTACGTGCAGGCAGAGTTCGGTCTCGATCAGCAGGCGACGGCTCTGGCGCTGGCCGCGTTCGGCGGCGGCTCCATGGTCGCGGCGCTTACGCTGCCAAAACTCCTCGAAACGGTAGCGGACCGCAGCGCCATGATCGCGGGGGCATCGTTGCTCGCGGCCGGCACCCTTACCGCGGCGGCGGTGCCCGGCTATCTCTGGCTGCTGCCGCTCTGGTTTGTCATCGGCCTGGGCTACTCGACGGCGCAGACGCCATCAGGTCGCTTGTTGCGGCGCTCGTCGAAGCCGGAGGATCGCCCTGCACTGTTTGCCGCGCAGTTTGCGCTCTCGCATGCCTGCTGGCTGATCGCGTATCCTCTCGCTGGCTGGGCGGGCTCCGCTCTCGGCCTGCAAACAACGGCGATTGCGCTCGCAATCCTGGCAATCATGGCCATTGTCGCGGCGCTTTCATTATGGCCGGCAGGGGACCCGGAGGTGATCGCCCACGACCACAGCGACCTGCCTGCCGGTCACCCTCATCTCAGGCACGCCACGCGCCGTCATCATGCTCATGTGTATGTCATCGACGACCTGCACCGGACATGGCCGTAGGCATCTGATCTATGGAAGATATGGCCGCGCTCGCGGGATTGTTCGGCATCGCCTTTGCGGCGGCCACGCTGCTTCCGGCCCAATCGGAGGCCACGCTGGTCGCGTTGCAACTGGCCGGTTATCCGGCACCCCTGCTCGTGGCGGTGGCCAGCCTCGGCAACACGCTCGGCGCCGTCGTCAACTGGGCACTTGGCCGTGGGGCCGAACGTTTCAGCGGGCGGCGCTGGTTTCCCGTGTCACCGGCGTCATTGCAACGCGCATCGGCGTGGTATCGAAAATGGGGACGCTGGAGCCTCCTCCTGTCCTGGGCGCCGATCGGCGGCGATGCGCTGACCGTGGCGGCGGGCGTGCTGCGTGAGCCGTTCTGGAGTTTCCTGGTGCTGGTCGCCATCGCCAAGACCGGACGGTACCTCGTGCTTGCGGCGGCAACGGCCGGATTGATCGGATGATGTGGTTGTTCCAGGACCTGATCGCCATCCAGCGGGAAATCTATCTCGCCTTCGGCGAACGTATCCGGGCCTTCGCCGATAGCGGCGACTGGTCGCTGCTCGCGTTCCACCTCCCCATGGGCATCCTGTTCGGCGCCGTGCATGCCTTGACGCCGGGGCACAGCAAGGCGGTGCTGGCGGCTTACCTGACCGGCTCGACCGCACGCGTGCCGCGCGCCCTGGGCATCTCCCTCATCCTTTCGACCGTCCATGTCGGCATGTCGGTGTTCATTGCCTTACTGTCGCTTCCGCTCGTCTCAGTCGCGCTGGGCAGCGTCGGCCGCGCACCGCTTCTGGAAAACCTCAGTCGCGGGTTGCTCGGCGCCATCGGCGTGTGGATGCTGTGGCAGGCGGCGCGCGGAACCGGACATGCGCACCGTCGCGACACCGCTGCCGGTTTCGCGGCGGGACTCATTCCCTGTCCGCTGACGCTCTTCGTGATGACATTTGCCATTTCGCGCGGCGTGCCGGAGGCAGGCGTGGCCTTCGCGGTGGTCATGCTGGGCGGGGTTGCATTCGTTCTGGCAGCCGTCGCGGTCGCGGCCGTCATTTTCCGCCAGAGCCTTTTGCAATTGCTGGCTTCGCGCCCAAGCCTCCTGGACAGGACCACGAGATCGATCCAACTCGTCGTCGGGATTATCCTGGTGGTTGTCGCGGCCAACACGCTGGTGGGATGAAAGGCGCTGCCTGCTTGCATGGCCGCGCTGCACCGGTGCGCTCTTTCAAATCGACCCTTCGCCCCGCCCATTGTGACTTCCGTCACAGAAGTGTCTGCGGTGCCGGGTTAGTCTTCGCGCAGAGTTCAGGACAAAGCGGGCAAGCCACCATGCCGGACGGGAGACCGGCGTGAACGGGATGCGCGTGGCCGCCGCGGCGGCGGTCCGAGAACTCGTCGGGGCCTTTTGGCAAATGCCACATCGGGGGGCGTTTCAGGAAAGGACGACACCATGCAACATTCATCCAGAATCACCAGGCTCCAGGCCGTGGCCGCGGTGCTGGCCGCTTCCGTAGCGTTTTCGGCTCCCGCCTTCGCCGACGGCGAGGACGACGGCTTCGCCGGCGCCGACGGCGCACCGCCGCTGCCGCAGACCTCTGCCGAGTTCGACGATCGCGAGCAGTTCGTGCCGCCGCTGGCGCTGCCGATCGAGGACACCTACATCAAGGAGGCGCTGTCGCGTGACCTGTCGGAACTGCGCGAGGACCTGACCGCGGTCTCGATCACGCCCGACGGCAAGGTCGAGGAACTGGCGCCTGACGACGCCATGCTGGAGCGCATGGTCGAGGCGATCGAGGAACTGGAGGGCGACGCCGGCTTCGAAGGCGGCGACGAAGGCGTCAACGAGGACGATTCCGCCTTCGAAAGCGATTCCGTCCAGTCCGAAAGCGTCATCGGCGCCGACACGCGTGTAAAGGTCAACGGCACCACAAGCTACCCGTACCGCACGGTCGGCCGCATCGACATCGGCTGCACCGGCACGCTGATCGGGCCGCGCCACGTGCTGACCGCCGGCCACTGCGTCTACAATATCTCGAACGACAAATGGTATTCGTCGCTCGCCTTCTCGCCGGGCCAGAACGGGGCCACGCGTCCCTGGGGCAAGATCGCCTGGAAACGTGCGGTCTCGGTCAAGGGCTGGACCAAGTCGCACAAGCGCGACTACGATTACGCCATGATCGTGCTCAGCCAGGACATCGGCAACACGGTCGGCTGGATGGGCTACGGGTGGAAGAACCCGATGCCGAAATACAATGTCAACATCAACGGCTATCCCGGCGACAAGCCGTCCGGCACGATGTGGCATGCCTTCTGCGGCATGAAGATCATTACCACCTACCGGCTCTATTATCCCTGCGATACCTTCGGCGGCATGAGCGGCTCGGGCGTCTATGTCTACTGGGCCTCGCAGAACAAGCGCACCATCTACGGCATCCACGCCTACGGCGTCGATTCGACCGGCTACAATGGCGCAACGCGCATCCGCAAGGCGGTGTTCGAAAACCTCAAGGGCTGGAAGGCCAAATACTGACGTCGCCGCGCCGGGCCCGACACAATCGGGCCCGGTTCTGCTGCTTTCTTGAGCCCCGGCCGGCGCATATGCCCCCGGCCGGCATCTTCGGAGTGTTGACCATGCGCGCCCTGCTTCCCGCCGCCATCCTCGCCGCCCTGGGCGCCGCCGACCCGGCCGCGGCACAGGCGCTGACGATCGGCGAAAACGACATCGTCTCGTTGTCGGGGGCGCCGGAAGTGGTTTCGGCAGCTGCCCGCGTCGATGCCGCCGGCCGGCCGGCGCTCGACCTCACCATGCGCTTTCCCAATGAATGCTACGCCGATATCGGCGCGAAAGTCTTCGCCATGCGCGCCGGCGATGGTCCGCCGCATGCCGTCGTCACCCAGCGCGTGACGGACACGGCCTGCATCGAGATTTTTCAGCCGGTCGAGCGCGGGGTGACGATACTCCTGCCCTCGGTCATGGCCGCCGACGAAATCAGGCTGATCGCCCGGTCTTCCGCAGGCCCGGTACAGACGCTTCAGACCACGATCGCGGGAGCACCGGGCGAAAACGCCATCGCCGAGGCCGAAACCCTTGCCGGCTTCGCGCCGGCCGCCACCGACATAACCGTCGCCGCGCCGGAATCCGGCCCCGGCTACACGGTCCACGCCACACTGACGCTTGACCCGGGCTGCGCGCCCGACGGCCTGTCGGCACGCCTCTTCGAGGTGCCGGACGCCGAGGGCCAGCCGAGCCTCGACGTGCTTTTCGTCAGCGCGCCGGCAGGCTGCGGAGGCAGCGGGACGGCCGAAATCGGCATCAATGTCGAAACGCCGCAGGCGCCGGCCGGCCGCAGCCTCTATGTCGCCAACGAGGCCGAACCCCTCCCGCGTCCGCTTGCGCCCTGACGGTCATCGCCTCCGCGGAACCGTGCCGCATATGACGGAACCTGCCGGTTGTCCCTGGCGTTGCGCCAGAATGGCATGACTCAAAGGGAGGAGACGCGATGACCCTCAGCGACAGGCAGAAGGACCTTTGCCGCGACCACGGTTTCGATTTTTCCGGGCTCAAGGCGCTGCTCATCAACTGCACGCTCAAGGCCTCCCACCAGGGCGGCTCGCACACCCAGACGCTGATGGACGACTCGATCGCCATCATGGAAAAATGCGGCGTGGCGGTCTCCTGCCTGCGCGCCGCCGACCATCATCTCGCCTTCGGCGTCCAGCCCGACATGCGCGAGCACGGCGCTTCCCGCGACGACTGGCCGGAGACTTTCTGGCCGAAGGTGCGCGAGGCCGACATCCTCGTGCTCGGCTCGCCGATCTGGCTCGGCGAGGAATCCTCGCTCTGCCGCGTCGTCATCGAGCGGCTTTACGCCCATTCCGCGCAGCGCAACGACAAGGGCCAGTATGTCTTCTACGGCAAGACCGGCGGCGCGATCGTCACCGGCAACGAGGACGGCATCAAGCATGTCGCCATGACCTGCCTCTACGCCATGCAGCATGTCGGCTACGTGATTCCGCCTCAGGCCGATTGCGGCTGGATCGGCGAGGCCGGCCCAGGCGCCTCCTATGGCGACATGCTCGACGACGGCAGCCGCGCCGGCTTCGACAACGACTTCACCCGCCGCAACCTGACCTTCATGACCTGGAACCTGATGCATGTCGCACGCATGCTGAAGGAGGCCGGCGGCCTGCCCGCCCACGGCAACACCGCCTGACGGCCGGCGTGCCTGCCCCGTCGATCAGCTGCGCACGCGCGTCCAGCCGGCCTCGACGCGTTTCGACGCCGCGTCCGCCAGCGTGTCCGAAATCCACTGATTGACCGACTTGCCGTCGCTCGCCGCGGCGCGGCTTACAAGGTCGTGAATTTCAGGTGTCGTGCGCAAGGCTAGCTTGCCGGAAAACGGCTTCTCGGGCTCCTTGCCCTGTTCGGCGCAAAAGGAAAGATAATCCTCGACGCTGTCGCGGAACGCTTTCACGAGACCTTCGGCGGTGCTCGCCTCATACGTCACCAGATCACGGATGCCCACGACCCGGCCGTGGAAGACAAGATCGTCCTCCTCGAACTCGACGGTCCCTGCATACCCCTTGTACGATCTCAAGGTCCTATTCCCGCTTCGCTCAAAAACTGTCTCACATTGCGCACCACATATCGCCGCGCGTCCGGCGAAGGGTGGGGCCGATGCACGAAAAGCGTTCTGCCACGCAGCGAAAAACGTATGCGCGATCCACTGCCTTCGCTGATTTCAGCGCCAAGTCCGATCAGCATCGCCTCGATATCTCGCCACTTGATCGTGCCGCTGACCGGATCGCGAAAAACCGCTTCCAGTGTGCGGCGATGTTTGGCATGCATGCTAACCTCCAGCGCGTTGCTCCGGCCAAGGCCGGCTCATTGGCGGTCGCACGTCATGCGCAACGATGATATTAGAATATGATATCAAAACGGAATCGTCAATGGCCGTCATCCAATCCGCCCTCTCCCCTGCCTCCGAGGCCTTCCGCGACAATGCCGCCCGCATGAAGGCGCTGGTGGCCGAGATCGCCGGCAAGGCGGCCGAGGTCGAGACCGGCGGCCCCGGGGAAGCACGCGAGCGCCACGTCGCGCGCGGCAAGCTGTTGCCGCGCGAGCGGCTGGCGCAGTTGCTCGACGCCGGCTCGCCCTTCCTGGAGATCGGCCAGTTCGCCGCCTTCGACATGTATTCCGGCGACATCGCGTCGGCCGGCATGATCGCCGGCATCGGCCGCGTCTCGGGCCGCGAGGTGATGATCGTCGTCAACGACGCCACCGTGAAGGGCGGCACCTATTATCCGATGACGGTGAAAAAGCACCTGCGCGCCCAGGAGATCGCGCTGCAGAACAACCTGCCCTGCATCTATCTGGTCGATTCGGGCGGCGCCAATCTGCCCAACCAGGACGAGGTCTTTCCCGACCGCGAGCATTTCGGCCGAATCTTCTTCAACCAGGCCAACATGTCGGCTGCCGGCATTCCGCAGATCGCCTGCGTCATGGGCTCGTGCACGGCGGGCGGCGCCTACGTGCCGGCGATGTCGGACGAAACCATCATGGTGCGCAAGCAGGCAACCATCTTCCTCGGCGGCCCGCCGCTGGTGAAGGCGGCGACCGGCGAGGACGTCTCGGCCGAGGAACTCGGCGGCGCCGACCTGCACACGCGCGAATCGGGCGTTGCCGACCATTACGCCATCAATGACGAGCACGCGCTCGGTCTGGTGCGCCGCATCGTCGCCAATCTCAACCGGCCCAAGCCGGCGCGGCTCGAGACGCGTGCGCCGCGCGCCCCGCTCTTCGCCGCCGAGGAGATCTACGGCGTCGTGCCCGGCGACACCCGCACGCCCTACGACGTGCGCGAGGTGATCGCCCGCATCGTCGACGGCTCCGAACTCGACGAGTTCAAGGCCAATTACGGCACCACGCTGGTCACCGGCTTTGCCCATCTCCACGGCCTGCCGGTCGGCATCATCGCCAACAATGGCGTGCTGTTTTCGGAATCAGCGCTCAAGGGCGCGCATTTCATCGAGCTCTGCTGCCAGCGCAACATCCCGCTGGTCTTCCTGCAGAACATCACCGGCTTCATGGTCGGCCGCAAATACGAGGCCGGCGGCATCGCCAAGGACGGCGCCAAGCTGGTCACCGCGGTCGCCACCGCGCGCGTGCCCAAGGTCACCATCATCATCGGCGGTTCCTTCGGCGCCGGCAATTACGGCATGTGCGGACGTGCCTACTCGCCGCGCTTCTTGTGGATGTGGCCCAATGCGCGCATCTCGGTGATGGGCGGCGAACAGGCCGCCACCGTGCTGTCGCTGGTCAAGCGCGAGGGCATCGAGAGGAAGGGCGGCGCCTGGTCGGCCGAGGAAGAGGCCGCGTTCAAGAAGCCGATCCTGGAAAAATACGAGCGCGAGGGCCACCCGCTCTATTCCTCGGCCCGGCTCTGGGACGACGGCATCATCGACCCGGCCAAGACGCGCCAGGTGCTGGCGCTGTCGCTCTCGGCCGCGCTCAACGCCGAGATGGCGGAGACGAAGTTCGGCGTCTTCAGGATGTGAGCAGCCGGTTCGCGAAGCGAAGTCATCGTGCCATTGGCACGATGAAAGGCTAGCGAACGCCGGGACGCTCCGCAGCAGCGGGGACCCGGCGAGCTAACGGTACAGCATCTCGACGCCGTCGTCATCCTCGGGCTTGACCCGAGGATCCATGCCTGAACGCCCAAAGGCACTAAGGCAGAAGTCGACCGGATCATCGCGTGGCTGATGGGCTACGACGACACGCCGGCCTCAAGGCGGTGCTGGACGACAAGACCGACATCGAGCACTTCATCACCGAAGCCCCTCGCCTCAACCCGAAGCGCGATCAGATCACCGGCCTGATCTGCGGCATTCGCGTCGAGGAAATCGAGGACCCGCTGATGCGCGAAATCCGCTACCTCGACAAGCTCATCGACGAGCTGGCGCGGGGCAGGAAGATGGAGAAGATATTGCGGGAGGGGTGACGGGGCGGCCCGAGGCCGCCCCGAAATGCACGTCTCAGATGGGCGGTTCGTGCCCCCCGCCCCCGTTGCGACGGTTGCGGAAATCTTCGATTGCCAGCACCAGGTAAAGCGCAGCCAGTAGACCGGATACGATCAGCTTATCTGCACCGATGCATGTTCCGGCGTAACCGGCGGACATGCCGGCATAGATGAATGAATGAACGTACTTAAGCATATCGGCGATCCTTATCGGTTGAGGGTCGCCGCCCGGACGGCTATGTTTTGTCGACTTGGGGAATCTAGGCTCGAAGGCGGGAATCCGACGGCACGGACGTTCGCCAGAATTGCGCTCTCTTACGCGCGGTGTACGGATTGTTACGGAAATGACCTTCGGCGCTCGTTTTGGCCTCCTAGTTCGCCGTTATCGAGAAAACGACGGCATCAGCGCGAGCGATCTGGCGCTAAAGGCGCTCGGCGATATCGCCAAGCGGTCTCGTGTTTCCGAAATCGAAAACGGGAAGGTCGCCCAGCCGCAAGCCAAGACAATTAGTGCCCTCTGTGAGGCACTAGGCATCTCAGACGAAGAAGTTGAAGCCTGCCGCCACCCGCCAGTTGCGGTCCATCCGCTTCCGCAGGACACCGGCTTGCCGTCAGCACTCCTGGAAAACCTCGCGATGCGTTTCGGGCATGACAATCCCGATGCGCCGGCGGCGGAACTCGAAAGCTTTCTCAAGCAAAAGGCTAAGGACTTCCAGGAAATGCAGGTGCGGCTTTCCGCGTTGGCGGAGGCCGAGGGTCGCATCGCCAATCTGATGGCTGCCGCCCAGGCGGCGCTGGCCGGCGGCGATTTCGAGGAAGCCGATGCGCGTCTGGCTGACGCCGAAGAAATGCAGCAGACCGAATACACGTTGAAACAGATTCGAAAGCAGGTCGATCTTCGAGTTGAGCGTGGACGTGCCGCCCTCTTGAAGGGTGATGCGAATCTGGCTGCGGAACATTTTCAGACCGCTGCAGGCTTTTTTGCGCCGTTCTCTGAGGACGATCAAGCAGGATTGATCGCCGTGCTGGCCACCGAGCTGTATGATCAAGGCAAACGGTTTGGCGGCGCAGGCCTCGCCGAAGCCGTCGAGGCCTATCGCGCCGCCCTGCGCGTCCGCACCGAGGCCGACCACCCGGTCCAATGGGCGATGACGCAGGAAAACATCGGCCTTACGTTTGTAAGCTTGGCGATATTCGAACCCGACAGGGCACGCACGCACGTGGAAACGGCGCTATTGCACTTGGACAATGCCCTAACGAAGTTCGACCCGGTTCACATGCCTTTCAACCACAACAAGGCTGCACAGGCGCGAGAGCGCGTATCGGAAGCCCTTGCAGAGCTGGGCGGCAAGTAGGCTACTGGGTTGTGGGCTTGAATAATTCAATCCCGTTTGTTCGACCGCAGCCGTATCTTCCGCCCCTCCTACCGATATTTCCCACGTATTTTATCCCGCCTCCGCCACCTCCCCTACCATGCCTCTCGCAAATACCGCTGCGCGGGGTCCGCAGGACTCCGGTCGACAATGAGGTTGGAATGGACTGGGCATTTGCAATCAGACGCAATGGCGCAGGGCTGGAGCGCATTCTCGCGGCGCCGTTCGCGCTTGCCGGGCTTAAAGAAAGCGGGCAGGCAGGCTACGCGCGTGCCGCCACCCTGCCCCGCCATCTCCTTGCCCATGCGCTGCGCATCCTGCGCGCCGCCGAATCCGCCATCGTCATTGCCGCGCGGGAGGTCCCGCCGAGTCCGGCCGGCGAGGGATCGCGACCGGACTTCGCCGCTCTCGGCGGCCCTCAACGCCGAGATGGCGGAGACGAAGTTCGGCGTCTTCAGGATGTAGGCGGCGGTGCCTCCTCCTCGGTGCGCGCATCCATGGTGGCGAGCGTTTCCGGCGTCGCCGCCGGCAGCGCCGGCACCACCCGGAAATCGGTGCGCAGTTCGGGCGGCAGCGCTTCGTTCCGCCACGAGCGCCACAGCGCGTAGAGCCCGTAGACCGCATAGACGCCGCCGATCGCCATGAAGAAGCCGTTCGGCCCGAAGCCGTCCATCAGCCGCCCGCCGAGCTGCGGGCCGACCATGGTGCCGATCCCGTAGACGATCAGCAGCCCGCCCGAGACCTGCACGAACTCGTCCGAACTCGCCTGGTCGTTGGCGTGGGCGACGTTGAGGGCGTAGATGGTGAAGAGCACCGAGCCGAGCGCGAACGTGCCGAGGATGATGCTGACCGGCCGCGTCGGCGCCAGCACCACCATGGCGACCGAGATCGCCACCCCGATGGCGCCGGCCAGCGCCATGACATAGCGGCGGTCGACGCGGTCGGAGAGCTTGCCGAACGGCACCTGGAACAGCATGCCGCCGACCATGGCGGCGGTCAGCATCGCGGCAATGCCGGTCGAGGAGAGCCCGACCGCGCGCCCGTAGAGGGGGCCGAAATACATCCAGTTGCCGAAGATCACGCCGGCCAGCAGCGAGCCGACGACGGCTGCCGGCGACTTTCTGAACAGCGACAGCGCCTTGATCCGGACCTCGGCCAGCGGCTGCGGCGCCGGCGCGACCGACAGCGCCACCGGGATGAGCGCGGCGCCGAAGGCCAGCGCGGCGATCATGAACAGGTTCGCCGATCTGACGTCGCCGAGCGGCAGGATGAACTGGCCGACCGCGACGCCCGACATCGAGACGATCATGTAGGCGGCGAAGACCGCGCCGCGATTGCTGTTGCCGACGCGCTCGTTCAGCCAGCTTTCCACCACCATGTAGCCGCCCACCAGCGTCAGCCCGCCCATGGCGCGGAACACCGCCCAGGCCACCGGGTCGGTCACCATCGCGTGCAGCAGCATCGAGGCGGCGAGCGTCGTCTGCAGCACCGCGAACACCCTGATATGGCCGACCCGGCGCACGAAAAGCGGCGTCAGCAGGCATCCCGCGGTGAAGGCCACGGCATAGCAGGTGCCGATCCAGGCAATGGTCGTCGGCGACCAGCCCTCGGCCGCCGCGCGCAACGGCACGACCACGTTGCCGAGGCCGGTCCCCACCATCATCAGGAAGGTTCCGAGCAGGAGAGCGCCGAGCGGTCTGATCTCACGCAGCATGCCGGGGGTCCGTTGGACTGTTCACGCAGGCTTAGCCCCTGGCCGCCCGGTGCAATCCCATGAAAACGTCCCGTCGCTGCCGCATTTCAGCTAGTGAACGTCGTGGATTTCGGCGCGGCGTTGCGCCCTGCCGGCCGTGCCGCTAGAAGCAGCCGGCGACAGGGGCGGAGTCCAGATGGCAAACCACCGCATTGCCGGCATCGCGCGATCCAGCTTCCGCGACCTCGCCACATGAGTGCGCTGTTGCAAGCCCGACCGGAGTTGCCGCGATGATCCCGTGGGAAACGCTCGACACGGCGACCGTGCCCGGCGGCCGCGAGACGCTGCGGCTGAAGCGGCGCGGCACCGAGTTCTCCATCATGCTCGGCGCCAACGAACTGATGAACAGCCGGCTCAGCGGCTCGGAGGAGGCGCTGGCGCGGCTTGCGATCGAGCGCCTCGCCGCGCCCGCGCCGCGGCTCCTGATCGGCGGCCTCGGCCTCGGCTTCACGCTGCGCGCCTGCCTGCCGCTGCTGCCGCCGCAAGCGCGTGTCACCGTGGCCGAGCTGGTCCCGGCGGTGATCGCCTGGGCGCGCGGCCCGCTTGCGGTACTTCACGGCGACAGCCTCGACGACCCGCGCGTCACGGTGCTGGAGGCGGACGTCGCCGCCGCGATCCGCCAGGCGCGGGAGGGCTGGGACGCCATCCTGCTCGACGTCGACAACGGTCCCGAAGGGCTGAGCCGGGCCGGCAACGATGCGCTCTATAGCGCCGGCGGGCTTGCCGCCGCACGGTCGGCGCTGGCGCCCGGCGGCGTTCTCGCGGTGTGGTCGGCCAGGCCCGACCGCGGCTTCACCCGCCGCCTGCGCGCGGCCGGGCTGGCCGTCGAGGAAGTGACCGTGCGCGCCGGCACCACCAGGCGTGGCGCCCGCCACGTCATTTGGCTGGCAAGGAAGGCATGACCGCCGGGCCGGGCACGCACCACGAGGCGCGCCGACCTTGCATTTGGCGGCCGTCCGCCTCAGGCTCCGCCGCGCCGCGCACCACGATCACCGGGGAGCCCTGATGGCCAGGCACCGCATCTATGCGACGAGTTTCGCCAGCGTCTATCCGCACTATGTCGCCAAGGCCGAGAGGAAGGGGCGCACGAAGCAGGAGGTCGACGAGATCATCGCCTGGCTGACCGGCTACGGCCCCGCCGAGCTTGAGGCCGTGCTTGTGGCCAAGACCGATTTCGAGACCTTCTTCGCCGAGGCGCCGAAACCCAACCCGGCCCGCGACAAGGTCACCGGCGTGATCTGCGGCGTGCGCGTGGAAGAAGTCGAGGAGCCGACGATGCGCGAGATCCGCATCCTCGACAAGCTGGTCGACGAACTCGCCAGGGGCAAGGCGATGGAGAAGATCCTGCGGACGGCCTGACGCGCCCGCGCCCTGCCCGCAGCTCGCGGCCGCGCCGCTCGGCCCTACCCCTGATCGTGCAGGACGATCGAAAACCCCTCCTCCGCCGAAGGCTCGACGAAGTGGCTGGTGAAGAGGTCGAACTCGGCCTCGCTCACCCGGTATTCGTGCCCGCCCGTCGCGTTGCGGGCGGCGAGCCTCGCCTTGCACACGGCATCGCTCGCCCTGAGATAATGAAGCTCGTGCGCCGCGCCCGCCTTCTCGAAGATGCCGCGCATCCAGGCGCGCGCGGAAGGCGTGTTGGCCTGGAAGTCGAGCACCACGGAGACCGAGCGCAGCAGGTCGGCGACCAGCGGCGCCATGGCCTCGCGCAGCCGCCGCGTGCAGCGCGCATAGTCCTCGATCGTCGCGATCTCGCCCGGATAGAGCCGCGCCAGCCAGAAATCCTCGCTGATCAGCACGGTGTCCGGCGCCTGCGCCAGCCTCGCCGCCAGCGTCGACTTGCCTGAGGCGATCTTGCCGCAGATCATCAGGAGCTTGGGACGATGCAATTGCTTTTTCCGTTCTGGTGAGCCGGCGCGGATCACAGATATTTTCGGGCCGGGGGTCAAGCGCGGCGATGGTTTTCGCTCGGACTGGGTACCCGGTCGTTCATCCTCGGGCCTGACCCGAGGATCCATGCCGGAACGATTGCGGATGTTGCGTGGCGATACCTGATTGCCTCTAGCTTCTCCCGCACCGGCGCACGTCGGGCGGGCAGTGCGCCTCGGCCGCTCCGAGTACCCACCAAGATGGGAACTATCCGCGATGCAATCTTCCCTCTAGTTTCTTAACCTCCAAAACAATAGGTTATCCTGCACCGCTTCTTCAATAGAGTGCCGATCGCTCGGCGGGCTGTTGTGCTTCAGGATGGTAAAAATATCTGATAATACAGTTCTACTAGTAGAAAAATAACCATGAGAAAGATCTCCCAACTCTTTATCATTAACAGCGATCGTGTCCATCCCATTCAAGACGTATGGCGGAGGCATAACGCCAACCCTCGGAAAATTGTGAAACCAGCCCGAAATTGCCAGTGCCTTGTCACCGTCCGAAACGTAGGACGTGGTTCTTGCGCACTGACCCACAGCATGCCTTGCCAGATTCGGCATGATTGCCGTATCCACATCTGCAGCCGCAAGTATTATCTGATTCACTTTTTTAAGTATTTCTTTTCTACCATTTGAAAGAACTTCAAGTGCATTCATTACGCATCGACAACCCATGCTGTGCGATATAATATTTACGCTTTCTTCTTTTGAAATACGCACAAATTTCTCAATAAAATCTGCCAGGTAATACTTACTTGCTTCGCAAGAAGCTTCATCAGCAAGATAACCATGAATCTTACCTAATGACGGCCAGCTGAATAGTCCAATACCTTGTCCAATTCCTAAATCGAAGCCGAGCTGCGCTGCTCTTATTACTGATTCTTTGAAGCTTGTATTGTACCCATGGACAAAAATAGTGGGCTTCTCGCGCAACCTCATTCTTGCTTCGATACTTCTAACAAACTCACCAAATAGCTCCTCATTAAGGATTATGAGGTGCTGCAACTTGAGCCGATCGTCGCTCCGATTGAGCAATCTCTTCCACATCGGTGAGCCTAATGAGCCCATTCGGTGCGTTTCCGGCACTATGACTTCGCAAACTCCAAACGAGAGTTTTTGACTATTTTTGGTCCCAAAATCAGTAATTTCGCCTCGCGAAATAATCGGATTCCTATTCGTTGCGAAAACAACATCGTATCTATTTTTATATTTCTTCTTGGTAGAATCATGTTTTGTTTCTACCATAGCCGATAAATTATCTTTATCTTTTTTTTCTATAACTTCTGACAAATATTCGTGCCGCGAAGCAAATATGCGCGCACCAATCGACGTAAGCGTCGCTCTTTCAGCCGATCCCAGGTCAGCGCCGATGAATGTGGCGCCTGATCCGTTGGCCCGGTCGAAGGTCACATTGGCAATTGTGGGTCTATCAAATAGGGCGCCAGCTAGATAAGATTCATCGAATGACGATCCGACTAGGTCTGCACGGGTAAAGTCTGCGTCTTTAAAATTCGATTTCGACAGGTCTGCATTCAGAAGCATTGCGTGTTTAAATTTGGCTTTCGCAAAGTTCAACCGCGAAAGATCTGCGCCTCTGAGGTTCGCCCCAGAAAGATCTATCTTCTCAAAATACCTTGACGTCTTAGGTTTGTCGCGAAAATCGTTTGGCAATAGATCGAAGAAGCGAAGCCCGGAAAGATCGGGTACGAAAGCAACTTTCTTGCGGCGCTTGTTCCACTTTCTCACTCCTTCGCGCAGCCACCTTACGTGCCAGTTGTCCGCCATCGCGTTACCTACCCCTCGATAAGCTAGACCTGAAGACTTCTAATACCTGTAGGCAAGCCTACGCAACCAGGCGGCGACATTGGTATTTACCGCCTGTCCTCGCCTGGCACCGCGAGCATCGCTTCAAGCAACAGGGCGCGACGGCGCAATCAGGTGATGTCGGACCGGTCACCGACCTTGGCACGGGCCATTTCGAACGTTCCGTGCGCCTGGGCAAATAACGTCGGCACCGCGCTGGTCGCGGGAGGTTGCGGGCAGCCGTCCAGCTATCCGTAGTGCCAGGACGGTTTCGGCTCGGTGCCATCGAACCTGAGCCCCGCACGGTCGCCCTTCCGCCAGGCCAGGGTCGCCCGATAGCCGATGCCCTCGCTTGGAACATAAAGCAGGAAGTGGCTTGGGACGGGCACGTCTGCATCGATCCGGATTTCCGCGCCGTGCTGGTGCATGTTGCGAATGGTGCAGGAAAGCGCCGAGTTCTGCATCCCGGTAAGGATCGTGGCGCCCTTGAGGACGCGTCGTCGATGCTCACGGCGCTCTTCGTCAGACTTGGGCTCTGGCAACATTCTGGCTTCCCGACGGTGGCATGGTGGGCCAGTTTGGTTAAGAAACAGGTACAACCTTCCGCCGCTGTCCAATCTTGGCTCGAACGGGTTGGGGCCGTGCGTCCTTAGAGGCTTCGCCAACGCGAAGCGCCTCAGGATGAGGTCGGTCAGCGCCGAGGCTGCCGCGACGGCGATGCAGCACTGTCGCTCCTCATCCTGAGGTGCGACCCTGAGCTTGCCGAAGGGGAGCCTCGAAGGACGCACCGCGATCCCGTCGCTGCGGGACAAGTCAATCCCGTCCGTCCGCGCAACTGCCCGTTTCTACTCACTATTCCCTGTTCGCTAACTTCCTTTCCATCCACGCCCTCCCCACCTCCCCGTATCATCCCCGTCGATCGCCGCGCGGGAAACGGATGCGCACCGAGCCTCCGGGCGGCGTCCGGCGCCGGACCGGTGGTGCTACGGTGGCATCGCTGGAGGATGACTCCCCAGGTCCGGGCCCCAGGGTGAGGTGCGGGGCCGACAGGGTTCCGGTCGCGAGGCCACCGGCTTTGCGAGTGCCGTGTGTTCTGAGGCGAACGTGCGGCAACGCGCACCTGCACATCCGGGCAAGAACGCCGGGCGGGCGGCCGCGAGGTCGCACGTTACACTTGATGAGCGACCGGACGGCCGCCCGTCTTCCCCTTGTCAAAAGCCAGACGCGTTTCGCGGGCGTGGCGATGATGGAGCTCGTGCACAGGAGGGGCGATGCAAGCGCGGAAGGCTCAATCTCCCCCACAGGGGGGAGATCGGCCGTCATCAACGGCGCCGCTCGCTTCACCCGCGATATCGCGGCAGGTAGCGCAGGATGACCGCGCCGGTCTTGAGCGGCGTGACCTTGGTCAGCGTCATGTTGAGCGCCTGCGGCGCCGGCTTGAACAGCGGCTTGCCGTTGCCCAGCACCACCGGCGCGAGGCACAGGCGGTACTCGTCGACCAGCCCGTGCGCCAAGAGGTCGGCCACCAGATCGGCGCTGCCGAAGACAAAGATGTCCTTGCCCGGTTCGGCCTTGAGCCGCTCGACCGCGCCGGGTACCTCGCCGTCGAGCAGGCGGCTGTTCGCCCAGGTCGCTTCGGGCAGCGTGCGCGAGGCGACGATCTTTTCGACCGAGTTCATGAAGTCGGCGATCGGTCCGCTCTCCCCCCTCCAGTGAGCCGCCATGCCCTCATAGGTCGCGCGGCCGAAAAGCAGCGTGCCGATCTCTTCCGCCTGTTCGAGGCTGAAGGCTTAGAGCTCGTCGCCCCAGGCGGTCATGTGGAAGTCCAGTTCCCAGGGCCTGGCGCCCTCGAACAAACCGTCGAGCGACATCAGGTTCCAGGCCACGATCCTGCGCATGTTTCTCTCCTTAACCAATTGCGTTTTGCAACTGGATTCTCATTTCACATGCGCTTGCAAATTGCAACCGGTTTTTGGGATCATGCCTGTGCCGTGCGACTTCGGCCCGGTCCACGTTGCGCCAGCCTGCTCGGCATCCCACCTGCCACCGGTGCAACCCAACCAGCGGGACAACCCATGACGCTTTCGCTCTTCGACATCACCGTGCCGGTCTTCATCCGCGGCTTCCGCAACCTGTCGGCCAATCTGGAGAAGGCCCGCGCCCATGCCGAAGCCGAAGGCATTCCGGTCGAAGACATCATCGGGGCACGACTTTTCCCCGACATGCTGCCGCTGTCGGGTCAGGTGCAGCGGGCCTCCGACACGGCGAAATTCGTACCGGCCCGCGTCGGCGGGCTGGAGGCGCCGGCGATGCCTGACACCGAAACCAGCTTTGCCGACCTTGCCGCGCGCATCGACGCCACCGTCGCCTATCTGAAGACGGTGCCGGACGACGCCTTCGACGGGCGCGAGGCGACCGAGGTCGCGCTGCCGGCCGGCGGCGGCCGCACAATCAACTTTACGGCGCGCGACTATGTGCTCAATTTCGCGGTACCGAACTTCTATTTCCACCTGTCGATCGCGCACGGCATCATGCGCCACAAGGGTGTGGCGATCGGCAAGCTCGACTTCCTCGGCGGGCGCTGATTCCGCAAGCGCAAGGGGTGCCCGGCGGCCCGGCGGCGAGGAGAATGGAGGCGCCCTGCCCTATTCGGCGTTGACCAGCGCCAGGATCAGCTGATGGACATTGCCGCCCTGGCTCATCTCCTCGCGGTCGAACTCGCGGCTCCTGCGGCGCTGTTCGAGCGACAAGGCCGCGAGCCGCGTCTTCAGTTCGGCGCGCACCTTCTGGCAGTTCGGGTCGTTGGCGGCGGTCAGCCCGACCGAGGTCTCGCGGATCGCCTTGACCATGGCCACGATCATGGCGCCGTGGACGCGCTCGTGCTTTTCGATGCCGTCGATGAAGGTCTGCCAGCGCGCCTGCGTCGCCGCCGGCAGCGGCCCCTTCGGCTTCGGCAGCCGGTAGGTGATGATCAGGTGCGGCCGCGCCGAGCGCAGCGTGCAATGGCCGTTCCCGGGCACGTAGTCGCGCGACCATTTGAGGTCGAAGTCGGTGTAGGCGATCGCCCGTCCGGCGCCGATCTTCGGCCCGTTGGCGCCGATCGAACGGTAGAGGTCGATGCCGGTCTGGCCCGAAATCGCATAGGTCTTCACCTGCTCGACCGGCTGCCAGTCCTGCGCTGCCGCGGGAGAGACCAGCACCGCAAGCCCAGCCAGGGCTGCCGAAAGGAACGTCAAGAGCGCACGCAAGATCGCGATCCTCCACAAAGGAGCCGGAGGGTATGCGAAATCGTCCCCCGGCTGCAATCCGCACCTTTGTCATCCCGCCGGACGCCCCTGTTCATCGCCGTCTGGACTTGGCCGCCGGGAAATGGCTTAACCGGCAGGCGTGCCGACGCAGTGGAGGATCGATGTTTTCCAAAATCCTGATCGCCAATCGTGGCGAGATCGCCTGCCGCGTCATCCGCACGGCGCGGCGCATGGGCGTGCGCACGGTCGCGGTCTATTCGGAGGCCGACAGCCGCGCCATGCATGTCGCCATGGCCGACGAGGCGGTGGCGATCGGGCCGGCGCCGGTGGGCGACAGCTATCTCGTCGGCGAAAAGATCATCCAGGCGGCGAAGGAGACCGGCGCCGAGGCGATCCACCCCGGCTACGGCTTCCTTTCGGAAAACCCGGATTTCGTCGATGCCGTGACCAAGGCCGGGCTGGTCTTCATCGGCCCTTCGGCCGATTCGATCCGAGCCATGGGGCTGAAGGACGCCGCCAAGCGGCTGATGGAAAAGGCCGGCGTGCCGGTGGTGCCGGGCTATCACGGCGACGGCCAGGCGCTGGTGCTTCTGGCCGGCAAGGCGAAGGAGATCGGCTATCCGGTCCTGATCAAGGCGCGCGCCGGCGGCGGCGGCAAGGGCATGCGCCGCGTCGACGACCCGGACCAATTCGCCGAGGCTTTGGCTTCGGCACAGCGCGAGGCCAAGGCCGCCTTCGGCGACCCGCGCGTGCTGGTGGAAAAATATGTCGAGAAGCCGCGCCATATCGAGGTGCAAGTGTTCGGCGACAATCACGGCAACGCCGTCCACCTGTTCGAGCGCGACTGTTCGGCCCAGCGCCGCCACCAGAAGGTGATCGAGGAGGCGCCTGCGCCGGGCATGACGGCTCAGATGCGTGCCGCGATGACCGAGGCGGCGGTCAAGGCGGCGAAAGCCATCGACTATTCGGGCGCCGGAACGATCGAATTCATCGTCGACGCCTCCGACGGGCTCAGGCCGGACCGCTTCTGGTTCATGGAAATGAACACGCGGCTGCAGGTCGAGCACCCGGTGACCGAGATGGTGACCGGCGTCGACCTTGTCGAATGGCAGCTACGGGTCGCGTCCGGCGAGAAACTGCCGAAAACGCAGGAAGAGATCCGGCTTTGCGGGCACGCTTTCGAGGGGCGAATCTACGCCGAGGATGCCACACGCGGCTTCCTGCCGGCGATCGGAACGCTGCACCATCTCCGGTTCCCGACCGACACCGGCGCGGGCGACATGCGCGTTGAGACCGGCGTGCGCCAGGGCGACGCCATCTCGCCCTACTACGACCCGATGATCGCCAAGCTGGTCACCCGCGGCGCCGACCGGGGTGCAGCCCTTACGGCCCTCGTCGAGGCGCTGGAGCGCACCGAAATCGCCGGCTCGACCGCCAATGTCCCCTTCCTGGCAAGGCTGGCGAACGGTGCCGATTTCGCGGCGGGCGACGTCGACACCGGCATGATCCAGCGCCATCAGGAAGCGCTGACCGCCATTGCCGCGCCGGGGCCGGAGATCGTGGCGCGGGCGGCACTCGCGGCCTCGGGCGCCGTCCACGACCCTGCCTCGTCCGACCCCTGGGACGGGCTGGCGGGGTATTCCCACTACCATCCGATCGCCCGGCGCGTCCGGCTTGCCCGTGACGGCACGGAGATTCTCGCGGCGGTGACGGCGCGGCCGGACGGCGCCTTCGCGGTAAAGCTCGGCGAGGGGCAGGAGTTCGTCTTTGACGCATTGCACGCGCAATCGGCGCGCGTGGCGGTCTGGCCCGGCCATGTGACCGTGTTCGAGCGCGGGGTGGGTCACGATTTCTCCGTGCCCGACCCGGTTGCCGAGGCAGAGGAGGCCGCGAGCGGGTCCGACACAATCCGCGCGCCGATGCCGGGGCTGGTCAAGGTGGTGCGGGCGGCCGTCGGCGACGCGGTCACCAAGGGCCAGGCGCTGCTGGTACTTGAGGCCATGAAGATGGAGCACACCATCGCCGCGCCGCAGGACGGCACTTTGGCGGAGATCGCCGCGGAAGGCGCGCAGGTCACCGACGGCACGGTGCTGGCGCGGTTCGCGGGAAGCGAGTGACGCGACGTCGGACAAGAAACGCTGAGGAGTCCCCGCAATGGCCTGGGTTGTGTTGTTTGTCGCCGGCCTCTTCGAGATCGGGTGGGCGATCGGACTGAAATACACCGAAGGCTTCAGCAGGCTGGTACCGTCGGTGCTGACAATCGCGGCGATGGCGATCAGCCTCTACCTGCTCGGCGTTGCGCTGCGCACGCTGCCCGTCGGCACGGCCTACGCGGTCTGGACAGGGATCGGCGCCGTCGGCACCGCGGCGCTCGGCATCGTGCTTTTCGGCGAACCTGCGACGGCGGCGCGGCTTGCCTGCATCGCGCTGATCGTGGCCGGCATTCTCGGCCTCAAGATGTTTTCACCGGCCTGAGAATCGGAAAGCCGCGAAGGCCACCACCCGGCCTGTCGCGGCTTTCCCACATTGCAGCGCTGAAGATGTCCCCGTCCCCGTCGCTGCCTGTTGGTTCGTCCGTGCGCTGCGCGCCGCATGCCGCGGCGCTCAGTGCATGGTCATCCATTCGCGTGCCTCGCGCAGCGCCTTGGCGATCTCCAGCTTGCTCATGGAAGCCGCGATCTCGCCGCGCAGCGCCACGGCCCGTTCCGAGCCCTTGATCGCCGCGATGTTGAACCATTTGTGGGCGGCCACCATGTCGACGTCGCAGTCGCGGCCGGTTGCATACATCATACCGAGCTCGAAAAGGATGTCGGCCTGGGCCTGGTTTCCGATGTCGCCGACACCGGCCTCGAGCATGTCAAAACGCGCCATTTTTAGTCCCCTGTTGTCCCGCGGAGGCGGCTTGTTGCAATGAGCGTTTGCCGCCGTTCCGATGCTCTTGAGGATGCCGGCGAGGCTTGAATCCGCCGTTAAATAGCGTGCTTAATTTGAAGAAAATGAAATGAAAACAAGGGGTAAATCGAGGGTTTCGTTAAGCATCGGAGTCGGCGGAACTCCAGCGATTGCGACGCAGCATCGCTAAAATGTCCACTCGCCGAGGAAAGAAACGGCTAACCACGGCGCACAAAGAGGGCGCGGCGAAAAACCCGCGAGGCAGGCGAGAAGACAACGCCAGAAATCGAACGCGTGACGTTACGGCACCGCTTTCGCTGACACGCGAACTGAATTACGTTGACGTTCGCGTAAGACCGAGCCGACGTTTTCGGCGGTCGCGACAGGGAGGAAAGCATGAAGCGCATTCTGGCAGGAACCGTGGCCGCGTTGCTGATGACCGCAGGCGCGGCGTTCGCCGATCCGATCGAGGGCAACTGGAAAACCCAGTCCGGCGCGACCGCCGGGATCGCCAAGTGCGGCGGCAGTTTCTGCATCAAGCTGAAAACCGGCAAGCATGCCGGCAAGCAGATCGGCAAGATGCAGGCAAGCGGCGGCGGAAAGTATTCCGGCTCGATCACCGACCCGGCCGACGACAAGACCTATAGCGGGTCTGCGTCGCTGGCCGGCAGCATACTTAAGATGAAAGGCTGCGTTGCTGCTATCTTCTGCAAGACACAGACCTGGAACCGGCTCTAGCAGGTCCCGCGGTTGGGGGCCGGAGCGCAGGTCCAGCCCCCCGCTCCCTCAGGCCCGCGCGCGCTGGCCGAACAGGATCTTTTTCGCTTCCTCGTCGTCGGCGATACTGCGGCGATATTCCTGGCCGACGGCCATGCCGCGTTCGACGGCGGGCCGCGCCCTGATGGTTTCCAGCCATCGCTTCAGGTTGGGAAAATCGTCGATCTCCTGGCCCTGGTTCTTCCACGGTCGCACCCAACCGACGCAGGCAATGTCGGCGATCGAATAGTCGCCGGCGAGGAAGTCGCGGTCGGCGAGCCGCTTGTTCATGACGCCATAGAGACGGTTGACCTCGTTGGTGTAGCGGTCGATGGCGTAAGGGACCCGCTCGGGGGCGTATTGGCGGAAATGATGCGCCTGGCCGCACATCGGGCCGAGGCCGCCCATCTGCCACATCAGCCATTGCTCGACCTCGACGCGGGCGCGTTCCTCCTGGGGATAGAACTTGCCGAACTTGCGTCCAAGATATTGCAGGATGGCGCCGGACTCGAAGAGCGAGATCGGCTGCCCGCCCGGGCCTTCCGGATCGACGATCGCCGGCATGCGGTTGTTGGGCGCGATCTTCAGGAATTCCGCCTCGAACTGCTCGCCCCTGGCGATATTGACGTACCGAACTTCGTAAGGAACGCCCAGTTCCTCCAGCATGATGGAAATCTTCCAGCCGTTCGGCGTCGGCCAGTAATGAAGCTCGATCGGTCGGGTCTGCTTGGCCATGATCTCCTCCGGAACGCCGTCCTCCAGCAATAAGGCGTGAGCGTCGAAAGGCAAGCCGGCGCCGGGCCCCTTGCTGCCAAGACCAACGCCGCGGCGAAGCTGAACTGTGGATGAACGGACGCGTCAGGACAGGTTCAGTCCGCAGGCATTATTCGTGGTGTCGGGGAAGGGAGACACCCGAGATGATCGCACGCCGGCTTACCATCGTCAGCCTCATCATCCTGATCGGCGGCATGGGCCTTGCCATGCTGGTCGCCGAGGGCAGCCGCCCGGCGCGTTCGGTCGATATCGGTCTCTATACGCCTTGTGTCTTCGAGCAGGGCTTGGTCTGCGCCCCGCCCAGGCGGCGCTGATTTCCCGCCGGAAGACGAAACAGTTTCGCGAGTTTCCAAGGAAAATCCCGGAAAACCCGCCGCAAATCGGCCAAAGCCGGCTCAAATTTCGTGCTTTCGGCGCAACGCAGGACGGAAAGCGCTACGCTAGCCAACATGGCCACTCCCCGACCCCGGTCCAAATCTCTATAATGGGATATGGAAAAGCGAATCTACCCACAAGCCATCGAAACGGTCGAACGACCCGATCCCTACATCCGACAGAGCTTCACTGACGCCAAGGCGGCGGTGAAGGCATTGCAGGCGCTCTACGAGCGCAACACCGAGTTCCTGCGCGCCTCGTTCAACGGCCTGGCCGAAGGCGGCCCGGTCGACCGACGCTATCGCGCCTTCTATCCCGAGATCGGCGTCAGCGTCGCCTCCTACGACCAGATCGACACCCGTCTTGCCTACGGACACATGCCCTCGCCCGGTCAGTATTCGACCACGGTCACACGGCCTGACCTGTTCGAGAACTATCTGGTCGAGCAGCTTCGGCTCATCATCCGCAATCACGGCGTGCCGGTCACCGTCTCGGAATCCGAAACGCCGATCCCGATCCACTTCGCCTTCCTTGAAGGCAGCTATGTCGAGGCCTCGGTCGCCGACAAGATCAAGCGGCCGCTACGCGACCTGTTCGACGTGCCGGACCTCAACGGCACCGACGACCACATCGTCAACGGCACGCTGGAGCCGGGCATCGGCGACCCCATGCCACTCGCCCCGTTCACCGCGCAGCGCATCGACTATTCCCTGCACCGGCTGGCGCATTACACAGCGACAAGCCCGGCGCATTTCCAGAACTTCGTTCTTTTCACCAACTACCAGTTCTATATCGACGAGTTCTGCGCCTACGCCCGCGACCTGATGGCGCGCGGCGGCGACGGCTACGAAAGCTTCATCGAGCCCGGCAACCTCGTCACGCCTGCGGGCGCCGACAAGCCGCTCGACGGCGTCGCGCTCGGTCGCATGCCACAGATGCCGGCCTATCACCTGGCCAAGCCCGACCATTCCGGGATCACCATGGTCAACATCGGCGTCGGCCCCTCGAACGCCAAGACGATCACCGACCACATCGCAGTGCTACGCCCGCATGCATGGCTGATGCTCGGCCATTGCGCCGGGCTCCGCAACACGCAGGCGCTGGGCGACTACGTGCTGGCGCATGCCTATGTGCGCGAGGACCACGTGCTCGACGACGACCTGCCGGTGTGGGTGCCGATCCCGGCGCTGGCGGAGGTGCAGGTTGCCATGCAAGAGGCGGTCGCCGAGGTGACAGGGCTCTCCGGCTATGAGTTGAAGCGCATCATGCGCACCGGGACCGTGGCCACCATCGACAACCGCAACTGGGAACTGCGCGACCAGCGCGGGCCGGTGCAACGGCTTTCGCAGTCGCGCGCAATCGCGCTGGACATGGAATCGGCCACCATCGCAGCGAACGGTTTTCGTGTCCGCGTGCCATACGGGACGCTCCTGTGCGTCTCCGACAAGCCGCTGCACGGCGAACTGAAGCTGCCTGGCATGGCGACTGACTTCTACAAGCGCCAAGTCGCCCAGCATCTCACCATCGGCATCAGGGCACTGGAAAAGCTGGCCGCGATGCCGCCGGAGCGGTTGCATTCGCGCAAACTCAGAAGCTTCTCGGAGACGGCGTTCCAGTAGGGCTACAGGCGACGCTTCGGCGGTCTCGCCAACACGTACCTTCGCCCGACGGGTCGCGCAGATGCAGCGTCCACAGGACGTGGTCGGCGAGACCCGGCGGGCCTGCGAACATATGCGCAAGGAGCCTGCGCGAGAGGCCGACCGGCGGCTTTTCCGTCGCCGCCTCCGACGCCCGGCATCGAGGCGCGACCAAAAACAACTTCTTGAGAAAATCTCTTTTCATGGCCGGCACAATGATCGCAGGCCATCTTGCTCGCAAACGCGAACATCTCAGGTGCAATTTGAATTTTTCTCACTTACAGTCGCTTTATGCGACAACTGCCCTCCCTGCGCGGATTGCAAGCCTTCGAGGCAGTGGCGCGCGCCGGCAATCTGGCCGACGCGGCGGCCCAGCTGAACATCACGGCGAGCGCGGTCAGTCACCGCATCCGCAAGCTGGAAGAAGAACTCGGCCTGGAACTGTTGCGCCGGGCGGCGGGCGGGCTACGCCTCACCGAGGCCGGGCGCCGCTACCGGACAAGCGTCGAGGATGCCTTCGCGCAACTCGCGCAGGCGACCGCCGATCTTCTCGGTCCCGACCTGTCGCGGCCGCTCACGGTCAGCCTGACGTCTGAGTTCGGCACGCGCTGGCTGATGCCACGCTTTCACCGTTTCCGGGCCGCACATCCCGAGATCGACATCGCCGTGCTCAGCACCTACCGGCTGGCCAATCTTGCGACCGGTGAGGCCGACCTTGCGCTCCGCCACGGCTACGGCGAATGGGCGAGGCTGAAAGCCGAATTGATCCTGCCCTTCTGCGTGTCGCCGCTCTGCTCGCCGGGTCTTCGCGACAAACTGGCCGGCCTCCGCCCCGCCGAGGCGCTGGCCCAATGCACGCTGATTGGAGACGTCGACCGCGACCACGACGACTGGGGCGCCTGGTTGGAGGCCGCCGGCGCCGCCGGCATCAGCCCCGTCCGGCAGCTGAGGTTCGAGGATTATTCGATGGCGATCGAGGCGGCGATCGACGGCCAGGGAATTCTTCTGGGCTATTCGGGCTATGTCGAGGCAGAAACTGCGGCCGGAGCGCTGGTGCAGCCTTTCGACCTCACCGTTGCCGTGGCCAAGGGTTATTACCTCGTCTATCCCGAGGACCGGCTATCGAATCCTCGGGTGCGTGCCTTCCGGAACTGGGTCATCGCGGAGAGCGAAACGCAACACACGCTGTCGGGCGGGGAGGCCCGGCGTCGGGGCACGTCAACAAATCTCAATTGATCGGCTTCGTCTTCGTGCTGGACCTGCGCGACAGGCACGGTACGGCATAGACGATGCACTTCTTGATCGTGGCGAATCCCGAGCCACAGTCGATGTGCTTGTTCTTGGCGAGGTTCCAGTTGTTCCACCGTCCACCCTTTACCTTCGCCACCTCGCCAGCCCATTTCCTTATGGCCCGTTCCACGGCCTTCGACTTTCGTGCGCCGCTGGCATAATGCCCGGGGATCTGTGTTATGTGGCAAACGTCCTGTCCCTTGTAGGGAGCAGGCTTCGTTTTGGGCACGACGTCGGTGGACTTTTTTACCCTCGGGCCGCCGCTAGACTTTTTTGTCGTCGTCGTTGTGCGCACGCCGGGCTTTTCGGAGACCTTGATGACCGCGGGGCCACCACTGCCCTTCAGCACCGGCGGCACCTGGTCAAGGGTCAACGCCTGTGCCGGCACGGCAAACTGGATAGCGGCTATCGCGGCGATAGCGAAAACAGAGGCCGTGCGAAGAGATGTGCCGCGAACCGTGACACGCTTGGTCAACCCGATCATCGCGCCAGTTCCTTGTCCTGATTGCAGTAGCGACTGTTCTTGGGATCGATGATGCGGTCATGCCGGACCGGCGGGAGCCGGCAGGCCAGCCACCTCATCCCTGAGGGGCTTTCCGGCGGGCGCGGCCGGGCTGCGGGAGGCCATACTTTCATCGGCATTTGCGCTTTCCATCGCTCGGATGAAATTCCGGTGTACGATACCCGCCGCAGGGCTGTCGTCATCCTGGGGGATGACCGGCGCCACCCGGCGGCCGAACGCCCCTTAGACTAGGAATGCAGCATGACGTTGCCTGCCCGCACCAATGAGGTTGAACCCTGGTCGGAGCTGATCGGGGCGCTCTATGACTGCGCCGTCGACCCGGAAAACTGGGATAGCGTGCTCGCCACCATCTGCGAGGTTTTCCGCTACGAAACGTGCGTTCTCTATGTCGCCGACCCAGGGCTGGGCCGGCAGCGCTTCATGAGGACGGTCGGCATCACGCCCGAGTGGGCGGCCAGACTGGCGGCACATGACGGCCACCTTGAGGACCTTCACGGCACGATCGCGGATTTTCACAGCCGGTCGCTGGACGAGCCGTTCGTCTGCCTGCGCGACATCGACAGGCAAGCGTGGGAGAAAAGTCCGCTGCGGCTCGGTTGGGCGCAACCGCTGGGCCTCGTGGATTTCATCGACATCGTTGCCATGCGGCAGTCGGACCGCTTCGCATCCTGCGCCTTCGGGCGCCACCAGAAACACGGCCCCGTCAACGACGACGATATTGCCCGCATGCGGCTTTTGGCGCCGCATCTGCGCCGCGCCATCTCGATTGCCGATCTCATCGACATGAAAAGCTTGCGGATCGGCGCCTTCTGCGACGCACTCGATGGCCTGTCCGTCGGCGTCGTTCTGGTCGACCAGCACGCCGAGATTGTCCATGCCAATCGGGCGGCAAGCGAGATGCTGTCGAGGACCGGTCCCCTGGCAGCCGTCAGCGGGCGACTGCGAACCGTCGACGCGGAACAGACGAGCAGGTTGCGCGGGGCCATCGCCAGCGCCGCAGGGAGCGAGACCGAACTCGGCGGGGAAGGCATCAGCATGGCATTGCCAGGCTGCAACGGCACGATCGCGACCGCGCATGTTCTGCCGCTTGCCAACGGGCATCTGCGCCCGCATCTCGAGCCGAACGCCAGCGCGGCGGTCTTTGTCGCGTCGAGCAAATTGCAATCCGGCTCCGACATGGCCGGATTTGCCGAAAGCTTCGGCTTGTCGGCTGCGGAATGCCGCGTCGCCGAGCGGCTGATGCGCGGGCTGACCATCGACGAGTCGGCTGCCGAGCTGCGCATCGCGCGCACGACGATAAAGACGCATCTTGCCCGCATCTTCTCCAAGACCGGCACATCTCGCCAGAGCGAGTTGGTCTCGCTGATACGGAGCGTGATACCACCGGTGCGCAGCCAGCTTGGCCAGTAGTGGTCGCACCTCAGCGTGCGCCGTTTCCGCTCACTGGCAAGATCGGTGGGCGGCCAACGTCCCGGCTGGATGCGGTGGCGGACAACAGCGAACCTTTGGCGAGTGGCCATGATGACGCCGCACTCGGGGGGTTTTTCGCCTGCATGAAGATCACGAACTCGGAAAGGCGCAACCGCCCCGCGCTCGCCTCGCGGCTGGCGCGGACGGTCGCCGGCATCCTGTGCCTGTTGCTGCTGCTTGGCTTTTTCGGCGCAGCGCACCCGGCCTTCGCTTCCTTCGCCCATTTCAGGGCGCACCTTGCCGTCCTGCTCGGCGTCGCAGGTTTCGCTCTCCTAATGTGTCGTGCGCGCGGCAGCGGGCTGCTGGCGCTCGCCCTGGCCGGCCTTTGCTTCGCGACAACGCTGCCGCCGGGGGCCTGGCAAAGCCACGCCGTCGCTGAGGGTCCCGCCGCGCCGCGTTTGGCCGCGACCTACAGACTGCTGCAGCTCAATCTGCGCTTCGATCATTCGGAGCCGAAACGCGTCCTGTCGCTGATCGCGCGCGAGCGCCCCGACGTGATCACGCTGCAAGAGGTTTCGCCGAATTGGCGGCAGACGCTGTCGCTGATCGAACACGCCTATCCGCACCGCATCATCTGCCGGGGCCGGGGCCGCATCGGCGGCGTCGCGATCCTGTCGCGGCGGCCGATCCTCGACTCGAGCGGAAAGGATTGCCCGCAACGTGGGCGCTTCGCAGCGGCAACGCTCGATTTCGGCGGCACCGAAGTGACGGTCGCGGCAATCCACCTTGGCTGGCCCTGGCCCGCGGAGCAGATGCAGGAGATCGAGGCGCTGCTGCCACGCCTGGCCGCGCTGGGCGATACGGCCATCCTCGCTGGCGACTTCAATGCAACACCATGGAGCGCCGCCATGCACCGGATCGCAGGTGCGACCGGCTTTGCCGCCGCGCCACGGACCGGAGCGACCTGGCTCCATCACAGCCTGCCGCCGGCGCTGCGGCGCTGGGTCGGCCTGCCGATCGATCATGTGATGGCGAAGCCAGGAATAGCGCTGACGGCGGTGGGCACGGCGGCCGATGCCGGCTCGGACCATCTGCCAGTTGTCGCCAGCTTCTCGATCGTTGCCGGCGAAGACGAACCCGGCACCGCGGTCGCCAACGCCGAGCCGTCGGGCACTGAGATGCCGAACGGCTGACGCGGGCCCGGGTTGGTTATCGCGTCAGCGGATCGCCCCGTTGCGCGATCCACGCCGCCGGATCGTGAAAGACCGGCTCTTCGCCGTCGCGCAGGTCGATGACCGCTTCGCAATGGTCTCTGGCGTCGTGCGGGTTCCACTCGCCAAGCTGGCATCCGCCGACCATCGCGGCGACATCCTCCGGTTCGTCCAGAGCGGGGTAATAGTAGCCGAGGTCGCTGTCGCCCCTGATACGATCCATGGTGTCGAAGCAGACGAGCAGAAAGCGTTTGCCAACTGCCTTCGTTTTCTCGATCCGTCTTCGAACCTCAGTCATGATCATGCCGGATCGCCTGCTCCGAGGTGCGCCGAACGCCGGCGGTAAGCACGAACACGTACCTGCCTAACCTCTCGGAACAAGCCCGTCGAGCAGCAGATCGAGGCCCTTGCGAAAAGCGCCGTCCCAATCGTCGTCCAGGAGCAGATGCGAACGTTGGATGGTGGGGTGATCCTCGCCGGGGCGCGCGAGGTGCGGCGGAGCGGCGTCCTTGTCGACCCGAGCGCCCTCGAAGCTCGCCCGGGTGACGGTCGCGCCCATGACGAAGTTCCACAGCGACCAGATCGCGACGTTCAGGTGAGCATCGGCGACGCCGGCTCGGGACAAGGCGCTGCCCAGCAGTTCCAGGCGGTGGAGGATGTTGGGGCCGAGCGCCCGGCGCGGCAGCAGCGATGCCGACCAGGGATGGCGCAGCATCCTCGCCCGCCAATCCTCGAGCATGTGAACGACGTCGCCGCGCCAGTCCCCGCCCTCGTCCGGCGGCGGCGCGCGATATTCAAGCACGGCATCCAGCGCCAGATCGAAAACCTGCTCCTTGCTGCCGACATGCCAGTAAAGGCTCATTGCGCCGGCGCCGAGGCGATCGGCCAGCCCTCGCATCGTCAGGCCGTCCGCGCCGTGGGCATCCAGCAACTCAACCGCGACCGCCACGATGCGTTCGCGGGAGAGAGACGGCCCGGATCCGGCCGGCATATCCTCGCGTTGCGCCCGCTTGTCTCGGGCGCCGCTACGCCTGGCTGCCATCAAACCTCCTCCCTGATCAGCAGCCGATTTAGGGCAACAAACGACGGTTGTCGAATGCCATAGGGATTGACTCGTACCACGTACGATGCGAATGGCTGGTACATCACACGATATCGAAGCGACCGGTGCGAGGGCGAACCGCCCGCCGCCACGCCCCAGGGGAAATCATGTCACCTGCAATCAGAAAGCTGCTTATCGGAGGTGTGCTCATCATGGCTTTGGACCATCCCGGCGTGGCGACGGCCGGCAAAACCAATCCCGGGCTGACCATCGTCAATCCCGAGACGCTCTACGACCCGACACCAAACGGCTACAGCACCGCCGTCATCGCGCCGCGCGGGGCACGGATGGCGTACATTTCGGGACAGGGCGGCCAGGACGACAAGGGCACCCTGTCGCCTGATTTCGCCACCCAGGTCAGGCAGGCCTACGCAAATCTGCGCGCCGCACTCGATGCGCTCGGTGCCAAGCCGAACCAGGTCGCAAAACTCACCGTCTTCGTGGTCGACCACGACATGTCCAAGCTGGAAGTGCTGACCACCGCGGTCAAGGACATGTTCGGCGAAGACTTGCCGGCGCAGACGCTGGTTCCGGTGCCGAAACTCGCCATCGACCCGATGCTCTTCGAGGTCGAGGCGGTCGTCATGCTCGACTAGCCACCCGGCCTGATCGGAACCTACCCCGAAGGCTTGCCGAGCAGGGCGACGATGCTTTTTTCGACGGCGCCGCCCTGGCGATGCTCCTTGGCGTCGAACACGCGCTGCTTGCGATTATATTCGCGCACGACCTTGTCGACCTCGCGCTCGAGCTTGAGCATGGCCATGTTGCAACGGCTGTTGCGGTCGCGATAGCTGAAGGTCTTGAGCACACGGTCAAGCTTGACAGCCATCTCGCGCGCGATGCGGCCGTGCATCTTCTCGTGGCGGACATTGTCGGCCTGAAACGCCTTCCAGCGGCGCGCAACGTCGGAGGGCAGCTTTTCGGACGGTCGCGGGTAGACATAGGTGATGTTGAGGAGGAAGCGGCCGCCCTTCATGCGGCAGACACCATCCTGCTTGACCAGCTTGCCGCGAATGTCAGGCGCGTAACGCGTCTGGGCAATCGCACGGCGCAGGAACCCGTGGCGTGGACCGTGCCTGTTCATCTCGCGCAAGAGTTCGGCGCCGGTGCGGCCGGAGATCGAATAATACTCGACCGTTTCTTTCACCAACGGTCCGGCGAAAGCCGGCCATGCTGCGAGTGAAGCCGCAACCGCCAAGACCGCCGCGAAACGCCTGAACGCCATGCCTCATTCCTCCGTCCCGGTGGGGATGAAGGCACAGCCATGAGGCTTTGGCAATGTTCGATTCCAACGACGCCGAGCCGTCGTCCTCACGTCGTCCTAGCGCCGGCTGGAATCACGTCCTCACATGTTCGGATAGACCGGTCCTTCGCCACCCTGCGGCGGGACCCAATTGATGTTCTGGTTGGGATCCTTGATGTCGCAGGTCTTGCAGTGGACGCAGTTCTGCGCGTTGATGACGAAACGCGCCTCGGGATTGGTGTGCGAGACCTCACCGCCCTTGGCGCTGGCGCCCGGCCCGCCGGCGGGCGCGTTGCCGTCCGCGTCCACCCATTCGTAGACGCCGGCCGGGCAGTAGCGCGTCGACGGACCGGAAAAGACCGCGTATTCCGACGACTTCTGCAACTCCGGATCGGCGACCTTGAGGTGGACCGGCTGGTCCTCCTCGTGATTGGTGTTGGACAGGAACACCGACGACAGCCGGTCGAAGGTCAGGACGCCGTCGGGCTTCGGATAGTCGACCGGCTTGTGCTTCGCCGCCGGCTCGAGCGAGGCGGCGTCGGTCTTGCCGTGCTTCATGGTGCCGAACAGCGAGAAACCGAACAGCGAATTGGTCCACATGTCGAAGCCACCGAGCCCGACGCCAAGCCAGAGACCGAAACGCGACCAGAGCGGCTTGACGTTGCGGACCTTCTTCAAATCCTTGCCTATATCTGAGGCGCGCCATGCCTCCTCGTAGGCCGACAACTCGTCGGCCGAGCGGCCGGCGGCCAGCGCCTCGGCTGCGTTTTCGGCTGCCATCATGCCCGACAGCACTGCGTTGTGCGAACCCTTGATGCGCGGCACGTTGACGAAACCGGCGGAGCAGCCGATGAGCGCGCCGCCCGGGAAAGTGAGCTTGGGTACCGATTGGTAACCGCCCTCGGTGATGGCGCGGGCGCCGTAGGAGACACGCTTGCCGCCCTCGAAGGTGCCGCGCACCGAGGGATGGGTCTTGAAGCGCTGAAACTCCTCGAAGGGCGAGATATAGGGGTTCTTGTAGTTCAGGTGGACGACGAAGCCGACCGCGACCTGATTGTCCTCCAGATGGTAGAGGAACGAGCCGCCGCCGGTCTGGCTGTCGAGCGGCCAGCCGAAGGAGTGCTGGACGAGACCGGGCTTGTGGTTCTCCGGCGCGACCTGCCAGAGTTCTTTGAGGCCGATGCCGAACTTCTGCGGCTCGCTGCGCTCTGACAGGCCGAACTTCGCAATCAGTTGCTTGGCAAGCGACCCGCGTACACCCTCGCCGATCAGGGTGTATTTGCCGAGCAAGGCCATGCCCGGCGCGTAGTTGGGACCGTGCGAGCCGTCGCGCTCGATGCCCATGTCGCCGGTCGCTACCCCGATGACGGCGCCATCGTCATTGTAGAGGACCTCAGCCGCGGCGAAGCCCGGATAGATTTCCACGCCGAGCGCCTCTGCGCGGCCGGCGAGCCAGCGGCAGACATTGCCCAGCGAGACGATGTAGTTGCCGTGATTGTTCATCAGCGGCGGCAGAATGAAGTTCGGGATGCGGAACGAACCTGCGGGGCCGAGCATCAGGAACTGGTCGTCGGTGACCGGGGTCTTGAACGGATGATCGGGGTCGTCGCGCCAGTCGGGCAAAAGGCGATCGACACCGATCGGATCAACAACAGCACCGGAAAGGATGTGCGCGCCAACCTCGGCGCCCTTTTCGAGCACGACGACGGAAAGCTCCGGATTGAGCTGCTTGAGCCTTATCGACGCGGCCAGTCCCGCCGGGCCGGCTCCGACGATCACCACATCGAATTCCATGCTCTCGCGTTCGGCTTCGCTCATCTGCTCCTCCAGTTACCGGCGCCTGCCCTTCCGATCGAAGGCGCTTGGCGGGCAACACCGGCATTGTGCAATACCTTAGCGGTCGCATCCACGGAAGAAACGCGACCGGCGACATGGCGACGCGGCCCGCCAACGGCTTCTATTACTTTGACGTAAACGTCAATGCAAGTGGCGGCCTTTGGCAACCCGCCTTGCCGCCATCGCAATCTCGTTCATAATCCGCGCGAGGAGATCGGCATATGCTGCTCGCCGCAATCAGGATCGCGCTGACCGCCGGACTATGCCTTGTGCTGGCCGCGCTTCCCTTGCGGGCCGAATCGATCTGGCGGGCCGGCGCCTACACATTTTCCGACGAACTCGGTGGCTTCCGCATCCTGTCGGCAGGTGGCAGCGGCAGCCGCGACGACCCGATCGTCATCACCCAGGAACTCTATTCGGCAAGCCCGGTGACCATGGTCATCCGCGCGGCAGCGCCGATCCGGCTCTATACCTTCGGCGGTCAATTCGCCAATGGCTTCCTCCACATGGTGCTGGTGACGGTGAACGCCAGCGAACTGGCGTGGACCGAATTCCAGTTCGAACTGCAGGAAAAGCTCGGCCAACCGAGCGTTTTCGGAGACGGGCTCTCCTTCGACCAGCGCCGCACCGACAGCGATACCATCACCTCGGCCGGCTTCGCGCGCTTCAGCCGCGACTTCGAGCCTTATGACAGGCTGCTGTTCACCGACGGCTTCGTCGATCCCGGCAAGCAGGCCGACTTCGCCTTCCTGATCTCGGATTTCACGCCGATCCTGACCTTCTTCCTGGTACAGGATCCGCGCATACCACTGTCATGACGCCATTATGCAGGGTGCCGGCAGCCGTGCTCGGATGCTAGAGAGGACCGGGAAACGGAACCTGACGTGAACGGACTGCGCGAACTCCTGCTGTTTTATGCCGAGGCCGGCGCCGACGAGGCGCTGGAGGAGGCTCCTGTCGACCGGTTCGCCGACAGCCGGCTGGCGAAGGCCGCGCCGGCTCCTCCGCAGGCGCAAGCGCTCCAACGGCCCGCGCCCGCGATGCGACACGATCCGCCGACGCAGGCGCCCTCCCCGCCGGCGGCGGCTCCGGCCGTGCAAGCCAGCGTGCCCGACGACGCGCAGGCCGAGCGGGCACGCGAACTGGCGCGCAGCGCGGCCAGCCTCGACGAATTGCGCGACATCCTCGCCGGGTTCGATGGCTGCAACCTCAAATTCACCGCCAAGAACCTGGTGTTCGCCGACGGCAACCCCGAGGCGGACGTCATGTTCGTGGGCGAGGCGCCGGGGCGCGACGAGGATTTGCAGGGCCTGCCCTTCGTCGGACGCTCGGGCAAGCTGCTCGACCGCATGCTGGCGGCGATCGGGCTCGACCGGACCACAGCCTATATCGCCAACGTGATCCCGTGGCGTCCGCCCGGCAACCGCACGCCGACGCCGCTGGAAACCGAAATCTGCCGGCCTTTCATCGAGCGCCAGATCGAACTTGCGGCGCCCAAGGTGCTGGTAACTCTGGGCGGGCCGTCGGCCAAGGTGCTGCTGAACACACAGGAAGGGGTATTGCGGCTGCGCGGCAACTGGAAGGTCCACCGTACGGCCGGGGGAATCGATATTCCGGCGATGCCGACGCTGCACCCGGCCTATCTGCTCCGCAACCCTGCCCACAAGAGGTTGGCCTGGCGCGATTTTCTGGTGTTGAAGCAGAAACTGCGCGCCGTGGATTAGACACACCGCGACTGGGGCGAATCACGCCGCCGCGAGAGGGGGGAACCATGGAAATCATCTCGCTTTCGAATCCTGTCTTCGCGGTCTATGCCATCGCGGCCAGCCTGATGATCCTCAAGGTCGTCGCCATGTCATGGCTGACGGTCGCCCGCATGATGCAGGAGAATGCCGGACTGCGGGCGCCCGAGGATTTGAAGCCGACGCGGCTCAACCCGAAACCCGACCCGTCGCAGCTCTTGCCCAATGAGCGTGTGGAACGCGTGCGGCGCATCCAGGCTAACGATCTTGAGAACGTGCCGTTCTTTCTCGCCGCCGGCTTCCTCTACACGCTGACGGCGCCGCCGCTATGGCTGGCGCAGTTGCTGTTCTACGGCTACGCGATCACGCGGTTCGCGCATTTCGCCGCCTATTTCACCGGCCAGATCCACGATATTCGCGCCGCGCTGTGGACGCCGGGCTCGCTGATCATCATCTTCATGAGCCTGCGCGTGCTGCTGGCCGCCTTCGGCATCTGAGCCTCAGGTTCCGCCGCGCGCGGAAAAGATGCGGCTGACGACGAGCCCCTTGGCGACCATCGTTCCCGCATCGTCACGGACCACAACGTCGGAAACGGTCTGGCTGCGGCCGCGCTGCACGATGACCGCCTCGGCGGTGAGGTCGCAGCCCTTTGCCGGCGCCAGATATGCGATCGAGAGCGACGCCGTCGCGCCTCCGGTCGCGGTGCCGTCGATGCCCGACCCGGACGCGGCGGCCCCGGCAATATCGATCAGTGTCGCAATCACACCGCCATGGACGATATCGGCGAGCGTCACGTTGCCCACGCTGAAGGGGAGCGCGAAGACGACGCGATCCTTCGCTGCCTCGGCGACGCGGATGCCGAGATGTTTGGCGACCGGCGAGCCGGCGAGTACGGTTTCGATCCACTGCCGGGCGGCGGGCTCCATGGCGGCTTTCCCTTGTGATTTCGTCATCGGCCGGCGCCAAGCGCCGGCCTGTCTCACGATAGTCCGGTTCAGGCCGCGCGGGCAGTCGTGGCGGAACGCAGGCCGGCAAGCTGCAGCACCGCGAAGGCGGCAACTGCAATGGCCTGGGCGGCCACGAAGGCAATGCCAAGCAGATTGGGCTCGACCATGCCGGTCACGAGTATGGCGAAGCTCGCCGCGACCCAGAGCGCGTTGAGCGCAATGATGTCGATCAGCACCAGACGCGCTGCGTCCTGCCTCCGCGCGGTGGCAATCAGCATGCCGACAAAGGGGAACAAAACGATGCCGGCCCAGAACAGGAGCGGCTGCGGCAGGGCAAGGAATGGCGCCAGAAGGCCAGCACCGGCGGCCATCAGCACGGCGGCGGCGCCGCTCACGGCGGCATCGAGGTAGAGGGCGTTGCGCAGGAAGGGAGTGATGGCGACGGTCATCTCGGGTCTCCTTTGTTTCTCGAAGTCGCCGCGAACCGGCGAGTGACGGAACAATGACCTCGCAAGGCAGGGCTGGCGATTACGCGGCAGGTAATGGGAAAGCGCGCCGGGCTCGGCTATCAAACCGGCATGAGCACAAACCACACCCCTTCCCCTGCCACGCCGAGCGCCGGCGCCCTGATCCGCGAATGGCGAACGCGCCGTCGCATGAGCCAACTCGACCTCGCGCTCGAAGCCGAGATTTCGCAGCGTCATTTGAGTTTCGTGGAAAGTGGCCGCTCGACGCCGTCGCGCGACATGGTGCTGCATCTTGCCGAACAGCTCGAAGTGCCGCTGCGCGAGCGCAACCGCATCCTGCTCGCCGCCGGCTATGCGCCGGGCTTCGCCGAACGGCCGCTCGACGACCCGTCGATGGGCGCGGTCATGGCCGCGGTCGAAAAGGTGCTGGCCGGTCACGAGCCCAATCCGGCGCTCGCCGTCGACCGGCACTGGAACCTGATCAAGGGCAACCGGGCCATGGCGCCGTTCCTCGACGGGATCGCCAACCCTGCCCTGCTGGAGTCTCCGGTCAACGTCCTTCGCCTCAGCCTGCACCCGGAGGGCCTGGCGCCACGCATCGTCAACCTGATCGAATGGCGCGACCATCTGGTCGAACGACTTCATCGGCTGAACCAGGCCGTCGCCGAGCCGGCGCTTTACGAGCTTGAGCAGGAACTGCGCGCCTATCCGATGCCAAAACGCGTGCGCCCGGCCTCCGCGCACGACTATTCGGCAATCGCGGTGCCGTTGCGGTTGCGGTTCGGCGAGACGGAGCTCTCCTTCATCACAACCATCACCGTGTTCGGCACCCCGCTCGACGTGACGGTTTCGGAGATCGCCGTGGAGACCTTCTTCCCGGCCGACGAGCGAACCGCGGCAATCGTGCGCACGATGGCGGATGGCGGCACCGCCGGACGGCCGTCTTAACCTTGCGTCGGCGTGACCTTGCGGGCCGCGCCGCGCGGCAAGCCGAGCCGATGCTCGCGCCAGATGATGAACAGCCCGGCCAAAACGACGATGGCACCGCCAACGATCGTGTGGGGGGTCGGCACTTCGCTGAAGATGAAAAAACCGATCGCGATCGCCAGGATCATCGAGGTGTATTCGAACGGCGCGATGGTCGACATATCCGCGTGGCGATAGCTCTCCGTCATCAGTATCTGGCCGACGCCACCGCACAGCCCCGCCATGACCAGGAACGTCGCCTGCGCGGCATCGAGCGCGGCCCACCCGAAAGGAATGGTCAAAAGCCCCATCGCCGTCGAAGTGATCGAAAACCAGAAGACGATCGTCGGCGAGCGCTCGGTGAGCACCAGACGCCTGACGAGCAGCATGGCGACGGCCGAGACCGCCGCGCCGGCAAGCACGGCGATGACGCCGAGTGCCTCGTCGCGGCCAAGCGAGGAGCCCGACGTCAGAACGGTGAGCTTGGGCCAGGAAACGATGGTGACGCCGACAAGCCCGATCAGCACCGCGGTCCAGCGGAAGATGCGCACCTTCTCGCCCAGGAACAGCGCGCTGAACACCACCACGATCAACGGTTGCGCATAGTTGATGGCGACCCATTCCGGCAGCGGCAACCGCGTCAGTGCGAAAAAGCCGAGGCCCATCGCGGTGACGCCGACGAGGCCGCGCGCGATGTGCCCGGCAGGCCGGCTGGTGCGGAAGGCGACGGCGAGTTCACGCCGAAACGCCATCACGGCGACGACCGGGATGATAGCGAAGAGCGAACGGAAGAAGACGATCTGCCCGGGCGGCACATCGCCCGAGGCCTTGATGAAGGTCGACATGGCAACGAAGGCGCAGACCGACGTTACCTTCAGCGTGATCCCGGTGAGTGGCCTGCGGGCGCCATCGGCGTCGCCGGTCACTTCGCCCTGGCGGTTTCGATCGCCTCCCAGATGCGCGCCGGCGTCGCGGGCATCTCGATATGGCGAATGCCATAGGCCCGGTAGAGCGCATCGGTGACGGCGTTCATGACCGCAGGGGTGGCGCCGATGGTGCCGGCCTCTCCCGCACCCTTGATGCCGAGGGCATTGGTGGTCGACGGCACGTTGCGCGTCTCGAAGGAGAAGGACGGGAAGTCGTCGGCACGCGGCATGGCGTAGTCCATGAAGCTCGCCGTGATCAGTTGGCCGTCCTCGCCGTAGACGGTGTCCTCGGTCAGTGCCTGGCCGGCACCCTGTACCACGCCGCCATGAACCTGGCCGGCAAGCAGTACCGGGTTCACCGTGGCACCGAAATCGTCGACGATCGTATATTTGACGATCTCGACCCGACCGGTTTCGGGATCGATCTCGACCTCACAGATATGGGTGCCGTTCGGATAGGTCGCCTCGTCCTGGACGAACTCGCCCATGCCCTTCAGGTCGTCCGGCTGCTTCGCCGCCCTGGCGATCGCGGCAAAGTCCATCGAGCGGTCGGTACCCACGATGCGGGCTGAGCCCTCGACCAGTTCGATGTCGGCCGGCGCGGCCTCGAGTTCATCGGCAGCGATCTTCCTGATCTTGGCGGCAAGGTCCTCGCCGGCGCGCGCGGCCGACACGCCGCCGAGCGGGATCGAACGCGAACCGCCGGTGCCGCCGCCGTTGTCGAGGCGGTCTGTGTCGCCTTGGTGCACCTTGATCTTCTCGATGGGCAGATCGAGCTTTTCGGCGACGAACTGGGCGTAGGCCGTCGCATGGCCCTGCCCGTTGGACTGGGTTCCGATCAGGAGCAGCACCGAGCCGTCGCCCTGAAGCTCGACATGAGCGGGCTCCGAGCCGGCGAAGGCGCAGGCCTCGATATAGGTCGCCATCCCGATGCCGCGCAGCTTGCCGTTGCGGCCCGATTCTGTGGCGCGCTCCATGAAGCCGGCCCAGCCGGCGCGCTCCATGGCCTGTTCCATATGGCCCGCGAATTCGCCGACGTCATAAAGTCGGCCGGTCTGGGTGCGATAGGGAAACTGGTCGGGCGGGATGAAGTTGCGGCGGCGGATCTCGTCGGGCGTCAGGCCCATCTCGCGAGCGCATTCGTCGACCAGCTTTTCGAGCAGGAACGCTGCCTCCGGCCGGCCGGCGCCACGATAGGCATCGACAGGACAGGTATTGGTGTAGACCCCGATGATCTGCACGTCGAGCGCCTGGATGTCGTAGACGCCGGTCGACATCGTCGCACCGATGAAGGGAATGAACGGGCCGTATTGGGAGAGATAGGCGCCGAGATTGGCAACGTTCTTCACACGCAGCCCGAGGAAGCGACCTTCGTCGTCCATCGCCATCTCGGCCTCGACGAGATTGTCACGGCCCTGGGCGTCGGTCAGGAAATGCTCGCCGCGGTCGCCGGTCCACTTGACCGGCCGGCCCAGCCGCTTCGCCGCATCGAGCACCAGCGGGTATTCGCGATAGACGAAGGTCTTGGGGCCGAAGCCGCCACCGACGTCCGGCGTCACCACGCGCAGCTTGTCCGAGGTCAGGCCGAAGACCTGTTCGGCGATGATCTTGCGCATCGAGTGAACGCCTTGCGAGCCCACGGTCAGCACGAAGCGATCCTCGTCGGCGCGCCATTCGCCGATCGCGGCGCGCGGCTCCATGTAGTTGCAGACGAGACGGTTGTTGTGGAAGGCGATCCTGGCGAAGCGGCTCGCCTTCGAAAATGCCTCATCGGCCTTTGCCTGGTCGCCGAGGCGGTATTCGAAGGCGCGGTTGGAGCCCGCCTCCGGCCAGACCAGCGGGGCGCCTTCGTCGAGCGCGCCGGCGGTAGCCGCGACAGCCTCGGCATCGTCGAACTCGACCTCGATCATCTCGGCCGCATCCTGCGCCAGGGCACGGCTGTCGGCGACGACGAATGCGATGGCATCGCCGACATAACGGACATGGTCGCGGCACAGGATCGGGATGTCGCGCGTTGGCGCCCGGCTGCCGTCCGGCTGCCGCTGCATGGCGGGCGACTTGAGGTCGTTCAGGTGGCCGAGATCGGCACCGGTGAGCACGAGATGAACGCCCGGCGCGGTTTTCGCCGCCTCCGCAGACGTGATCTTGAAGGTCGCATTGGCCATCGGCGAGCGCAGGACGTAACCGTGCAGGAGGCTCTCTGGGGAGATGTCGTCGGTGTACCGGCCCTTGCCTGTGATGAAATCGGCGTCCTCGACGCGCAGCACAGAGGCGCCCATTCCGAATTTCGGCGTCAACACCGTCATGTCAAATTCCGATCATTGATTTGGAGGCGTCTGGCAGGATAAGCCACGCTTCAGTGTTGTCGAGCCTGCCTGTCGTGTAAAGAGCAGCATCGGCAATTTGTTGTGCCACGCGTTTGCCTTTGGCGGCCGCGACGGCGCGCCGCAGGCAAAGAGGTCGCAGGATGCGTTCGGACACCGGCCAGGTCTTCAAGCTCGAGGACTACCGCCCCAGCGATTTCCGCATCCCCGCGACTGAGCTGACCTTCGACCTCGCCCCTGAGCGGACGCTGGTGACGGCCGAACTGACCATCGAACGCCAGCCCGGCGTGGCGGCAAAGACGCCGCTGGTGCTCGACGGCGATGGGCTGACGCTGGTGTCGCTGGCGATCGACGGCGAAGCGGCCGGCGCGGCGAGTTTTCGTGCAACCCCGGACAGCCTGACGCTGCGGTCGCTGCCGGCCGCCAGGAGCTTCCGGTTGACCATCGTCACCGAGATCGCCCCGGCGGAGAACGCCGCGCTCATGGGGCTATATCTGTCGAACAGTGTTTACTGCACCCAGTGCGAGGCGGAAGGGTTTCGCCGCATCACCTATTTCCTCGACCGGCCGGACGTGCTGTCGGTCTACACGGTGCGCATCGAGGCCGACCTGAAAACGGCGCCGCTGCTCCTGTCCAACGGCAACCCCGGCGAGACCGGCGAATTGAACGGCGGACGCCATTTCGCCGTCTGGCACGACCCGTTTCCGAAGCCCTCCTACCTTTTCGCGCTGGTGGCGGGCGACCTCGCGACGGTCAGCGACAGCTTCGAGACCATGGAAGGCCGCAAGGTCGCGCTCGGCATCCATGTCGAGCATGGCAAGCAGGATCGCACGACCTACGCAATGGATGCGCTGAAGCGCTCGATGAAGTGGGACGAGGAACGCTTCGGCCGTGCCTACGACCTGGACGTGTTCAACATCGTCGCCGTGTCCGACTTCAACATGGGCGCGATGGAGAACAAGGGCCTCAACATCTTCAACGACAAATATGTGCTGGCCGATCCGGAGACGGCGACGGACACCGACTTCGCCAATATCGAGGCGATCATCGCGCACGAATATTTCCACAACTGGACCGGCAACCGCATCACCTGCCGCGACTGGTTCCAGCTCTGCCTGAAGGAAGGGCTGACGGTCTACCGCGACCAAGAATTCACCGCTGACCAGCGCTCGCGCGCGGTCGAGCGCATCGGCGACGTGCGCACGCTCAAGGGACACCAGTTTCCAGAGGATCAGGGCCCATTGGCCCATCCCGTGCGGCCGCGCCGCTATCGCGAGATCAACAACTTCTACACCGCAACCGTCTACGAAAAGGGCGCCGAGGTGGTGCGCATGATCCAAGCGCTGCTCGGTCCGGACCTCTTCCGCGCCGGCATGGACCTCTATTTCGAGCGCCATGATGGCGAGGCGGCGACGGTGGAGGAATTCGTCAAGGTGTTTGAGGACGCCGCCGGGCGCGACCTTTCCCAGTTCTTCCTCTGGTACCAGCAGGCAGGCACGCCCAACGTCACCGCCAAGGCGCGCTATGATGAGGGCGCGCGCGTGCTTGCCATCGATATCGAACAGTCGATCCCGCCGACACCGGGCGAAAGCCGCAAGAAGGTGATGCACATCCCGCTCGCCTTCGGGCTGGTGGGGCCGGACGGATCCGACATGGACTGGAAGGCCGTCGATGGCGCGAGCGTCGAAAACGGCGTCATCCATCTGCGCAAGCGCAAGCACGCGCTGCGCTTTTCCGGTGTCTCGGAACGGCCGCGATTGTCGTTGAACCGCGGCTTTTCGGCACCGGTCACGCTGTCGGTCGAGGAAAACCGCGCCGACCGCATCTTTCTTGCCCGCCATGACGGCGACCTGTTCTGCCGCTGGCAGGCGCTCAACACGCTGATGGTCGAGGTGCTGATCGCCGCCGCCAATCTCTGCCGCGACGGGCGGCCGCCCGACTTTCCCGCCGACCTCGTGGCGCTCTGCGGCGACATCGCCGCCGACGAGAGCCTCGAACCGGCGTTCCGGGCGCTGGCGCTCACGCTGCCGGCCGAAGCCGACATCGCGCGCGAGATGGGCAGCAATATCGATCCCGACGCCATTCTCGCGGCGCGTACGCTGCTGGCGGAGGCCATTGGCAGTGCGCATGCGCAGGCGTTCGCCGCGCTCTATGGCGCGCTCGACAGCAAGGCGCCGTTTACACCGGATTCGGGAAGTGCCGGGAGACGTGCACTCAGGAACATCATACTCGATTATCTGGCCGTAAGCAGCGGCGAGGCCAGCCTCGCCGCCCGGCAATATGCGGACGCATCGAACATGACCGACCGCGCCGCCGCACTCACGGTGCTGGCGACCAGGCATGGCGAGAGTACGGACAAGGCCGAGGCCTTCGCCGATTTCGAGCGTCGCTACCGGACCGACGCGCTGGTGCTCGACAAATGGTTCCAGATCCAGGCGGCGGCGCCAGGACCGGCCGCCGTCGAGACCGTGCGTGCGCTCGGCGAACATCCCGCCTTCTCGCTCACCAACCCGAACCGGCTGCGTGCGCTGGTCGGTACTTTCTCGACCGCCAACCAGACCGGCTTCCACAGGGCGGACGGCGAAGGTTATCGCTTCTTCGCCGAGATTGTGCTTCAGGTAGAGAAGAAGAACCCGCAAGTGGCTGCAAGGCTGGCCACCGCGCTCCGGTCGTGGCGTTCGCTCGAACCCGGCCGTAAGGCTCTGGCACGCGAGGTCCTGTTACGGATGTCCTCGGCGGAGAACCTCTCGGCCGACCTGCGCGACATCGTCGACCGCACGCTCGCCTGACCGGCCCGAGCGCAAAAAGCCAGAAATTTGCGATTTTGACGCCCCTGCCACTGGACAAGGCGAATCGCGTTTGATTCTTTAATAGCGATTCGGACGTGCGGCGTAGCCGGATCATTTCGGGGACATGCAAGAGGCTTGATGCCGATGGCAAAGGCGGACGCGCGCGGCGCGCCCGAGGCGGACATTTTTGCGCGGCGTGCGGGGCGCCGCGGCCCGCTGCGCGGCCTTGCCGGCAATGCCCGCATCATCGCCGCCCCCGCCTATGAGCGGCTGATCGCCGCCGAACCCTATCTGCGCCGCTCCATCCCGGCGCTCATCATCATCTTCCTGATCGTGGTCGCGGCGGCGCGCACCATGTCGCTGCTGGCCTGGCGTGACGATGTCGAGCGCTCGGCGCGCATGACCCTCGGCCTCGGCGCCGCGCAGATCGCCAGCGCCATGAAGGCGGCCGACCATGCCCCGCAGCCACATGCCAGCCAGGCCTTCCTGGAGGGCGTGTCGCCGCTCGTTCCGATGCGCTACCGACACGCGCTGGTCATCACCGACCCGGCTTTCAACATCGTCGCCTCGACGCCGGCCATGTTCGCCTGGAGCGGCCAGTCGCTGGAGGAGCTGGTGATCGGCGGCCAGCCGCTGTTTCTGTTCGGCGAGCGCGCCGGCGTGATGCCGGTGACCATCGACGGCAAGGAATGGCTGGCAGCCATCAGCCTCCTCGGCGCCAATGAGGGCGCGGCGGCAGCTCTGATCTCCCGCGACGCGGTGCTGGCCGAATGGCGCCGCACGGTCTCGCTCAACGTGACGCTTTTCGTCATCACCTCGGGCGTGCTGATCATCGTGCTTTACGCCTATTTCAGCCAGGCGGCGCGGGCGCAGGCGGCGGACCGCATCTATCACGAGGCACATCAGCGTATCGACCTGGCGCTGGTGCGCGGACGCTGCGGACTGTGGGACTGGGACATGGGCCGCGGCAAGATGTACTGGTCCCGCTCCATGTACGACATGCTGGGCTACGAGCCCTGCGAGGACATGCTGTCCTTCGGCGACGTGGCAGCGATCATCCATCCCGAAGACGGCGACCTGTTCGGGCTCGCCAACCAGATCGTGGCGCGCGAGATCGACCAGGTCGACCAGGTGTTCCGGATGCGCCACGCAGAAGGCCACTGGGTGTGGATGCGGGCGCGCGCCCAGGTCATCGACCCCGACGCCTCGGATGTGCACCTGATCGGCATCGCGGTCGACGTGACCGAACAGCACAACCTGGCGCGCCAGTCGGAAGAAGCCGACCTGAGGCTGCGCACCGCCATCGAAAGCATCTCCGAGTCCTTTGTGCTCTGGGACATGGAAGACCGGCTGGTGATGTGCAACACCAAGTTCCAGGAGCAGATGGGGCTCGCCGCCTCGCAGACCGAGCCGGGCGTCAGCCGCAACACGCTCGAGGCGAGCATGAATGGCTACGCCTTCGAGCGAAAGCTGGCGAGCGCGCAGGGGCGCAGCGGCGGCGCCACCTTCGAGCGCCAGCTCGCCGACGGCCGCTGGCTGCAGGTTAATCAGTTGCGCACCAAGGACGGCGGCACGGTTTCGGTCGGCGCGGATATCACGCAGCTCAAGCAGCATCAGGAAAAGCTGGTCGAGAGCGAACGCCGGCTGATGGCGACCATCCACGACCTCAGCCTGGCGCGCCGCGCCGAGGAGGAGCGCGCACGCGAGCTCGTTGAACTCAACCGCAAATATATGCGCGAGACCGAGCGCGCCGAGGCGGCGAACCGGGCCAAGTCGGAGTTCCTGGCCAACATGTCGCATGAGCTGAGAACGCCGCTCAACGCCATCATCGGCTTTTCGGAGCTGATGCAGTCGAGCCTGTTCGGGCCCCTCGGCTCGGAACGCTACGACGAATACACTCGCGACATCCACGCCAGCGGCACCTACCTGCTCGGCGTCATCAACGACATCCTCGACATGTCGAAGATCGAAGCCGGCCAGTTCTCGCTGCAGCGCGAGGAGATCGAGCTCACGCCACTGATGGGCGAGGCAATCCGGGTGATTTCGGTGCAGGCCGGGGAAAAGTCGATCGCCGTCGAAACCAAGATCGCGGAGAATGCGCGCATCCAGGCCGACCGAAGGGCGATCAAGCAGATCGCGCTCAACCTTTTGTCGAACGCGGTCAAGTTCACCGGCGAAGGCGGCAAGATCGTCGTGCACGCCAAGAAGGCCGGCGGCGCGCTGGTGCTGTCGATCGAGGACAATGGCTGCGGCATCCCGAAAGATGCGCTGAACAAGCTCGGCCGGCCGTTCGAACAGGTCGAGAACCAGTTCTCCAAGAGCCACAGCGGATCGGGACTGGGTCTGGCGATCTCACGATCGCTCACCGAAATGCACGGCGGTACGCTGAAGATCAAGTCGACCGAAGGTCACGGAACGATCGTGTCGGTGCGCATACCAGTGCGCGACATGCAGATGGCGGCCTGACGGCCGTTCGGGGCGGGGGCCTCGACGACCGGGAGCGGGGCTCCCGGGCATCTTTTTGCCTTGCGATCAGTGTCGGCGGTCGCGGCGATGATGGCCCTTGCCGTGGCGGCGCGGCATCTCGGAACGGTCGATCACGCCGTCGTCGTTGCGATCGAGAAGGGCGAACATCTTGCGTTGCCGGTTCTCGATCTCGCCGGGGGTCAGCGCACCGTCGCCATCGACATCGAAGCGCCTGACCAGTCGCCGGGCCGCCCGCTCGGCACGCATGCGCACGATCTCGTCGGCGATTTCGCCCACCGTCATCTGACCGTCACCGTCTGCATCGGCATTGGCGAGGCGGGCATCGATGGTGGTGGCGTACTCCTCGAAGGTCAGGTCGCCGCTGTTGTCGGCGTCGGCTTTTTCAAGGCGCATACCGTGATGCCCCTTGCCGCCATGGCGCATGTCGTCCGCCCGGGCGGTGGCGGTGAGGCCGCCGATCATGCCGGCCAGAGCCAGGAAGGTCAGGGCTGTCTTCATCTTCGTCTGCATGGTCTGGTGCTCCTTTGCATCGTCACCCCCGATGCGAACGAAACCGGCCGGGCATCCCATCGCTCAGCCATGTTTCGCACGAAACAGCGCTTCGAAATGTTTCCGCACGCGCTGTGACGTCTCTTCGATATGGGCTTCCAGCACCTTGAGGTCCGGAAGGTCGGTGTTGCGCAACAACAGGTCGGCCAGCCCGGGCGGCATGTCGTCGCGATCGACCGGGCCGGTCAGGCATAGGCGCGTGACCTGTGTCAGGTTCATGAACAACCGGTAGGCCGAGAGCAGTTCGTCCCTGACGCCCGGCTCGCAATAGTTCGGCGAAAGCCGCGCCAGCACCTCCGCGGTCGCAGTCGAGCGCTCGCCATCGAGGCCGTCGACCAGCACCGCCGCCTGGGCGATGAACTCGAGGTCGATCAGCCCGCCCGGAATGAGCTTCAGGTCCCAGACGTCGCGCGGCGGTTTTTCGTCCTCGATCAGTTGCCGCATTTCGGTGGCGTCGCCGAGCACTTTCTTGCGGTCGTGCGGCAGCGTCAGCACGTCATCGACCTCCGCCGTGACAACGCCGGCGAAGTCGTCGTCGCCGGCGACGACACGGGCCCGGGTCAGCGCCATCTGCTCCCAGGTCCACGCGTCGCTGCGCTGATATTTCCGGAAGGCATCGATATGGGTGGCGACCGGCCCCTTGTTGCCGGAGGGGCGCAGCCTGAGGTCGAGTTCGTAGAGCACGCCCTCGGCCGTCGGCGCCGACACGGCAGCGATCAGGCGCTGGGTCAGGCGCGCGAAATAGAGCGACGCCGCAAGCGGCTTGTCGCCGTCGGATTCCTCCGCGTCCTCGTCATGATCATAAAGCAGGATCAGGTCGATGTCGGAGCCGGCAGTGAGTTCCCGGCTGCCGAGCTTGCCCATGCCGAGGATGGCGATGCGGCCGCCCGGAACGCGGCCGTGACGAACGGCAAACTCGCCGGCGACGGCTTCGAGCGCCGCCCCGACCGTCAGATCGGCGAGGTCGGAAAAGGCCTTGCCGGCGCGGGTCGCGTCGATGGCGCCGGTGAGAAGCCGCATACCGATCAGGAACTTCTGCTCGGCCGTGAAGATGCGCAGCCGGTCCAGCGTTTCCTCGTAGGCCGTGGCGCCTTGCAGGAAGGTCTCCAGCCGTGCCGACAGATAGGCCTTGTTGGGAAGCTCCGACATCAGGGCCGGGTCGAGCAGCCCGTCGAAGACATGCGGGCGCCGGGTGATGATGGCGGCGAGCCGCGGCGCCGCACCCATGACCGTTGCCAAAAGCCGCAGCAGGCCGGGATTGGACTGCAGCAGCGAGAACAGCTGGATGCCGGCCGGCAGTCCTGAAAGAAACTCGTCGAAGCGCAGGATCGCCTCGTCGGCACGTCGCGTGCTGCCGAAGGCCTGCAACAGCGCCGGCGTCAGTTCGGTCAGCCGCTCGCGTGCCTCGGCCGACTGGGTGGCGCGATAGCGACCGAAATGCCAAGTGCGGATCACGCGGCACATGTCGCTCGGGCGCTCGAAGCCGAGTTCGCTCAAGGTGGAAAGCGTGTCCGGGTCGTCGACATCGCCGGTGAAGACCAGGTTGCCGATGCCCGAGGAAAGCTGTGGCGCGCTTTCGAACAGCGCCGCATAGTGGGTTTCGACCTCCTTCAGCGCGGCGCGGAAATCGACCGAGAAGTCTTCCGCCGAGCCATAGCCACGGAGCCGCGCGACGCGTTCCAGCCCCTCGTCATCCTCGGGCAAGGTATGGGTCTGCTCGTCGGCGATCATCTGGATCGCGTGTTCGACATCGCGCAGGAACCAGTAGCGCGCGGAAAGCGCGCCGCGCGCCTCCTCCGATATCCAGCCGCGCCCGGCGAGTTGGCCCAGCATCGGCACCGTCTCGCGCCCGCGCAACTCGGGAAAGCGCCCGCCGGCGATCAGCTGCTGGGTCTGGACGAAGAACTCGATCTCGCGAATGCCGCCGCGGCCGAGCTTGACGTTGTGGCCGCGAACCGCGACCTCGCCATGGCCCTTGTGGGCGTGAATCTGGCGCTTGATCGAGTGGACGTCGGCAATCGCGGCGTAGTCCATGTATTTGCGCCAGACATAGGGTGTCAGTTCCTTCAGGAAGCGCGTGGCCGCCGGGCGGTCGCCAGCCACGGGCCGCGCCTTGATCATAGCGGCGCGCTCCCAGTTCTGGCCACGGCTCTCATAGTAGTTGAGCGCCGCCTCGACCGGGATCGCCAGCGGCGTTGATCCGGGATCGGGACGCAGCCGCAGATCGGTCCGGAAGACATAGCCATGCTCCGTGCGGTCCTGCAGGATGCGCACCAGGCGACGCACGAGACGGGCGAAGAGGTCGGTCGATTCGAGCGGGTCGACCACGGCGGGCGCCTCGGGGTCGAAGAAGACGATCAGATCGATGTCGGAGGAGTAGTTGAGCTCGTGAGCGCCGAGCTTGCCCATGCCGAGAACGATCAGCCCGCTCTCCTTCTCCGGGTCGCCGGGATCGGCGAGGGAAAGCTTGCCGCGCTGGTGCCCCTCGCGCAGCAGGAAACAGACTGCGGCGCTGATCGCCGCATCGGCGAGCCGGCTCAGGCGTCCGACAGTGGTGCGGGTATCACTGACGCCGGCGAGATCGGCAAGAGCGATGAGGAAATGCGCCTCGGCCTTCAGCCGCCGCAGCCGCTCCATGAGCACGGCTTCGGTGACCTCGTCGCCGACCGCGGCATTCGCGGTCTCTTCGATCAACGTATCGATGCGCGTTTCGACGTCGGCGTCGAAAAGGCGCTCGATAATCGCCGGGGCGCGTCGCGCAACGTCGCGCAGATAGGGCGACAGGCTGAAGACGGTGCCGAGAAAGGCAGTACCATCGCCGCCACCGCGCAGCATGGCCTCAAGACGTTCCAGACCGTCCTCAGCCGCGCAGTCGGCAAGGGCCTCGATCGCCTCGGAGGCCTCGTCCTCGGAGAGCGGAACAAGGCAGCGCACGGGGCCGCCGAACCAGTCCCGTTTGCCCTTCTCAGCGTGCAGGCTCATCGTGCAGCCTCCCGCACCGGAAATATCATCGCAACCTCCAGCCCCGGCCCGGCATCGGCCAGTTCCAGTCGGCCGCGGTGGAAGGTCATGACCGCCTTGGCCAGACTCAGGCCGAGCCCTGAGCCCGGTTGCGACCGGCTGGCCTCAAGGCGGACGAAGCGCTCTGTGGCGCGGCGGTGGTCTTCCGCCGGGATGCCCGGTCCGTTGTCTGAAACCGCCACACGCACTTCTCCCCCGCTCTTTTCAAGCGTTACCAAAACACGCGGCTTTTCCGCGTGGCCGGAGGAGTATTTGATTGCGTTGTCGACGATGTTTGACAAGGCCTGCGCCAGCAGTTCGCGGTTGCCGGTGATCTTGGTCGCGCCCGACATGCGCGTTTCGAGCGCCACACCCGCCTCCTCCGCAACCGGTTCGTAAAGTTCGGCGACGTCGCCGATGATCTCCGCAAGATCGGTCGCGGCGAGCGATTCGGCGGAGTAGCCGGCCTCTAGGCGCGAGATCATCAAAATGGCATTGAACGTACGGATAAGCTGATCGGATTCGGCGATCGTCGCTTCCAGCGCGGTGCGCAGTTCGGCCGGCTTCTTGCGCCCGGCAAGCGCGGTTTCGGCGCGGCTGCGCAGGCGCGCGAGCGGCGTCTTGAGGTCGTGCGCGATGTTGTCGGAGACCTGCTTCAGCCCCTCGTTGAGGGCGGCGATCCGCGTCAGCATGGCATTGAGATTTTCCGACAGCCGGTCGAACTCGTCGCCGGCGCCGCTGACCGGCAAACGGCCCGAGAGGTCGCCGCCCATGATGCGGCGGCTGGCGACGGAGATGCTGTCGATACGGCGCAGCGCGGCGCGACCGACGAAATACCAGATCAGGAATGCGCCGAGTCCCATGATCAGCAGGGTGAGAATCAGCGCCCGCTGCACGACGTCACGGAAGCGCTCCGGCTCGCGCAGATCGCGGCCAACGAGCAGGATCATGCCGTTGGGCAGCCGCAAGACGAGCGCCATCGCTGTATGGTGCAGGTCGCCGTCGGCCTCCGCACCAGCACCGTTGTCGGCCGGCGGGCGCACCAGCCCGGGTTCGCCATAGCGCTTGTAGGCGAAGGGCCGGAGCGTCCAGCCCTCGATTTCGAGAATGCCCGGCTGCAGGCTTTCGACATTGCCGGCCAGGATGCGGCCGTTGGGATCGGCGATCAGGTAGAGATTGGCGCCCGGCTGACGGGCGCGCTGTTCCATCACACGCACCAGACGCGGCAGGCCGCCGCGCTCATAGGCGCGGCCGAGGCCGTGCATCTCCTCCTGGATGGTCTCGCGGGTCTGCGCGGCGATGATGCGCGACGAGATCGAGGTCATGTAGACGACAAGCACCACCGCGCAGGCGCCGAAAAGCAGAAGGTAGAGCGCCGACAGACGCGCGGCGGTCGTCTTCATGATCGCCGGCAATTTCATACGCTCAGCCGGCCTTCAGCATGTAGCCGGCGCCGCGGATCGTGTGGAGCAGCGGCTTGTCAAAGCCCTTCTCGATCTTGCCGCGCAGGCGCGACACGTGAACGTCGATCACATTGGTCTGCGGGTCGAAATGATAGTCCCAGACGTTCTCCAGCAGCATGGTGCGCGTCACCACCTGGCCGGCGTGGCGCATGAGGTACTCGAGCAGGCGGAACTCGCGCGGCTGCAACCCGATCTCGCGGCCGGCGCGCCGGACGGTGTGGGAGAGCCGGTCAAGCTCGAGGTCGCCGGCGCGGTAGACGGTCTCGACATCGCTGGTGCCGGCGCGGCGGTTCAGCACCTCTATGCGGGCCAGAAGCTCGGAGAAGGCGAAGGGCTTGGTGAGGTAGTCGTCACCACCCGCCCGCAGCCCGGTCACCCGGTCGTCGACCTCGCCGAGGGCGGACAGGATGAGAACCGGCGTACGCGTGCCACGCGCGCGCAGGCCGGCGATCACGGAAAGGCCGTCGCGACGCGGCAGCATGCGGTCGACGATCAGCACGTCGTATTCACCGCCATCGGCAAGGGTGAAGCCGGTTTCGCCGTCGCCGGCGACGTGGGCGGTGTGGCCGGCCTCCGTCAGCGCCTTTTCGAGGTAGTCGGCAGCCTCGCGGTCGTCTTCGATGAGCAGAATCTTCATGCCGGCCTTATACGACAAATCGGGCGCGGACGCCGCTACGCTGGTCGCTTGCATGGCTCGATCCCTGCCGGTGCGGCGGCGGGAGATGGGATGCCGCCGCCGCTGGACCGGAAACGTGAGCTACGAGGAACTGCTTCCGGACCGTGCTCCGCCGTCACGCGGAACGGGGGTGCCGGGAACCGCGGGAGGCAGAAGGTAAGCCGACGCCGGCGACAGGCCGGCGCCGGCAGTGGCGTTTGCTAGCCGCGCGCGACCGGCAAGGCGACGAAGCGGTTGGTGTCGTCGCGCTGGAGCTGGAACAGAACCGCCTTGCGGCCGGCCCTGGAGGCCTCGGCAACCGCCGCTTCCACGGCTGCGGCACTGTCGACCGGGCTGGAATTGACCGCCACGATGATATCGCCGGTGCGAATGCCGCGATCGGCGGCGTCGCTGCCCGGATCGACGTCGGTCACGACGACACCGTTGCCGTCTCCGGACGCCGCCACGGTCAAGCCGAAATCATCGAGCAGCGCACCATCATCCGTGTCCGGCGTTTCGGCGCGTGCCATCTTCTCGACGCCGGGCATTTCGGTGAGCTTCACCGTCAGCTTCTCGGTGGCACCGTTGCGCCACACGGTCACTTCGGTCGACGTGCCAGGAGCCATGCCGCCGATCAGGCGGGCGAGCGCACGCGGCGAATCGATCTGGGTGCCGTCGACATCGACGATCACGTCGCCGGCCTTGATGCCGGCGGCGAGCGCCGGGCTGTCGGCCTGCGGCTCGGTGACGAGCGCGCCCTTCTGTTCGGCAAGGCCGAGCGATTCGGCGATGTCCGGGGTGACCGGCTGGATCTGAACGCCGAGCCAGCCGCGCTCCACATTGCCGTCCTCGATCAGATCAGTGATGACCTCCTTGGCGATCGACGCCGGAATGGCGAAGGCAATGCCGACATTGCCCCCCGAGGGCGAGAAGATCGCGGTGTTGATGCCGACCACCTCGCCATTGAGGTTGAAGGCTGGGCCGCCGGAATTGCCGCGGTTCACGGCCGCGTCGATCTGGATGAAATCGTCATAGGGGCCGGCGCCGATGTCGCGGCCGCGCGCCGAGACGATGCCGGCCGTCACCGTGCCGCCGAGGCCGAACGGATTGCCGACCGCGACCACCCAGTCGCCGACACGGACCTTGGCATCGTCGGCGAAGTCGACATAGGTGAACTTGCGCGCCTCCTCGACCTTCATCACGGCAAGGTCGGTGCGCGGGTCGGAACCGATCAGCGTGGCGTCGAGCTCGGTGCCGTCATCCATCAGCACGGTGAACTCCGAGCCGCCGTCGATGACGTGGTTGTTGGTGACCAGATAGCCATCCTCGCTGATGAAGAAGCCGGAACCCTGCGACACCGGACGCGCCCTGCCGTGCCGCTCGGGCCGGCCGCCAGGGCCGCCAAAGCGGTCGCCGCGGAATTCGCGGAAGAAGCGCTTCAGGGGATGATCGTCGGGAAGATCCTCGAAGCCGGGACCGTTGAAGAAGAAGCCGGGACCGCGGTCGTTGGCCGGCTGCATCTTGGCCTTGACGCGCACGCTGACAACGGCCGGCGACACGCGCTCGACGATGTCGGCGAAGCCGGGCGCCTGCGGACCGTCGACACGCACCGGCTCGGCAAGCACGGGAAGCGACCCGGACGTGACGGCGCCGAAGCCGATTGCCGAAGCGATCGCGACGGAGGCCGCCGCGGCCATCCATTTCCTGCGTTTGCCGGAATTTGCGGAATGGGGTGAAGTCATTGCATTCATATCCTTTTCAGATCGGGATGCAGGTTGAAGCAGTCTCGACCCGACAGGTAGTTATGCCGACATTACCGCGCCATTTCCGCAACATGAAACTTTCGTAATGTTGACGCTCAATCGGCGCTGCGCACGACCGTCGCCACCTTCGCGTGGGCTTCGAGCGTGCGGTGCACCGGGCATTTGTTGGCGATCTCCTCGATCTTGTCCGCCAGTTCCGCCGGCACCTCGCCGTCGATGGTGATGATGCGCTCGAAGCGATCGATCTTACCCTTGCTTCCGCGTTCCTCGTCGCTGCATTCCTCGCAGTCGCGGGCATGGACCTTGGCGTGCGAGACGTCGACGCTGACGCGGCCGAGATCGAGCTTCTTGAACTCGGCGTAGATGCGCAGCGTCATGGACGTGCAGGCGCCGAGCGCGATCGACAGGAAATCATAGGGCGAGGGACCGGTGTCGAGGCCGCCAACGCTTTCCGGCTCGTCGGCGAAAAGTCGGTGCCGGCCGGCCTGGACGGCGTTCTGGAACTTGCCCTCGCCGGTTTCCATGATGCGCACATGCTCGACGTTTTCGGTCCCTTGCGGCGTGTCCTTGCGGACATAGCGCCCAACCCAGCCGGCGATCACCTGCGCGGCATATTGCGCATCGTCGGGGTTGGTGAGGAGATGATCCGCCTTGTCGAGCGAGACGAAGCTCTTCGGATGCTTGGCGGCCATGAAGATCGCCGTCGCGTTCTCGATGCCGACGACGGCATCGAGCGGCGAATGCAGGATCAGGAGCGGCTTCTTCATCTTGCCGATCGCATCGGCGAGATGGGTCGAGCGGACGTCGTCGACAAAACCCTTGCCGATCCTGAAGCTGCGGCCGGCGAGCGTGACCTCCGCTTCGCCCTCCCTTTCGATGGCGGAGAGGCTGGCGCCGAAATTCTTGAGCACATGGCCTGTGTCGGCCGGCGCGCCGATCGTCACCACCGCCCTCGCCTCGGGAATGTCCTTGGCTGCGGCCAGCACGGCCGCACCGCCGAGCGAATGGCCGACCAGAAGCGCCGGCGCCTCATAGCGGTCGCGCAGATAGGCCGCGGCCGAGACGAGGTCGCCGACATTGGAGGTGAAGTCGGTCGAGGCGAATTCGCCGTCGCTCGAGCCCAATCCGGTGAAATCGAAGCGCAGCACGGCGATGCCGGCGCGCGCCAGTTCCGCCGCGATGCGCCGCGCAGCGATCAGGTCCTTGGAGCAGGTGAAGCAATGGGCAAAGAGTGCCCAGGCGCGGGTCGGGCCGTTGGGAAGGTCGAGGCGGGCGGCGAGCCTGGCGCCGGAATGGCCTTCGAAGTCGACGCGGAGGATACCCTCGTTCATGGCCTTCCGTCTCCCTTGTTCGGACCGCCCGACAGCGTATCAGTTCGTTTCGCCGGGCTCCCGCAAAATCTGATCGAGTCTTTGGCGTTCGTCCTCGGTCAACGGCGTTGAAGCGCGTCGCCGACGCCGCGCCCCCAGAACGACGAATGCGCCGCCGGCACCGAGAAGCAGAACCGGCGTCGCCCAGAGCAGCGCGTTGCGGACGCTGAAACGTGGCCGCAACAGCACGAACTCGCCATAGCGCGAGACGACGAAGTCGATGACCTCGGCATCGCTGTCGCCGGCCAGCAGGCGTTCGCGCACCAGGACACGCAGGTCGCGCGCCAGTTCGGCGTCGGAATCGTCGATCGACTGGTTCTGGCAGACAAGGCAGCGCAGCCGCGCCGAGAGCCCGCGTGCGCGCTCCTCGAGCGCGGGATCGTCGAGGATTTCATCCGGCTGCACGGCCAGCGCTGAACTAGCAGGCACGCAGGCCAGCAGCAGGACCAGAAGGAGCTTGCGCAGCGTCGTCACGATACCGCCGCCGCGGCGGGTTGCGCAGCACGCCGGCGCGCCGGCGCGCCCACCCGCAGCCGTCTGTCGAGAAGCGAAAGCGTGCCGCCGGCCATCATCACCAGCGCGCCGAGCCAGATCAGCGTGACAAGCGGTTTCCACCAGATACGCACCACAATGCCACCGTCATTGGTCGCGTCGCCGAGCGAGACATAAACCTGGCTCAGGCCGCGTGTTTCGATGCCGGCTTCGGTGGTCGGCATCTGCCGGGCGGTATAGAGCCGCTTCGACGAGATGATCTCGGCCAGCAAGCGACCCTCGCGGTCATGTAACGCGAAAACGCCCTGGTCCTCGGTGTAGTTAGGGCCCTGATAGGGCCGCAAACCATCGAAATGCAGTTCGTAATCGGCGACGGCGACGCTCTCGCCCGGTTTCATCGTCAGGATGTGCTCGGTCTCGAAGGCGGTCACGGCGACGATGCCGAGCGTCGTCAGCCCGAGGCCGAGATGCGCCAGCGAGGTGCCGAAGGCCGAGCGCGGCAGTCCGGCAAGGCGCCGCCAGGCGGTGGCGAAGGAGACCGTGCCGAGGCCGGCGCGGTAGACAAGGTCGGTGAGTGCACCGAACACCAGCCAGGCCGCAAGTCCGATGCCAAGCGCGGCGAGTGCCGATGCCCTGTCGACGAAGACGAGCGCCACGATCCCGGCCAGCGCCGCCAGCGCGAAGGCGGCAGCCAGGCGCTGCGCGGCGGCGAAGAGGTCGCCGCGCTTCCAGGCGAGCATCGGCCCGAACGGAACAGCGACCAGAAGCAGCGCGAAGAGCGGCCCGAAGGTCAGGTTGAAAAACGGCGCGCCGACCGAGATCTTCTCGCCCGAAAGCGCCTCCACCAGTAGCGGGTAGAGCGTGCCGACCAACACCGTCGCGGTCGCCGTGCTGAGGAAGAGATTGTTCAATACCAGCGCCCCTTCGCGCGAGACGGGATGGAACAGCCCGCCCGGCGCGAGCGCCTGCGCCCGCCAGGCAAACAGCACCAGCGAGCCTCCGATGAAGAGCGTCAGGATCGCCAGGATGAAGACGCCCCGGCTCGGGTCGGTGGCGAAGGCGTGGACGGAGGTAAGGACCCCGGAGCGGACCAGGAAGGTGCCGAGCAGCGACAGCGAGAAGGTCAGGATGGCCAAGAGGATGGTCCAGATCTTCAGCGCCGAGCGCTTTTCCATGACGATTGCCGAGTGAAGCAGCGCTGTACCGGCGAGCCAGGGCATGAAGGAGGCGTTCTCGACCGGATCCCAGAACCAGAAGCCGCCCCAGCCGAGCTCGTAATAGGCCCAGAAGGAGCCCATCGCGATGCCACCGGTCAGGAAACACCAGGCAACCAGCGTCCACGGCCTGACCCAGCGCGCCCAAGCCGCGTCGATGCGGCCCTCGATCAGGGCGGCGACGGCGAAGGAAAAGCAGATCGAGAAACCGACATAACCGAGATAGAGCAGCGGCGGATGAATCGCCAGGCCGACATCCTGGAGCACAGGGTTGAGATCGCGGCCCTCGACCGGCGCCGGATTGAGGCGCGCGAACGGGTTCGATGTGACGATGATGAACAGGAAAAAGGCGGCGCCGACGAGTCCCTGGACGGACAACACCGTCGCCTTCAGCGTTGCCGGCAGGTTGCGGCCGAAGGCGGCCACCAGCGCGCCGAAGAAGGTCAGGATCACCACCCACAAAAGCATCGAGCCCTCGTGGTTGCCCCAGGTGCCGGTCAGCTTGAACAGAAGCGGCTTTTGCGAATGCGAATTCTCGAAGACGTTGGCGACCGAAAAGTCGGAGCCGAGATAGGCGGCGGTCAGCGCGGCAAAGGAAAGTGCCGTCAGCGCGAAGCCGGTGATCGCGACCGGCCCGCCGACCGCCATCAGCCGCTCGTCGCCGGCGCGTGCGCCGACCAGCGGCAGCGCCGCCTGCACGAGCGCCAGCACGAAAGCCAGTACGAGGGCAAAATGTCCGGTCTCGACCATGCTGCCTTACCTAGTTCTGCTGCCAGACACCCTGTTCCTTCAGGCTGTCGGCGACCTCCTTGGGCATGTAGTTCTCGTCATGCTTGGCCAGCACGCTGTCCGCGACGAAGGTGCCCGCGCCGTCGAACGTGCCCTCGGTGACCACGCCCTGCCCTTCCCGGAACAGGTCCGGCAAAAGCCCGACATAGGTGACCGGGACCCGCCCCCCGCCATCGGCAACGGCGAAGGTCACCCGGCTGCCTTCGCCACGCACGACGGAGCCTTCCTCGACCAGCCCGCCGAGCCTGACGCGCTGGCCGGGCGGCACGGCGGTCGCCACGAGGTCGGCGGGCATGTAGAAATAGGACGTCTTCTGCCCGAGCGCATAGAAGGTCAGCGCCGTCGCCGCGCCCAGGAAACCGAGCGCGCCCGCGATGATCGACAGTCTTTTCTGCTTGCGCGTCATCCTATTCGATCTCGCCGAGATTGAGCGTTGCCGCAAAGCTGCGCAGATCACCGGCCTCCGCGCTGTCCGGCCCGAGTGCCGTGACCGCACGGGCGAGCGCGTCGCGCGCTTCCTCCGCTCGGCCGAGCACACTGTAGGAACGGATAAGCCTCCGCCACCCGTCCGGATCGGCGGGGTTTTCGCGCAAGCGCTGGTCGAGCCCGGCCACCATCGTCTCGATCATCGCCGAGCGGTCGTCGGCATCCATCTCGGCGGCCGCGTCCATCTCGGCCTGGCTTGGCCCTTTCGCCGTTCGCAGCTGCTTTTCGCCGTCGGCACGCGCCAGCGCCTCCGCAACGACGCCGAGCCAGGGAGAATCGCCTGGCAGTTCAGCCCGCAGCGCCTTCAGCGCCGCGGTCGCCTCATCCATGCGACCCTCCTGTGCCATGGCGGTGGCCAGATAGAATCGCGCCTTGGGGTTGGGCCCGTCGCCGAGGTCGATCGCGCGGCGGAACGCTTCCACGGCCTCGCGCGTGACGATGCCGCCGGCGCCGACGTAGATTGCCTCGCCGAGCCCGGTTTCGCGCGCCGCACTCGGGCCGAGCAGGCGGATCGCGTTGCGATAGGCCGTCTGTGCCTCCGTGCCGCGGTTGAGCCGCAGATAGATCGGCGCCAGCACGTCCCAGCCGCGGCCATCGGCCGGATTGGCGCGCAAATGCGCTTCGGCGCGCGCCACCAGTTCCTCCACGCTGGCCTGCGCCGGGTCCTTGGCCAGGCGCGCGGCCAGCGGCTGACCGGGCAGGTCGGGCGAGCCGATGACGGAATAAAGCCCCCAGCTCAGAAGCGGAATGGCGAGAACGGCGACGGTGGCGACAAGCCTGGCGACAACCGTCCCGGTGCCGCGCGCACGCGCGGCCTCATCTTCCGCGCGGATGAGACGTCGGCCGATCTCGGCACGCGCTTCCTCTGCCTCGCGCTCGCCGATCAGCCCACGTTCGGCGTCACGCGCAATCTCGGCCATCTGGTCACGATAGACTTCGCGGTCATGGGCGGCGGCGCTCGCGGCCTCGCGCTTACGGCCGGCGAGCGGCAGGATGACAGCAAGGCATGCCGCAGCCGTCAAGAACGCGAGGATCACCCAGAAGATCATGGCCCAATCACATAACGTTGCGGCCGTTCAATGCCAATCAAACCGTCGTGCGGCCTTTTCGCCGCGCCAGCGTGGTTCGCGCCCTTCTACACAGCTCCGCCGGTGCTCTCGTTGCGCTAGGTCAAAGGCGTCCAGCTGCCGTCGGGGTTGCGGCAAGCAGTGCCGCGCGCCTCGCGCGCGCCGCCCGCACCGGTGATGCGGTGGGTGTATTGCCGGCAATCCTGCGATCCGACCCGATAAGGCTGCGCGGCGACGACCTCGCCTGACCAGCGTCCGCTTTCGCCCTGCCATTTCACCGCCTCGCCGCCCGGTGTGCGCTCCAGCGCGGCATATTCCGCCTCGAGCGCCATGCGGCGGTCACGGTCGCCAAGACCCTGGCCCAGTTCGCGCCCGACAAGACCGCCATCCATCGCCTCGGCGATGGATGCGGTCGTCTGCAGCCCAGGGGTCGTGCGGTTGAACGACGACGTCGTACACCCGGCAAGGAACGCAAGGGCGAGCGCCAGCGGGAGTGTGGTTTTCATACGGGCCGGCCTGCGTCCTTGTCCTGGCGGTCTGGCGAAACCTGATTCCGCGTAGACATCTGTTTTGACCGAAATTTGACGCGGCGGCAACGTGCGGCGATTGCCCTCACCCCGCAGCCTGCAGCCTGACCCGCGCCTTCAGGCCGCCGAGCTCCGAGCGCTCGAGCGCGATCTCGCCGCCATATTCGCGGACAAGGTCTGAAACGATGGCAAGGCCCAGCCCCGTCCCCGGCTTGGTCTCATCCAGGCGCTTGCCGCGCTTGATCGCCTCTCGTGCCTTGTCCTCGGGAATGCCGGGGCCGTCATCCTCGATCCGGATCTCTATCCAGCCGGCGCCGCCGTCCTCGCGCGGCGACAACGAGACCCGCACTGTGCCGGACGACCATTTGACCGCGTTTTCGAGCAGGTTGCCGACAATCTCTTCCAGATCCTCACGCTCGCCGGCGAAGACAAGTTCCTCGCCCGGAGCGGCATAGCCGATGTCGAGGTCCGGATGGAGTTTCTTGAAGACCCGTACGATCCGCTCAAGAAGCTCGCGCGTAGGCGTGCGAAAGACGACGCTGTCGCGCTGGGCGGCGATCCGCGCCCGCTGCAGATAGTGCTCGACCTGCTGCTGCATGGACGAGGCCTGCTCGGTGATGAGGCGGCCCTTGTCGCCGCCGAGCGCGCGGCCCTCATTGAGAAGCACGGCGACCGGCGTCTTCAGCGAATGGGCGAGGTTACCGACCTGGGTCCGTGCGCGTTCCACGATGCGGCGGTTGTTCTCGATCAGCGCATTGGTCTCGCTGGCGAGCGGCGCGATTTCGGAAGGGAAGCGTCCGTCGAGCTTCTTGGCGGTGCCTTCCCGGACCTGTGAAAGCGCGTTGCGCACCTGGTCGAGCGGCCGCAGGCCGAGCAGGATCGCGGCGGCGTTGATGGCGATCATGCCGGCGCCGAACAGGGCCAGATAGGTGTAGAGCTGGCGCTCGAACAGGCTGATCTGCTGCTCGAGTTCGCTGCGGTTTCCCATGACGCGGAAACGGGCGATGCGGTTTTCCGCATCGAGAATGAAGTCGTTCTCCAGAACGTCGATGCGTTCACCGGTGGGCGCCACGGTCTGGTAGCGGCGCTGGAACTCGCTGTCGAAGGGCACGTCACTTACCGGGGGTGCCGGAATCGCCTGTGTCATCGATGGCGAGCGGAAGCCGCCTTCGAGGCCCGGCGAGACCGGCTCGACAGCCCAGTACCAGCCCGAGCCGGGCTGGACGAATTTCAGATCGTAGAGTTCGGGTGCACCCTGCAGACTGCCGTCATCCGCAACGCTGACGGCCGTGACGATGCTGTAGAGATGCGCAGTCAGCAGGCTCCGGAAGCCGCGCTCCTCGGCGTCGCGATAAAGGGCGGAGATGAGGGTGGCGATCACCACCAGCGCAACGATCGCCCATAGGGTCGAATAGGTCACGACCCGGAAGGACAGCGAGCCCGGGCCGAAGGTCATCCGCCGTCCCTGGCGCGCTCCCGCGGCGCAGGTTTCGGCCTCATTCGGCCGGCTCGCGCATCCGGTAGCCCATGCCGCGCACGGTCTCGATCAGATCGATGCCGATTTTCTTGCGCAGGCGGCCGACAAACACCTCGACGGTGTTGGAATCGCGGTCGAAATCCTGGTCGTAGAGATGTTCGACGAGCTCCGTCCGTGACACCACCTCGCCCATATGGTGCATGAGATAGGCGAGCAGCCTGAACTCGTGCGATGTCAGCTTGATCGGCTTGCCCTCGACATCGACTTTCGACGACTTCGTGTCGAGGCGCAGCGGTCCGCAGACGATTTCAGCCGAGGCATGGCCGGCGGCGCGGCGGATCAGCGCGCGCACCCGCGCCAGCACCTCCTCCATATGGAAAGGCTTGGCGACGTAGTCGTCCGCGCCGGCGTCGATGCCGGCCACCTTGTCGCTCCAGCGGTCGCGGGCCGTGAGCATGAGCACCGGCAGCTTCTTGCCGTCACGGCGCCACTGCTCGATGACGGAAAGCCCGTCCATCTCCGGCAGGCCGATATCGAGGATCACGGCGTCGTAGGGTTCGGTGTCGCCGAGGAAATGCCCCTCCTCGCCGTCGAAGGCGCAGTCCACGACATAACCTGCTTCGGTGAGCGCGTCGGCGATCTGGCGGTTGAGATCCTTGTCGTCCTCGACAACGAGTATGCGCATGATGTCCCCGGCGTCGAACCTGGCCTGTAGATGCCCGCTGCGCCTGTTTAACCCTGTTCGCAGGCAAGGAAAACGAAATTTCTCCGCGCGTTACCCCGCGTTGACCGTCGTCTGCACGCGGCGCGGCGGCTTTCCGTCGCGGCTCGGCACCGTATAGGTGATGACGCAGACCGTCTGGCCGCCCTGCTGGACGGCGTCGGCCCGGCGCAACTGCCCTCCGGCGCTCGCCGCGACTTGCTGGCCGATCGCGTTGCAATTGGCCGCAACGGTGTGAATATAGCTCGGAATGCTGGGCGCGGCCGCCAAAAGCGTGCCGGCATGGCCGTGCACAGTGGCAGCGCCCAGCAAAACAGCCAGGCTCGCGACAATCCGCAAATGGGCGAGAAACGTCTTCATGCCGACGCTTCTAGCCGAAAGCGGCTGAACGCGGAATGAACGACGCGACATTGGCCATCACTGCTCCCCCCAGAGCCAACTGGCCTTTGCGGCCTTGCGGCACAAGGTTAGCCGATTTTTGTCGTCGCCGACAATCGTCCCATCACAGCGAGGATCCCGGAAATCGCGGTGATCGCCTGCAAAATGGTGTCAACAAGCACCGCGTCATCGATGCCGCCGAGCGGGATGCCGATGAGGCTGGCCGACGCCGTCGCTACGGTGACGACCGAGGCCCAGATGGTGCGGGACAGATACCAGGGTTTCGATGCGTTCATTTTTTCTTCCTTTCTGCTGATCTTGAGAGGTTTTCAGGCGATCTCGGTGCGCAAGACGGCGGCGAGGCCGGCGGTGCCGGTCGGCGATTTCTTCTGGCGAACGAGGATGTCGACGGTGGCCGGCAGCTCCGCGAAGTCGCTTGCGACATCGGCGGCGGTGTAGGTCCATCGTGGTGCGGTAACATCGACGCTGCGGATCAGCGTGCCGGCGAGGTCGCGAACCTCGACGACATAAGCCTCCGCCTCTTCGCCAAGCGGGATCTCGGCACTCTCCCAACTGTCGGCCGCCAGCCGTCCTCGCCTTGTCCAGGAGATGTCGACATCGCCGGAGGAAAGGTGCTGCGCACGCAGATGAACGGGCGACAGCGGCAGCGCTGCCCTGACGCCGCCTGCCACTGTCAGAGTAGCGAACTGACCACCTCCCAAGGCGCCGCCCGACGGACCCACGCGCCAGTTGAGAACCAACCCGGCCTCGTGCGCCCGTAGGCCGGCGGCCTGAACCGCCTCGTCAAGCAGGACGAACGGCGCTCCTGCCGGCGCGCCGCTAATGGTGGCGTCCTGGGTGCCGAGTTGGCCGCGCAGCAATTCGGAAAGCGCCCACTCGTTCGCGCTCGTCTCGACCGCGTCGCGGAACTGCAGCACCTCCCAAACGCCGGAAGCGGATCGCACCGCCGCGACATTGGCGCCATTGAGTAAGGACAGTTGCGAAACGCTCGCCAATTCGCCGCCGAAGAGCCGCACCCGCACGATGTTGGCGCGATCGGGACGGCCGAGCGGGCCAGCCGCGAGCGCCGCGGTCAGTTCACCGGCGACGGCCGGCCTTGAAAGCCGCCCGCGTTCCTCGAAGCCGGTCTCCTCGGCCGACGCGTAGACGATCATCGAACGCCAGGGCCGGGCCCAGACAGCAATGCGAAGATGGGCATGAGGCTTGTCGACGCTGCCGACGGTCGGCAGGTCAAGCAGATGCACCAGCGGCTTCGGTGTCGGCTCGGGCAGCCGCGCCGCCGTGTCCGCCCTGCCCGGCAGTTCGGGCGTGGCCGGACGGCGCTCGATGCGGCGGGCGGTGATGCGCCGGATGACACCCTCGTCGATTTCGGTCACCACATATTCGCCACTCGGCACCGGCGGCGGCAGGGCGATCAAGCTACCCGGCGCAACGCTGCGATCACTCGCCGGCAGCATAAACTCGATCGTCTCGCGCGCCCGCCATCTCCGCCGATGCCAGTCGGCGACAAGCGCCGTTGCCGCGCCTTCCTCCAGATAGCCCGAAAAGCGCAACGTCTCCTGTCGCGACGCCACGCCGGGTCGAGCGGAGCGTGCCGTCGCCGGCCGGTAGTCGCGGAACGGGTCGCGATAGGCGAGCAGCGTCTCACCGGGCAATTCGTGCGCCGGTTCGCGCATGACCGTCCTGACCGGCTCGGTGTCGCCCGCGACCAGCTCCGGCGGCTCGGCCGCTGCGCCATGAACCTCACCTATGCTGCGAAACACCAGCCCGTCGGCCGTCTCGAATCCCGAAAGCCCGAAGATCTCCGCCAGTTCGTCGAGATTTGCGCGCGGCGCCACCGGCTCAGTAGCCACATAACCGACCAGCGACCCCGACGCGCCCAAGACATTCGCGGCCGGGAGGCCGTGGTCGGCGAGCACGGCGTTGACGAGATCGCCGACGGTCGGATTGGCGAGCCGGCCGTTCAGCCAGTGGCCGAGCGGCCAGTTGCCTGCGTCGCCCCAGACGTCCCTGGCCAGCGGAAACGCTGGAAACGGCCGCGTGTCCCAGGCCCAGAGATAACACCGCTCGGCGTCGACCATGCGGCCGCCATAGACCGGCGAGATCGGGTTCGCTGTGGGTTCGAACGAAGCCGACTCCTCGTCCCAATGATCGAGATGGGCGCGCAGGAACCGGTGCTGGGCAAGGTCTGACCGACCCCCGCTCGAAAAGTGCGGCAGCGCACTTTCCGACGATTTGGGATCGACGAAGACATTGGGCTGGTTCGGCCCCTTGTCGCAGGCCGGGCAACCCAGCTCGGTGAACCAGATCGGCTTCGACTGCGGCACCCAGGCGGTCGGAGCGGGGTCCTCTACCCCGCCCGGCCGGTCGAAATGCTGGTTCGCCCACCAGGACTGGATGTCCTTGTAGCGATAGACCCATGGCTTGCCGTGAGTACCGTCGGTGATCGCCAACCGCGCGCGGTCCCGACGGTCTTCCTCGGTCGGGTAACACCAGTCGAAACCTTCGCCGCCGGTGATGCCGGCGCGCAGCGCGGCTGCGTCGTACGGCCCGGCGGCGCCATCCGGGTTGGAGCCGTCGGTATCGGCGTCGCGCCAGTCGGCAAGCGGCATGTAATTGTCGATGCCGACGGCATCGATTGCCGGATGCGCCCACAGCAGGTCGAGGTGGAAATAGACGTCGCCGCTTCCGTCGGCCGGCCGGTAGCCGAAATATTCGCTCCAGTCGGCGCCGTAGGAGAGCTTGGTACCCGGCCCCAGCATGCCGCGCACCTCGCCGGCAAGCTCGGCCAGCATTTCGACGACCGGGAAGGCGTCGTTGTCGTCACGGATCGTCGTCAGCCCGCGCAGTTCCGAACCGATCAGGAAGGCGTCGACACCGCCAGCCGCCTCGGCGAGGGCCGCGTAGTGGAGCACGAAGCGCCGGTAGCCCCAATCCTCCGGGTCGCCGGAAAAAACGACATTGCCGCCGCCCCAGGAAAACTCTTCCGGTTGCGCGGCACCGGCAAAGGCTTGCGCCTGTTCGCGCGCCGCCGCGGTCTTGTCGGCGCTGCCGGGCTGGCCCGCAGCGGGATGGCAGGTGATGCGTCCGCGCCAGGGATAGGCCGCCTGCGCGGTACCGCCGTAAGGATCGGGAAGCCCGTTGCCGGCAGCGATGTCCATCATGATGAAGGGGTAGAGCGTGACCTCGAGCCCCCTCGCCTTCAATTCCGCGATCGCCTGGAGGACGCTCTGGTCCGACGGGCTGCCGCCATAGGCGGAACGGCCGTCATCCTGGGTGACGACGTCGGCATCCTGCGGCCCGAAGCCTGCGACCTGCCAGGGTTCGGACGCGGACTCGATCGCCGGATCGGTCACCGCAGGTCGGATGCGGCACTCACCGGCACGCAGATCGTTGCCGAACCAGGTGACGACCAGTGCGACATGGGTCAGATTGGGGCAGATCGCCTGGAGTTCGTCGATCGAGGCCGTCAGGTCGGTTTCGCCGAACAAGCTGTGCCGGTTGACGAGGCTCGCCGTGCCAACCTGCTCGCTCGACGTCACCTCGCCCGGCGCATAACCGAACTCTGTAGAACCGGGGATGAGCGCGACGGCCCGCACCTGCCGGTGCAGTTCGCCGACCGGCCGGATGACCTCGAACTGCAACTGCGGCAGCCGGTTGCCATAATCTTCTAGCGCCAGCCGCTCGAACACGACATAGGCGATGCCGCGATAGGCCGGCGCGTTGCCGGCGCCCTGCTTGGCCTCGATCAGCGGATCGGGCTGCTGATCGGCTTCCCCCCGGTAGACACGCAGGGTGATGTTGGAAAGGTCGAGCTCGCGCCCGTCGGCCCATACCCTGCGGACATGCGCGATCTCGCCCTCGCACAGCGCGAAGGCGGCGTTGGCGTGATAGTGGTAGCTGTTGACCTTCGGCCCGCCCTTGGCGCCCTGCCGTTCGGAGGTTCGCGTCTCCTCGAACCGCGTCGCCCAGATCAGCGTCCCGCTCATCCGCGCGGTGCCGTAAAGGCGCGGCACCGGCGCGCCGTCCTCGGCCGAAAACGGCGGCGCCGTCTTCAGCCGCGGCCCCTCGAGCGTGCGGGTCGAGCCGATCAGCCATTGGTCGATTGTATAGCCGGCCAACGCGCCTGCGGCGGTGCCTATGGTGACCCCGGTCGCGCCGAGAAACCCGCCCAGATAGGCGCCGGCGGCCTGCAGCAATAAGGTTGCCACGTGCTTGTGATCTCAGTCCTTGAGTGGAAACGCGAATGCACCGGCGATGCGCCGGCGCCATTGCGGGACCAGCGGCGAAGCCAGCACCGAATGGCCCTGATAGGCGTGCACGAAGCGGTCCGCCGACAGCAGGATACCGGCATGCTTGGCCGGCAGGCCACGCTTCCAGCGAAACAGGATCAGGTCGCCGACCTCCATTTGCTGCTGCGGCCGTTCGACAAAATGGCGGCGCGCCGCCTCGAGCATCGCGTCACGTCCGCCAGCCTCTGCCCAGTCGGGGCTGTAGGTGCCGGGCGGCTCAGGCTCGTCGCCATAGATCGCGCGCCAGACGCCGCGCACCAGGCCGAGGCAATCGCAGCCGACGCCCTTGCGCGAGCCCTGATGGCGATAGGGCGTGCCGATCCAGCCAAGCGCCTCCGCCACCACGGCATCGGCGACGCTGACGGCTTCGGGGCGCGCGTTCACGGAACCAGCGGGCTCCCGTCGAAGACCTGCTGCTCGTTCGCGTAGCCATAGGCTTCGTCGTCGCCGGGGAGATGCGGAAAACCCCGGAAATTGAGATGGTTGGCGAACTTGGCCTTGCAGGTCGCGAAAGCCTTGTCGCAGCCGGCGACGACACGCACGGCAACACCGGCCTGCGGCAGCGGCGCCGTGCCGCGCCAGATCACCAGTTCGTCCGCGCCGTTGTCGCGCCGATGGGCGATGATGCGGTAGTCGGTCCCCGCCTGCGGTCCGTCGAGGCAGGTCAGCACCCCGTGCGAAAACCAGCCGTCGGCAAAGCCCGCGAGTCCGGAAACACTCACCGCATCGCTTCGCAGAACGTCGATCACCGCACCGGTGCCGACCAGGGTCGGATGTCCGATATCCACCTGGCAGCGCGCATCGCCCAGTTCGGCATCGCAGGCGCGGCGGAACCAGCGCCCGCCCGGCTGATTGATGTGAAGCTTGGTGCTTTCCAGTTCGGCCCGGAAGCGTCCGTCCTCGAGCGTGATGCGGCCGATCACCGCCTGGCGCAGCAAGGCGCGCTGTTCGGTGTCACGCCAGTTGACGAGCCAGGTCTCGACATTCGCGCCATCATATTTGCCGGCCGCGAGGTCATCGGCGTCGAGCGTGTCGGAAGACAGGGCGCCCTCGACATCCACGGTGTCGGCCGCCAGACCGAGCGTCTCGCGCGCCTCGGAGACAGAAAAGCCGCTCTGCGGGCGGAATTCGGTGCCATCGAAGGCGACCACGCCGTCATGGTCGCTGTATCCCGTGACGACCCCGTCCTCGCGGGTCACGCGCCAGCAATGGCAGACACTGGTGGTCTCGCCGCCAAGATGGGCCAGCAATTCGGGCGGAAAGGTGCTCATGGCAATATCTCCACGAGCGGAATCGACGGAATCTGCCCGGCCTTGAAGCTGGCGAGACTGATTTCCAGTGCCTCGGCGTTGAAGCGCACCGGCACGTCGTATTCGAAACCGGCGGTCACCGCCTCACCTTCGGCTGGCGTCGCCGCCATTTCGAAAGTCACCACGCCAGTCGCGGGATCGACGGTGAAGTCGGCGCCCTCGGCCATCTCGCCGCCATTGACCGCGACACGAACCGAACCTTCGACCGGCTTGGCGATCAGTCGAACATAGGCGTCCGGCCCCTCACCATAGGACTTTGCGAGCTGGAAGACCCGGTTTGCGCCGTCGCCGGTGCCGATGAGTTGATCGGTTGGCGAGACGTCGAGGTCCGGCCGGCAGGACTTCATGTCGAATGGATCCCTGAACCGGAAGCCGTGCAGTGTTCCGCGCCGCGCCTCGAAAAAAGCCATCACCTCGTAAAGGTCCTCGAGCGACCGGATGCCGGTGCCGGCGTCATAGGCGCGGCGCGAATGCGCAAAGCGTGCATTGCGTTTCTCCCGCCCCGAAGTGAGCGTGATGACCTCGTTGCGGCGCACCGGACCGCCGGTCGCGCCGAACGAGATCGCAGTCGGGAAGCGGACCTCGTGAAAAGCCTGCCATTCAGCCATCTAGGACCCTCGTCAGTTGCGCCGGGCGCCGCGTGCGGCGGCGCGGGCGATCATGCCAGTGATCTGCGCCTCGGACTTGCGGAACGAGGCGGCATCCGGCGTCTGCACGTTGAAGACGATGCTGACCGGCGCGGCATTGCCGGCGGCTGCGACGCCAAGCCGCCCGTCCGGGCCTCGTGACAGCGGCAGGATCGCCTCCGTGCCCGCCTCGCCCATCAGGCCGAACCCGCCCTGCATCGGAAAATAGGTCGGCTGCGACACGATCCCGCCATCGGCAAAGCGCGTCGGTTTGCCGGGTATGCCACCCTTGGCATGCGGAATGGCGTCGATCAGCACCTGGAAGAACTTCTCGTAGCCGGTGCTGAAAAGCTCCTGCAGCGGCGCCAGCGCCTTGCCCAGCGCCATCTCGGCCAGGCTGAGCCCGACGCGCCGCAGGACGTCTTCCAGTTCGCGGCCGCCCGCGGCGGCACCTTTCAGCGCGCCGGCGAGTCGCGCGCCGAAGCTGTCGGAGAGGTCGCGAAGCTCCTCAAGCGCCTTGGTGACCTGGGTGCCGTCGAACGTAATGGTGTAGTCGGTGCTGTCGTCGGGCATCACTTGTCCTTCCTGTGATCTGGAAAGCGCCGCATCAGCCCGTCGAGCCGGTCGCGATCCATCGGTCGCGCGCCCCTTGTCGCACCAAGCACACTGGCCAGCTCACGCGGCGTCATCGCCCAGAACGCCTCGGGCGCAAGGCGCAGGCCGCCAAGGCCGAGCGCCATCAGCCGGTCCCACGGGATGCGTTTGCGTGTCTTAGCCGCCATCGATACCGCTCCCGGTGGCCTCGTTGCCGCCAAAGGTGGCCTTCAACAGCCGCGCGACGATGTCGGTAAAACCAGCCGCGCCGCCGTCGACCGTCATCGTCAGAACGTCCGCGTCGCTGACATCGGCCCCGCCGCCACGCAAACCAGCGCCGACGATGCGGGCGATGTCGCGCGCGGCGAGCTTGCCCGAGGCGATGCGCGAAAGCAGCGTTCCCAGGTCCTCCGCCCCATAGGCCGCTTCCAGTTCCGCCAACGCGCCGAGCGTCAGGCACAGCCGGTAGCGCTTCTCTGAAAGCTCTGCGGCGATCTCGCCGCGCTTCGGGTTGATGACCATCATGCGGCCGCGAACGAGATGGCGCCGGCCGATTCCAGCGCCAGTTCGAAGGTCACCTCGCCGTCGTGGTTGCCGCTATATTCAAGCGCGATGATCTGGAACGGGCCGTCGACCGCGCCGAAATCCGGGATCACGATCTGCCACGGCGAGATCGCGCCGGCAAAGAAGCGCGTGCGTATCTCCTCGTCCGACTGTGCATCCTTGAAGATGCCGGAACCGCTCGCCGCGGCGCGCTGGATGCCGCTGCCGGCCAGCAACTCGCGCCAGCGGCCGCTCGATTCGGAATCGGTGATGTCGACGCTCTCGCTGTTGAAGGCGAGCCGCTTGGCTTTGAGGCCAGCCACGGTGACGAAGCTGCCTAGCCCGTCCGTGTCCAGTTTCAACAACAGGTCTTTTCCCTTCTGCGCGGTCATGCGCGGGCTCCTTCGGTTCGCGGATCGGGATTCAGTTGGTGGATCAGGCCGGTCGCTCGACCAGGGCGCGGAAGCGCATCGAGCCGCGATAAAGCGCCAGGTCGTCGTCGCGCCGCACCTCGGCGAATTCCAGCCGCATCAGCACGAGTTGCCCCTCCGCCATTGCCAGCGGCTGGTCGTCGAGGCAGGCTCTCACCAGTTCCATGATTTCGAGCGCCTCAGCCTTGCCGCGCGCCTTCGACCAGACATGCAGCGTGAAAAGCTGCTCGCTGCCGCCTTCGCTTGACGTGCTCCAGTCGAATAGGCTGGTGCGCCCGAAGCTGACATAGGGAAACGGCAATTCCCCCGGCGTATGGTGGTCGTGGATGCGCGGACCGCCGAGCTTGGCGACCAGCGCCCCGTCGGCTGTCAGCGCCGTGAAAACGGCCTTCTGCAGTTCAAGCGCGGTCGCGGCCATCGCGGCCTCCGATCTGTTCGCGGGGACGCCCGGCGGCCGTCACGCTCCGAGGACGCCGCCCCGAACGCGACAAGCGCCGATCCTCCTCGCGCTCGTTAGCGAGGTCGTGCGCGATCCTCTTCAGTGTTGCGGCCAACCCGTTGAATGTCAGTTCGACTGCCAGCTTCATCGCCCCTCCTCCTCCACGATGCAGACGAGGTAGCGGCCGGTCTCGTCCGGATCGTGCAGTGCCGTGACCAGAAAAACCCTTGCCCCCTTGCGGAAGCGCATGCCGCTAGCGATGTCGGCTCGAAAGCGGATGATGATGCGGTGCGTCACCTTCTCCAGCCGCTGGCCGGCGCCGGCGCGGCCCGACGCGCCCACCGGCACGATGGCGGCAAAGACGGGACCGACTTCGACCCAGTCGCCTACCTGCCCGCCGCTGTCGTCCTGGGCCGGCGTCAGCGCTTCCAGAACCAGCGCTTCGCGCAGCGCGCCGGGATCGATCGTCAAACCGCTCACAGCAGCCTCTTTGATCGATAGCCGGCGAGGAGGCGCTGATAGCCTTCCGGCAGCGACACCGGCTGGTCTTGCGGCCCGAACGATGCCCGGAATTCATACCAGTGGGCCACCAGCAGGATCATCGCCCGTTTCAGGAGGTCGGGAACGTCGGTGCCTGCCGGCCCGAAGCCGGCGCGGAAATCGACCTCGACGCCGTTCATCGCCAATCCCGGCGGCTCAGGCGACTTCACCAGCAGCCGCGCCGGCCGCGACAGCGTGTCGAGCTGGTAGTCGGCGGGCTCGACCAACGCCGCCTCGCCGTCTTCGCCATAGACCGTCACCGACAGGATTTCGGTCACCGGATGCCGTGGCAGCGCCACCTGCCCCGATCGCGGCCAGCCGTCGAGCGCCAGCCGCCAGTCCTGCTCGATCAGCGCGAGGCCGGCATGGCTTTCCACCTCCTCGCGAGCTGCGCGGATCAGCCCGGCGATCAGATCGTCCTCGGACGTGTGGTCGATGCGCAGATGCGCCCGGCACTCGGGAACCGTGACCGGCTCGGCGAGCGGCGCGACCGTTCGAAACAGCGCCATTCGGTTTCATCCATCTAAGTTTCAGAAAAGAGGCGGCCCCGGCGGGAGGAACCGGGGCCGCCAGGCGCGGACGCGGCAAGGATGCGGCCGGGACGATCGGGACGGGAAGCCGGCCGCGGCCCGCGTCACGCCGTTCCGAATTTCAGCAGCTTGATGGCGTCGAAGTCCTGCACGCCGCCGCCGACACGCTTGGTCGTGTAGAACAGGATGTAGGGCTTGGCCGAATAGGGGTCGCGCAGGACGCGGACGCCAGTGCGGTCGACGACCAGATAACCGCGCGAGAAATCGCCGAAGGCGATCGCCGCCTCGTCGGTGGCGATGTCGGGCATGTCCTCAGCCTCGACCAGCGGGAAGCCCATCAGCATGGCGCGGCTGCCGGGCGCGGCGGGCGGCTGCCACAGATAGTTGCCGTCGGCGTCCTTCAGCTTGCGGATCGTCGCCTGGGTCTTGCGGTTCATGACCCAGCTGGCGTTCTGGCGGTAGCCGGATTTCAGCGCATAGACGGTGTCGATCAGCACGTCCGAGGCGTCGCTCGCCGGCAGCGCGCCGGCGACCCCGGTGGCGACGTAACCGAGCTTGCCCCACTCCCACGACGCCTCGGCGATGCGGTTGTAGTCGAGGAAGCCGCGCGGCTTGCTGGTGCCGTCGCCATTGACGAAGGCGGCACCCTCCTGCTCGGCGAAGGCGGTCTCGATCTCGCCGGTGATCCACTGGTCGAGGTCGACGGCGGCATCGTCGAGCAGCGAGGCGGTGGCCGCCGGCATGGCATAGATCTCCATGGTCGGATATTGCAGCTCGGCCAGCGTCGGACTCGTCGTTTCCGGACGCGCCGTGGTCTCGCCGACCCAGCCGACCGCCGGGCCGGTCAGCGCGAACGGCTTCTTCAGGACCGCCGCCGAAACCTGCCGCACCGCCGCGATCGAGCGGATCGGCGACAGCGCGGTCAGCCGCTTGCCGATCGCCGCCTCGGTCTCGTCGGGCACCAGATAGCCGCCGTCCTGGCCGGAGCCATAGGACATCGCCTTGGTGTCGAGCGCCCGCAGACTGCGCTCGTCGCCCGAGCGCACATAAGTCTCGAAAGCCTCCTTGTGTTCGCTTGGCCCTTCGAAGGCGCGGGAGGAACCCAGCGCGGGGCGCGCCTTGCGCATCAGCAGCCCGTCAAGCGCGCGGCGCTGCTCGTCGAGCGCATCGGAGATGCGGTCGACCTTCTCGCTCAGGAGCACGTCGGCGCGGCCCTTGCCCTCGATCGCCGCCAGCCGGCTGTCATTGGTCTCCTTGAACGCCTCGAAGGCGCCCATGAACTCCTCGAAGACGGCGCTCACTTCGTGGCCCGCGCCGGTGCCTGCCTTGTTTTCGGGCGCGGCGGTGTCGTTGGTCATGGTCGGCAGTCCTTTCCTTGCATCATTTGCGTTGCGGTCCGGATGGTCCGGATCAGTTCCTGCGGCGCCTGGCCCGGCGGCTCGCCACCGGAAGGCCCTTGCCCGCGACCGGCAAGCTTGATTTCCTCAACCCGGGCGCCGGGAAGCATCGGGAAGGTCACCACCGACACCTCCCAGAGATCGGCCTCGAGGATGCGGCGCACGCCGCCGCGCGCCGTCCGTGCCGCCCTTACCGTGCGAAAACCGATCGACAGCCCGTCGACGGCGCCGGCGCGCATCAGTTCCAGCACCTCGCGCGAGCGCGCCACGCCGGGCGACAGCACGCCCTCGACGCGCAGGCCGCGGGGGTCCTCCGTGACCTCCAGCCAGCGCCCGATCGGCTGGCCGGGATCATGCTGGAACAGCATGCGGATGGCGCCGGCGCCCTTGCGGGCGAGCGACGCCGCAAATGCTCCGGGCTCCACCATGTCGCGCCCCTGGTCGACGACGCCGAACAGGCTCGCATAGCCGCGGAAGCGCCCGCCCTCCGTCTCGAAGCCGAAGCCGGGCCGCACCCAGCGCGCGGCAATAGCGGGCATTGTCGCTTCAGCCGCCATGGCCATTGCCCTCCGGGCTCACGTCGCGCCGGAAGAACCGCATCAGGAGCCCGAGCGCCCACCAGGCGCAAAGGCTCGCCGCGGCCGAGCCGGCGAGCATCGTCTCCGCCGTGCCCAGCTTCGCCGCCAGCCCGAGCTCGTCGGCGATCTTGAGCCCGGCGACGCCGCCGAAGGCCAGTCCGCAGACGATGCCGACGGCAAAGCGGATCGCCGCCTCGCGGCGGTCGCGCGGCAGGATGTAGGCCAGCGAGACGGCCGAGCCGGCCACCGCGCCGATGCCCTTCGCCGCCCATTGCCAGGCGGCGTCCGGTACGTCGGTCAATTCTTTCTCCGATATTCTCAGGAACACGGCAGGTGAGGCTACGCCTCGGCGACGACCGGGTTGGGCCGGGTGCTCGTCTGCTGTTGCAAGAGGTCCTGGCTTAGCCCCAGCCGACGACCACTTTGTCGGCTGACTCGGGATGGTTGAGCCAGATTCGGACCCGCCTACCCAATTCTCAGCCAGACCACCGGTGTTCCCTGGCGGCCGGTCGTCCAGACTTCGACATGCGCCTCACGACGGTCGAGCGGCATCTCATGAATCACATCACCCGGCACGATCATCAGAACCAGCCGGCGACTGGGAATGGCCTGGTCGAAGTCTGCAAGACGCGACAGCTCTGCACCCGGGGCTTTGGTCGGGTTGATGCGGATTTCCGTCGGCCCATCCATGTCGCCCTGACAGGAAAGGACAATGCAACTTTCAGTCCGCCAGACCTTTGCAGCTCCGTCCACCGACGGTGGGTCGAACAGCTCGGAATCGACGATGTAAAGGAGCCCGTTGGGGAGTGGCAGGCGAATAGTCTTTTCGTCGATCGTCATCGCCTTCTCCGGTGGTTCGTGACCCAGGCACCTTGCCTGCCGCTGCACGCTATGCAGTGTGGAAGAATTCGCTGCGGCCTTCCAGGTGGATTAAGCGCACTCGACAACTGATGGTCGAGGAAAAAATTCCCGCTCGATGTCCCCGGATCCTTCGTCCCACATGTGTGGCAGCCATATTTGCGTCCGATGCGATTGGTCTCGCGGATTTCCTCCGCTGTCCAGTTGCGTCCGGGACCGCGTGCCGGCAGAGATTCCTTGGCGTATGGACCCGGCCCGATCCCCAAGCGCTGCAGTTCCAGCAGCCTGGCCTCGGCCTCGCGCGTCGCTGCCCGATTGGCGGCGATTTCTCCTTGCACCGTCTCGTACGCGCTCGGACGCGGTTTCCATCTCGGATCGAGTTCCCGTACACGCTGCACGGCAGCGCGCATCCGGCTGTTGCTGATTGCCAGCTGCGTCGCCTGCGCCGGTGGTACGTTCCTCCAGCGTCCCCCGACACGGCGCGGGCCGCCGCGGCCGCCAGGCGCGGCCTGGCCCAAACCGGTATCACCCGCGCGCCGCCACCCTCGTCGGACACTTTCCGCCATCGGGATTGCCCTTGGGCACACGCGGTTGATCGGGACGAAACCCGGCCTTGGTTGCGACCTCGTCCCTTGGCGGATAACCGACCGCCTCGCGCTTTTCGTCGTCGCCAAGGAAGCTTGCCGCATCGACCCGCGCCCACAGCGCCTCGCGCTCGCCGGCAAGCCCCTCGATGCGGTCGGCGTCGTACCAGAGCCGCAAGCCCCGCCCGAAGGCCGGCCCCAGGAAGGCGGACAGGTCCTTGGCGATGCGGCCCACCAGCGGCAGCACCGTCAGGCGGTAGAATGCCCGGTTGGCCTCGGCATAGTTTGCGTAGGTGTTGTCGCCCGGAATGCCGAGCAGCATCGGCGGCACGCCGAAGGCGAGCGCCACGTCGCGCGCCGCGCCGTTCTTGGCCTGCATGAAATCCATATCCTTGGGCGACAGGCCCATAGCCTTCCAGTCGAGCCCGCCCTCCAGCAGCAGCGGCCGCCCGGCGCGCGTCGGCCCGCCATAACCCTGCTCCAGCTCCGTCTTCAGCCGCTCGAACTGCTCCTCGGTCAGGTTGGCGCCGTCCCTGGGCGCATAAACCAGCGCCCCCGACGGCCTTGCCGAATTGTCGAGCAGCGCCTTGTTCCAGCGCCCGGCCGCATTGTGGGTGTCGAGCGCCATCAGCGCCGCCTGCAGCGGCGGAAAGCCGTAATGGTCGTCGAGCGGGTGGAACAGCGAAAACTGCGCCGCCCCCTCCCCCGGCCGCCCCAGCAGCACGCGCCTTTTCGAGCCGTCGTGGCGGTAGTCGAGCGCAACGGGCCAGCCGGCCTCGTCGCTGGCCACTGTCACCCGGTCGGGCCGCAGCAGGTGCAGTTCGCGCCCGCCGGTGCCGGCCTCGACCAGCTCCGCATAGGCGTTGCCGGAAAGCAGCAGGTGGCCGTAGAGCGCCTCGAAGAAGGCACCGCCGGCCTGGCGCGGGTTGGGCCGGTCGATCAGCTGCATCAGCGGGTGCTCAGCGTGTTCGGCCGCCCCCTCGTAGAGCAGCCATGGCACCGAGGCCGCCGTCTCGGCGATCAGCCGCACGCAGCGGTGCACCACCGGGTTGCGCATGAAGCCCTCGCGGGCGAGCGCGGCATAGTCGCGCCGGGTCCAGTTCGCCTCGTTCTGCATGTGCAGCGCGACGAAGCCGATCGGCCCGGTCTGCTTGTTCTCGGCAGCCGCCATCCCGCCGTCGGGGCGCGGCGCCCACGGCCAGTTCCAGTTCATCGCAAATTCCTGCTAGTTGATTTCGCGGATGCGCGGTGTCGCGCGCGGTCCCAGAAGCAGTTCGGTCAGCGCCCAAACCAGCGCGTCGAGCCGGTCGGGCGAGCGGTTGTCGGAAAGTCCCGAGGGGCCGAAATCGCACATTTCGTCCTCAAGCTCAGGAAACCGCCTGGCATGCGCCACGCGCCCCTGCTCGTAGAGCGCCGCCACCGGCTCGGCGCGCAGCCACTTGCCGCGTGTCGCCCGCACCGGTTTCACCGCCACGCTTGCGTCGACGCCGTGGATCACGGTCGACACCATGTCGCCGCCTTGGTTGACCTCGACCACGATCGCGTCGGCCGCATAGCGGTGGTACAGCGCCACGGCCTTTTGCGCCCACGCCGTCGGCCGTGCCCGGCGCAAGGTCGCGTCGGCCATCACCAGCGCGCGCCCGTCGGAGAGTTCGCCGGCCACCACGATGCCGCAGGCATCCGAGGTTCGGCGTGCGCTCGCGGGCGGGTCGACCGCCACCACGATGCGGCCCGGCGTGTCGCCCACCCGCGCCGCGGCGGCACTTTCCACCATCAGCCGCGACCACAGCGCGTCCTCGCGGTCGGCGATCAGCTCGCCGTCCAGTTCCTGACGTCCGAGCCGCGTGCCGCCATAGCGCGCCTGCATGGCGGCGATGAAGCCGTCGGCGAGGTTGGCGGCGTTGTCGATGGTCTTCATCCGCGTCACCGCCACCGCCGGGTCGTCGAGCAGCCGGCGCAGAAGCGGGATCGGCCGCGGCGTCGTTGTGATGAGCTGTTTCGGCTCGGTGCCGACGCGCAGGCCGAACTGAAGCATGTCGAAGCAGGCGTCGGCATGCTTCCATTTGCCTGTCTCGTCGCACCACGCGGCGTCGAATTGCGGCCCGCGCAGGCTTTCGGGGTCCTCGGAGGAGAAAATCTGCGCCGTCGCCCCGTTCGGCCACACCAGCCGCCGGCGCGACGGCTCGAAGTTCGGACGCGCCACCCGCGCGCTGGCGGCAATCCCCGACAGGCCCTCGATCATCACTTCGCGCACGTCGCCCAAAGTCTCGCCGATCAGCGCCAGCCGGCCATAGGCGGTCTGCGCGAAGGGCGGCAGCCCGCGTACCAGCGCATGAACCCATTCCGCGCCGAGCCTTGTCTTGCCGGAGCCGCGTCCGCCCAGCACCAGCCAGGTCGGCTTCGGCGCCGCGAACAGGGGGTATTGCGCCGCGCGGGCAAAGCGGAACCATTCATCGCGAATCTTCCAGGCCTGCCTCCGGTCGAGCGCGCTCGGCCGCGATCGCGGCCGCGAATTCCTTGGCGAGTTCGACGATCCTTGCGTTGACATGTTCGAGGATCACGGCCTTTTCGACGTCGTTGTCCTGCTGCTTTTCGGTCATGCTCGCGCGCACAAGGTCGCTCGCCTTCTCGATGGCGCGGATCGCGGACGCCACGGCGTCGATCTGGGCCTTGTCGATCGTGCCGGCCTCGGCCGCGCGCCCCAGCGCCTCGACCAGCCCGATCCAGCGCGACAGCTCCGCCTGCAGCCGCTCCAGGCTGTGCGCGGCGGCTCGGTCGACCGGCGCCCGCCAGCCTTCGCGCGCGGCACGCGCCGCAAGCAGCCGCAGGCTCCAGCCGGTGATGTCGGCGATCGCTTCCAGCGTGGCGCTGCCATCCTCATAGGCGGCGCGCGCCGCGGCGCGGCGCAGCGCCATCTGCGTGCTCATTTCGGCAAGTCTCCAGACGAAAAAGGCGGCCGGCTTGATCAGCGGGCCGCCGTGCTCGACGCACAATTTCGACGATGACGGAAAGCTATCAAAGCACCGTCACGGTGTCAAGGATTTTTTTCCTAATTATGCACTTGACGTACCAAACCTGATTCTCTACAAAGGGAATCAAGGAGTTACCGCGATGGACATCACCGCACCGATCTACACAGACCCGGACAAGGCGCGAGAGCACCTTGAGGCCATCCATTGGCCGCACGGGCCGATCTGCCCGCATTGCAAGAACTCCGACCACACCCGCATCACGAAGCTGGAAGGCAAGTCCACGCGCCCCGGCGTCTACAAGTGCAAGGAGTGCCGCAAGCCCTTCACCGTGACTGTCGGAACCGTCTTTGAGCGATCCAAAATCCCGCTCAACAAGTGGGTTCTGGCATCGCACCTTATGGCTTCATCCAAGAAGGGCATGTCCGCCCATCAACTGTGGCGCATGCTCGGCTTTGGCTCCTACCGCACCGCTTGGTTCATGATGCATCGCATCCGCGAAGCCATGATGGAGAAGACCGACACGTCCGGCCCCATCGGCGGTGAAGGCAAGACCGTGGAAGTCGATGAAACCTATTTCGGCCCCAAGGATCGCATCACCACTCGCACCATTCGTGGCAAGCCCGGACACAAGTCAAAGCGTATGGTCGTCGCCCTTGTCGAGCGCGGCGGACACACCCGCATGTTCTATGTCGAGAAGGCCACTGCCGCCGATATCCGCGACGTGATGGTCCGCAATATCTCGCGCCGTTCGGTCCTCCATACCGACGAAAGCCGCCTCTATGTCGAGACTGGCAAGGAGTACGCCAAGCACCAGACCGTGAGGCACACCGCTGGCGAATACGTCCGTTACGAAGACGGCGCGATCATCCATTCAAACACGGTCGAGAACGTTTTCAGCGTTCTCAAGCGCGGCATGCGTGGCACCTACCAGCACTGTGGCGAAGCGCACTTGCATCGCTACCTTGCCGAGTTCGGCTTCCGCTACAATCGCCGCTCTGCCCTCGGCATCGAGGATTGGGAGCGCGCCGAAGACCTGTTGCGCGGTGCCCGCGACAAGCGTCTCACCTATCGGCGGACTGACGAAGCCGCGCACGCTTAAGCAGAAGGCGCGAAAGCTCAAACGCTTGCGCGCCGCTAAAAAGAACAAAAAGTGATTGTGAATCACGGTTACAATCCGTGATCGGGACTTGCGCCCACTGCGTGTCCTACCCTCAGATTGCAAACGGCGGTGGCTGATTCTCTCCCCAGAGCGCCACCGCCGTCATTGCAACCAAGCCACAGGACGGCTCGGCACATGAAGAACGACCGCCACACTAATGAAGGTGATGGTCCCGTCAAGCGTCCTGTGGCGATCACACACAGGAGCCATCATGGCACTTTACAAAGACGGCAACGAACTGACGCACACCGAAAGCGAAGACTTCGACAAGGTGCACTCACCCGGAGACAGCGCACCGTTTTCGGGCATCTATTTGTGCATCAATTGCCGTGACGAATACGCCTACAACGCTGGCGATCCGCTGCCCCCTCAGAACCATCGTCAGCACTCTGCCAACAAAGGTGCAATACGCTGGAGGCTTCTGGTCAAGACCCAACGGGGGCCAAACTAAGTCTTGGTATCGTGAGGGCTGTTGCCGGTCGTAGAGGCTGGAACATCCGTTCTCGAATCGGGCGGCAACGGCTGCTTACGTTCATCGCGACGACTCCCCCCGGTCTTCGGATCGGGAGGGGTTTTCAACAGGCGGCGCAATATCTCGTCGCCCTTTCCCTCGTCGGACTTGTCTTTTGGAGTAGGCATGGACCAGGAACCCTCCGCCGATTTCGATGAATTTGCTCGCCGCGTTGGGCGCATTTTCGTATCGTCAGCATACCTCGACAACGCCGTAACGATCGTTCTTGAGGCCGTAATCAGGAACTACCTAGACGCCAGTGACCCCTTTGAGAAACCGCGCAATTTTTCCAAGAAGACCGAGTTTATCCGCCGTTTTTTCAGAGACCACCCGGATTGGCAGTTTTTGACCGAAACCGTGAACAACGTCATGAACCGCGTCGACCACCTCGCAGACGCACGGAATGCGATCGCTCACGGGCTCATCGTAGATGTGACTGGCGTCCTCCAAGGGGATGACATCGAAATTCGTCTGTCCAAGAGAAAGAAGGGCAAAGAACGCCTGTTTACGTACACGTTCTCACACGAGAATCTGCTGCAATTAGGCCGGGAGTTGTTCGTTCACGCCGTGTTCGTCACACGTTTAGGTGAAATTGTTTCGGGCAATTTCAGCGAGCACAACGCGCAAAATATCCTCAGCAAGATCATCAGCGAGGTCGGAGGACCACTCCCAGTCGCTGATCCTCGCGGCGATCATTCCAACTAGCTTGCGGTGAGTTTCTTCCGAAACTGAGAAGCCGGCCTGTCGACTTGATTCCTTAGATGCTTCGGTCATGGTACGTCAAGTGCATAATTAGGATTTTTTTCCTACAATCTTGACAGGAAGTCGGACGATGCATCCCCGATGACTGTGGAGCGTCCGCCTTGGCCGCGCTCACCAACCTTGCTCTTCGCCGGCGCGCCGGCATGAAGGCACGGCATTGGCAGCGCGCGCATTTCAATGATCGATATTGGCATTGGCGTGTGGAGGAACGCCGCGATCTGGGTATGGCCAGTGTTTCTGGTCTTCCTGGCTGCCGGCCTGTGGTCTACCCGGACACGAGACAGCTCGGTGATGCCATATTTGTTTTCTCCGTTGCTTGGCTTGCTGCCCGCCAACGCAATTGATGCTCTGCCCCATTTCCCGGCAAACTGGCTGGCCTTTGCCTGCGCCTATGTCATCGGCGCAGCGTTCGCTTTTCGATGGCAGGATGACCTGATCCTTCACAAGCACGGACGGCATCAGCGGCTTCAAGGAGACCGGGTGACCCTTTTCGTCCTGATGTTGATCTTCTTTTCGAACCTCGCGGCGGGTGTCGTCAGCGACCTGGCGCCTCAGTTCCGCCAGATGATCCTTGTCACCGTGGCGTTTGCAGGTGTTACCGGGGCATGTTCCGGTAGTTTTGCGGGTCGCGCACTGCGAGTATTATCACGTCGACGCCGAGCCATTCCGCCGCCATGATGCAGGATACCACCTCTCTGTGAACTCCGTCACAGTCAGGTGGAATTCTTTCCTATCTCCTTTACGTTAAGGCCAATTGGCGCGACGCCCGGCCCGGTTTTTCCTTGTGCGGCCCGCCGCCTTTGGTGCAAAGATGGGGGTGCTAAATTTGAGGGCCGCCCAGAAATTGCCCGCATGGGAAAGCAGCTTCCTGCGCCGGACGGACCACAGGCAACAAGTGCATGGAAAACCCTTTCGAACGGAAGAAGTCGCGCGCGCCCCGCACGTCGAAACTGCTCGAAATCGACGCCTGGATCGATTCCACGCTTTATGAGGCGGGGTTCAAGGCGGGCGAATTCTGGGAATCGGTCACCATCTTCTTCCGCCGCTTCCGCGTCTATGGCTGGCGTCGTGGCATCTTCGAACTGCTGAGCGAGAGCTTCACCCTCGGCGCCGCCGGTTCGGTGGTGCTGCTGGCGCTCGCCATGCCGGCCTTCGAGGAGACCGCCGGCGACTGGCGCGCCCAGGCCGATTTCGCGGTCACCGTTCTGGACCGCTACGGCAACGAGATCGGCCAACGCGGTATCATCCAGCGCGATTCGGTGCCGGTCGACGAAATCCCCGACCATGTCGTGAAGTCCGTGCTGGCGACCGAGGACCGGCGCTTCTTCGATCATTACGGCATCGACTTCCTCGGCCTCCTGCGCGCCATGACCGAGAACGTGCGCGCCAACTCGGTGGTCCAGGGCGGCTCGACCATCACCCAGCAGTTGGCCAAGAACCTGTTCCTCAGCAACGAACGGACCATCGAACGCAAGGTCAAGGAGGCGTTCCTGGCCGTCTGGCTGGAGATGAACCTCTCCAAGAAGGAGATCCTGCAGCTTTATCTCGACCGCGCCTATATGGGCGGCGGCACCTTCGGCATCGCGGCCGCGGCCGACTTCTATTTCGACAAGGCCATCAAGGACGTCAATCTGGCCGAGGCGGCGATGCTCGCCGGCCTGTTCAAGGCGCCTGCCCGCTACGCGCCGCACATCAACCTGCCGGCCGCCCGCTCGCGCGCCAACGAGGTGCTCACCAATCTGGTCGAGGCCGAGTTCATGACCGAGGGCCAGGTGATCGCGGCACGCCGCGACCCGGCCGGCGTGGTCGACCGCGACAACCAGCAGCACCCCGACTATTTCCTCGACTGGGTGTTCGACGAGGTCCGGCGCATCGCCGCCAACGCACCGACCCATGCGCTGGTGGCCCGCACCACCATCGACATGAACATCCAGGCCGCCGCCGAGGAGGCGCTCGAATACCATCTGCGCCAGTACGGCAAGGATTATGGCGTTGGCCAGGGCGCCATCGTGGTCATGGAAAACAACGGCGCCGTGCGCGCCATCGTCGGCGGCCGCGACTACGGCACCAGCCAGTTCAACCGCGCCACACGCGCCCAGCGCCAGGTCGGCTCGTCGTTCAAGCCCTATGTCTACGCCGCCGCGATGGAAAACGGCTTTACGCCCGACACGGCCATCGTCGACGGCCCGATCAGCTGGGGCAACTGGTCGCCGAAGAACTATTCGCGCGGCTATCGCGGCCGCGTCACGCTGTCGACCGCGCTCATCAAGTCGATCAACACGGTGCCGGTGCGGCTCGCCAAGCAGCATCTCGGAATCAAACCGATCAAGGAACTGGCCGAGAAGATGGGCGTCGAATCGCCGGTCTTTTCCGACAAGACCATGGTTCTGGGAACCTCGGGCCTGACCGTGCTCGACCAGGCGACCGGCTATAACGTGTTTGCCAATGGCGGCTTCGCCGGCACCCGCCACGGCATCACGCAGTTGCTCACCCATTCGGGCGACGTCATCTATGACTGGCGCAAGGACGCGCCCGAGCCCGAGCGCGTGCTTTCGGAGCAGGCGGTATCGGCGATGAACTCGATCCTGGTCCAGGTACCAGAGATCGGCACGGCCCGCCGTTCCGCGCTCGAGGGCATCCGCAGCGCCGGCAAGACCGGCACCACGCAGGCCTACAAGGACGCCTGGTTCGTCGGCTATACCGGGAACTACACAACCGCCGTCTGGCTCGGCAATGACGACTACACCCCGACCCGCAACATGACCGGCGGCTCGCTGCCGGCCATGACCTGGCAGCGGTTGATGACCTATGCGCACCAGAATGTCGAGCTGAAGCCCATCCCCGGCATCGAGAACCCGTTCCTTGAAAAGGAAGAGCCGGAGCTGGTCGCCGAGGCCGACACGGCCGAGGGCGAGGCCGAGGACGAGCGTCCGCCGGTGATGTCGGCCGCCACCACCCGGGTGCTGCGAGAGATGACGCGCCTGTTCCGCGAGGCCGCCCCGATCCGGGTCGCGAGCGAGCGCGATACGCTTTCCTCCCTGTGACGCAGACCCTGATGCCGCGACTGCAACACCCTGAAGTGCTGCGGCCCCGTCCGGCCGGCCGGGCGCGCCCGGCATGATCCGCACCGCTTTCCTCGTCGCGGTTGCCGTGGCGATCGCGATCGGCGGCGGCGCCGGCTCGGTGTGGCTGGCGCTCAACACGATCGACGGCGTCGGCACGCTGACCGTCGGCCGCTGGACTGCCTACCCCGACAGTGGCACGCCCGACATCGACCCCTACGGCAAGGCGCGGTTCGCACGTGACGCCGAACTGCCGCTTGGCCGCGCCGAGGGCCTCTATTTCCTCGCTGACAGCGACTCTTCCGGTCAGACGCTGCGGCGCAACTGCGCCTACCGCCTCGAAGGCACGGTGCCAGTGGCGCGCTTCTGGACGCTCTATGCTGCCGACCGGGTGCGCTCGCCGACCCAGGGCGAGCGCACCGCCCGCGTCGCCGGCCTGCATTCGCGCCAGGTCCTGCGCCGCGCCGACAATTCCTTCGACATCGCGGTCGGCCGCCACCCGGCCCCCGGCAACTGGCTGCCACTCGAAGGCGTTGGCGACATGGTGCTGGTGCTGACGCTTTACGACACGCCGGTCGCCAACGGCGCCGACGAACGCGACATCGAGATGCCGCGGATCTACCGGACCGGCTGCGATGCTTAGGTTCGGCTATGCGATCCTCGTCGGGCTGGTCGGCGCGGCCATTGTGCACATCGCGGTGCTTCTGCTCGTGCCGGCCTATTCGGCGCAGGACGCCTGGTCGACGCTGTCACGCGACGGTGACCTGTTCGAGCTGGTGCGGCTGCCCGGCGGCTCACCGCGTTCCAGGGGCGGGCGCGCGCCTGACCCCTTCATTGCCGCCGCCGCCTGCCGTTTCGACCTCGCCGGCGATGGCGGCGCACGCCTGTCGGCGAGCGCGCCGGCGCTGTTCTGGTCGGTCTCCGTCTACAACCGCCGCGGCCACAACGTCTACAACCTCAACGACCGCTCGGCCTCCGATGGCGCGCTCGACATCGCGCTGGTCTCGCCGGCGCGCATGCTCGAGCTGCGCAAGGGCCTGCCGGAGGATATGGACGGCGCCACCATCATCGAGGTCGAGGACGATCTCGGCATCATCGTCGTGCGCACCTTCCGCCCCGATCCGACCTTTGTGCCTGTTATAGAGGCCTTCTTCGAATCGGCGCGCTGCGAGCCCCGCTGAGCCGCGCCACAAAGGCTTGCAGAACGCGCGCAAAACGTTGCGAAACGTCGCGGATCGCGGTATAGGCGTGGCCGAAATTCCCCAAATGGTGGCTTGAACCACCGCCCGCGCCAGGGACGCGGGCGAAGAAAGGATATTGTTCTCATGGCCAATCAGCTGCTCATGCCGAAAGCGACCGCCGTCTGGCTCGTCGACAACACGGCGATGACCTTCGACCAGATCGCCCAGTTCTGCCAGTTGCACCCGCTCGAGGTGAAGGCGATCGCCGACGGCGACGCCGCGCAGGGCATCAAGGGCATGGACCCCGTCTCCACCGGCCAGCTGTCGCGCGAGGAGATCGCCCGCGCGGAGGCGGATTCGGGCTACCGTCCCAAACTCTCCGAGCCGAAGGTGCGCATTCCCGAAAAGAAGCGTCGCGGCCCGCGCTACACGCCACTTTCCAAGCGCCAGGACCGTCCCAATGCCATCCTGTGGCTGGTGCGCAATCATCCGGAACTGAAGGACGCGCAGATTTCGCGCCTGGTCGGCACCACCAAGTCGACCATCGAGCAGATCCGCAACCGGACGCACTGGAATTCTGCCAATCTGCAGCCGATGGACCCGGTCACGCTCGGGCTCTGCTCGCAGATCGATCTCGATCTGGAAGTCCAGCGCGCCTCGCGCGGGGTTCAGCCGCAGCAGCCGGTCGGCGACACGCTGTTGCCGGCCTCGGCGACCGAATCGCTGCCGGTCGAGGAAAAGGCGCCCGAGCCGAAAAAGGACGACGACGAGCTCGACGCCGATGCCGTCTTTGCCAAGCTGTCGTCACTCAAGACCACGACCCCGCCCGCCGACGAGGAGTAGCGGCCGGCCCTCTGGCCGCCGCCACAGCGCGTGCGCCGGCCTCAGGTCAGCGCGGCCGGCGGTCGTCGTTTCGGGCCGCCCTTGCGCGCCACCTGGGCAAGGGTTTCGTTGCGGCGTTCGTAGCGCACGCCGGGAAAGACGACGATCTCGGCCGGCTCCGTCGGCACGGGACGCTTATTGTCGGCGTTGCCGGCGCGCGGCTTGAAGGTCAGGATTTTCGTCATGGCTCTGCGTTCCGGTGGATACGAATGAGCACGCGTACGACGTTGTGATTCCCAATCTGCCGACCATAGGGTTAACAGCTTGCTAACACATCGCTGCTAGCTTCAGCGCGTCCGGGCCGGCATTGCCCGGGGTGTTTGTTTTGTGGCGTAGGCGTTGGCAGTGACCGCAGCGGATTTCAGGCGGATCGAGAATCGTGGCGAAACCGGCCATCCGGAGCGCCTGCTGCGGGCCGCGGTGTCGGCGTTTTCCTCCCTGACACGGCCGACCCGGCGCGAAACCCTCCAGCTCGACCAGCTTGCCGCTCCCCTTTTCGACCGCGTCTCGCCAGGCGCGTTGCGCTATGTCGCCGCCGTCCTTTCCGACTCGCCCTACGCGCCGCGGCAGCTGATCGAACGGCTCTGCCATTCGTCGTCCGATATCGCCGCGCCGCTCCTGATCCGCTCGCCGCTTCTCAATGATGCCGACCTGATCGGCCTCGTGGCGCGCCAGGGGCTGGCACATGCCCGCATTATCAAGCGTCGTCCGCGCCTCAACCGGACGATCATGCAGCTGATCCTTGCCCTCGAAGCGTCTGCCGAGGCCGAGCTGCAGGCCGAAACGCCGGTCGAGGCCGAGGACATGGCTGTTGCCTCGCATTCGCAGCCTGGCCATGGACCAGCGGAAGAGACGCGGCGCGCACTGCTTGCCATCATGTCGGGCAACGGGAACACGCCCGCGGCGAGCACGGGAGCGGAGGCCGGACAGGACAGGCCCGACGGCTTCAGGGCGCTGCGCGCAGGCGTCCTTTCGGACAATCGCACCCGCATCTACGCCGCCCTCGCCGAAGCCGTCTCGATCGGCTACGACACCGCGCGTCTGATCGTCGAGGCGCGCTCTTATGACGATCTACTCGCCGCGCTGCGCTATCTCGACCTGCCCGAAGAACGCGCCTTCCTGCTTGTGTGCGCCGCCTCGCCGTGGCGCTTCGCGCGCCCGCAGAAAATTCGCGCCTTCCTCGAACAGTACCGCTCAATCGGCCATGAAGAAGCAGCCCGCAGGGTCGCCGGATGGCGCGGCACGACCGGCATCAGCGGCCTCAGGGCGTCATGACGTCGATCAGCTGATCGGCGGCGAGGCCTACCTCCAGTTCCACTACCCAGGCGTCCGGATCGAAGCGCAGTTCGCGCTCGAGTTTCTTGCCGAGCGCTTCCTCATCCAGTTCCGCGCCTGCTTGCGCGAAAAGCCGCGAAGCCTGGTTGTCGGCATATCCGGTCTGTGGCGCCGGTCCGTACAGCGTTGCGCCGCCAAGGCGGTCGCGGAACACCACGAAGATCGCGCCCGCCTCGGACGCGCCCCTGTTCAGCACTGCCGCGAAACCGCCGGCCGCGAACGCGCGCTTGGTCAGCGCGGCAACAAAAATGTCGGATCTGAGCCGCATGCCGAGCCACCTGCAGGCTTTGGCGACGACGTCCGCCGCCATCGCCTTGTGCGCAAGGACGGCTAGTTGGTCAAGCCGATCTCGGTCATCTTGGCAAGCAGCCTGGCGTCGGGCTGCCCGGTCACCGGAAGGCCGAACAGCGACTGGAATTCCTTGATCGCGCTGCTGGTCCTGTCGCCCACGATCCCGTCGAGCTCGATGCCCTCATTGCCGAATGCACGCAGACCGGCCTGGACCTTGATGATCTCGGCGTGCGGGATCGCATCCTTCGCCGCCGGCTCTTCCCGTGCCTCGGCGGCATCGGCGCGCGGGGCCGGCTTCGGCACCGCCTCGGCCGTTCTTTGCGCCGGCAAGGGACCATTGAGATGACGCAGCAGTTCCTCGCTGATCACGCCGTCGTTCTCCATCCCGACCAGCGTCTGGTAACGCTCGATCGCCTTGCGCGTCAGCGGACCGTCGAGGCCGTCGATGGCGCCGGCATAGAGGTCGAGGCGGGCGAGGATTTCCTGCACCCTGGCAACCGTCTCATCGCCTGATGCCGCTTCGCCTGCTGGAACCGAGGCTGTCGTTTCTGGACTGGTCGCGACCTTGGCCTCCGGCGCGGCCCGCTTGGTCGGCACGGGCAGCGGCTCGCGGCGTTCGACGGTGACCCGGGTCTGTAGGAGTGGTTCCGGGTGGGCGTACGGCTGGTACCAGAGCGCGTTCGCCGAGACGTAGCTCAGCACGACCAGATATGCGGTCGTGCCGCCGACCAGGACCGGATTGCGCACCAGTGTACCGCCGAGCATGGCCACGCCCTCGGCCAGCGCCGCGGCTCCTGACGGCGGGCGGCTACGCGAACTTGCGGACCGTTTCATCGGCTTCTTCTCTCCGCTTTATTCCGGGTTCGATTTCGACAATTCTGGCCGCAGGCGCCGGTGCTTCGTCGGCGTCTCCAAAAGGCAGCGTCACCGAGACCGTCGTTCCGGCCCCCGGGGCGCTTTCGATCGACAGGCTGCCCCTATGCCGCTCCACCAATCCCTTCACCAGCGCAAGGCCAAGCCCGGTCCCTTCAAAACCGCGCGTCTGGTCGTTGATTACCTGCACGAAGGGCCTGCCGATCCGCTCCAGATCCTCCACCGCCATGCCGATGCCGGTATCGCTGACCGTGAAGGTCACGCCGCGCCCGTCACGCGCCGCATCTATCACGATGTCACCGCCCTCGGGCGTGAACTTGACCGCGTTGGAAAGCAGGTTGATCAGGATCTGCTGTATTGCACGCCGGTCCCCGATCAGTTCGCCGACTGGCCCGTCACTGGCAAACCTGACCGTGATCCCCTTCGCCTTGGCCTGGCACGAAACCATGGCACGGCTGGTCTCCAATGCGTCTTCGAAGCGGTAGCGGTCGCGGGCCAGGACGAAGGTGCCGGCCTCGATCTTGGCGAGATCAAGGATCGAGTTGACGACGGCCAGCAGGTGCTGGCCCGATTCCTGAACGAGGCCGACATAGTCGCGCTGCCGTTCGCTCTTCAATGGTCCCGCCATCTCCTCGAGCAGCATGTCGGAAAAGCCGATGATGGCGTTGAGCGGCGTTCTCATCTCGTGGCTGATGGTCGCGAGAAAGCGCGTGCGCTCCTGCACCGCCTTCCCTTCCGCCTCTTCCAGCCTCTGGCGCAGTTCGGCCTTTTCATCCTCGCAGCGAAGCAGGCCGAGGAAGCGACCGCCCTCACCGCGCGAGACCCCATTGCCGACAAGTTCGAGCAGGAAATGCCGATAGCGGACGCCGCCACCTCGGGCTTCGCCGTCGGGAAGCCTCAGCCGCAGCTCGACGGCGCGGCGCGCCACTCCTGCGCGCAGGTCGGCCAGCGCGTGCAGATAATGCACCCGGTCTGCGACATGGATGCGCTCGAAAAGACCTTCGCCAAGCAGGAACGCCGGCTCCAGGCCCAGCATGCCTTGCGCGCGGGCGGAGACATCGATGACCTCGCCGCCCTCACCGAAGCGAAACACGACGGCGGACACCATCTGGTCAAGCGCCGGCGGTGCGTCGTCGTCAGCGGCGATGGCGGCCACCGGACGTCCTCCGCCGAGCCGGCCAGGCAACGACATCACATAAAGCACCGGCAACAGCCAATGGCCCGCCGCCGGCGTAGCGGCCGGGATCTCCGGCAGCATCAGTCCCGGCCCGAGCGACAAGCCGACCGCGGCCAGCGCGGCTCCGACGCCGACAAGCAGCGAGTTGCGGCTGCCACCGGCAAGACGCGTCTCCGCGACGAGCGGCAGCCACGCCAGGAAGAGCGGCGAGCCGACCCCGCCGGAAAAGTGGATGACCGTCGCGGCGGCCAAAGTTGCAACGGCGAGCGCGGCACCGGAGGCAAAGGCACGGCGCCCGGTCTGCGCGACAAGCACCGCCAGCGACCACCCGGCCACGAAGACCGCGCAAATGGCGGCCAGCGTCGGCGCCGGGCCAAGCGGGCCCATCAGGATCTGCGTGAAGGCGGCGGCGGCGAAGAACGGGCCGGCAAGGCAGGCGGCGATCAGCCGACGCTGGCGGGCACGCTCTGCCGGCGCCCGTACCTGCGGATTGACGAGCTGGTCGCACGCCTCTCCGAGGCGCTTCTGCCAGTCCCACGACCCTGAAAAGACACTACCCAACGTAACGCACTCGCCACTCGTCCGCTTGACGGATCTCCGTTTTCCCGGACCATCTCATCCACCCTTTAAGGAATGAATAAGCGCCGCCCGCATTGGCCGGCAGCCTCACCGGAAATGCGCCTCAACAACGGCTTCGACACCGCAACATGCCGTGATGGTAAACAAAGGGTATCGGGCCGGGGCAGCGTGACGGTCGCCCTCGTTGGCCTCGCCTTTGAGAATTCCTTTTTGTTTTCAATCTCTTATTCGATTGCCAAAGTCTTGCTTCAACCGCTGGGATTTGAACCGAATGCCGCGGGTCGCGCACCCTTCAAATTTGGCTCCAATTTGAGGCAAGTTCGCCGAACTCACGCAAGCGTCCCTTTGCGTGCATGTGACAAAGCTTCGCGTAACGGGAGCACGCCCGACCGACGGGCCACGGCACTTACGGGGACGCATGATGGGATTTCTTCTTAGAAGCGCTTTCTGGCTTTCGCTGGTATTGCTGTTTCTGCCGATCTCGCCGCAAGGCGACGAGGCGGTCGACACGGTCAGCCCGCTGGAAGCGATCGTCGCCGCGCGCGGCGCCTTCACCGACGTGTCCGGCATGTGCTCCCGCCGCCCGGATGTCTGCGAGACCGGCCGCGCCGCCTTCCAGACCATCGGCGTTCGCGCCAAGGAAAGCGCCCGCATCGCCTATGAACTGCTCGACGACAATCTTGGCGATCCGGACCGGGCAATCACGACGGGCGGCGTTTCGTCCTCTAACTGATCTGTGAGCTTTCGCCGCCCGCGGGGCGTGACGCGAACCGCCTTTGCCCCTATATGTCGGGCAAGGCATGAGCATGAAACCCGATCTCGACACCATCCTCGACGATTTCGCCTTCCTGGACGACTGGGAGGAGCGCTATCGCTATGTCATCGACCTCGGCAAGGATTTGCCGCCGTTCCCCGACGAAGACCGGACCGAGACCAATCGCGTCCGAGGCTGCGTCAGCCAGGTCTGGCTGACGACGAGCCGCGGCGATGGCGACGATCCGGTCATCAGCTTCCGGGGCGATTCGGATGCCCACATCGTGCGCGGTCTGGTCGCCATCATGCTGGCGCTTTATTCCGACCGGAAGGCAAGCGAGATCGCGGCCACCGACGCCGAGCCGTTGCTGCGCAAGCTCGGCCTCGACGAGCACCTGACGCCGCAACGGGCCAATGGCCTGCGCGCCATGGTGCGCCGCATGCGCGCCGACGCCGAAAGTACCTTGCGCGCCAACGCCTGAGCCTCAAGGCTGGCCGAGACCGCTCAGCGAGGGCCGGTAGTCGGCCGATCCCCAGTGATGGCGGACGCGGACGCAATGCCTCCTCGGTCGCGGATCGTAGTGTCGGGCGAGCGCGGCCAGCGCCGCCTTCAGCACGATTTTCGCCGAACGCGCCGGCCACTGCCGCTCGGCCTCGACCTGCGCCAGCCCCTTCAGGAAGCAGCACACGTCGACCAGCACGCCGCTCAGTTCTGGACCGACCGCATCACATGCCGCGTTGACGCATTGCCGCGCCGACAGCGCCATGTCGGAGAGGTCGACCGCCCCGCCCGCGCCGCGTCCGCTTCTCGCGACCGCCGTCACATCCCAGTTCGCGCCCATGCGCGGCATCAGCTGGCCGCGGGTGAAGTCGGCCCGCAGCCGCTCGCCGGCCAGGATTTCGGCCTCTGAAAGGAACGGCGAGCCGTCCCGTCCTCGCCGCCGCGCCAGTTGCGCGAGCGGCGATTCGGAAAGGTTCACGCACACGCTCTGGCGGTTGCCTTCGACCACAGTCTCGCTATCAGCCAGTGTCGCGTGCTGCGCGTGGAAGGCCTCGCTGCCGGCGCGGAGCCGGTCATAGCGCGCGACGCCGGCCGCGGTCAGCCGCAGCCCGTCCGGGGCGTCCCGCTCGACAAGGCCGGCCCGGACGAGGTTCGTCACGGCCTCTTCCTCGACGCTGATCTGATCGCCACCGCCATTCACCAGTCGGATGCGCGAGGCGCGCCCGCATGGGGCAAGTTCTGCCGGCCCCGGCCTGAGGAAGCGCAAAATGCGCTGGTCGTCACCCGCCTTTTGCCGCCCCATCTACGCTCGCCCTCCGTGGCGAAGCGCGGCGCGCGCGACACGTTCCGCCATGGCCACGATGGCGTCGAACTCGGCATCGTCACGCATGTCCTCAATGAGATGGCAGGCATGCAGCACGGTCGTGCGGTCGCGCCCGAACCCACGCCCTACATCGCTCATCGACAGCCCCATCACGACATGCGTGACATACATCGCGATCTGCCGCACCCGCGCCACGCCCAGCGCCGAACGTCCCGGGCGACGAAGCTCTTTCCCGCACACATTGAAAAGCGCCGAGGCGATGTCGATCATGCACTCGCAGGTCTCGACAGTCTGCTCCACCGCCTTCGGCCGCGGTCGCAAAGCGGCGCTCTCCGCGTGATGGCGGTCGAACGCAAATGCGCTACTCGTGTCGGGGGCGATGCGGCAGGGTCTGATGTCGGGCACGAGAAATATTCCTCCGTCGATGGGAATAAATTCTTATACCGGTCTCGAGGCGACCTGTGAACAAATCAGCAACCGCTGCTTGTGAAGAAATGCTCCTTGAGACTGTTTTCGTTGCACTTTTGCCAGACCTGCTCGTGAATGGCGGGCAAATTCGGTCCCCGCTTTGCAGCGCTTCGGCACAATCCGTGCATGACAGCGCACGATGCGGAAAAGGTGAAGCGGCGACTTGCCGGCGAGGCGCGCGGCTTCCTTCGCGACAAGGACGATGAAAGGCTTCGCGCTGCGACCATGGCCGCGCTCTTCCTGGCGGGCGGGATCGACATGGACCGCGTGCTGAACGGCTCCGACGAGGCGTGTCGAAACACGCTCGCGAAGCTGGACCGGCTGATCGAGCGCGAGCGGCTAAAGGGTCGGGCGAGGCACTGGAGCTACGACCTCAACCGCCACATCGCGCTGAAGCAGGCACGCGATGTCATCGCGGCGCGGATTGGCGCCACAATGACGAACGGCGCCCGAAGGCGCCGTCTGGCAAGGTTCAAGAAGGCGTAACTCGACCCGACACCATTCTGGCCAGAATGGCCGGCGACGCCCGGTCGCCTCGCCTCCGAGGAAGGTGCGGCCAGGCGGGAGCGGCCTCAGCGCGACTTGCGCTTGCGTCCCAGGCCCATCTTCTTGGCAAGCTGCGAACGGGCGGCGGCGTAGTTCGGCGCCACCATCGGGTAACCAGCATCCAGGCCCCACTTCTCGCGGTACTGGTCCGGCGTCAGACCGTAGTGGGTCATCAGGTGCCGCTTCAGCGACTTGAACTTCTTGCCGTCCTCAAGACAGATAATGTAGTCGTCGTGGATCGACTTCTTGGGATTGACCGCCGGCTTCGGCTTTTCAGCCGGCGCCTGTTCGGGCGAAGCGCCGACCCGGCCGAGAGCGGCATGAATATCCGCGATCAGGTTAGGCAGTTCAGCCGCCGGGACGGGATTGTTGCTTACATAAGCTGCGACCACGTCGGCGGTCAGCTCGATGAGATTGTCGTTGCTGCCGTTGGCAACATTGTCGGAAAGATCCATGTTCAACTTGGCCCCAGTTCAGGTTTTCGGTAACTCGCAGCGTTCTTGGGCGCTGCTAGGCACGCCTGCGATACCGCGTCAGAATACGATTCGCAATGTGACAGATAATCCATACAGAACATCTTGCAAGTCAAACTTTGTAATAAAGGCATAAGAATTACATAACCACCCATAGTTTTAGTACCCATAATTTTACGATTACAACCGGTGCGCGCCGATCACGAAATGCGCGCGCGGTCCGACGAAGGCCACGAGCAGCGCCACTGTCCATTGCCGGACGGCGCGAGGCGGCCGCGTGCGGCAACATCGCGCCAGCAACGCTCTCTATTCGTCGATCGGATCGGTTTCCTTCGGTGCCGGCATGTCGTCATGCACCGAGCCTTCCCAGAGCCGGTAGCCGGCACTGTAGGACGCCCGCGCCAGGAGATGCGCCGAGATCGGTGCCGTCAGCAGGAAGAACACGACGCCGGCAAGCGCGCGCGCGGCGACGGTGGCGTCGTCCGTGAAGATGCTGAGCGCGATCAGCATCACGCAGGCGCCCAGCGTGCCCGCCTTCGAGGCGGCGTGCGTCCTCGTATAGAAGTCGGGCAGCCGCACCAGCCCGACCGCCGCCACCAGGGCGAAGGCGGAGCCGATGATGATCAGCAGCCCGACGACGTAGTTGCCCAGATCCGGGATCATGTGCGCTGCTCCGATTTCGGCGGCGGCGTATCGCCCTCCTCGGGCACCTGACGGCTCATGACGAAGCGGGCGAAGGCGACCGTCGCCAGGAAGCCGACCAGCCCCAGGGCGATGGCGACATCGACATAGAGCGTGATGCCGGTCTTGATGCCGATGACGGCAATGAATCCGATCGCCACCGCGACCAGCATGTCGAGCGCGATGATGCGGTCGGGCAGCGTCGGGCCGCGCACCACGCGCAGAACGGTGACCAGGAAGGACAGGCTCAGCAGGCCGAGCGCGATGTTCTCGGCCAGGATCAGGAAGGATTGGCCCGTGCTCACCGGAACGCCTCCATGATCTTGCGCTCGAAGCCGTTGGCAATGTCGTAGCGCGTCTGGTCGGGATCCGAGCAGTCGATGGCGTGGACGTAGAGGAAGCGGCGGTCCTCCGACACGTCGACCGACAGCGTGCCCGGCGTGAGCGTGATCAGATTGGCCAGCAGCGTGATCTCGAAGTCGCGGTCGACCTTCAGCGGATAGGCGAAGATGCCGGGCTTCAGGTCCATGCGCGGCTGCAGCACGAGCACGGCCACCCGCCACGCCGAAAGCACAAGCTCATAGGCAAACAGGAACGCCAGCGCGAGCACGCGGCGGGCGCGCGCGAAATAGCCGAGCGAACCGACCTGCTCGCGGATCAGATAGAGCGCCGCCGCCCCGAACAGGAAACCGAGCAGGAAGTTCGGGAAGGTCGCCGAGCCGGTGATCGCCACCCAGGCGAGCGCAAGCAGGATGTTGTTCAGATAGAGGATCACGATCCGCCTCCCGCGGGGAACACCGCATCGAGATAGGGCGCCGGCGCGATCAGCCCGTCCGCCGCCGCCTGCGCCAGTTGCAGCACCGGTTCGGGATAAAGCCCGAGCACCAGCGCGGGAACCAGCAGCGCCACCAGCACCGCATAACCGCCTTCGAGCCTCGCCGACGGCCTCTCTTCCCGGCGCTTGTCGGTGAGTTCGCGCCAGAAGGCGAGCGCGAAGACGCGGCCGAGCGCGATCGTGGTCAGCAGGCCGCTCAGGAGGATGGCGAAGGCGAGCCACCAGGATTGCGCGTCGAGCGAGGCCTTGACCAGGATCACCTTCGGCCACAGGCCGGACAGCGGCGGCAGGCCGGCGGCGGCCAGCACCAGCACCAGCGCGATCGCCGCCAACAGCGGATGGTCGCGGTAAAGCCCGCTCACCTCATGCAGCGAGTAGCTGCCGCCGGCCTCGCGGATCAGCCCGGCCATCAGGTAGAGCGCGGTCATGACGAGGATAGAATGCACCGCGTAAAGCACCGTGCCGGCGACCCCGAGCGGAGTGCCGAGCGCCAGCCCGACAAACATGACGCCGATGCCCGATACCACCACGAAGCCGATGATGCGGCGAATGTCGGATTGTGCCAGCGCGCCCATGATCCCCAGGATCATCGTCGCCCCGGCGACCCAGGCGATCAGGTCCGACAGCACCACGCGCTCGAGCGGGAACAGCACCATCAAGGCACGCAGCAGGGCGTAGATGCCGACCTTGGTCAACAGCCCGCCAAACAGCGCCGAGGTCACGATCCGGGGCGTGTGATAGGAAGCCGGCAGCCAGAAATTCAGCGGAAACGCGGCCGCCTTCATGCCGAAGGCGAGCAGCAGCATGGTCGCGATCGTCATCAGCGGTCCGGTCTCGCGCATGCCGGCCACCTTGCGGGCGATGTCGGCCATGTTGAGCGTGCCGAGCGTGCCGTAGAGCGCGCCGGTGGCGATCAGGAACACCGTCGTCGCTACAAGGTTGAGCACGGCATATTTCGTCGCGCCGTCGATCTGTCGGCGTTCGGAACCCAGCACCAGCAGGCCGAAGGAGGAGATGACGAAGACCTCGAACCAGACGTAGAGGTTGAACAGGTCGCCGGTCAGGAAGGCGCCGTTGACGCCGGCCATCATCAGAAGCAGGAACGGGTAGAAGCCGTAACGCCGGCCGGTCGCGTCGATGTCGCGTATCGCGAAAAGCGCACCCACCAGCCCGACGAATGTGGCTGTCGCGGCAAAGGTCGCGCCCAGCGCGTCGGCGTTGAAGCTGATCCCGAACGGCGGTAGCCAGCGACCCATGGTCATCACCAGCGGCCCCTCCGCCACCACGCGCATGAGAAGGACCGCGGCGGCGAGGAAGGTCGCGGCCAGAAACGCGGTCGCCAGCCAGGCGTGCAGCCGCACCTGATGGCGCACCATGAGCAGGATCGCGCCGCCGGCGATCGGCAGCGCCACAGGGAGAATCACCGCCCAGTCGGCAAGCGCCGTCGGCGCGGTGATCATGGCCGCGTTGAGATCGACGCTATGGGTGCCGTTCGCAGCCATTCGGATCAGTACCCCAGCGGAGGCAGCCCTTCGCCCTTCGGCTCCGCGACCCGCATCTCGTCGGTGTCGTCGGTGCCGAGGTCCTGGTAGGCGCGATAGGCAAGCACCAGCAGGAAGGCGAAGAAGGAAAAGGAAATGACGATCGCCGTCAGGATCAGCGCCTGCGGCAGTGGATTGGCGACCGATTCGGGCGGCGTGTCGAAACCGGCCGGAATGATCGGCGGCACCTCGCGCAGGATGCGGCCCGCGGCAAAGATGGTCATGTTGACGGCATTGCCGAGCAAGACGATGCCGAGCAGCACGCGGATCGTGTGCTTCGACAGCATGAGATAGATGGCAACGCCGTAGAACAGGCCGACGACGACGGAGAGCGCGGTTTCCATCAGAGCCGCTCCCTTTCCTCGAGCGCCAGCGCCACCGAGGTGATCGAGCCGACGACGACGAAATAGACGCCGATGTCGAAGAACAACACCGTCGAAAGATCCAGCGTCACGCCCAGGAACGACGGCGACGTCCACAGCCCAGTCAGGAACGGCACGCCGAATCCGAGCGACACGAAGCCGGAGAGCGCGGCAAGGAACAGCCCGAAGCCGGAGAGCGCCATCGGATGGAAATAGAGCGCGCGGCGTACCGGCGAGACGCCGCAGGCGATGCCGTAGATGGCGAAGGCGGAGGCGGCGATCAGCCCGCCGATGAAGCCGCCGCCGGGCTCATTGTGCCCGCGCAGCAGAACGAACACCGAGAACAATACCATCAGGCTGGTCAGATAGGGTGCCGCGGTGCGGAAGATGACGGTGCGCATCTCAGCCCTCCTTTCCGTCAACCGGTGCGGCGCGCGGAACCCGGATGCGGATCAGGGCCAGGATCGCCAGGCCGGCGATCATCACCACCGAGATCTCGCCCAGCGTGTCGAGCCCACGGAAATCGACCAGGATGACGTTCACCACGTTGCGGCCATGCGCGATGACGTAGGAATAGGTGTTGAAGAATTCGGTCAGCCTATCGTCGAACGGCACCTGCGTGACCTTCAAGAGCAACACCCCGAAACCGAGCCCGCAGGCGCCGGCCACGCCGATGTCGATCAGCTTTTCATTGGTCGGCCGGTGGTCGCTCGGATGCAGCCGCAGCCGCGTCATGGCCAGCGCCAGGATGACGACCGACAGCGTCTCCACCATGAACTGCGTGAAGGACAGGTCCGGCGCGCCAAGCAGCATGAAGAGAAGAGCAACCGCGAAACCTTGAATGCCCAGCGACACGATCGCCGTCAGCCGGTCCTTTGCATAAACGACGGCCGCAAGGCCGATGACGGCGATCGCCAGCACCGTCCATTCGTAGAATGGCAGGTTGGGCATCTCAGGCCATACAGGCAGTTCGCCGAAGGCGATCATCGGCACCCACAGCGATAGCGCGATGGCGATGAAGGTGACCGTGACATAGACCTCCATGCGCCCGTTCTGGACCACGCCGGTGACCGACGACGACAGTTGCACGATGCCGCGGATCGCCTGATCGAACCCCTTGTCGGGGCCCCAGCCGATCGCCGTCAGCAGCGAGGCCATCATCGCCCTGCCCCGGTCGAGCATCAGATAGGCAACGACGCCCGCGGCAATAGTAGCGAGCGAAAGGAACAGCGGCAGGCCCACATGCGGGATCACGGAGATATGGACGTGGATCTCGGAGCCGGCGACCGCGCTGGCCATCGGACTTGAGAACAGGTGATGCGCCGCCTGCGACATCAGCGCCGCGACGCAACCGAGGACGGCCAGCACCAGTGGCCCAATCCACAAGAGCGGTGGCCCCTCATGCGCTTCCTTCGGCGTCGCGACCTTTTCTCCGGTGAAGGGCTTCAGCGCCACGGCGAAGCCGATGACGAACATCAGCGCATTGCCGGCGATCGCCACCAGCGTGAACAGACTGTGCCAGAGATCCTGGAAACGCAGCGCCGCGTAGATTTCCTCCTTGGCCAGGAAACCGAAGAAGGGCGGCAGGCCACCCATCGACAGCGCCGCCAGAAGCGCGGCGGCGAAGGTGATCGGCATGGCCGAGCGCAGGCCGCCGAGTTTGGTGACGTCGCGCGTGCCGCTTTCGTGGTCGATCGCGCCGGCGACCATGAACAGCGCGCCTTTGAACATCGAATGCGCGACCAGGTAGAGCACCGCGCCCTCGACGGCCTTTTCCGAGCCGAGGCCGGTCAGCATGACCAGAATGCCGAGTGAGGCGACCGTCGTGTAGGCGAGCATGAGCTTCAGGTCGGTCTGGCGCACCGCCAGAAGCGTGCCGACCATCAGCGTCGTGCCGCCGAAGATCGGCAGCACCGTCTCCCAGATGGCGGTGTCGCCAAAGGCGGGATTGAGCCGCATGACAAGATAGACCCCGGCCTTCACCATCGTCGCCGAATGCAGGTAGGCCGAGACCGGCGTCGGCGCCTCCATGGCGTTGGGAAGCCAGAAATGGAACGGGAACTGCGCCGACTTGGTGAAGGCACCGCCGAGCAACAGAACAAGTGCCGCCAGATAAAGCGGGCTGGCGCGCATCACATCACCCATCGCCAGCAGGCCCGATAGCTCCGTCGCCCCCGTCGCGATCCAGGTCACCAGCAGGCCGGCGAGCAGGGAAAGCCCGCCAAGGCCGGTGACGACAAGCGCCTGGATCGCGGCCCGCCGCGAGGCCTCGCGGCGATGGTCGAAGCCGATCAGCAGAAAGGAGGTGATCGACGTCAGTTCCCAGAACACGAAAAGCATCAGGAAGGAGTCGGAGACGACCAGCCCCTGCATTGCGCCCATGAACATCAGGATGAAGGAGAAGAATCGGCCGAGTTGCGGATGACCTTTCAGGTAGCCGCCCGAATATAGCACGATCAGCGTGCCGATGCCCGAGATCAGCAGCGCGAAAGTCAGCGAAAGCCCATCGAGAAACCAGGAAAAACGGACGTCGAGGCTCGGGATCCAGTCATAGCCGCCGCTGACCGGCATGCCTTCGGCGACCTGGCCTGTGAAGCCCAGAAAGTGAACGAAGATCAGCGCCGGCGCCAGCGCCAGAACCCAGGCGGCATTGTGCTTGAGCGCCCAGGTCAGGAAGGGCGCGGCCAGCGCGGCGAGGAACGGCAAGATCAGCGCCAGGAATGTCAGCGTCTGTGATCCGCTCGCCATTCAGAAGTCCCGTTGTCGCGCGGATTGCCGCGTCGTTCCTCAACCCTGTTCGGGCTGACATAGCGGCTCCATTTCCACCGGGCAAGGAAATGCGACCTTCGACCGCGCCTTGGCGCACAGGGAATTGTTCGCCGTGTTATCATCGGCGGCTGGATTCGGTGCGTTCAGTCACTAGATTTGTGGGGATTGCAGGTCGGGAGATCGCCGTGACGACGAAGAGCGGTTTGAAGGTTGAAAAGAGCGACAGCGAGTGGCGGGAGCAGCTGACGCCGGAGCAGTATCATGTCACCCGCAAGCATGGCACCGAGCGGGCCTTCACGGGCCCCTATTGGGACAGCAAGGACGTCGGGGAGTATGATTGCGTCTGCTGCGGCAAGCCACTGTTCCGCTCGGAAACCAAATTCGATTCAGGCACCGGCTGGCCGAGCTTTTACGCACCGATCGAGGAAGGCGCGGTCAGCGAGCACTCCGACCGCTCCTTCTTCATGAGGCGCACCGAGGTCCGCTGCGCGGATTGCGACGCCCATCTGGGCCACGTCTTCAATGATGGTCCGCAGCCGACCGGCCTGCGTTACTGCATGAACGGCACGGCGTTGGACTTCAAGAAGGACTGACTGCCTTCACAGCGGGCTGATATAGCGCCCGTAGACCCAACCGGTGACCCAGTCGCCGGTCTGGGTCGGGTCATGCCAGACCTCGCACCAGCGGTAGCGGACGGCCTGCGCTTGCTGCCAGGGTGACAGATGGGCGACGTCGTCGAGATCCAGGCCCTTGGTGCAGCGCCCGGTCATCTGTAGTGGCGTGCCATTGGGATAGGCGGCCTGCTTCTGCGAATAGTTGGCCGGGAACTTGCGCACGTTGAGCGTGTCGCCCCAAGGCACATTGTCGACCTGCCAGCCGAAGAAGGTCGATGCCTCGGCCTTGCCGGCGGCAGCGCCGACGGCCGACGAAAGCGCAAGGGCGACAGCAAGGTTCCTGATGAATCTGGTCATGTTGTCCTCCCGGAAAATCGAGATGTCGATTTGATTGCCCGGCCGGAATGACATAGCTGGCTTGAACGAACGCTGATGGCTGCGTTCATCCGACATTCAACAAGCCAGGTAGGACGCATGACAAAAACGGCCCGTTTCCCGAACGCCCAACCTCCGGCCACGGACAAGCGGCCTGTCGTCGACACCCATCACGGCGTGTCGCGCACCGACGAATATGCATGGCTGCGCGCGGAGAACTGGCAGCAGATGTTCCGCGACCCGTCGCTGCTTGCTGCCGACATCCGCGCTCATCTCGAAGCCGAGAACGCCTATCAGGCCGACATGATGGCCGACACCGAGGCGCTGCAGAAGACGCTGTTTGCCGAGATGCGCGGCCGCATCAAGGAAGATGATTCCTCGGTGCCGATGCAGGACGGCCCCTACGCCTACGGGACCTCGTTCAAGACCGGCGGCGAGCAGCCGCGCTTCTTCCGCACGCCACGCGACGGCGGCGCCGAGGACATCCTGCTGGACGGCGACGCCGAGGCCGATGGCCACGCCTATTTCCGCATCGGCGGCGCCGACCACGCGCCCGGCCACGACAAGCTGCTGTGGGGCTATGACGACAAGGGCTCGGAATTCTACAGCCTCAAGGTGCGCGACCTTGCCGGCCGCTCCGACCTTGCCGATATCGTGCCCGATACGGGCGGCGGCGGGGTCTGGAGTGCGGCGGGCGACGGCTTCTTCTACACCAGGCTCGACGAGAACCATCGCCCCTCCAAGGTGCTTTTCCACCGTCTCGGCGACGCGCCGGAGGCCGACCGTCTCGTCTACGAAGACCTCGACCCCGGCTTCTTCATGAATGTCGGCGGCACCCGCACCAATGACTGGGTGTTCATCGCCGTCAACGACCACGAAACCTCCGAATACCACGTGCTCCCCACCGGCGATCCAGACGCGGCGCCGAAGCTCGTGCGGGCGCGCGAGACCGGCGTTCAGTACGAGCTCGAGGAAGGCGGCGAGGAGTTCTTCATCCTGACCAATCTCGGTGACGCCAAGGATTTCCGCATCATGTCGGCGCCGGCCGCCGATCCGCGCGAGCAGAACTGGCGCGAGGTCGTGCCGCACGAGCCGGGCCGGCTCATCCTGTCGGTGATGGCCTTTGAACGCCATCTCGTCCGGCTGGAGCGCAAGGACGGCCTGCCGCGCATCGTCATCCGCGAGCGCGCCAGCGGTGACGAGCACATGATCGTCTTCGAGGAAGAAGCCTATTCGCTCGGCCTCGTCGGCTCGCTCGAATACGACACCGACATCATCCGCTTTTCCTATTCCTCGATGACCACGCCGGCGCAGGTGTTCGACTACGACATGGCGACCCGCGAACGCACGCTGCGCAAGACGCAGGAGGTTCCCTCCGGCCACGATCCGGACGCCTATGTCACGCGGCGGCTGATGGCGCCTTCTGATGACGGCGAACTGGTGCCGGTTTCGATCCTCTACCGGCGCGACACGCCGCTCGACGGCTCCGCGCCGTGCCTGCTCTACGGCTACGGCTCCTACGGCATCGCCATCCCGGCCTCTTTCAACACGAACTGCCTGTCGCTGGTCGACCGAGGTTTCGTCTACGCCATCGCCCATATCCGCGGCGGCAAGGACAAGGGTTTTGCCTGGTACGAGGACGGCAAGCGCCAACAGAAGGCCAACACCTTCAAGGATTTCATCGCCGCCGCCCGGCATCTCGTCGCCGAGGGTTTTACCGCCCACGACCGCATCGTCGCCCAGGGCGGCTCTGCCGGCGGCATGCTGATGGGTGCGGTCGCCAACATGGCGCCCGAGGCCTTCGGCGGCATCATCGCCGAGGTGCCGTTCGTCGACGTGCTCGCCACCATGCTCGATGAGACCCTGCCGCTGACGCCGCCGGAGTGGCCCGAATGGGGCAACCCGCTCGCGTCCGCCGAAGACTACGCCACCATCGCGGCCTATTCGCCCTACGACAATGTCGGCGCGCACGATTACCCGCCGATCCTCGCGGTCGCCGGTCTTACCGATCCGCGCGTGACCTACTGGGAGCCGGCGAAATGGGTGGCGCGGCTGCGCGAGCGCAAATCGGGCCACGACCCCGTGCTGTTTAGGATCAACATGGATGCCGGCCACGCCGGCGCCTCGGGCCGCTTCTCACGGCTGGAAGAGATCGCCTATTCCTATGCCTTCGCGCTCAAGGTCACCGGTCATTCCTGACAACGGACTTGGTTGCGCCGTATTCCGGATTAGGCTTGTCTGTCGAAGGACAGTAAACTTCAGGCATGTCCGGAGGAGATCCATCATGAATACACGCCGTCTTTTTGCAACTTGCGTTGCCTCGTCTGCTGCATTGCTCTTCATGCTTGCGGGAACGACCTGGGCCGGCGAGATCGTCCAGCGTCCCGGCGAGCGGCCGCGCGAGATGCCGAATGTCTGCAGCCAGCACCCGAGCGACAAATATTTCGGCTCCTTCCGCGGCATCGGCCAGAAGGGGCTTTTTCTCGACCAGATGATCTTCGAGGCCGGCTGCTTCCCGACCAAGAAGCGCTGTGACACCTGGCTTTACAACATCCGCTCCGACCACGGCGCCGGCGAACGAGCGGCTTCCTGCAAGCCGCGCTGAGCGGCGCGCGGCCGGCGGCTCACTGGCGCGCCGGATAGCCGTTGGGCCGCGCCGGCACAGCCTTGAGATAGGCCGCGATCGCCTCGCGATCTTCTGCCGGTAGCTTGGCCATGTTCTTCTGCACGGCGACCATGGCGCCACCGGCGGTGTCGAAATCGGGCGTGAAGCCCGATTCGAGATAATAGGCGATTTCGCCCGCCGACCAGCCGATGCCACCCTCGCCCGAGGTGATGTTGGGCACGATGCCGTCGCCTTCGGCGGCCACCGCGCCGGCCAGCCACTCGTCCTTCCTGAGCCCGCCGATGGCGTCGCGCGGGCTGTGGCACTCGCCGCAATGACCCGGCCCCTCCACGAGGTAGCGCCCGCGTGCCACCTCCTCCGGCGCATCGTCCGCCAGCGCCACCACCGGCGCGGGATCGAGATAGAGCATCTTCCACAGGCCGAGCCCGCGGCGAATGTTGAACGGAAAGCCGAGTTCGTGGCCGGGCGCCCTGCCCTCCACTTCCGGCAGAGTCTTGAGGAAGGCAAAAAGGTCAGCGACGTCGCCGGGCTCCATGCGCGCATAGGAGGTGAACGGAAACGCCGGGTAGTAGTGCCGGCCTTCCGGCGACACGCCGCGCATCATGGCATTGGCGAAATCGCCTACCGACCAGCCGCCAATGCCGTCCCTAACATGCGGCGAAATGTTGGGCGCGACAAAAGTCCCGAACGGCGTCTCGAGCCGCAGCCCGCCGGCCAGTTCCAGTACCGCGTCGCCTTCCGCCTTCGGGCGAGCGTGGCAGGAGGTGCAGCCGCCGGCCCAGAAGATGCGCTCGCCGCGCACGGCGTCGCCTGCCGGCAGCGCCGCGATCGTTTGCTGCGGCAGGCGATTCGGGCCGGTCAGGAACCAGAACAAAAGCCCGCCCGCCGCGCCGAAGACAACCAGCGCGAGGGCGAGCCTTCCAATCGTGGACATGCCTTTGTGGTTCAGCAGCAGGTCCTAGTTCTTCTTCATGCGATAGTCTTCGTGACAGCCGCCGCAATTCGGCCCGATCTTGCCGAGCGCGGCGCCGACGCCGGCCTGATCCATAGGCATCGACGCCACGACCTCGGCGACGTCGGCCTTCAGCTTGTCGGCCTTGGCCGTGAAGTCATCCATGTTTTCCCAGATCGCCGGGAGCGCGGCAGTCTCGCCTTCCATGCTGTCTTCGGGGAACAGCGCCGCGACGTCGATACTTTGCACGGCGGTGTTGAGCGCATTCAGGTTTTCTTCAACGACACCTTGGTCATAGGCGTTCTCGCCTTTTGCGATCGCGGCCAGGGGCCCGAGCGCCTTGCCCAGCGATTTCATCAGCGCCTGCCGGTCCTCGACGGGTCCGGCAAAGGCGGTCGAAGCGGTCAGCGCGAGCGCCGCAGCGGCCATGGTCAGCTTGTACATCAATGTCCTCCGGAGTCTGCTTTGGGGAAGAAAAATGAGGCTCCACAAGGGGATAATGGCCGAGATTCGGCTCACGCGTTTTCACGGTTCCGTGAGATAGTGTCTTCTCCCCGAGGACAGACTGTCAACGAAAAAGCCCCGGACGAACCGGGGCTTTCGCTGGCTCTGGTCAACGAGCCTTTAGCTCGCCTTTTCGTAGCACTCGAGCACGTAGTCCCAGTTGATGAGGCTGTCGACGAAAGCCTCGAGATATTTCGGACGCGCGTTGCGGTAGTCGATGTAATAGGAATGCTCCCAGACATCGACGCCGAGGATCGGCACGGCGCCGTGGACGAGCGGGTTCTCGCCGTTCGGCGTCTTCATGATCTCCAGCTTGCCGCCCTTGACGGCAACCCAGGCCCAGCCGGAGCCGAACTGCGTCACGCCGGCATTGATGAAATCGGCGCGGAACTTGTCGTAGCCGCCGAGATCGCTGTCGAAGGCCGTCTGCAGCTTGCCGGGCAGGCTCTTGCCGCCGCCATTGCCCTTCATCCACTTCCAGAAGTGCACATGGTTGTAATGCTGCGCGGCGTTGTTGAAGAGGCCGGCATTCTTGCCGTGCGACTGCTTGACGACGTCCTCCAGCGACAGACCGTCCATGCCGGCCTCGGCGGCCAGCTTGTTGCCGTTGTCGACATAGGCCTTGTGGTGCTTGTCGTGATGGTACTCAAGCGTTTCCTTCGACATGTAGGGCTGAAGCGCCTCGTAGTCATACGGCAGGTCGGGCAGTTCAAAAGCCATGGCTCAATTCTCCTTCTCGAACAAAATCGTGTTCCGCTGTTCAGCTAGGCGCCGGCCGCGGCAGCCGCAAGGACCGACGATGGCTTCATGCCATCCTACGCCGCCAGCGAGTGGGCCCAGTCCCAATAAAGGTCGCGCGCCTTCTTGGCCATCGGGCCCGGCTGCAACTGGCGGTCCTCGACCTGGATAACGGGGACCACCTTGGAATGGTTGCCGGTCGAAAACACCTCGTCGGCATTCAGGAAATCGGCGACCGACAGCGTCTTCTCGGTGACCTTGATGCCAGCCTCCGCCAACAGGCCGATCGTGCGCGAACGCGTGATCCCGGAAAGAAAGGTGCCATTGGCCACCGGGGTGAAGACTTCGCCGTCCTTGGCCAGGAAAATATTCGACGTTCCGGTCTCGGCGACGTTGCCGAGCATGTCCAGCACCAGCGCGTTGTCGAAGCCGCGCGACTTTGCCTCGATGATGGCGCGGCCGTTATTCGGATAGAGACAGCCCGCCTTGGCGTTGGTCGGCATGGTCTCGATCGTCGGGCGGCGGAACGGCGACACGGTCACCGAGAAGCCCGACGGCGCGATCATCGGCGCCTCGTAGAGGCAAAGGCAGAAGCGGGTCGAGGACGGCTCGGCCGGCACGCCCATATAGCCGCCATGCTCGGCCCAGTACATCGGACGGATATAGACCGCCGTTTTGCCGTCAAACTTCTTCAGCCCGTCGAGCGTCAGACCGGCGATCTCTTCGGCCGTCTTGGTCGGCTTCAGTCCGAGCGCGGTCGCCGATGCGTTCACCCGCTCGCTGTGACGATCGAGGTCCGGCGCCACGCCGTCAAACCAGCGCGCCCCGTCAAAGACGCTGCTGCCCAGCCACATGGCATGGCTACGGGGACCGATCAGGGCGACGTTGCCCTCGTGCCAGTCACCGTCAACATAGGTCCAAGTCTGCGACTGCGCGCTCGTATCAACCGCCATGAGCCGATCGTCCTCCAGTTCGGGGCCTATGGATAGTCTTTCACGGCGGCGCGTCAATCGCATTCGCCCGCAAACCGCTTGCGCCAGCGCGCCCTTGACCCCATAGCCCGCATCGGATCAAGTCTCGGCCAGAGCGGAAACGGATGGTCATGCGCCACACAGCCTTTGTCTTTGATGCCTATGGCACTTTGTTCGACGTACACGCCGCTGTGCGCCGTCACGCCGAGGCGGTCGGGCCCGACGGACAACAGCTTTCCGAAATATGGCGCGCCAAGCAGCTCGAATATTCCTGGGTGCGCACCATGATGGGCGCTTTCCAGGACTTTTGGCAGTTGACCGAACAGGCGCTCGACCATGCGTTCGAGAAGGTGCCGTCCGCCAACCGGTCAGCCAGACAGGATCTGCTCGACGCCTACTGGCGACTCGACTGCTATCCGGAGGTGCCTGCCGTCCTCAAGGCCTTGAAGGCGGATGGCGCCCGGCTGGCGATCCTGTCCAACGGCTCGCGCGCCATGCTCGAAGCGGCGGTGAAGTCGGCCGCGCTCGATCCGCTTCTGGACGACGTCTTTTCCGTCGACGACATCGGCCGCTTCAAGACCGATCCGCAGGTCTACGACATGGTGACCACGGCCTGGCGCCTTTATCCAGACGCGGTCTCCTTCCAGTCGTCCAACCGCTGGGACATCGCCGGGGCGACCAAGTTCGGCTTCCGCACGGTCTGGATCAACCGCGCCAACCAGCCCGACGAATACCGGGATTTCTCACCGGCGCTCATCCTGCCGTCGCTGGAGGGGCTCTCCTAACCCGCACAGTTTGGCGGGGCTCGTCCGATTCTTGCCGCCACCAGCCCTCGGCGTTGCAGAGCTGCAACAGGTGGTGCGCGATCACAACAGCGCCTCCCTTTGTTCACCCCGCCGCCTCAATTGACGCCCCATATCCCGCTCGCGGGAGGAACGTTCGGCGCGCCGGACGTTGAATCGTTTCTAGTGGCTTGCATCTAAGAGGTATCATGTCCGGCAATTATCATCCGCCTGCCAACAGGCTATCGCGTCGCTCGCTTCTGGTCGGCGTCGGAACCGGTCTGGCGTCCGCTGCACTGGCTTCCTGCACCACGACCGCCAGCGTGCCCCGCTCGGACGAACCGGGACGACCCAAGCTCGGCGTCGACTCCGCCTTCGGCAGCTATGCCGAGATGTATGGGCCGGTGGTCGACGAGGGCTACGAGTTGCCGGCGATCCCGCTCGACAAGATGGATCGGCGTTATCTTCGCCGTCTCGTGCCCGATCCCACCGGCGAGCGGCCGGGAACCGTCGTCGTCGATACCTCCGCGCATCACCTTTACCTCGTGCGCGAGGGCGGCGAGGCGATCCGCTACGGCGTCGGCCTCGGCCGCGCCGGCTTCGAATGGTCCGGCCGTGCGATCATCCAGTGGAAGCGCAAATGGCCGACATGGACGCCGCCGGCCGAGATGATCAAGCGCCAGCCGGAACTGGAAAAATACAGTGCCGAGAATGGCGGCATGGCGCCCGGGCTGGACAACCCGCTTGGCTCGCGCGCGCTCTACATTTTTCAGGACGGTGTCGACACGCTCTACCGCGTGCATGGTTCGCCAGAGTGGTGGACGATCGGCAAGTCGGTGTCGTCAGGCTGCGTGCGCATGATGAATCAGGACGTGATGGACCTTTACGACCGGGTGCCCAACCGCACCCCGATCCTGGTCACCTCGGGCCTGGGCGCGGTCGTTTCCTGACCGCCGCCCGCGGCCGGGCCGTCAACGCCCCTTCTTCAGGCTGCCCAAGATACCGCGCACGATGGCGCGCCCGACCTGCGTCCCGACCGACCGCACGACCGACTTGATCGCCGCTTCGGCGACGCCTTGCCGGTTCGATGAGCGTCGCCGCGTCGTGGTGGTCCTGCTGCGTGTAGACGTCCGGCGGCTGCTCCTGCGATCGTCGTCATCATCGTCGTCGAAGTCGGGCAAGGTCCATCGGCCGCGACGGCCACTGTCCCCGTGATCGTCCTCCTCCTCGCGCCGCGCCGCTTCCTCTTCCGCCTTGGCCGCCGCTGCGGCCTTCTTCTGCAGCATCTCGAAGGCCGATTCGCGATCGACGTTCTCGTCGTATTGACCGGCGACCGGGCTGATCGCCATCACCTCCTTGCGTTCGCCATCGTCGATCGGCCCCAGCCGTGAAGCCGGCGGCCGGATCAGCGTCCGCTGCACCATCGACGGGATACCCTTGGCTTCCAGCGTCGAGACCAGCGCCTCGCCCACGCCCAGCTGGGTGATCGCCTCGGCACAGTCGAAGTCGGGATTGGGCCGGAAGGTTTCGGCTGCCGTCTTCACCGCCTTCTGTTCCCGCGGCGTATACGCGCGCAGGGCATGCTGGATGCGATGGCCGAGCTGGGAGAGAACCGTGTCCGGCACGTCCAGCGGGTTCTGGGTGACGAAATAGACGCCGACGCCCTTCGACCGGATCAGCCGCACCACCTGCTCGACCCGGTCGACCAGCGCTTTCGGAGCCTCATCGAACAGGAGATGCGCCTCGTCGAAGAAAAAGACCAGGCGCGGGCGGTCGGGATCGCCCACCTCGGGCAGTTCCTCGAACAGTTCCGACATCAGCCACAGCAGGAACGTCGAATAGAGCCGCGGGTTCATCATCAGCTTGTCGGCGGCGAGGACGTTGATCGCGCCGCGTCCGTCGCGCGTGGTGCGCATCAGGTCGGCGATCTTGAGTGCCGGTTCGCCGAAGAAATGGTTGCCGCCCTGCTGCTCCAGCACCAGCAGCGAGCGCTGGATGGCGCCGACCGAGGCCTTGCTGACATTACCGTAGGTGCGGCCGATCTCGTCGGCGCGCTCGGCAATGTCGGCCAGCATCGCCTGCAGGTCCTTCATGTCGAGAAGTGCCATGCCCTCCTCGTCGGCTATGCGGAAGGCGATGTTCATGACGCCTTCCTGTGCGTCGGAGAGGTTCATCAGCCGCGACAATAGCAGCGGCCCCATCTCCGCAACGGTGGTCCGTACTGGGTGACCCTTCTCTCCGAACAGATCCCAGAAGATCACCGGGAATTCCTGGAACTCGTACGGGTCGAGCTTGATGGTCTCCGCGCGCTTCAGGAGAAAATCCTTCGCCTCGCCCATGACGGCGATGCCCGAAAGGTCGCCCTTGACGTCAGCGCAGAAGACCGGGACGCCGGCATTGGAGAAGCCTTCAGCCAGGATCTGCAGGGTCACGGTCTTTCCGGTGCCGGTCGCCCCGGTCACCAGGCCGTGCCGGTTGGCATATTTCAGCAGCAACTGCTCGGATGACTGGTAGCTGTCGTCCGGCTTGCGGCTCGCGCCGATGAAGAGGCTCTCGTCCTGCGCCATATGGGTCCCTCGTCGCAAATTGTCGCGACAGGCCATGGCGCCAGCCGCGTCCACCTGACGTATAGACATGCGCGCCGCCGGCCACAACTTCCCGGACGTTTGTCGAAAGTGCGGTTGCCGAGCCTGCCGTCCGACTGTATCGGAAGCTGCAAGGCAGCCGGGCCGGTGATGCGAAAAGGTCGCACTGTTCCACCGCTGCGCGGCCGGCCGGCCGGATTTGTTGCCGGGTCCATGCCTGACCTCTAGGCTGGACCTTGTTGTGGGGGAACTCGACCCGACTGCCATGGACCACAAACTGATCAGCGACATCTCCTTTCCGCCGGTCGACGAAGCCGCTTGGCGAGCGCTCGCGGAAAAGGCGCTCAAGGGGGCATCGTTCGACGAAGCCCTCGTCTCGAGCACCGATGACGGCATCAAGATCGAGCCGCTCTACCCCCGCTCCGTCCACCCGTTGCCGTCGGGAAGGATCGACACCTCCGCGCCGTGGCGGATCATGCAACGCGTCGACGATCCCGACCCGGCGCGCGCCAACCGGCAGGCGATCGAGGACATCGAGGGCGGCGCCACCGGCCTTTCGCTGGTCTTTGAAGGCGCTCCCAACGCCTTTGGTTACGGCCTGCCCTGCACGAGCGAGGCCTTCGACCGCGCGCTGGACAACGTGCCGCTCAATCGTCTCGCCCTGCGCATCGACGCGCATCCGATGAGCCGCACCTCGATCGACTGGCTGGTGGCCTCGCTGACCGCCAAACAGGCCGATCCGGCCCGCCTGCAACTCGCATTCGGCATCGATCCCGCCGCCATCTTCGCCGGCACCGGGCGGCTGCGCATGTCGATCGAGGCGCTCGAGGCCTCGATGCCGCAATCGCTGGCGCATTTCTTCGCTCTTGGCGTCCCGGGCGTGCTCCTGGAAGCCGACGGCAGGGTCAGCCACAATGGCGGCTCCAGCGAAGCCCAGGAACTGGGCATCATGCTGGCCTCCGCGGTTTCGCACCTGCGCATGTTCGAGAAGGCGCGCCAGCCACTGGTCTACGCCGCGCCGCATGTCGGCTTCGCCACGTCGGCCGACCAGAACCAGTTCGTCACCATCGCCAAGCTCAGGGCACTGCGGCGGCTCTGGGCGCGCGCCCAGGAAGTGTGCGGCATCGAGCCGTCGCCCGCCACCATCCATGCCGAAACCTCATGGCGAATGATGACGGCCAAGGACCCGGAGACCAATATCCTGCGCTCCACCATCGCCGTCTTCGCCGCCGCCGTCGGGGGTGCAGACTCGATTTCGGTACTTCCGCACGCGTTGACCCACGGCCTTCCGGAGGGCTTTGCCCGTCGCGTTGCCCGCAACACGCAGTTGGTGCTGGCGGAGGAAAGCGGCATCGGTTTCGTGGCCGACCCGGTAGCCGGTGCCGGCGGCACCGCCGCGCTCACCGAGGCGCTCTGCGAGGCCGCCTGGGAGGAGTTCCAGCGCATCGAACAGGAGGGCGGGGCGCTGAAGTCGCTGGCAGCCGGCCGCGTCCAGGAACGGGTGCGAGCGACGGCCGAGAAACGCGTCGCGAGCTACCGGGACGGATCTCGCGAAATCGTCGGCACCACGCTCTACCCGGCGGCGAGCGAAAGGGAGATTCAAGTGCTGGAAGCCGAAGTCAGGCCGCTGCCGACCGACGGCACGATCCATTGCGAGCCCCTTGCACCGACGCGCCTCGACGAATTGCTCGGAAGGCAGGCATGATCCCGGATTTTTCCACGATACCCTGGCAAAAACCCGCGCCTTTCGCGGTCAAGGACGACAGTATCGCGTTGGAGACGCCGGAGGGAATCGCTGTCTACAAGGTCTATGGGGAAGACGACCTTGCCGGCCTCAGCCATCTCGACACCTATCCCGGCGCCCCGCCCTTCGTTCGCGGGCCTTACCCGACCATGTATGTCCAGCAGCCCTGGACGATCCGTCAATATGCGGGGTTTTCGACAGCGGAAGAGTCGAACGCCTTCTACCGGCGCAACCTCGCCGCCGGCCAGAAGGGCCTTTCGGTCGCCTTCGATCTCGCCACCCACCGCGGTTACGACAGCGACCATCCGCGCGTCGCCGGCGATGTCGGCATGGCCGGGGTTGCGATCGATTCCATCCTCGACATGCGCCAGCTGTTCGACGGCATTCCGCTCGACGAGATGACAGTATCGATGACCATGAACGGTGCGGTTCTACCAATCATGGCGCTCTACATCGTGGCGGCAGAAGAACAGGGCGTCTCCGAGGAAGCACTGGCCGGGACCATCCAGAACGACATCCTCAAGGAGTTCATGGTCCGCAACACCTATATCTACCCGCCGAAGCCGTCGATGCGGATCATCTCCGACATCTTTTCCTACACGGCGCAGAAGATGCCGAAGTTCAATTCGATCTCGATCTCCGGCTATCACATCCAGGAGGCCGGAGCGACGGTCGACCTGGAGCTTGCCTACACGATCGCCGACGGCATCGAATATGCCCGCGCCGGCATCGCCGCCGGGCTCGACATCGACCAGTTCGCACCGCGACTCTCCTTCTTCTGGAACGCCGGCATGAACTTCTTCATGGAGGTCGCCAAGCAGCGTGCCGGACGGCTCCTGTGGGCGTCGCTGATGCAGAAGAACTTTGCGCCCAAGAGCCAGAAATCGCTGGCGCTCCGCGCTCACACCCAGACGTCGGGGTGGTCGCTGACCGCACAGGATCCCTACAACAACATCGTGCGCACGATGATCGAGGCGATGGCGGCGACCCAGGGCGGCACGCAGTCGCTGCACACCAACGCCTTCGACGAGGCGCTGGCGCTGCCGACCGACCATTCGGCCCGTATCGCCCGCAATACGCAGATCATCCTGCAGACGGAGTCCGGCACAACCCGAACCATCGACCCCTGGGGCGGTTCGGCCTTCGTCGAAAAGCTTACGCACGACCTTGCCGCACGCGCGCTCGACCACATCGAGGAGGTGGAGAGCCTTGGCGGCATGGCGGCGGCGATCGAGAAGGGCATCCCCAAGATGCGCATCGAGGAGGCGGCCGCGCGCACCCAGGCGCGCATCGATTCCGGCCGCCAGACGATGGTCGGCGTCAACGCGTTCCGCCCGGCCGAAGAGATGGACGTCGATGTGCTCAAGGTCGACAACGCCCAGGTGCGCGCACGCCAGCTTTCCAAGCTGCAGGAGTTGAAAGGTACTCGCGACGTCGGTGCCGTGGAGAGCGCGCTGACCGCGCTGACCGAAGCGGCCAGCGGCGGCGGCAATCTCCTTGAGTTCGCTGTCAAGGCGGCCCGCGCCAAGGCCACGGTCGGCGAGATTTCACTGGCGCTGGAGAAAGTCTTCGGTCGCCACGTCGCCTCGGTGCAGACGATCAGCGGTGTCTACCGCAAGGAGATCGGCGACAGTCCCGCCGTCGACCGGGTGCAGCAAAAGGTCGAGGCCTATCGCGAGAAGGCCGGTGCCGCACCACGCATCCTGGTCGCCAAGATGGGCCAGGATGGCCATGATCGCGGTCAGAAGGTGATCGCCACCGCGTTCGCCGATCTCGGTTTCGACGTCACGGTGGGCGCCATGTTCCAGACGCCCGACGAGATTGCCAGGCTGGCGGTCGAGCATGACGTCCAGATCGTCGGCGCCTCCTCACTGGCCGCCGGCCATTTGACGCTGGTGCCGGAACTTGCCGAGGCGCTCGGGAAGCTCGGCCGCGACGACATCATGATTGTTGCCGGCGGTGTGATCCCGCCAGACGATTTCGACGCCGTGCTGAAGGCTGGCGCGACCGCCATCTTCCCACCCGGTACGGTCATTCCGGAAGCAGCGGAAGAGCTGGTCGACAGGCTTCTGGAGCGATAGGAGCGCGTTTCAACGAGCGTTGCAACACAGGCAATCGCCTGTTATAATATGCGTTGCAACAGCGAGGCCGCGACCATGAACACCGTCATCCGCAAGATAGGCAACTCCGAAGGCGTGATTCTGCCGAAGGAACTGCTCGAGAGCCTGAATCTCAAAGCCGGGGACGCTGTCGTAATTTCTCAAGACAATGGCGAAATCGTCCTGTCGCGCGCCGATGACTCGTTCGAGCGGCAGATGGAAACCGCACGCGAGATCATGGACCGCTACAAGGTGGCCCTGCAGAAACTCGCCGAATGAAGTGGGAATTCCCCACTCGGCAGGTTGTTGAAGCTCTTCATGCCGAACAGTTGCGACGGCACGGGGGCGCCAGCGGTATCAGAGACGAAAACGCGCTCGAATCAGCGCTGCACCGCGCGGTCAACAAGGCAGCCTACGGCCAGCCCGACGTCTTCGAACTGACCGCGGCATATGCGTTCGGGCTAGCCCGCAACCACCCGTTCGTGGACGGCAACAAGCGAACAGCTATCGTCACCGCCATGCTTTTTCTGGCGTTGAATGGCCGCCGGATGACCGCGGACGACGGGCATCTTTATGTCTTTACGATGTCGCTTGCCGCCGGTGAGATCGACGAGGCCGGCGCCGCGGCTTTCTTCCGCGACCACTCCGAACAGACCTGAAACTTCGCATCGCTGCAGCTCGCGACCTCGCTTGCGCCGGCCTGGCACGCCGATTGCTCCGTCATCGGAAGAAGCTTCGGAGCTGTGCCAATGCTGAACAGACGCGCGTTTCTGGCGGGCGCAACCGCCATGGGTGCGGCGGTGACCCTGCCTGCCCGCGCCGCCAACCTGTCCGGGATCGAGACGGCCTCTATCCGCGGCAGCCTCGACGCGGCCGAACTCGGCATGCAGCCCGGCACCTATGACGACCAGAGCAAGGCGTTTCAGGACATCCTGCAAAAAGCGGCGGACCGCGATGCGCCGGTCTACCTGCCGCCGGGCGACTATGTCGTTTCCAACATCATCCTGCCGCGGCAGTTGCGCATGACCGGCGTTCCCGGCGCCTCACGCATCATCTATGGCGGCAACGGACATCTGTTCCTGGCCGAAGCCGCCGACCATCTGGAACTGACCGGCATCACCCTCGACGGCGCCAATCGCTGGATGAGCGATCACGTGCCGGCGCTGGTCGCCGTGCGCGGCGCCCGCCGTCTGGTAGTCGACAACTGCACCATCATCGGCAGCGGCAAGCACGCGCTGTCGCTGGAAGCCGTCGCCGGTCGCATCGAGCGCTCGGAGATTTCCGGTGCTGCGGACGCGGCGATCTACAGCGTCCAGGCCTCGGGCCTTTCGATCATCGGCAACACCATTTCCGACTGCGGCAACAATGGCATTCTGGTCCATCGCTGGCAGCCGGGCGAAGACGGCACCATCGTCTCCGGCAACCGCGTCAGCCGCATCGCTGCGCGCAATGGCGGTACCGGCCCGTTCGGAAACGGCATCAATGTCTTCCGCGCCGGCAACGTCATGGTCACAGACAACGCCATCTCGGACTGCGCCTTTTCCGCGATCCGTTCGAACGGCGGCAGCAACATCCAGATCACCGGCAACAACTGCCTGCGCTCCGGTGAAACGGCGGTCTATTCGGAATTCGCCTACGAGGGGGCTCTGATCGCCGGCAACATCGTCGACGGCGCCGCCAACGGCATCTCGATGGTCAACTACAATGAAGGCGGTCGCCTCGCCGTCTGCTCGGGCAATCTGGTACGCAACCTCTCGACCTCCGGTCCTTACGAGGCCGATCCGCCCGGCTTCGGTGTCGGCATCACCGCAGAAGCCGACACCGCCGTTACCGGCAACGTGGTCGAAAACGCGCCGCTCTTCGGCCTCCATCTCGGCTGGGGACCGTTCCTGCGTAACGTGACGGCGACGGGCAACATCATTCGACGTGCCGGCACCGGCATCGCCGTCAGCGTCGTCGAGGGCGCCGGCGCGGCGGTGATTGCCGACAACGTGATCTCGGAAACGCCGAACGGCGCGATCCGCGGCCATCGCTGGGTCGACCGCGTCACCCACGACCTCATTACCGGCGACACGTCCGGGTTCCGCCACCTGACGGTGGAGCGCAACCGGGCAGGCTGACTGGCGGGCTTGCTACCGGGCCAGTTCGCCGGCCGGCCGCACCTGGCCGACCACCGCGCCGCGGCGGGTCGGCACACCCGGCTGCGCCAGTTCATACAGCCGCCGGGCCAGTTGGTCGTCCTGATGCAACAGCCGGGCTAGCACCGCGGCGACGATCGTTTCGGAGGCGCGGGTGCCGCCATCGTCGCATTTGATCGCAATGCCGACCCCAAACTCGGGGACCGCGGCGCAGTAGACAGCCTCCGCTCCGGTCTTGACAAAGATGCGGCCGTTGCCCGCTTCCATCAGCTGCGCATCCATGCGCCCGGTTCCCGACACGTAGAAAGGCTCCTTCATGCAGGCGGTCAGGAGCCTGCTGGCCGCTGCCGCCCGCGCCGGGCCCAGGCCGACCCCGGTCGCCATGCGGGCAAAGCCGGCAGCCAGGGCGCGCAACGGCACGGCATGGGTGGGTATGGAGCAGCCATCGACGGCGGCGTTCGCCTCGTCGTGAGCAACGCCGGTGACTTCGCTCATCGTCTCACGCAGCCGCAGCTGCCAGGCGTGGCCGAAACCGACATAGCCCTTGCTGGGCAGGCCTTCGTGACAGCAGGCGCAGATGAAACCGGCATGCTTGCCCGAACAGTTGTTGTGCAACTGGCTGGGTGTCTCGCCGTCGCGCGCCAGCCTCCGCGACGCCTCGTCCGAGAATGGCCAGTGGGCACCGCACTCGAGCGCCTGTTCATCGAGGCCGACCTTCGCCAGCATCGATGCCGCAAGTGCGGCGTGCGCGACCTCACCGGAATGGGAGGCGCAGGCGAGAGCGAGTTCGCGGTCGCCGAAGCCCAGCGCGTCCGCTGCGCCGCTTTCGACCAGCGGCAAGGCCTGGATGGCTTTCACGGCCGAACGCGGGAAGACCGGCGCATCGACATCGCCGACAGCCGTGACGACGGCGCCGTCGGCGTCGAAGACCGCGATGGCGCCGCGATGCCGGCTTTCCACCAGATCGCCGCGCGTAACCTCGACCAGAACCGGATTTGCCATGGCCTCACCGAAATTTTAGTTGCCGATGCCGCACGCAACTATTCCCTTGTTCCAGAACAGGCAAAAGAAATCGTCGATGAAACTGGTGCGCCGAACCGTTGCGGCCTTGCTGGCCGTCTTCCTGCTGCCGTCGATGGCGACGGCCGCCTGGTGGGCCGTCAGCGAGCGTCCGTCCTCGTGGCGAACGGCAGACTGGTCTGCGAGCGGGGTTCTGCCTGCTCCCCTGCCCGACGCCGCGGCGATCCATATCCTCGCCGCACGCACAGGCGGGCTGAAGGGCGCCTTTGCGGTTCACAGCTGGATCGTGGTCAAGCGGCCGGGCCAGTCCGGTTACGACCGCTACGACAAGGTCGGCTGGGGCACGCCGGTACGCCGCAACCGCTACCCGGCCGATGGCCGCTGGTATTCCAACGATCCCGAGATCGTCGCAAGCCTGGAAGGCCCACCCGCCGCGCAGCTGATCCCGGCGGTGGAGAGCGCGATCGCCGATTACCCCTATGTGCGCTCCGGCGACTACCGGATATGGCCCGGTCCCAACTCCAACAGTTTCGTCGCGCATGTGCTGCGGGCGGTGCCCGAACTCGGCGCCGTGCTGCCGCCGAATGCAATCGGCCGCGACTTCGCGCCGGGCTGGGCGGCACTGTCGATCGCGCCCGACGGGCGGGACATCCACGCGACACTTGCCGGTCTGGCTGGGATTGCCGCCGGCGCCCGCAGCGGCCTGGAGTTTCACCTTTTCGGGCTGGTCGCGGGTTTCGACTTCGCCAGGCCGGCCTTGAAAATCCCGGCCTACGGCCGGCTTGAGTTGTTGCGCCGGTAGATTTCGAGCAGCCCGCGGATCGTCACGTCGGGATCGAAATGGTGGATCGATTCGGTCGCGTCGTAGAAAAGCGAGGCAATGCCGCCGGTCGCCACCACGGTCATCTCCTCGTTCCGCTCGGCCTTGATACGCTCGATCATGCCCTCGATCAGGCCGATATAACCCCAGAAGACGCCGGACTGCATGGCGCTCACCGTGTCGTTGCCGACCACACGCTGCGGCTTGCGAAGCGCGACGCGCGGCAGCTTGGCCGCAGCGTTGTGGAGCGCCTCGACCGATAAGTGGATGCCCGGGGCGATCGCGCCGCCCTCGAAACCGCCATCGGCTGCGACGACGTCGATGGTCGTGGCCGTACCGCTGTCGATGATGATTAGAGGCCCGGGATAGGCGATATGGGCGCCCAGGGCATTGACGACGCGGTCAGCACCGACTTCGGCAGGCTTGCCGACGCGTATGGGAATGCCGAGATCGACATTCTCGCCGATCACCAGCGGTTCGGCATGGAGGTAGCGGCGCGACAGGTTGCGCAGGTTGAAGATCGACTGGGGCACGACACTGGAGATGATGCAGGCATCGAGCAGGCGAAGTTCCAGTCCCGCCATCGACAGCAATTGGTGCAGCCAGACGGCATATTCGTCGGCCGTGCGGTTCGGTTCGGTCGCGGAGCGCCACTGGGCGATCCAGTTCTCGCCGTCATGGACGGCAAACAGGCTGTTGGTGTTGCCCTGCTCTATCGCCAGAAGCATCGGCTCCCTCCGCGGGCCGTTGATCTTTAGCCAGGCCGGCTGCATCGACAGCCGGCCTGGAAACGTCGCACCCTAGGAGCGGAACGCTTCCGTCAACGCCTTGCGCAAGGTGTCGTCATCGCCCTCCGCACCATAGCGGATATCGTCGATAACCAGCGCGCCGCCGCCCGGTATCAGCACAAGGCGGTCGGTCCAGTTGGCGTCGGGCGCATCCGGAAACGAATAACGCACCTCGACGAGGGTCGCTTCGCCTTCGGCCAAAACGGCGCCCGCCTCGCACACCGGAGCGCGATCGGGGACGCTCTGCCAGGGAACGCCATCGCCGAGCGGCGGCTTTTCGTCCGGGGTCGCCGCCTGCAGTTTGGCGTTCTCGGCCAGCGCGGACTTCACCGCCTCGGCGAGAGACGGTGACAGGAGGTACATGCGGCCCATGCCTTGTTCGAGATCGCCCAGCGAGCAGAACGCCTGGGCAAACGCCTTTGCCTCGTCATCATTGGCTAGGGCGACACCCTGCATGGCGACGCCCATCAGAAGGGCCGCGACCAGTCTACGCATTTTCGTTTGTCTCCGTTGATGAAATTCAGTCGCCGCGCCGGATGATGCCGGCGGCCAGAAAGCCGCCATCGACGGCAAGTGTCTGGCCGTTGATATAGCTTGCTTCCGGCGACAGCAGGAACGCGATCGCGGCTGCGACCTCGTCCGGTTCGCCATAACGCCCCTCCGGCACGCGCGCAATCCAGTCGCTGCGCTGGTGATCTTCGTGAAGCCGCGCCACCATCGGGGTGTCGATCGGCCCCGGCGCCACGCAATTGACCCTGATCCCGTCGCCGGCCAGTTCGACCGCCATCACCTCCGACATCATCCTCACGGCCGCCTTGGACGCGCCATAGGCGACGCGGCCGGCATTGGCGCGCAGGCCGGAAACGGAGGCGATATTGACGATGGCGAGCGTTTCCGAACGCCGTTCGATCGCCGCGCGGGCGCAGATGAAGGAGCCGACGAGGTTGACGTCGAGAATGCGGCGCATCAGTTCGGCGCTCGTCTCCAGGAACGGCACGTCGCGCGCGATGCCGGCTGAGTTCACCAGGCCGCCAACCGGGCCGACGCGGTCGACGATCGAGTCGAAGGCCTCGGCGATCTCGTCCTCATCGGTGATGTCGGCCTCGAGGAAGAGAGCACCCTCCCCTTCGAGCGCATCCTCGGCATCGGCCAGTGCTTCACGGTCGGCATCGAGCACGGCCACCGGCCAGCCGTCCTCAAGCAGGCGCCCGGCGACGGCAAGGCCGATACCGGACGCCCCGCCGGTGACGACGGCCGCGTGCCTCATTTGATCCTTTCGAGGATCGACACGTAGTTGGCGACGGCGGCGCCACCCATGTTGAAGATGCCGCCGATGCTGGCGTCGGGTACCTGGATGCCGCCTGCCTCGCCGGTCAGTTGCATGGCGGTCAAGGCGTGCATGGAAACGCCGGTGGCGCCGATCGGGTGCCCCTTTGCCTTGAGCCCCCCGGACGGATTGACCGGGAGGCGGCCGTCTTTGGCCGTCTGGCCCTCGAGCGCGATCCGGGCGCCCTCGCCGGGCTTGGCCAGGCCCATCGCCTCATATTCGATCAGTTCGGCGATCGTGAAGCAGTCATGCGTCTCGACGAAGGAGAGATCGTCGATCTTGAGACGCGCCCTGGAGAGCGCCCGGCTCCAGCCTTCGCTGCAGCCCTCGAAAGCGAGGATGTCGCGCTTCGACATTGGCAGGAAATCCTGCACATGCTCGTTGGCGCGGAAGGCGACGGCGCGGCGCATGGAAAGCGCCGTCTGGGTCTCGGCCAGCACGATGGCGGCGGCGCCGTCGGAGACCAGCGAACAATCGGTGCGCTTCAGCGGGCCGGCGACGAAAGGGTTCTTGTCGCTCTCGGTGCGGCAGAACTCGAAGCCGAAATCCTTGCGCATCTGCGCATAGGGATTGTCGACGCCGTTCTTGTGGTTCTTGGCCGCGATCATGGCCAGCGCGTCGGACTGGTCGCCATAACGCTGGAAATAGGCGCTGGCGATCTTGCCGAAGACGCCGGCGAAGCCGGCCGGCGTATCGCCGTCCTCGGGCAGGTAAGAGGCCTTGAGAAGGTTCTTGCCGATCTCGGGACCGGGCGTCTTGGTCATCTGCTCGGCGCCGACGACCAGCACGACGCGCGCCGCCTTGGCCTCGATGGCGCGCAGCCCCTGACGCACTGCCGCGGAGCCGGTCGCACAGGCGTTTTCGACACGCGTCGCAGGCTTGAAGCGCAGCCGGTCGTCGGCCTGCAGCACCAAGCTGGCAGTGAAATCCTGGGGCGAGAAGCCGGCATTGAAGTGGCCGAGCACGATCTCGTCGACGTCGTCAGGCCCGATCCCGGCATGTTCGATAGCGTCGGCTGCAACTTTCGTGATCAGCCCCTCGAGCGTCTCGTCTTCCAGCTTGCCAAACGGCGAATGCGCCCATCCTACGATCGATGCGGTCATTTCTACGGCCTCCACGGTGATGCGCACTGTAGCGGAAATGTCGTGCGCGGCAATTGATTGTTCAAGCGTGAACATAAATCAACATGCGCGTAAAGGGGCGCGCATACACTTGCGAGATTTTTTTATTGATTGATGGCTCAATTAAAAATAGACGACAGAAAGGGAGCTCGATGATGCCCAGGATCGGAATGGAACCGGTGCGCCGCAAGGCGCTGATCGACGCCGCCATTGCGGCAATCGGCGCACGCGGTTCGCTCGACGTGACCATGTCGGAGATCGCCGGGATCGCGGGTGTCTCGCCAGCCCTCGCGCATCATTATTTTGGTGCCAAGGACGACCTGCTGCAGGCCACCATGCGGCATCTGCTGTCCGAATTCGGCCGCGACGGCCGTGATGCGCTGGCCGGGGCGAAAACGCCTCGCGATCGCATCTCGGCCATCATTGCCATCAGCTTTTCGCAGACGCAGTTCCAGCCCGAGACCATTGCCGCATGGCTTGCCTTCTATGTCGAGGCGCAACGCTCGCCGGCTATGCGTCGGCTTTTGAAGGTCTATGCGCGGCGCCTCAACTCGAACCTGATGAGCGGGCTCGGTCCTCTGATGGAGCGCTCCCGGGCCGAGCGCGTCGCCGAGGGCGTCGCCGCGATGATCGACGGGCTTTACATCCGCCGCGCGCTCAAGGAAGGCGCCCCCAACGCCGCCAGCGCCATCGCGCTGGTCGAGAACTATGTCGAAACCATGCTGGCTGCCGGAGACGCTGCCCCGTGAACAGGCGACCGAATATCCTTATCATCATGGTCGACCAGCTCAACGGGACGCTGTTCCCCGACGGCCCGGCCGATTTCCTGCACGCGCCACACCTGAAGGCGCTGGCCGCGCGCTCGGCGCGTTTTGCCAACAACTACACCGCCTCGCCTCTCTGCGCGCCGGGGCGGGCATCGTTCATGAGTGGGCAACTGCCGTCGCGCACCCGCGTCTACGACAACGCGGCCGAGTTCGCCTCCTCGATCCCAACCTACGCCCACCATCTGCGCGCGGCGGGCTATCACACCTGCCTGTCCGGAAAGATGCATTTTGTCGGCCCCGACCAGTTGCATGGCTTCGAGGAGCGGCTCACGACCGACATCTATCCAGCCGATTTCGGCTGGACACCCGATTATCGCAAGCCGGGCGAGCGCATCGACTGGTGGTACCACAATCTCGGCTCTGTCACCGGCGCCGGCGTGGCCGAAATCTCCAACCAGATGGAGTATGACGACGAGGTCTGCTTCCACGGCGTCCAGAAGCTCTACGAACATGCCCGCGCCTCCGATGACCCGGCGCGGCGCCCCTGGTGCCTGACCGTCTCCTTCACCCATCCGCACGATCCTTACGTCGCGCGGCGGCAATACTGGGATCTCTACGAGGACTGCCCGGCGCTCGAGCCGCAGGTGGCACACATCCCAGAAAACGAGCAAGATCCGCATTCGCAACGGCTCTATCTTGCCAGCGACTACGCCGCCTTCGAAATCCGCACGGAACATGTCCGTCGCTCGCGGCGCGCCTACTTCGCCAACATCTCCTACCTCGACGACAAGGTCGGCGAGCTGATCGACACGCTCGACCGCACCAGGATGCTCGACGACACGATCATCCTGTTCTGCTCCGACCATGGCGACATGCTCGGCGAGCGCGGGCTGTGGTTCAAGATGTCGTTCTTCGAGGGTTCCGCGCGTGTACCGCTGATGGTGGCGGGACCCGGCATCGGAGCCGGTCGCCTCGACGTGCCTGTCTCAAACCTCGACATCCTGCCCACCCTTTGCGACCTCGCCGGCGCGGACATGGAAGCCATCATGCCGTGGACGGATGGACAGTCGCTGGTGCCGGTTCTGGGCGGCGGCGAGCGCACTGAACCGGTGTTGATGGAGTATGCCGCGGAAGGTTCCTATGCGCCGTTGGTCGCGATCCGCGAGGGCCGGTTCAAGTTCGTGCATTGCGAACTCGATCCGCCGCAACTCTTCGATCTTGAGGCCGACCCGCTCGAGAAGGACAATCTCGCCGGGCTCCCGGAATATGCATCCGATGTCGCAGGCTTCATGGAAGAAGTGCGGGCGCGCTGGAACATGGCCGCCTTCGACGCCGAGGTGCGCGAGAGCCAGGCGCGGCGCTGGGTCATCTATCCCGCCCTCCGGAACGGCGCCTACTATCCGTGGGACTTCCAGCCGCTGCGGCAGGCCTCCGAGCGCTACATGCGCAACCATATGGACCTGAACGTGCTTGAGGAAGAAAAGCGCTTCCCGAGGGGCGAATGATGTCCCTTAGCATCGTTCCCGACCTCGGCCAGTTGCAGGACGCCTACGCGGTCACGTCGAAGGCGACCCAGATCACGCCATTGTTGGCATCGGCCGCCCTTGCCCGGGAGACCGGCGCAGCGCGTGTCTTCGTAAAGCCGGAATCGCTGCAATGGGCCGGCTCGTTCAAGGTTCGCGGCGCCTATTGGCGGCTGAAGCAGCTCACCGCCGACGAAGCGCGGCGCGGGGTCGTCGCCTACTCGTCCGGCAATTTCGCGCAAGGGCTGTCCGCCGCCGGCCAGGCGCTCGGCATTCCGGTGACCATCGTCATGCCCGTCGACGCGCCTGCCGCCAAGCGCGAGGCAACGGCCGGCTACGGCGCCCGCGTGGTGCTGACCGAGCATGGCGAACGGGCGCGCGAGGAGGTGGCGGCGGAGAAGGCCGCGGCGATCGCCGACGAGGAAGGGCTGATGCTCCTGCATCCCTTCGACGATCCGCTGATCGTCGCCGGCCAGGCTGGTGCCGGTCTCGAAGCGCTCGACCAGCTTGCGGCCGGCAAGGCGCAGGCCGACATCCTGCTTTGCCCGGTCGGCGGCGGCGGGCTGATCGGTGGCGTCTCGCTCGCCTTCCACTACCTCTCGCCGGCCACGCAGATCTTCGCTGTCGAACCGCAAGGCTTTGACGGCATGGGCCGGTCGCTCACGCACGGCGAGATCGAGACGATGCCGATCGGGCCGAGCACGATCTGCGACGGGCTGATGGCGCGCAAGCCTGGCGCCGCCCCGTTCGCAGCGGTAACGGCGGCGGGCGTGCGTGGCCTTTCGGTTTCGGATGCCGCCGTTCGTCGCGCGATGAAGATTGCCTTCGAGAAGATGAAACTGGTCCTGGAACCGTCAGGTGCGGCGTCGCTGGCCGCTCTGCTTGACGGCCATCTCGACGTTGCCGGCAAGACAGTCCTCGTCGTCGCCACCGGCGGCAATGTCTCGCTCGCCGACTTCGCGAGGCATGTCGGCGATGCTTGAAGCAGACTATGTCATCGTCGGATCGGGCTCTGCCGGCTCCGCCCTCGCCTACCGGCTGTCGGAAGACGGCAGGCACTCGGTGATCGTCATCGAATATGGCGGCTCCGACATCGGCCCGTTCATCCAGATGCCGTCTGCGCTGTCGATCCCGATGAACACCAGCTTCTACGATTGGGGGTTTTCGAGCGAGCCCGAGCCGCATCTCGGCAACCGCGTTCTCGCCACGCCGCGCGGCAAGGTGCTGGGCGGCTCGTCCTCGATCAACGGCATGGTCTATGTGCGCGGCCACGCTCGCGATTTCGACCACTGGGCCGAGGAAGGCGCGGCCGGCTGGAGCTTCGCCGACGTCCTGCCCTACTTCAAGCGCATGGAGCACAGTCATGGCGGCGAGGAGGGCTGGCGCGGCACCGAGGGGCCGCTGCATGTGCAGCGCGGCCGGCGCCGAAACCCGCTCTACGCCGCCTTCATCGAGGCCGGACACCAGGCCGGTTTCGAGCTCACGGACGACTATAACGGCCGCAAGCAGGAGGGTTTCGGCGCGATGGAGCAGACCATCCATCGCGGCCGGCGCTGGTCGGCCGCAAACGCCTATCTGCGGCCGGCGCTGAAACGCAAGAATGTGAGTCTCGTCAAGGGCTTCGCGCGGCGAGTGACCATCGAGAATCAACGCGCGACCGGGGTCGAGATCGAAGCTCAGGGATCGATTCAACACGTTAAGGCAAGACGCGAGGTCGTGCTCGCGGCGTCGTCGATCAATTCGCCAAAGCTGCTCATGCTCTCGGGCGTCGGGCCAGCCGCTCAACTGCGCGACCACGGTATCGAGGTGATCGCCGACCGGCCCGGCGTCGGCGCCAACCTGCAGGACCATCTCGAGCTCTACATCCAGCAGGAGGCGACCAAGCCGGTCACACTCTACTCCGTACTGAACCCGTTCTCGAAGGCGCTGATCGGCGCCGAGTGGCTGTTCTTCAAGACCGGTCTGGGGGCCACCAACCATTTCGAGGCGGCCGCCTTCGTGCGCTCGAAGGCAGGCGTCGACTACCCTGATATACAGTACCATTTCCTGCCGGCGGCGATCCGCTACGACGGCAGGGCGGCCGCCAAGACGCACGGCTTCCAGGCCCATGTCGGCCCGATGCGCTCGAAGTCGCGCGGGACCGTAACGCTCCGTTCGGCCGACCCCGCCGACAAGCCGGTGATCCGTTTCAACTACATGTCGCACCCCGAGGATTGGGAGGATTTCCGTCACTGCATCCGGCTGACGCGGGACATCTTCGCGCAGCCGGCCTTCGACACCTATCGCGGCGAGGAGATCGCTCCGGGCAGTGATGTCCAGAGCAACGCGCAGCTCGACGACTTCATCAGCGAGCACGCCGAAAGCGCCTACCATCCCTGCGGAACCTGCCGCATGGGACGGGCCGACGATCCGCTGTCCGTCGTCGATCCGGAGTGCCGGGTGATCGGCGTCGACGGTCTGCGGGTGGCCGACTCGTCGATCTTCCCGCGCATCACCAACGGCAATCTCAACGGGCCGTCGATCATGACCGGCGAGAAGGCGGCCGACCACATTCTCGGGCGCACGCCGCTGCCGCCATCCAACCAGGAACCCTGGATCAACCCGCGCTGGCGCGAGAGCGACCGGTGAGTGCAGCCCCGGCACTGCCCGACGAAACCTGATAGTCTCGGCGCACTGTGCGCACAGGAGCAAGCGATGAAAGCCCAGCCCAAGGCCTCCCATTACATCAATGGCAGCTATGTCGAGGACGATGGCGGCCCGGCGATGGAGGTGATCTATCCGGCCACGGGCGAGGTGATCGCGCGGCTTCATGCCGCGACCGGCAACATCGTCGAGCTGGCCATCGAGGCAGCTCGCGCCGCGCAGCCGGCTTGGGCGCGGCTGCGCCCGGTCGAACGTGGGCGCATCCTGCGCCGCGCGGCCGATCTCCTGCGCGAACGCAACGACGAGCTGGCGCGGCTCGAAACGCTCGACACCGGCAAGGCGATCCAGGAAACGCTGGTCGCGGACCCCGCCTCGGCCGCCGAGGCGCTCGAATTCTTCGGCGGTGCCGTCGCCGCCTTCAACGGAGACTATGTCGATCTCGGCGGTCCCTTCGCCTACACGCGACGTGAACCGCTCGGCGTGTGTGTGGGCATCGGCGCCTGGAACTATCCGATCCAGGGCGCAGGCTGGAAGTCGGGCCCGGCGCTCGCCATGGGCAACGCCATGGTGTTCAAGCCGTCGGAAAACACACCCCTTTCCGCGCTGGCGCTGGCGGAAATCTTCACCGAGGCCGGGCTGCCGGACGGGCTTTTCAACGTCGTCCAGGGTTATGGCGACGTCGGTAGTGCACTCGCCGGCCATCCGGTGGTGGCCAAGGTCTCACTGACAGGGTCAGTACCGACCGGCCGGAAGGTGCTTGCGCAGGCCGGCGCCCAGATGAAACACGCCACGATGGAACTCGGCGGCAAGTCGCCCCTGATCGTCTTCGACGATGCCGATCTCGAAAACGCGGTCGGCGGCGCCATGCTGGCCAATTTCTACTCGACCGGCCAGGTCTGCTCAAACGGCACGCGGGTCTTCGTGCAGAAGGGGATGCATGACCGGTTTGTTGAGCGGCTGATCGAACGCACCAAGAAGATCGCGATCGGCGACCCGCTCGATCCGGAAACCCAGATGGGGCCGCTGATCAACAAGGCCCAACACGAAAAGGTTTGCGGCTACGTAGAGATCGGCAAACAGGAAGGCGCGACGCTCGCCTATGGCGGCGTCGTGCCGCAATTGCAGGGTTTCGAGCGTGGGTTCTTCGTCGAGCCAACCATCTTCACCGATGTCAGGGACGACATGCGCATCGCACGAGAGGAGATTTTCGGCCCGGTGATGAGCGTGTTTTCGTTCGATGGGGAGGCGGAAGCGATCTCACGCGCCAACGACACCGAGTTCGGGCTGTCAGCCGGCGTCTTCACGCGCGACCTGCCGCGCGCCCACCGCGTCATCGCCGAATTGCAGGCCGGCACCTGCTGGATCAACCACTACAATCTGGCGCCGGCGGAGATTCCTTTCGGCGGCGTCAAGCAGTCCGGTATCGGCCGCGAGAATTCGCTCGCCGCACTCAGCCACTATTCGCAGCTCAAGACGGTCTATGTCGAGACGGGCGACGTCGACAGCCCCTACTGAAGGGTCTCAGCCGGCGGCTTCGGTCTTGTCGAGATAACGCGTCAGCGCGAAGACCAGATGGTAGAAGATGCTGGCCGGGACCTCGGACGCTACGGAGCGGCCTTTCTCGTCGACCCTGTCGATCCAGAGACCGGTCGGGGCCGGGTCGATGTGCCAGCGGAACAGCCGCCCGACACGCGCCTCGACCTCCGGCTTCAGGTCCGGCCCCGCCGCGCCGTCAAGCGCCATCGCCGCCTTGATGGCTTCCGCCTGCGGCCAGGAACGCGACACGAGATCGAGCGGCATGCCGCTGCGTGACACCGCCCCATAGGCAAGCCCGGTCGAACGGTTGAGTCCATTGGCGACCGCCGAGGCATATAGCTTGCGTGCCATGCCGACGAGATCGGACTGGCCGGTCTTGTCGGCGAAATCCACCAGGAGCGAGGCCCATTCGAAATGATGCCCGGGCTCGGTCCACTGGCCCTTCTCGCCTGCCACCGGCGTGAAATCATCGTTGAAATATTCGCCGACCGTCCAGCTGTCCGGATCGAAGAAGCGGTGACGAAAGAGGTCGATGATGCGCGACGCGCGGCGCAGATGCGCGCGCTCGCCGGTCGCGTCGTACCAGGCCAGGAAGGCCTCGAGCAGGTGCATATGCGGGTTCGAACGGCGCACCCCACGCTCGCCCGCTGCTTCTAGGAAGCCGGTCAGGCGCTCGTCTTCCAGATGACGGTCGACGAAGCTGAAGGTCTCGCGCCCCAACCGCTCCGCATCGGGGTTGCCCGACAGATGCGCATGCGCCAGCGCCAGCAGCACGCAAGCATGGTCATAGGCGTCTTCGACAGGGTCGACGACGCTCCCGTCGACGTCGAGCACCCGCACCCAGCCACCATTGTCGCTACGGCCCCTGGTCGCGATGAAGTCGATGCCGTGCGCGATGATCTCGTCGGCAGGCCCCTGCCAACCGCGGGCGCGCGCGACCGCGAACGCGTAGACCTGCCGCGCCATGGTGCGCATGCGCTTCGGCCGCGCCAGCGGCTTGCCGGCAAAATCGAGCGCTTCGTGGAAGCCGCCGTGGCGCCGGTCTATGCCGGCTGTCGACCAGAGCGGCAGCGTCTCCTCGAACAGCCAGTGGGACACGCGGCGACGGTGCGCCCCGGCGACCAGCACCCGGTCATGGGCGGGCGTAAAACGCGTTTCGAGCCGGCCGCTCTGTTCCAGGCGCTCGACGACCTTCTTGACGTTCTGGCTTTCGGCGATCGGTGCAACGAAGGTCGCATCCTGGGTGGCCACGATCGCCACGTCCTTCATGCCGATCACCGACAGCAGCCGGCCCTCGGAGCGCAGGTAGGAATGAATCGTATCGAAAGCCAGGACGTCGCCGATGACGACGTTGCCGTTACCGTCAGTCTCGCCGATGTCGAGCAGCGATTGCCATGAGCCGAGGTCGTTCCAGCGGAAGCCGGCCGGCACCATGGCGATGCCGCTCGCCTTCTCCATGATCGCATAGTCGACCGAGATCGACGGTACCTGTTCGTAGACAGCAAGCGGCAGATAGATGCCGGATAGGTCGGAGGTGGCTTCCTCAAGCGCCCGCTCGGCGCCCTGCCAGATCTCCGGCTGCAATGCCAGAAAAGCGTCGCGCATGGCGCCTGCGCGAAAGAGGAAGATGCCGGTGTTCCAGAAGAAATTCCCCGCCTCTAGGTAGGATCGCGCAGTCTCGAGGTCCGGCTTCTCGACAAAGCGCAGCACATCGCTGGCGGTGCCTTCGCTTGCCGCCACCTCGATGTAACCGTAGCCGGTTTCCGGGTGGTCAGGCTTGACACCGAAAACGACCAGCCGTCCGGCCGCCGCAGCATCCGCGCCCGCCTCAACCGTCGCCCAGAAGTCGGCGTCGGTAGTGATGGCATGGTCGGAGGGCACGACGAGCACCAGTTCGTCGCCATGCGCTGCCAGTGTCTGCAACGCGGCAACCGCCACCGCCGCCGCAGTGTTGCGCCCCACCGGCTCGAAAATCGCCCGCCCGCCCGACAGTTCGATATCGACCAGATCGTTGCGCAGCCGCTCGGCATGGCGCTCGGAGCCGATCAGATAGACCGGCCATGCGCCGTCGCCGCCCGCTTTCAGCCGTCGCAACGTCTGCGCCAGCATCGAGCCGCCGCCCGACAGATCATGGAACTGCTTCGGATTGTCCTCGCGCGACAGCGGCCACAAGCGCGAGCCCACGCCGCCACTCATCACATAGCTGACGATCCTGGCCGCCATCGCCGGTCTCCGCCCTCAGAGCGTCTGGTTGTATTCGCCGACTTGCGGATGCTTGCGCAGCACGGCGTCGAGGGCTTCGAACATCTGACGCTTGCGCTCGTCCGAGACCGGACTTTCGACGACAACGACAAGCTCCGGCTTGTTCGAGGAAGCGCGGATCAGGCCCCAGGTGCCGTCCTCGTTGGTGACCCGAACGCCGTTGACCGTGACCAGATCGGCGATCGGCTGGCCGGCGAATTCGCCGCCACCCTTGCTGAGTTCCTGCAGCGAAGCGACGATCTCATCGACGATCCCGTATTTTTCCTCGTCGGCGCAGTGCGGCGACATGGTCGGCGAGCCGAAGGTGTGCGGCAGGTCGCGATAGAGGTCGGCCATCGTCTTTTGCGGGTTGCGGTCGAGCATGTGGCAGATGGCGATGGCGGTCACGAGCCCGTCGTCGTAGCCGCGGCCTATCGGCGGATTAAAGAAGAAATGGCCGGACTTCTCGAATCCGGCGATGGCGTCCAGTTCCTTGACGCGGCGTTTGATGTGCGAATGCCCGGTCTTCCAGTAGTCGGTTTCGGCGCCGTTGGCCTTCAGCGCCGCATCTGTCTTGAACAGCCCGGTCGATTTGACGTCGACGACGAAACGGGAACCCGGATGCTCGCTCGATATGTCGCGCGCGAGCATGACGCCGACCTTGTCGGCGAAGATTTCGTTGCCCTCGTTGTCGACCACGCCGCAGCGGTCGCCGTCACCGTCGAAGCCGAACCCGACATCGGCGCCGGTGCGCAGCACCTCGTCGCGAATGGCGTGCAGCATCTTCATGTCTTCGGGGTTGGGGTTGTAGCGCGGGAAGGAATGGTCGAGTTCGCAGTCGAGTTCGACCATCTCGCACCCGATGCGCTTGAGCACCTCCGGCGCGAAGGCGCCGGCGGTGCCATTGCCGCAGGCGGCGACCACCTTGAGCTTGCGCCCGATCCGCACGCCATCGACCAGGTCGGCGACATACCGGTCGCGGAAATCGGGCACGAAGCTGTAGCTGCCGCCGCCGGCCAGATCGAAATCGCCGCCGAGCACGATATCCTTCAGCGCGTTCATCTCGTCCGGCCCGAAGGTCAGCGGCCGCGCCGCGCCCATCTTCACCCCGGTCCAGCCGTTTTCGTTGTGAGAGGCCGTCACCATCGCCACCGACGGCGCGTCGAGCGCGAACTGCGCGAAATAGGCCATTGGCGACAGCGCCAGCCCGATATCCTTGACGCGCGCGCCCGCCGCCTGCAGGCCGGAGACGAGAGCCAGCTTGATCGCCAGCGAATAGGAGCGGAAATCATGGCCGACGACGATGTCGGGCCCGGCACCGAGCCGCTGGATCAGCGTGCCGATCCCCATGCCGAGGTGCTGGATGCCGATCAGGTTGATCTCCGGCTCCTTGTCCGACGCCGGATGCCCGAACCACCATCTCGCGTCATATTCGCGAAAGCCGGTCGCCTTCACGACGGCGCTGGTTTCGAAGGCAAAGGTGTTGGGTTTCGCGGCGGCGAGCGGTTTCATCATGACGGCTGACTGAGCTCCGGTCGGATGGTGTCCCACGACCCTAGCCGGGATCGCTTACTGTCGGCTTAAGTCCCTAGCGACCTTCGGCGCAAAGGTCGATGGCGAACCGTTCGCGCACGCCGCACGGTCGCGAAAGAAGCGCGAAACTGACACGGTTTCTTGCTTGCAGGATGGCGGCACCAACGTTATAGACCGCCGGTCTGGTTTTGCGGAGTGTAGCGCAGCCTGGTAGCGCACCTCGTTCGGGACGAGGGGGTCGCAGGTTCAAATCCTGCCACTCCGACCAGTCTTTCCAATGACATAGCCCATTCGCGACAGGCGCTATTCCGGCCTCCCGCAGAGGCTTCGCAATGATTGGCCTCTCCGCCCGACCACGTCGCGCCACGTGACGCGCTTGACGCGATAGACCTTGTCGAGCCGACGGATCGTCATGCGCCGCGCGGCGGTCAGCAGTTTCTGCGTGATCTTCATCCGCCATTTCGGCCGGCAGTGCTGGCCGCACAACTGATCCCGTGTTGCACTGCTGGCAACCGCGCCGTGCTCGGCGTCGCTTATCTGGTGGACGGTGCGAACCGGCGATGTCCCGCCATGATCTCAGTCCTGAATCATCACAGGCAACCGAATCATTTTCTTCATCCGTTGGCTAGTTCCTGCAGTCTTGCTCAGTCAAACGTTCATCCAGGCGAAATCAACGATCTTGAATGTGCTGCACGGTTCAAGTAGCCTGAAAGATAAGCGTGTTCGAAAATCCCGGCGGTGGCATCGTGTGGTGACGCGCGGGGCGGGGAAACAGCGATGGGCCGTCGTATCGCGGGGGCGACCGCGCTGCTTTGGTGTGGTCGGTTTGTCAGGGATCCCCTGTCGACGGCGTCCGACGTTGTGTCGCGGCATGGTTCGCTGGTCCGGATAGAACCGCCTGTTTCCACCATCCGACGGCTTGCACCCAAGATTCCAAAAACCATTCTCATTGCCGTAGGCGCACGCCACAATCAGGCCATCCTGGGGCAGCCCGAATTGTGGAGAACCGTCAATATTACGGCTGCGGGCAAGAAGGGACATGTGTCACGCAGGCTCGGGCGCGGCCTGGTTCAAATGAACGGTCCGGATCAGCGATATTACCGCCGAGTCCTCATGCCACCGCTAAGGAAAAGCCGCTTGGAGGCACGCGGCGAGCAAATCATGGATATCGCAGACCGCGAGATCAGCGGGTGGCCGAGCGGGGCCGAGTTTGACCTTTGGTCGCAATCACAGGAGCTCATGCAGCACCTCGCCATCGACCTGCTGTTTGGTGCCGACCGTGACGTCGCATGCCCGGTCGCGAACCGGATCACACGCGGGTTGTCGATAAGCATGTCGCTCGGCGCGGCTTTGCGGATTGATCTACCCGGTACGCCGTATCGCCAGTTTTTGCGGGAGGCCGAAGGCATCGCCGAAGCCATTTCAAGATGGGCGTCAAGCAAGCGTGGGAACCATGACCCTAACGACCTTCTGGCCCTCCTAGTCAACAGCCCGACCTCCTCGGGCAAACCGCCCGACGACGGCGTTTTCATCAACCAGGTTCCGACACTGTTCGGTGCCGCCTACGAAACGTGCCAGAATGCCCTCGTATGGACGCTTGTGTTGCTTGCTCTCCATCCCGACAAACAGAAGACCTTGATTGACGAAATCCGCTCCAACATCGGCGGCGCCCCAATCTCCTACGCGTCGATATCGCGATTGCCCTATCTGAACGCGGTGGTTTCAGAGAGCTTCAGGATACTGCCTCCTGTTCCGCTGCAATATCGCGTAGCATTGGATGAAGCAGAAGTGGGCGGCATTACCGTGCCGGCCGGAACGCGTGCCGTGCTCAGCCCATTTGTGACCAATCGGGATCCGGCTGTCTATGAGGAGCCGAGGCGGTTCCGCCCAGAGCGTTGGCTGAATTGGCACGCCAAAGCCTACGAGATGGCGACGTTTTCAGGCGGTCCGCGCGTTTGTCCCGGCGGTTGGTTTGCGAGTTCCGTCATCAAGACGGCAATAGCACGTCTGCTGAAAGACCAGGCCGTCGTGGTCCCGGGCGGAAGCCATATCGACTATCGCGTACGAGTGACAATGAGCCCCGCGGGTCGGGTACCGGTCATGCTTTCTCGCGAGCCCGCCTCCAAGCAACCGCGGATAAGAGGCAGATTGGCCAAGGCTCTTGAATTGTCTAAAACCTGAGAGCCCCTGCTCGGCATACATCCGCCACAAGTTCTGACTTACGTCTCAAAGCCCACTGCAAAGCGGGCAGCAGAGCGGTGTCTGTGAGCTTGGATTTGAGCCGGCTTTCCGCCATTGGTTGACCGATCGTGAGCGGTTCTCCCAGTTGGATGTCGGGCAATGGATTCGCCAACCAGCCCCGGCTACTCTTCATCAGGGGAGTACTGTCATGGAGCGCAAACTCGCCGCCATAATGGCTGCAGATGTCGTTGGTTTCTCGGGACTTGTGGCCGATGACGAGGAAGGAACATTGACCCGACTGGAGCGGATGGTGGACGACGTCATCACCATCCAAATCGAAGCGCATCGTGGTCGGATTTTTAAGACGCTGGGGGATGGTGTCCTGGCAGAGTTCTCCAGCACCATTGAAGCAGTGAGCTGCGCAATCGGGATTCAAAAGTCGGCGGCTCTAGACGCACACAGGTCTGGCGATCCCACCCCGCTGCGTCTGCGCATCGGCGTGTCCGTCGGCGATGTCGTGCTGCAGGGAACGGACCTCCTTGGCGATGGTGTCAATGCTGCTGCCCGGCTTCAAGCCTATGCAGATCCCGGCGGCATAGCGATATCCGGTGAGGTCATGGCGCAGGTTCGAGACAAAATCGAGCTCGCGTTCGAGGAACTCGGCTACAAGAGACTCAAAGAGACTGACGCTCCGATCCGGATATACAAGAGTGGACGCGGCACGGCGGCGCAGGGCCTGTTTGACTTCGACCAGGAGATGCTCTCCAGCAAGCTGATCAAGGGCGGCTGCTTGTGCGGCTCGATACGTTTCGAAATCAGCATGCCGGCCATCAGCACCGGTTACTGCCACTGCCGCATCTGCCAAAAGCTCACCGGTTCGGCAATGAGCACCTGGACTGCGTTTCCAGCATCGGCCGTTCACTTCTCGGCGGCCGCCCCGCGCTACTATGCATCCTCGCCGATTGCGCAACGTGGCTTCTGCCCTGATTGTGGATCGAGCCTGACCTACCGACTGACCGCGCCGCGACCTGCGGCCTATCTGGTTGTCTTCACGGCAAGCCTCGACGAGCCGCAGAATTTCCCGCCCGCCGTCCACGGGGGGATCGAAAGCAGAATGCCGTGGCTTGAGATTCTCGACGACCTTCCTCGAACCACCTGCTCCGAGTCGCGGGTTTTGCAAGAAGCATGGTCGTCTGTGGGATTGCCGGATCCGAAGACTTGGGGACCCGGAGCGAAGCGGCCCGACAGGCCTTGAACCGGCTCAGCGGCCCCTAGGCCTCCTATCGACATCGCGCCAGGTCACGCGCTTGTCCCGATAGACCTTGTCGAGCCGGCTGACGTCATCTGCACCGCGCGCAGCGGCACCCGGTTCACCCGCGGAAAGGCTTGCCGAGTCCCGCCAGCCAAGGCTCCCGCCAACCGGCGCTGCTCAAAGCTACAAGCCCCTGCAATTTTTACGTGTATCATCGGTTGACCGCTTGGCATTGGGTTGTAGCGTGAAATGACGCCATGATGACGTCGTTCCGACCCGCGACATGGGCGCGCCTGAAGGCCGATCGCTCGGCGGCGACCGCGGTCGAGTTCACCATCCTCGCACCGCTGTTCCTGCTCCTCATCATGGGCATGATCTCGTTCGGCATCTATCTGGCCGCATCACATTCCCTGCAGCAGCTTGCCGCCGATGCCACCCGCACGGCCATCGCAGGCGTCGATTCAGCGGAGCGGCGAGCGTTGGCGAGCCTGTTCATCGAGCGCAACGCCGACGCCTATCCGTTCATCCAGCGCGTTCATCTCGTCTTCGACATCGCCGAAGACCCGCTCAACCCCAACCAGTTCACGGTCACGCTGCGTTACGACGCGCACAGCCTTCCGGTCTGGGCGGCCATGAAAGGCCTGCCGTTGCCGCCGGCGGAGATGCGGCGGATTTCGACCATCCGGATGGGAGGACTCTGACATGACGACCCCCGGACAAGAACAGCTCAAGCAGAGATTGCGGTTGTTTGCCGCCGACCGCGGCGGCAACCTGGCGACGATGAGCGCCTTCATGGCACCGCTGGCGCTGGCGCTCGCCGCCATCGCCATCGACGGTGGCTCGCTGTACAACGAGAAGCGCCAGGTGCAGGCGCTCGCCGACATCTCGGCGATCGCCGGCGCCGCCCATATCGACCGCGCCGAGGAGGCCGTTCTTGCCTCGCTGCGCGACAACCGTCTGGGCCCGCTCACGGTCCTCGGTCCCGGCTATGACCCGCTCACCCCGGCGGCGGGCCAGAACCTCGTCACGATAGAGACCGGCCGTTACGAGGCGGACGGGTCGACCCCTGCAGGCCAGCGCTTCCAGCCCGGGGGATCGGATACCAATGCCGTCCGCGTCACCATCGCCAGGGACGGGGCGCGCCATTTCGGCGAAATCCTGGCCGGACAGCCGCGCATTGCCGTCGCATCGGTCGCGTCGGCCACGCCGCGCGCCGCCATTTCGATCGGCTCGCGGCTGGCGCGCCTGGAAGGCGGCGTCCTGAACAGCCTGCTCGGGGCCCTCACCGGCAACGAAATCGGATTGACGGTCATGGACTACGAGGCGCTCGTCGACGCCGACGTCTCGCTGTTCGGGTTCCTCGATGCGCTGGCGACCGAGCTCGATTTGCAGGCCGGCACCTACGAGGACCTCCTCGACGCCGAGGTAGTGCTCGCCGACGTCACCGCAGCGGCGGCGGCAACCGGGCAGTCTTCGCCAGGGCTCAGGGCGGCACTCGCCCGCTACGACACCGACGCGGCCTCACGTCTGTCGGTACCCCTGTCTCACGTGCTGCACCTGGGGCAGGCCGCCTATCTCGGCATTGGTCAAGGTGCCGGCGCGTTCGACGCAACCGTCGGCGTCATGGAATTCATCCTTGCCAGCCTGGTCGCGGCCAACGGCGCCAATCAGCTGGCGGTCGATCTTGGAGCGACGGTGCCGGGACTTGCCACGGCGCGGGTGACCGTCGTGATCGGCGAGCCGATGCAAGATAGTGTCTGGTTCGCGCTTGGCGAGCGCGGAACAATGGTGCGGACGGCACAGTTGCGCGCGCGGATCGACATCGACATCGGTGGCAGCGGCGTCCTTTCGGGGCTCGCCATACGCCTGCCGGTCTATGTGGAGATGGCGCAGGCGGAAGCGGAACTCAAACGCGTCACCTGCACCGACGGCAAGGTGTCCAGTGCCCAGGTGACGATCGACGCGCGCCCCGGGATTGCGTCATTGACTCTTGGCCAAGCCACGCCCGCCGCCTTCGCCGACACGACCCGCCCACCCGTTTTCGGCAAGGCAAGGATCGTCGACACGCCGCTGATCAAGGTCGATGGCAGCGCACGCGCCGAAGTCGCCAATCGCGCGCCGACGAGGCTTCAGTTCAGTGCCGCCGATATCCGGGCAGGCAGGATCAAGACGGTCGCCACGACGGATGTGACAACCTCGCTTGCCGCATCGCTGATCGGCGATCTCGATGTCACAGTCAGCATCGTCGGGCTCGACCTCGGCCTTTCGGGCGCGGTCCGCAGCGCACTCGCCACGACCTTGACCGCGGCGACGCCGGCGATCGACAGCCTGCTGGCAGACGTCCTCGCCGTCCTCGGCGTGCGTCTGGGCGAGGCCGACATCATGGTCACCGGCGTCACTTGCGGCCGCGCCGTGCTGGTGCAGTAGGCATCGGCCGGCCGCGAACTTCGCGACCGGCGCGCCGTTCAGGCAGCAAGCGCCTCGCGTGGTGGCTCCTTGGCGCCGGTCATGAAGGCGACCGCGTCCGACATTGAATAGTCCTTGGGATCGATGACGCACAGGCGGCGTCCGAGCCTGTGGACATGGATGCGGTCGGCCACCTCGAAAACATGCGGCATGTTGTGCGAGATGAGCACGATCGGCAGGCCTCGCGACCTTACATCGAGGATCAGTTCGAGAACCCTGCGGCTTTCCTTCACGCCGAGGGCCGCCGTCGGCTCGTCCATGATAATGACCTTCGAACCGAATGCCGCGGCGCGCGCGACCGCCACGCCCTGGCGTTGGCCACCCGAGAGCGTTTCGACCGCCTGGCCGATATTCTGGATCGTCATCAGGCCCAGATCGGACAGCTTTTCGCGCGCCATCTTTTCCATTGCCGCGCGATCGAGCAGCTTGAGCCAGCGGCCGAGGAAACCCGGCTTGCGCAGTTCGCGACCCAGAAACATGTTGTCGGCGATCGACAGTGCCGGCGACAGGGCCAGGGTCTGGTAGACCGTCTCGATGCCGGCTTCGCGCGCCGCCATGGGCGACTGGAAATGCACTAGGCGGCCTTCGAGGCGAATCTCACCCTCGTCGGGCCTGACCGCTCCGGAGAGAGCCTTGATCAGCGATGACTTGCCGGCACCGTTGTCGCCGATGACGGCAAGGATCTCGCCGGGATAGAGGTCGAAATCAGCCTGGTTCAGAGCGGTGACGCGTCCATAGCGCTTGACCAGTCCGCGCGCACTCAGGATCGGTTCCAAGGTCATGACGAAAGCTTCCTGATCCACTGGTCGAGAGCGACCGCGATAATGGTGAGCCAGCCGATCGCGAAGACCTGCCAGAGCACGTCGACGCCGGCCAGGCGCAGCCCGGAATTGAAGACACCGACGATCAGCGCGCCGACCAGCGGACCGACGATCGAGCCGCGACCGCCGAATAGCGAGATGCCGCCGATCACCACCGCCGTGATCGACTGCAGGTTGGCCTCCTGGAAGCTCTGCGGCGACACCGAGCCGACGCGGCCGATCGCCGCCCAGGCGGCAATCCCGCAGACGAGGCCGGCCAGCGCATAGACCGACAGCAGCACGCGATCGGTGCGGATGCCGGAAAGCTCGGCGGCCTCCTTGTCGTCACCGACCGCATAGACATGGCGCCCCCAGGGCGTCCGGTTGAGCAGGTACCAGAGCACGGCGAAAATGACGACCATCAGGATCGAGCCATAGGTGAACTGCGCGCCGCCGACCCGGAAGCTGTCGCCGAAGAACTTCAGCAAAGGTGCAGTGGCATCGATGTCCTGGCTGCGGATCGACTGCGCACCCGACAGCCACAGGGTCAACGCAAAGAAGATGTTCCACGTCCCCAGGGTGACGATGAACGGTGGCAGCCGGACGCGGGTGACGAAGGTGCCGTTGAGATAGCCGGCAGCAGCCCCGCCGGCGAAACCGACAAGGATGGCGAACGGCGCCGGCACGCCGAGCTTGACGGCAAGATTGCCGATAACGACCGACATCAGCACCATGATCGCGCCCACCGAAAGGTCGATGCCGGCGGTGAGAATGACGAGGCTCTGGGCGGCAGCCAGAATGCCGATGATCGACACCTGCTGCATGATCAGCGACAAATTGAAGGCGCTGAAGAAGTTTTCACCGGCGATGAAGCCGAAGGCGATCACGCTGCCGGCAAGCACGATGACCGGCACCATGGTCGGGTTGCCATGCAGGAAATGCTGCAGGCGATCAAAGAAGCTCTTCTGATGACTTTCGAAGGCGGCGATGCTGGTATCGCTGTCCGCGAGCGCGCTTTCGAAATCGTGCTTGCCCGAGCTCGGGCCCGACAGATCGCTCATGAGCATTCCTCCCGGCCTTCCCCGGCACTTTGACCACAAGACTCCTCGCGGTCAAAGCCTCCGACTGGAAACGAAGGCCTCTTGTTGAAGAGGCGGCCGCGTGGCCGCCTCCTAGCCGAACGGAAGCCGGCCGCGGCGGGTTCAGCCCCAGCACTTCTCCAGGCCCTCGGCCGAGCCGATGGAATCGACTCCCTCGACCGGCTTGTCGGTGATGAGAGTGACGCCGGTGTTGAAGAAGTTCAGGCCGGGCGTCGGCTCCGGCACCTTGCCGCTCTCGGCGAAGGCCTTGATCGCCTCGATGCCGAGTGAGGCCATCAGCAGCGGATATTGCTGCGAGGTGGCGCCGATGACGCCCTCCTTGACGTTCTGGACACCCGGGCAGCCGCCGTCGACAGAAACGATCAGCACATCGCCCTCCTTGCCGAAGGATTTGAGCGCTTCATATGCGCCGGCAGCTGCCGGCTCGTTGATCGTGTAGACGACGTTGATACCCGGTTCGCGCTGGAGAAGGTTTTCCATCGCCTTGCGGCCGCCCTCCTCGTTGCCATTGGTCACGTCATGGCCGGCGATGCGCGGGTCGTCCTCGTCGCCGATCCTGTTGACATCCTTGGTGTCGATGCCGAAGCCGGTCATGAACCCCTGGTCGCGCAGGACGTCAACCGTCGGCTGGCTCGGCGTCAGATCGAGAAAGCCTATCTTGGCGTCCTTGGCGCCGTCGCCGAGGGTTGCCGCGGCCCATTGGCCGATCAGCTCGCCGGCCTTGAAGTTGTCGGTGGCGAATGTCGCGTCGGCGGCGTCGATCGGATCGAGCGGAGTGTCGAGGGCAATGACGAGCAGACCGGCATCGCGCGCCTTCTTGACCACCGGCACGATCGCCTTGGTGTCGGACGCGGTGAGCAGAATGCCCTTCGCGCCGGACGCGATGCAGGTTTCGATCGCCTGGACTTGGGTTTCGTGGTCGCCATCGACCTTGCCGGCGTAAGTCGACAGATCGATGCCCAACTCATCGGCCTTGGCCGACGCGCCTTCCTTCATCTTGACGAAGAAGGGGTTGATGTCGGTCTTGGTGATCAGGCAGGCGCCGACATCGGCCGCGCTCGCCTGGCTGGCGGCCAGGACAGCCGCCGCCATCGTGCCCGTCAGCACGGTCGAACGAAGAATCGTGGAAATTTTCACGGTGGTCCTCCCAGTGAACAAACTTCAGTAGGCCGCACGCCCAAAGCGTTGCCGGGCCAGCCGATGCACGCGGTCGCGCGCCACCGACCGCATCCAGAAAACAGGATCAGCATCTGGCTGTCAATATTTAAATCACTCTTATTTATTAATTGACACGCGACCTGCCCCAAGCCATTTTGTTCGCAAAAGCATTCTAGGGATGGGGCAAGCGTTGGTATCGGACACGGCCAGCAGAGGGACTGTCGATTGGGACGAAGGCCATTTTGGCCGCGGCACCAACCAGTCCGGCATGCGCGACGCCAACGAACGCCTGGTGCTCTCGCTTGTCCGCCGCCATGGCAGCCTGTCGAAAACTGACCTCGCCCGCATGACCGGCCTCTCCGCCCAGACAGTCTCCGTGATCATGCGCGAACTCGAGGCCGAAGAATTGCTCGTGCGCGGCGACCCGATCCGCGGCAAGGTGGGGCAGCCGTCTGTGCCGCTGGCGCTCAACCCTGACGGCGCCTATTTCCTCGGCCTGAAGATCGGCCGGCGCAGCGCCGACCTGGTGCTCGTCGACTTCCTCGGCCGGGTCCGTGAAAACCGGGGCCTCGCTTATGATTATCCAAGCCCGGAAGGCACGGTCGGCTTCGTCAACGACAGCGTTCCGGGCATGGCGGCCACGTTGACCTTGGAGCAGCAAAAGCGCATCGCCGGTCTCGGCATCGCGATGCCGTTCGAACTCTGGAACTGGGGCGACACCGTCGGCGCGCCGGTCGACATCATGAACCGGTGGCGCGACGCCGACATTCGGGCGGAGATCGCCTCGCATTATCCGTTCCCGGTATATGTCCAGAACGATGCCACCGCTGCCTGCGGTGCCGAACTCGTCTTCGGCGATACCGGCGGATTGCGTGACTTTCTCTATTTCTACATCGGCTCATTCATCGGCGGCGGCATCGTCCTCAACGGCGCGGTCTATGCCGGTCGGACCGGGAACGCCGGAGCGCTCGGCTCGATGCCGGTTCCGGGCCATGACGGCAAGCCGCACCAGCTGATCGACATCGCCTCGCTGGCAGCACTGGAGCGAACGCTCAACGCAGCCGGACACGACGCTTCGTTTCTGTGGACGTCACCGTCCGTCTGGGACCTAGAGAACGCCGAACTGCGGACGTGGATTTCATCCGCCGGCGCCGGCATCGCCTATGCCGTCATGGCCAGCGCCAGCGTGGTCGACTTCGAGGCGGCGGTCATCGACGGCTGGTTGCCAGAGACGATCCGCAGCCGCATCGTTACCGCGGTGGGCGAAGCACTCCAGGCATTTGACCGCGAAGGAATCACGACGCCGGCGATCACCGCTGGCACCGTCGGCATTCATGCGCGCGCCCTCGGCGGCGCATGCCTGCCGTTGTTTGACCGGTTCCTGACCCAGCAGCGGCTATCGAAGGATTGACCATGACCGCTACGGCGCGGATTGGTCGGGAGAACAAGGAAAAGCGATGATCCTGTGTTGCGGCGAAGCCCTGATCGACATGCTGCCGCGGCAAACCGTCGACGGCGAACCGGCCTATGCGCCGCATGCGGGCGGCGCCGTCTTCAACACGGCAGTCGCGCTCGGCCGGCTCGGCAGCGCCGTCGGCTTCTTCTCGGGGCTTTCGACCGACTTCTTCGGCGACATGCTCAACGATGCCCTGGCCGCCAGCAATGTCGACACGCGCCATGTCCGCCGCTCCCCTCGCCCGACCACCATGGCCTTCGTCAAGCTTTCCAACGGCCAGGCGAGCTATCTGTTCTATGATGAGGCCACCGCGGGACGCATGCTCGCTCTCGACGACCTGCCGATACTGGACGACAGCGTCGCCGCGCTGCATTTCGGCGCCATCAGCCTCATTCCGGAGCCGTGCGGGTCGACCTACGAAGCCCTGATGATGCGCGAGAAGGACCGCCGCGTTGTCATGCTCGATCCCAACATCAGGCCGGACTTCATCCCGCATCCACAACGCCACCGCGCTCGCATCGCGCGCATGGCCGCCATGAGCGACATCGTGAAGGTCTCCGATGAGGATTTGCGGTGGATCAGTGAAGGTACGACGGAAGAAGAGTTCGCGCACGAGTTGCTCGGTCAGGGCGTCCGTCTCGTGGTCGTGACCAAGGGCCAGGCCGGTGCCACCGCCTACGCGGCGGCGTTCACCGTCGAGGTTCCCGCGCCCAGGGTCGCCGTGATCGACACCGTCGGCGCCGGCGACACCTTCAACGCCGGCCTGTTGGCGTCGCTGTCGCAAGAAGGGCTTCTGTCCAAGGAAAAACTCGTCGACATCGGCGAGCGCGAACTGTCGGCGGCGCTGTCCTTCGGCGCGCGCGTCGCCGCCGTCACGGTCTCGCGCGCCGGCGCCAACCCGCCCTGGCGGCGCGAACTGGGCGACTGAACCGGCCGATCACGCGACAGGCGTGGCGGGAACACTGCCGCCCATGGCGATGAACCATGGGTTGACCCACTCTCCGCCCTTGGCGTCGCGCCTGCCATAGGTCAGGCGCCCGCCGACGCTGTCGGCGCGGAAGGTACATCCGCCGGCAGCTCTCAGCACGGCGTCTCCCGCCGCCGTATCCCACTGCATGGTGCGGCCGAAACGCGGGTAGAGGTCGGCCTGCCCGCGCGCCAGCATGCAGAACTTCAGCGACGAACCGATCGGCATCGTTTTCTTGGCCCCACAGGCCACTATGTAGTCGGATGTCTCCTTGGTCCGGTGCGACCGGCTTGCGATCACCAGCGGCGGGTCGACGCGCGGCCGAACGGCGATCGCTTCACGCTTGGCAATTGCGCCGTCCTCGGAAACCTGCGCCATCTCCGCGATCCCCGGCAGGCCGCTATAGAGCGTGTGCTGCGCAGGGGCCAGCACCACGCCCACCACCGGCTCGCCATCGCGGATCAGGGCGATGTTGACCGTGAATTCCGGCCGCCCGGTCACGAACTCCTTGGTGCCGTCCAGCGGATCGACAAGGAAAAAGATATCGCCTGGATCGCCGGCCTCGTGGCCGTCACTCATTTCCTCCTCGGCGATGCAGGGAATGTCCGGGTAACTCTTGCGCAGCCCGCTCAGTATTACGGCCTCGGCGCGGCGGTCGGCCTCGGTAACAGGTGAGAGGTCGGGCTTCTGTTCGGTGGCGAAGCCAAGCCTCAGGACATCGGCGATTTCCCGCCCGGCCAGGACCGCCAATTCCTCAAGCCGGAAGCGGATTGCCCCGTCGTCATATTCCCGCGCCATCATCGTATTCTTGCCCGGAGAGAACCCGCTTGGCGAGCCATCGCTCTATTTCTTCCACCATCTCTTCCGGCGCCCGGCCGGCGGTCCTGATGTGGATATCGGGTTTTTCGGGCGTTTCATACGGCTGATCGATACCGGTGAAGTTCTTGAGTTCGCCGCGCTGCGCCTTGGCATAAAGTCCCTTCGGGTCGCGGCGCATGCATTCCTCGAGCGGCGTGTCGATGAAGACCTCGGCGAAGTCGATGTCGTTCATCAATTCGCGCGCCATGCGGCGATCCGCGGCAAAGGGCGAAATGAACGATACGATGACGATCAGGCCGGCATCGGCCATCAGCCGCGCCACCTCGGCCACACGGCGGATGTTTTCCACCCTGTCGGTTTCGGAAAAGCCGAGATCGCGGTTAAGGCCGTGGCGGACATTGTCGCCGTCGAGAACGTAGGTGTGACGACCCTCGGCGTGCAGCTTTCTTTCAAGCAGGTTGGCGATGGTCGACTTGCCCGATCCCGAAAGACCCGTGAGCCAGAGCACCGCAGGCTGCTGTCCTAGTGCTGCCGAACGCGCGTTGCGGTCGATATCGAGCACGTGCCAATGCACGTTGGAGGCCCGCCGCAACGGATTCAGAATCATGCCCGCTCCCGCCGTGCGGTTGGTGATGCGGTCGATCAGAACGAAGGCGCCGGTGGTGGGGTTGTCCGCGTAGGCATCGAAGGCGACGGGTGCCTGAAGCGAAAGATTGCAGACCCCGACCTCGTTGAGGGACAGCGTTTTTGCGGCGGTCTGGGCGTAGGTGTTGACGTCGACCCGCCATTTTACCTCGGTGACGCTGGCGGGAACCATGTCCGTTTCGGTGCGCAGCAGGTAGGAGCGGCCCGGGATCAAGGCCTGCTCGTCGAACCAGACGATGTTGGCGGCAAGCTGGTCTGCGACATGCGGACGGTGGTCGGGCGCGACCAGCATGTTGCCGCGCGAAACCTCTACCTCGTCATCCAAAACCAGCGTGACCGCCTCGCCCTCGCCGGCGCGCGCAAGGTCGCCTTCCGGCGCCACGATACGCGAGATGCGGGACGAACGCCCGGACTTGGCCACCACCACCTCGTCGCCGACCGCCACGCTGCCGGCCGCGATCGTTCCGGCGAAGCCCCGGAAGTTATGGTTCGGCCGGTTGACGTATTGCACCGGAAAGCGGAACGGCCGCGTCTCCTCGGCCGCCGCGACGTCGATGGTCTCGAGATAGTCAAGCAGCGCCGGCCCGTCATACCAGGACGTGCGCGGCGAACGCGACGTGACATTGTCGCCGTAGCGCGCGGAGATCGGGATCGGCCGCACCGATGCAAAGCCGAGTTGCGCGGCCATGCCGGAATACTCGTCAGCAATGGCACGGAAGCGCTCTTCCGAAAAATCGACGAGGTCGATTTTGTTGACGGCAAGCACGATATGGCGGATGCCAAGCAGGGAGGCAATATAGGAATGACGTCGCGTCTGGGTGGCCATGCCCTTGCGCGCGTCGACCAGGACGATGGCCAGATCGGCGGTCGAGGCGCCTGTCGCCATGTTGCGCGTATATTGTTCATGACCCGGCGTGTCGGCGACGATGAACTTGCGCTTCGAGGTCGCGAAGAAGCGATAGGCGACATCGATCGTGATGCCCTGCTCGCGTTCCGCCTCCAGGCCGTCCACGAGCAGCGCAAAGTCCATGTCGTCACCGGTCGTGCCGTGGACGCGCGAATCGCGCTCCAGCGCGGCAAGCTGGTCCTCGAAGATCAGCTTGGTGTCGTAGAGCAGCCGTCCGATCAGGGTCGACTTGCCGTCATCGACAGAGCCACAGGTCAGGAAGCGCAGGAACGACTTGCGCTCCTGGCGCGCCAGGAAATCTCGAAGCGCCTCGCCCTCCTCCAAAGCGCGCGGTGCCAGATGCTGCATGTCAGAAATACCCTTCGCGCTTCTTCTTCTCCATCGAACCGGACTCGTCGCGGTCGATGAGGCGGCCCTGCCGCTCCGAGGTGCGGGCAATCAGCATTTCGCTGACAATGCCGTCGAGCGTCTCCGCATCCGATTCGATGGCGCCGGTCAGCGGATAGCAGCCGAGGGTGCGGAAGCGGACGCGGCGGTTTAAGACTTCCTCGCCATCCCTGAGCTTCATGCGCTCGTCATCGACCATGACCAGCATGCCGTCGCGCTCGACGACGGGCCGCTCGGCCGCGAAGTAGAGCGGCACGATGGGGATGTTCTCGCGCAGGATGTACTGCCAGATGTCGAGCTCGGTCCAGTTCGACAGCGGAAACACCCGGATCGATTCACCCGGGTTCACCCGCGTGTTGTAGATCTTCCACATCTCCGGACGCTGGTTTTTTGGATCCCAACCGTGCCGCGCGTCGCGGAATGAGAAGACTCGCTCCTTGGCGCGCGATTTCTCCTCATCGCGGCGGGCACCACCGAAGGCGGCGTCGAAGCCGTATTTGTCAAGCGCCTGCCGCAGGGCCACCGTCTTCATGATGTTGGTGTGGACGCTCGAACCATGATCGAAGGGGTTGATTCCCTGTTGGCGGCCTTCCTCATTGATATGAACGAGAAGATCGAAGCCGAGTTCGACGGCCATGCGGTCGCGAAACGCGATCATCTCGCGGAACTTCCATGTCGTATCGACGTGCAGGAAGGGAAAGGGCGGCTTGGCCGGATAGAACGCCTTCATCGCCAGGTGCAGCATGACCGAGGAGTCCTTGCCGATCGAATACAGCATGACCGGCCGCTCGAAGGTCGCGGCGACTTCCCGGAAGATATGGATCGACTCGGCTTCAAGCCGATCGAGATGAGACAGTTGCCTGGACAGGCCCAGCGACTGGAGCATGTGAAAGATCACCCTGGTCGGCGCTTCGCGGATCAGGCCTGCAAAGTCCTTCCGATCGCCCGAACTCTCAAGGCCGCAGGTGTCAATGGCTGTGTCAAAAGCGGAGAGCTTTTGCCCACGCTTGCGATCCGGGGGAATAGGATTTCGTTTTCCCGCCGCTGCCGCGCGAAACGAGGAAAAATCGTCATATCGCCGGCTTGCAGACGGACGGCCCCACCCTCACCTCCAAGGCGGCTTTGGTCCGCCCCCCATACTTGCAATTTCATTGCCATCGGTGCACGAGTGACCGCCTCATTTCCGGCGGCCTCGGTCGATAATGCCGGCGACCCAGCACCGAGACAGACAACGTGGCGATGAAGACGAACGTGCCCCAGAACGCTAGCGGTCCTGATGAAGAGTGGCCGGCGACCGGGCGGCACGTTGCGAATGTCGCCCACTCGGTTTGCCGGGCCGCGGCCCATTTCCGCGTCGACGATGCAGGAGACGCCGACGGAGACTGCCCGCGGTTCCCCGCATGAGAATTCTGGTTACCGGCAATGCCGGCTTCATCGGCTTCCACGTCGCCCGCCGCCTGCTCGAACGAGGCGACACGGTGGTCGGCCTCGACAACGTCAACGGCTATTATGATCCGGCCCTGAAGGCAGCGCGGCTTCGCGTATTGGAAGAAACCGAAGGCGCCATCGCCGGTCGCTACCGGTTCCATCGCGCGGACCTCGCCGACGCCGGCGCCATCTCGGCCTGCTTTTCGGAAGGCCGTTTCGATCGCGTGATCCACCTCGCCGCGCAGGCCGGCATCCGCCATTCGATCGACAACCCTGGCGACTACGTACACAGCAATCTGGTCGGCTTCGCCAATGTCTTGGAAGCCTGCCGGCGGCAGGGGTGCGACCATCTCACCTTCGCCAGCACGAGCAGCGTCTACGGCGCCAATACCCGGATGCCATACTCCGAGCAGCACGGCGCGGACCATCCGCTGCAGTTTTATGCCGCAACAAAACGCGCCAACGAGTTGATGGCCCACTCCTACAGCCACCTCTTCGGTATGCCGATGACGGGGCTGCGCTTCTTCACCGTCTACGGCCCCTGGGGCCGGCCCGACATGGCGCTGTTCCGCTTCACCCGAAATATCCTGGCAGGGAAACCGATCCAGGTTTTCAACCACGGAAACCACAGGCGCGACTTCACCTACATCGACGACGTGGTGGACGGGGTCGTGCGTGCCAGCGATCACATCGCCGCGCCGGATCCGGGCTGGGACGCATCGAGCCCGTCGCCGGCCACGAGCCAGGCCCCGTTCCGCATCTTCAACATCGGTAACGGCAAGCCGGTCGGCCTCGATGAATGCATCGAAACGCTCGAGGCTGCTCTCGGCAAGCGCGCCATTCGCGAGAATCTGCCGGCTCAGCCGGGCGACGCGCAGGAAACCTACGCCGACTCCTCGGCCCTGTTCGACGCCTTCGACTGCCGTCCGACAACCAGCCTGCGCGACGGCATATCGCGATTTGTCAATTGGTACCTGAGCTACTTTGGAATATCATGACCGCCAATCGATCGATCGCGACGGCTGCCGCGAGCACCGTGGGTTGTTGTGGTTGACACAGTCTTGTGTTGTTCGCCGACTAGGCTTAGACGTCGATGCGAATTTTCGTTGCCCATCTTGAGTGGGTCCCGGGCCATGAATCGCCGGAACCGACAATCATGACTGCGCACGGTCCGGAACGGCGTGGACGATAAACAGAGAAAATACTTAGCCGTTACTTTTGGCAACGCGCGCAGACCGCAAAAGTGGTTTACAATTCGATGCTTAAGGGGCTAGAACAATAATTCGCCGGTACGGAAGGGGTGGCATGCGCGCGTCTTTGAAAAGTGGCTGGTCGGTCCTGCGCAGGACATTCGGCCTAGCGCCTGATATCGTGATCGCGTATGCGGCCTTCGCCGCCTCCTATGCCATCACGCTAGGCCACCCGGCGTGGATGAACGTGCCTGGTATCTATGAGAAGGCGGGCGCCTTCACGCTGATCTGCGCCATCTGCATCATCTTCTTCGGTGTCCACCGCGCCTCATGGCGCTACGCTTCAATTCCCGACCTTGTGGCCGTATTGAAGGCGGCGCTGGCCACTGTCGCGATCTATACCGTGGCGGTGTTTCTGGTCTCGCGTGGCGACAATGTGCCGCGCAGCGTGCCGATCCTGTCGACGCTCTTCCTGATTGCCGGGCTCTGTTCGGTGCGACTTGCGTATCGGCTGGCGATCGACGGCAACTGGAAGCTGCTCGGCCCGACCCCTGGCTGGGGTCGCGGCACCGGGGCGCGAAACGTCATCCTGGTCGGGCTTTCGCACGGAGCCGAAAGCTACATACGCGCAGCCAAGCGGCTCTCCAAGGACATCAATATCGCCGGCATCGTCGACGACGCCGAGGTCAACCACTCGCGGCTGGTCCAGGGCGTAAAGGTGATCGGCGGTATTGATCGGCTGCCCACGATCGTTGAACTGGCCGCAAGGCACGGGCGACCGATCGACGAATTGATCGTCACCGAACTGAAGCCGAGCCGCCAGTGGCTGAGCGAGATGGTCGATCTTTCGACCTCACTGGGCATCAAGGTGTCGCGCATCCCCGATCTGACCGCCACGTCGACGATCACCAACAATCTGCTCGAACCCAAGGCCATCGAGCTTGGCGACCTGCTCGGGCGCCCCGAGGTCGAAACGGATTTCCAGAGCGTCGCACGCCTCATCAGCGGCGGTGTAGTGCTTGCGACTGGCGCCGGCGGCTCGATCGGTTCGGAGCTCTGCCGGCAGATAGCATCGTTCGGACCGAAGCAACTCATCATCACGGACAGCTCCGAGCACCATCTCTATATGCTCGACAAGGAACTTCGGGGATCCTATCCGGATCTTCCGATCGTGACCCGGATCGTCAATGTGCGCGATCGCGTGCGCGTCGAGGCACTCTTCAGGGAGTACAAGCCGAGCGCAGTGTTCCATGCCGCGGCGCTCAAGCACGTGCCGCTGGTCGAGGAAAATCCGATCGAAGGCATCAAGACCAATGTGCTTGGCACCTGCGCGGTCGCCAACGCCGCGCTTGCCAATGATGTCTCGACCTTCGTGATGATCTCGACCGATAAGGCGGTGAACCCCACCAACATCATGGGTGCGACGAAGCGGGCGGCCGAAGCCTATTGCCAGGCGCTCGACGTCAGTTCGGAAAAGACCCGGTTCAAGACAGTGCGCTTTGGCAACGTGCTCGGCTCCAACGGTTCGGTCGTTCCGCGCTTTCAGGAGCAGATCGCCGAGGGCGGGCCGGTGACGGTCACCCATCCGCACATCGTGCGCTATTTCATGACCATTCCCGAGGCCGTTCGCCTCGTGCTCCATGCCTCCGGCTACGCCCGGCAGCGGGGCGGCGAGCGTGGCAAGATCATGGTGCTCGACATGGGCAAGCCGGTCCGCATCGTCGATCTGGCCGAGCGCATGATCCAGCTCGCCGGCTACCGTCCGCGCGTCGATATCGACATTGTGTTTACAGGCCTGCGGCCCGGCGAGAAGCTCTATGAAGAGCTGTTCGACCCTTCCGAGATCCAGGATGGCCGCACCGAGGAAGGCTTCGTTGTCGCCTCGCCGCGCGTGATCGACAAGTCGCTGCTGTTGCGCACACTCGACGGCCTGCGCAGCGCTGTCGAGCAGGAAGATGTCACTCGTGCCATCAAGCTCCTGACGCATATCGTTCCCGAATATGCGCCCAAGGCGGCCGGCGCCGAAGACGACGAAGCAATCGGCGGTGACCGCCGCGAGCCGGCCTAGCCTGTCGCGAAAACCGGGACAGTCGGCAAGGCGCTCCCGTTAACACGTCCTCGACTATCCGCCTTCCCACACGCAATCGCCATGGCCCTCGCTTTCGACATGGATTTTGATCCCGCCCATGGCACTGCGGTCGAGGTCGCGCCCCATGTTCGAAGGATTACGGTCAACAATCCTGGACCCTTCACGTTTCACGGCACGAACACCTACCTGATCGGTGAGCAGAGCCTGGCGATCATCGACCCCGGCCCGGAAGACGATCAGCACTTCGAGGCCGTCATGCTGGCCGTGGCCGACAGGCCTGTCAGCCACATATTGGTCAGCCACACCCACCGCGATCATTCGCCGCTGGCGCAGCGGCTGCAACAGGCGACGGGCGCGGTCATCTGCGCCGAGGGTCCGCACCGCCCAGCGCGTCCGCTGAGGATTGGCGAAATCAATCCCCTCGACGCGAGCGCCGACACAGAGTTCTCGCCTGACCGGCCACTTGCGGACAGCGAAATCGTCGAGGGCGACGGCTGGGCGCTGCGCGCCGTGCACACGCCGGGCCATACGGCGAACCACGTGGCGTTCGCGCTGGAGGGCACGGGTATTCTGTTTTCGGCCGATCACGTGATGGCATGGGCTACGTCGATCGTCGCTCCGCCGGATGGCGCGATGGCGGACTACATGGCCTCCCTGGACAAGCTGCTGGTACGCGACGACAGGCTTTATCTGCCGGGTCATGGCGGACCGGTGGTGCAGCCAGCGGCCTTCGTGCGCGGCCTCAAGGCGCATCGCAAGATGCGCGAGCGCGCGGTGTTGGAACGCCTGAAGGCCGGCGACCGGACCATTCCCGATATGGTCCGGGTGATCTATCGCGACACCGATCCGCGCCTGCACGGGGCCGCGGCACTCTCGGTTCTGGCGCATCTGGAAGACATCGTCGCGCGCGGCGACGCGTCTGTCGACGGCGATCTCGGCATCGACGCCAGCTTCGCACCGCGATGATGGGGTTCAGATCGTCGGCTCCGCGAGATCGGCGATCAGGGCGTCGAGATCGGCCAGGAAGCGCCTGATCCTCAGGCCGTTGTCGCCCAGGTCATGAGCGCCGTAATGCGATGCCGAACGCATGTCGACAAAGGTCGTTTCGCCTTCGTCGGTGATCCTGATCGCCACATCGGCCGGGAGGCGCAGCAGGTAGGAGGATGCCAGCGCCTCGATTGTCATCTCGCCCTGCTCCGGCAGCGCGCCGCGCTGCTCGACGACCGGCCAGCCACGCCGTGCGAGAATGCTCCGGATCGCCTCCAGGACCCGGTCGGGAGCCGCTTGGTAGCGGCGGCCATCGATCTCGGGATAGCTTCCGGCGATCGTTGCGGCGGCGGCAGCGTCGATCGGAACAATGCGGTTGGCGCGTGGGTCACGCAGGATTGCAGCGGCGCGGAAGCCGGGCGGATCGGTTAGGTCGGTCGCAACATCGACAAGCGGCGGATACTCGTAGGCGCGCCACGCCCCGACGGCGAAAGGCGCCAAGGTAAGGAGCGCTAGCAAGGAAGCTCTGACCAGCCGACCGGCGCCGCTCGCACCGTCGCTCCAGACCGCGGCAAAGCCGGCGAAAGCGGCGCCCAGAGCGACAAGCGCCAGAACGGCGACGAGGCCAAGTACCCAGAGGAACGCGACCGTTTCCATCGCCAGGTAACGGTGCGCGGCCACCGCGACCAGCATCAGGACGGCGGCCAACCCTGCAAGCCGTGCTGACCAGATCGCGGCAGGCGGATGTGACGATTCAACCAACTTACGGGAACCCAGCAAAGTCCGATCGGGCGCCATCAATAGAGCACACAAGGTCCGTTCGGAACCCGCCTGCACAGCGCGTTGTGGCTATCGCCGTCTCCGCTGCCTTCCAGCAAACGGCGTACGATCACGCCGTCGGCAACCGGTAGCCGCGAAACTGCTCGCGCAACGTCGTTTTCTGTATCTTGCCGGTCGCCGTGTGCGGAATTTCGTCGACGAAGGTCACATCGTCCGGGAGCCACCATTTGGCGCATCGCCCCTTCATGTAATCGAGGATGGCGTCCTTCGAAGGTTCCTTGCCCGGCTTTGGCACAACGATCAGCAGCGGCCGCTCGTCCCATTTCGGATGCGCAACGCCGATCACGGCAGCTTCGGCGATATCAGGATGGCCGACGGCAAGATTTTCCAGGTCGATCGTGGAAATCCACTCGCCGCCAGACTTGATCACGTCCTTGGCGCGGTCGGTAATCTGCATGTAGCCGTGCGGATCGATATGCGCCACGTCACCCGTATCGAACCAGTTCTCCTCATCGAACTGCTCGGTGCCGGCACCGCCATAATAGGCGGCTGCCACCGCCGGCCCGCGTACCTTCAAGCGCCCGAAGGTCTTGCCGTCCCAGGGCAGTTCGTGGTTTTCGTCGTCGGTCACCTTCATTTCGACGCCGAAAGGCGCATGACCCTGCTTCTCCTGCAGATCAAGCAGCTTGTCGCCGCCAAGTTCGGCATATTCTGGTTTGATCGAACCGAGCGAGCCCAGTGGCGACATCTCGGTCATGCCCCAGGCGTGGATGACCTGAACGTCGTAGTTCTTCTGGAACTTCTCGGTCATGGCGCGCGGGCAGGCCGAGCCGCCGATCACGACCTTCTTCAAATGTGGCAGTTCCTTGCCGGTTTCCTCAAGGTGCTGCAGCAGCATCAGCCACACGGTCGGCACCGCGGCCGTGAACGACACTTTCTCGGTGTCGAGCAGTTCGTAGATCGACGGACCGTCCATCTTCGCGCCGGGCATGACGAGCTTGGCCCCGATCATCGGGGCGCTCTGGGTCAGGCCCCAGGCGTTGGCGTGGAACATCGGCACCACCGGCAGGATCACGTCGCGCGCAGAGATGCCCATGGCGTCCGGCAGGCAGGCGATCATCGCATGAAGAACATTGGAGCGGTGGCTGTAGACGACGCCCTTCGGATCACCGGTCGTGCCTGACGTGTAGCACATGCCGGCGGCCGTGTTTTCGTCGAAGCTGCGCCACTGGTAGTCGCCATCCGCCTCGGCGATCCAGTCCTCGTAGGCGACGGCTTCGGGCAGCGAGGTTTGCGGCATGTGCGCCTGGTCGGTGAGGATAACCACCTTCTTCAGAGAGGGGATCGACGGCGCGATCTTCTCGACCAACGGAACAAAGGTCAGATCGGTGAAGAGGCACTTGTCCTCGGCATGGTTCATGATCCAGGCGATCTGCTCGGGAAAAAGCCGCGGATTGAGCGTGTGATAGACGCCGCCCATGCCCATTGCGCCGTACCATGTCTCGAGATGACGCGCCGAGTTCCAGCCCAGCGTGGCAATGCGGTCGCCGAGTTGATAACCGTCGCGCTCCAGTCGCTGGGCGACCTGAAGCGCCCGCCGCCGGACATCGGCGTAAGTGGTCCGCACGATCGGACCCTCGATCGAGCGCGAGACGATTTCGCGCCCGCCATGCTGGCGCGCGGCGTGATCCAGGATCTTGTGGCACAGCAGCGGCCATTGCTGCATCAGTCCGAGCATGGATATCCTCCCCTTCGATTTTCGGCATTGTGACGCGACGCGGCCACTTGTCCAGCGCCGACAACACAGACCGCCGAAAATATGCCGCGCGGCTAAATATCCGGCGCGCCTTATTGCAGCCATTGTGACCACGGATTCTGACCTTGGCGGGTTGGTGCGAAGTTTGGAGTATTCGCATGGACGCGCAGCAGATCATCGCCCCGGAAGCCGACCGCACGCCGCTTGAGGCCGTCGAATTCGAGCTGGCCTTGAATTCCCAGAACATTTTCGAGAGCGGTTTCGAGACGGCCGTCCACCGCGCCGCGGAAAAGGCCGACGCCGCGGTGCTTTTCCATATGCCCGCGCCCGACCTGCCCGACTGCCAGCGCATCGCTGCCGTGTCGCTTGGCGATGGCGCTGACGCACACACCCTGCTGGTCTTGCTGCAGGCGGATGGAGGCTCGTTCCGCATCGAGAGCGCCGCGGCAAGCGACAATCCTTTTGCCGGCATTGCACTCTCCTATCGCGGCCTTCTGGATGTCTTCGAGCCCTGGCAGGCTTCTTTCGCGGAAAACTGAGGCTGGATGGGGATCCGCCGGACCGACCTCCACGTCAGCAGGATGCGAGGTCGAGCTTGAAGGTCCTGGCCGGGCTCCATACCTTCGTTGCCTGCGCAAGCGACAACGGTTCGAAGGAAGTTTGCCATGAGTGCCAACCCGGCCCCCGGCTTCAGGAACAACCCCGACAAGGTGATCACGCTCGAACCGCACGACGGCACGGTGACCGTCTCGGCGGCCGGCACGGTGATTGCCGCGTCGAGCCACGCCAAGGTGCTATCGGAACCACCCTATCCGGCCGTGCTCTATGTGCCTTTCGCCGACATCGACTTTTCCCAGTTGGAGAAGACTGACCACACGACCCATTGCCCGTACAAGGGCGATGCGTCCTACTGGAGCGTGAAACCAGCCGGCTCGGAAGGCCGCAACGCGATGTGGGGTTACGAGGCGCCTTTCGACGAGATGGCCGACATCAGGGATCACGCGGCGTTTTATCCCGACAAGGTGACCATCGAGACGTCTTGAGCTAATGGCTCCGGTCTAGTGTTCGCCCGCGCACAATTCGTGCTCGCCCAGCGCGCGCAGAACGTAGCATTCGCCCACCGTGGCCGCCGAACACGAGGCGATGCGTTCAAGTTCCGCTTCAAGCCGGCGCAGCCGCGCGATCTTGTCGCGAACCTGCCCTAGATGGTCGGCGGCGATACGGTCGGCTTCCGCGCAAGGGCGATCGGGGTCGGCACTCAGCGCGATGAGTTCCCGGATCGCTTCGATGGCAATGCCCAGATCCCGCGCATGGCGAATGAAGACAAGGCGCTCGAGTTCGGCCGCGCCATAGCGGCGCTGGTTGCCTTCGGTGCGCCCCGGCTCTTCCAACAGTCCCATCTGTTCGTAGTAGCGGATGGTCGGCACCTTCACGCCGGACCTGCGCGCCATTTCCCCGATCGACAGCATCTCAAACTCCGCAAATCTCCAGACACTGGAGATTCTATGAACTCGAAGCGACCGATTCAAGGATGCGTTGGCCCGGCACCGACCGCCGCTGAGCTGGCTACGGCTCCGCCAGATATCCGGCCGGGAACAAGAGCTGTTGGCCCTTTGCCGACAATTGTTGTTAATTGGCATCGCCTTCAGCAAGGGCATTCTGGGCCGTCGCCAACCGGAACGGGGGAACGACATGGAATTTTCAGTATCGCTTTCGCATCCGCCCGAAACCCTCGGGCCGCGCGATGGCACCGTTGTCGTCGGATGGCTCCTCAGCGAAGCCCGGTCTGGCGTCATCTACTTCCCGCCAACGCGGGTCCGTTCGGCGGAAATGAACAAGGCGCACGCGAAATCGGCCTCACGCTGCCCGGCGGTGATCAATCTCGAAAGCCGCTATTTCGAGGTCAAATGCCCTTTCGACCTCAGCCTGCAATTCGTCCGTGACAAGGAAGGAAGGCCGGCGGTGCGCAACCTTCTGGGCGACGCCAGCCCGGTCAGGAAAAAGAAGCTCACCCAGATCATCCAGCTAACTGCCGAGCCGGAATGGCGCTACCCCGACCGGCCGACGATCCAGCTGATGCTGCCCTACCTCTTCATCGCCGACGAACCGGTCTACATGATGCAGGTGTCACCGTTCCTGCACTACAGGGCAGAGCCGCTGCCCGGTACCATCTTCGGCGGGCGATTTCCCATCCACGTGTGGCCCCGCCCTTTGATGTGGGCGTTCGAATGGCACGACGTCAGCAAGCCGATCAACCTGAAGCGCGGGGAGCCATTGTTCTACGTGCAGTTCGAGACCCTGCCGCAGGACCGCGCGGTTCAGGTCGTCGAGGCACAGCGCACCGAGGCACTCGACGAGTACCTGAACTTGATCTCCGGCGCAGTGAACTATGTCAGCCAGACGTTTTCGCTGTTCAAGGCAGCCGAAGAGCGCCGTCCCGAGCGGCTCGTCGAACCCGTCGACCGCCGACGGTAGGAGCGTGGACAGCCCAGGTCATCGCCTGCGGTAGATTTCGTCGACACCGGCGAATTCGACCAGCGCGTAGCCGTTCTTGGTCATGATCTCGCGAATTTCCGCCCGACCGGTGTTGTTCTCGATTGCCCACACCTCAATCGGCACGTCGTCAAAGGGAAAGGTGCGCAGGACGGCCAGTTCGCCACCCTCGATGTCAAGGGAGACAAAGTCCGCGCGCTCGATCCCGTGTTCGCGCAGGATCGAATCGAGCCTGCGGGTACGGACCGTCCGCGCCCTCTCGCGATGCCGGGGATCTGCCCTCACCTTGCCCAGGAGTGCCTTGTCGTACGTCCCCGAAAGGCCACTCATCTGCGTCAGGCCCTCTGTCACCTCGATGAACTCGGCTTCGCCGTCCTCATCCGAAACCGCGCATTCGACACATTCGCAGCGGCGATAGCGACGCGCCTCGGCGACAAGTCTTTCGGCGGCCTCGATCAACAGACCGCTCCACCGACGGCGGCTCTCGAAGAAGAGGGTGTTGGAGCCCGTCCGCCCGTCATGCCCGCCGACATCAACGAAGACGCCTTCTGCCCGTTCGCCGAGCAGGCGATCGACGATGAAATCCTGTCCAGCCTGCGATGTGTAGTCGTAGCCCGGCATCAGCCGGCGGCGGACGAGGTGAAGTTGCAGGTTGAGGTGGCCGCGACGGCGCGTTCGTTCCGATCCGAGCTCCGAAAGGAGCTCGTCGTGGACCTCACGAAGCAGCCGTTCGGCCTCGGAAACCCGGTCTGCAACGCTCACGGGCCTGCTTCCTCGCCGCCATAGGACTTTTCCTCGACGAGCCGCGAGCCAAGCAACTGGTTGATGTCCCGCTTGATGGCGGCTCGCTTGTCGTTCAGCCGATAGACCGAACGGGCAAGCGCCACGAACTCGGCGCCGAAATCCTGGCGCGATTCCTTCCGACGCAACGCGTCTTCGACATCCCATAACTCGCCATTCACCTCCGACAAGGCATCCCGGTGACGTGACAGCGCCTCGGAGGGAGGCAGCGCGGTCTTGGCTACCTCTGCCAGAGCATGCCGCTCAGCGGCAACGTTCCGCCGCCGCGCGAGGTCGGTGATCCGGTCGAGCTTGAGCTCAAGAATGGTAAGCTTGTCGACGAGTTCACCGGCGGAAACAGGCACGAGGATATCAGTCATTGCGGTCTTTTCGGGCCCGCGCTCGCCATGGCTTGGAGGTCGTTCTTTACCCGATCCAGCACGCCCGCCCAGTCGCGCGGTGAAGCCTGCCGCAAAAGCCGCATGCTCGGGTACCACTCCGTCTTGTCGCCGGCGATGCCATAGAGCCAGAATGGCTCCCAATGGAGAAGATTCCAGACCTCGGTACCAACGGCGCCGGCAACATGCGCGGTCACGGTGTCGATCGTGATGACGAGGTCCAGTTCGGCGATCAAGGCCGCACAATCGGCAAGATCGCGATCGGAACCGGCCGCATCGAGAATGAAGCTCGCGGTGCCGTCGTCCACATAGGCGTCGAGCGCCTTGCCCTTGTAGAGAGAGAACAGTTGCACGCCTGGAATGTCGACCAGATCCAGCAGCATGCGGTGGTCGAGCGATCGCATGGTGTTGCGGTCATATCCGGGCGAACCCGTCCACGCCACGCCGACCTTGAAGCGGTCGCGATAGGCGGCCACGATACGGGCGGCCCGCTCAGCCGAGTCCGCCGGCGGCGCGACACGCAAGGGCTCCGGCACACTCCGGTGATCGCGAAAATAGAACGCGGGGATGTCCATGATGCTTACCCAGCAATCGAAACGATCCTTGCGCGACACCTGGTCGTGAACGACATCAACGGCGTCGCCGGGGGCGAACAACCGGCGCAAGGGTGGCCTGACCTGGCAATGGACCAGAGCGCCTTGCGCCTTCAGATACGGCAGGAAACGCGCGAAATTCAGCGTGTCGCCAAAACCCTGTTCGGGAAGCACAAGGATGCTGCGGCCGTCCAACTCCTCGCCTTGCCAACGCGGCGCAGGTGCTTCCGGAAGGGTCAGCGAACCATCCTCCCAGCGTGCCAGATAATTGGCGAAACCGTCGCGATAGTCGCCGGCGGTGAGTTGCGTGAGGCCGAGCTGGAACCGCAGCTTCGGGTGTCCATTCAGCCTCTCCAGAGCCTCTTCCGCCACGCGCTCGGCTTGCGCCAGATCACCGGATGCGCGATGGGAGCGCACCAGAAGCGCGGATTGCTCCGGATCGGTCGGGTTTTCAGCCACAAGTTCCCGGCGCAGACCGATCGCTTCGGCATGTTCGCCGACATCATCGAGAATGTTCGCGTAGTTGTTCCGTACCACCCGGGATGCCGGGTTGATGCGGTAGGCCCGCCGCTGCGCGGCCAGCGCCCTGTCGTGGCAATGTTCGCTGCGATAGAGAACGCCAAGATTGGTCCAGACCTGCGGATCGTCGGGATGGTCGAGGAGGTGGCGATTGTAGAGGCGCTTGGCTTGCGCCAGCTCACCCTTGACATGCGCCTGCCGCGCCAGGGTTCTGAAATCCGAGGTGCTCGCCGAAGCCTGCCTGGGTGGCCGCTGCTCGTTCATCGACGGTCATTTCCCCCGGATCGCCGGCAGGCGGCGTGACCTTCCTGAACGCCACGCCACCGGCCGATCAACGCCACTGATCTGCCCATCCGGCGCCTGCGAGAGCCGAGTGCGCGAGTCACCCTATGAAGATCGAAGAAGCGGTCGCATCTGTGGAAGCGATGGCATCGCCCGAGGACTCCGCGTGGTCCGTTGCCGGAGTTTCGGCAAGGCTACCCCCGACAGCACTCAAGGTTTCCTCCGCGACATCCGACGTATCGGGCGTGGCGTCGCCTACAATGGCGGTGCCGTCGCCACTGTGCTGCTGTCCCGCCAGAACGAAACCGCCGCCGTCCATGCCCAACAGCCGATCTATGCCACGAGGCTCGCCGGAATAATATTCGCCAACAAACTCGGGAGTATCATCGTCGTCCGAAACGATGGCTGTGGGATCGTCCTCGCCATCGGGATTGTCGTCAGCCGTGTCCTCTTCGTCATCGCCGGTGTCGTCCGATTCATCCTCGAAAGGCCCGTCATCCTCTTCGTCGACCGGGTCGGGGTCGTCCTCCTCGTCGACCGGGTCGGGGTCGTCCTCCTCGTCCACCGGATCGGGATCGTCCTCCTCGTCCATCGGATCGGGGTCATCCTCCTCGTCGACCGGGTCGGGATCGTCCTCCTCGTCGACCGGATCGGGATCGTCCTCCTCGTCGACCGGGTCGGGATCGTCCTCCTCGTCGACCGGATCGGGGTCATCCTCTTCGTCGACCGGATCGGGATCGTCCTCCTCGTCGACCGGATCGGGATCATCCTCCTCGTCGACCGGATCGGGATCGTCCTCCTCGTCGACCGGATCGGAGTCATCCTCTTCGTCGTCCGGAGACGGCTCCTGTTCCCGGTCGTCTTCCTCGTCTTCGGAGGTGTCCGTGTCATCATCCTTGGCGGTTTCGTCCTCCGACTCCGTCTCGTCACCGGCGTCTTCGTCATCACCCGAGTTGTCTGGGGAATCTTCGTCGTCGCCGGAATCCTCCTGTTCGGAACCATCACCTTCGGTGCTCTCACCCACCTCCTCAGGAGCATCGTTCAGCTGGTGGAGCGGGGCGGCCGTCTCGGTGCTTCGCGCGGGTCTTTCGCCTTGACCGACGGCCGAGAACAGAAAGTCGTCGTCCTGCAGTAGACCGTCGTCGAGCTGTCCAGCACCGACAAACGCGAGCGGGGTCGGCCCGGTCGTCTCGGGCTCATGGTCGTCAAGCGGCCCTGAGAGATCGAGGATCGCTGACCTGCCGCGGTGATCGGAGTTGTCGGACGCCGAGGCCATACAGTTCTCCTGCTACACTACCCTAACCGACCGTTGGTTCGTTTCTCCCGGAAAAACTAGCACCCGCACAGGCAAAAATAAACATCGACGCCGACGGGTGGTTATCGGAAGGCACAGCGCGGCAAGGCCGGCGAGCAACCGCCCTTTCGGAGGCGGTCAGTCAGACTCCCAAACCCGCTCGCCGCCATGGCCCGGAGCAATCCGGGCCACGGCAGGTGCGATCGGATCGACAGGCCGGCGTCAGCCCATGAAGATCGCTGTGTCCTGGATTTGCGCGACCGTCGCCGTCGTCTCGATAATGGCGATCACGTCGGCGTCCGAAGACTGCCGGATCTCGACGGTTGAACCGGTGTCGACGAAATCGTAGTTGCCGATCGTCCCGTTCAGGAGCACGAAGTCGGTGGAAGAGCCGAAGGCGTCGTAGTCCTTGATGGTCAGCTCGCCACCGCCGACATAGTAATTTTCGTCGTCAGTACCGAGGTGGAAGAAGTCCTCTCCCGAGCCGCCATAGGCAATGTCGTCGGTGCCGGAGGTACCGTCGCGATCAACGCCCACGATGTGGTCGTCCCCGATACCGCCAAACAGAGTGTCCGTGCTGAGATTGCCAATCAGCACATCGTCGCCCTGGCCACCGAACAGGCGGTCGAGCGATGAGCCACCAAACAAGACGTCGTTGCCCTCGTTGCCCTCGTGCATGGCGCGGTCACCGATACCCTGAATCACGTCGTCGCCAGGGCCACCGCGCATTGTGTCGAAGCCGAAAGAGCCGGCACGCAGAAAGTCGTCGCCCTCGCCGCCGTCGAGGAGGTCGGTGCCGTTTCCAGCCCTGAGCGAGTCGTTGCCGGCGCCGCCGAAGATATCGTCATTGCCGGAGTCACCGTCCAGCAAATCCATGCCGTCGCCACCGAACAGCGAGTCGGCGGCATCGCCGCCATCGGCCCGGTCGTCACCAGCGCCCGCGACCAAGAAGTCATCGTCATCCGCGCCGAGCAGCACATCATCGCCGCCGCCGGCGAACAGTTGGTCATTGCCGCTCCGGCCGTCGATGAGGTCGCCGGTTTCGGTGCCTAGCAAGGTCTCGCTGGAAGCGTTGCCTCCGACCGCCTGCATGATCGTCAGTTCGCCGCTTGTCGTGTCGCGTGCCAGAAGTTCGGTAAAGCCGTCGTCGTCAAAATCGCCGCCCTCTTCAAAGACTAGGTCACGAAAGATCGGCGCCTCGTAGACAAGCCGTGACGTCTCGCCTTCACCGTCGGTGAAGATAATTTCGATCGCGCCTTCGTCTGACCCTGACGGATCCCTGAACAGAAAGTCAGGGCCGCCGTCGCCGTCATAGTCACCCTTGCTCAGAAATTCGTTGCCCGCATTGACCGTGAACGTGTCCTGAATCGCGCGAGCGCCGTCGGTGTAGCTTGTCAGGTTGAACTGGTTGACCGAGTCGTCGACCCAGAGGCTGTTGAAGCTCCTGGAGCCGGTGCCGTCGAAGGCGGCGAGCAGCGTGTCGGCCGTATCATAGCCCGACGCGAAGCTGCTGGTGCCCGCGACCGAGGCGCCGTTCATCTGGAAGGTGAGCAGGTTGGCATTGGTGTTGATGAAATAGATGACGTCGTCCATGCCGTCGCCGTTGAGATCGGTCGCCGCACGGGCATCGGCAACCGAGGAGGCGGAGGCGGAGTTGGCAATCGCTCCGGTGCTGCTCAGAAGCACCTTGTTGGTGCCGACAGCCTGATCGCGCAGATAGGGGTCGGCGCGGCCGTCACCGTCGAAATCACCGACCACGGCGACTTCGTGATCGCTGACCGAGGGCAGGATGTCCATCGAAACGGTGGTGGCGCCGTTCTGCTGCCACAGCACCAGCGACTGATCGGCAATGTTCTGCCAGAGAATGTCGCCGAAGGGCGCGCCGTTGATGTGCAGCGTCGAGGCGATCTGCCAGGTGCCGTCGGTGAAATTGGGGCTTGAGACCATTTTCTCCTCCTGCGTTGGTGGATCCACGCCGGAGGCCCCCTAGGCCTACGGCCTTGGATTACCCCAAGGGTAGAGATTGTGATCTCCCGATGCAAAGGTTGCGTTGCCGCGGCCCGGTACGGCTTGCCCGCCTCTAGCGTCCGCGACGGCGCGGATGCGTCTCCGGTCCAGTCGCCGGCGTCAAGCCTTGCACGGCGCGACCCTCGGGCACGCAAAGCATGTTCACGCAGGAGACGTTCTCGAAGATGTTTTCGGCATTGCCGCGCCAATTGTCGGGGGCAAAAAGCCGGCATTCGTGCCAGAACGCGCGGTAGCCGAATGTTTGCAACTCGGCCAGTATCGCACTGGTTTCGACGGGATCGCTGTTTTCGAGATAAATCACCGGCAGGCATCGGGCGATCGTCTGACGTGCGCCGCGCAACGCCTGCGCCTCCATGTGCTCGATGTCGAGCTTGAAAAAAGATAAGCGTGGAAGGTCGACCAGTTCGTCCAGCGGCATCAGGGAAACGCGAATCCGCCCGGCGGCATCCTCGTGGCCGTCAAGGTCTGGGATGGAAATGCCGCCGAAATTGGCGTTGGCGCCATAGTTGATCGGCCCGATGGCGAAGGAGCCCGGCGCATCCGCGAGCCCGACATTGAGGGGAACGATATTGGAAAGCCCGTTCAGCAGCGCGTTGGCGCCGACGATTTGTGCCATCCCGGGCTGCGCCTCGATCGCGTAGACTCTGCCTTTGGGCCCGGCCATGCGCGCGAAGGCGACACTGTGCGTACCGATGTTGGCGCCGGCATCTACGATCACATCGCCGGGTTTGATCACCTGCGCGGCGATGCGGATTTCGGTCTCGCACCATTCGCCATAGACCTCCAGCGAGCGGCCGACATAGATGTCCTGGCGCGGGACGAGAAAGCGCCCATGTCGTGCTTCCACGAGACGCAGATGCTCGGGAGGCACGAACCCCTCTCCTGTTTGCGGACCGGACATATGGTCAGGCTACCGGCAAGCCGCGGTCGCGGCAATTCGCGTTGGACGCGTCATCCCTGGTCGGTCAGGTTTCGCGGAAGGCGCGCGCGAACATGTCGGTCACCGGCTGCAGGAGATAATCGAGCAGCGTTCGCTCGGCGGTCACCACCATCACCTCGACCGGCATCCCCGGATAGAGTTGAGCGAGATCGAGGTCGAACTCCTTCAGCAGCGCCTGGTCGACGTCAAGCTGAACCTTGATCTGGTAATAGAACTGGCTGGTGGCCTGGTCGATCAGCCGATCGGCCGAGACGTGCGTGACATGGCCCGGAACCGTCGGCGTGATGCGCGACGAAAACGCAACCAGCCTCACCTCGGCCGGCAGTCCGGTACTGACGACGTCGATATCGGCCGGGCTGACCTTGGCTTCGATAACGAACTTCGACTGTTCCGGAACCAGATCGAGGACCGGCGCGCCGGGACGGATGACGCCACCTTCGGTGTGGTATTGGAGACCCACCACGGTGCCGCTCACCGGGGCCCTCAGATCGAGCCGGTCCAGTGTCGCTCGGGCGGCGCGCAGTCGCGGCTGCATGTCGGCGATCTGGCTTGCCAGGGTGCGCAGGTCACCCACCACCTGGTTGCGGTTTCGCGTGCTCAGGTCGAGGATCTCGAGTTCGGATTCCCCGATCAGAACGCGGGCCTGCGCCTTGCGCGAGGCGATGTCGCCCAGCGTGCCCTCGAGTTCGGCAATGGTGCGCTGAAGCGCGTAAAGCCGCGAGCGCGCCTGGAGGCCCTTGTCGACCAATTGCGCAACCGCCTCGGTCTCCTTCTGGATCAGTTCAAGCTGCCTTCTGACGGCCTCGTCCTGCGTCTCGAAGCCGCGAATCTGCTCCTGAATGTGGCTTATTCCGGTGCGCAGGATATCGACCCGGCTTTGCAAGGCCTCCCGGCGCGCATCGAACAGCGCCTGTTGCACGCGCATGGCTTCGCCAACCCGCTCGCGGTTGGAGATGATCGCCAGCAGGTCCGGCCAGTCGATGTAGTCGGCGCCCTCCTGCTCTGCGTTGAGTCGGGCCCGCTCGACGATCAGGTCGATGAACTGGCCTTCGAGCAGATCGTATGTGGACCGGGGAACGGTGTCATCGAGCCTGACGAGCAGATCGCCGGCCTTGACCTTATCGCCATCCCTGGCCGCGATCTTGTCGATGATCCCGCCCTCGAGGTGCTGGATCGTCTTGCGCTGGTTCTCGATGCCGACATGGCCGGGCGCGAGTGCCGCGCCGCTGAGCGGTGCGAAAGCCGACCAGCCGCCCAGACCGACAAAAAATGCGAGCGCGAACCAGGCGGCCGTTCGCAGGGGGCTCCTGACGCGCTCGCGAAGCTGTCCTGGCACGTATTCGCTGCTCATTGTGGTTTCGCCTCGCCGGCCACGGCGCGCAGATGACCCTTCTTCTGGCCAGCGATATGCGACACGACATCAGCGGAAGGCCCGAAAGCCCGGGTCATGCCGTTTTCCAGCCACAGCAGCTTACCGCACGAAGACAGCAGGTTTCTCCTGTGCGCGATCACGATCAGCGTAACCCCTTCGCTTCGCAACGTGCTCATGCAGTGCAATAGCGCCTCATGGCCCGACTGATCAAGATTGACGTCCGGTTCGTCGAGCACGACGAGTCGGGGGTTGCCGATCAGTGCGCGAGCCAATGCAACTCGCTGTCGTTGACCGCCGGACAGACGCTCGCCACGGTTTCCGACGTCGGTATCGTACCCGGCCGGCAGTTGCAGGATCATTTCATGCGAGCCGGCGCGACGAGCCGCCGCGACCACATCCTCGAGGGGGACGTCCTCGAATCGCGCGATGTTCTGTCTCACTGTTCCCGGGAACAGCGCCACCGATTGCGGCAGGTACCCGACATAGCGTCCGAGCGCGACGGGGTCCCAATGATCCAGTTCGGCGCCATCGAAGCGAACCGCACCCACCGACGGCCGCCATGCTCCCACGATAATGCGGCCCAGGCTCGATTTGCCGGCGGCCGAATCGCCGATGACGCCGAGGGACTCTCCCGGTGCAAGGCTGAACGAAACACCGCGCAGGATCGGGTCCTGGTCCGGCGTCGGCGCGCGCAAGAAAACATTCTCCAGGGCAACCGCCCCCTTGGCCCCCGCCAGATCATGGCTCTGCGGTCCTGACTGCCGCATCGAAAGCAGCACGATCAGCCTCTTCCAGGCCTGCCTGGCGGCGACGAACTGACGCCAGGTTCCGAGTGCCGTTTCCACCGGCGCCAGCGCACGGCCGAGAAGGATTGACGACGCGATCATCTCACCGGGAGTGATGTCGCGGGTCAGGACCAGATAGGCTCCGGTTCCAAGGATCGCCGCTTGCACCGCCAGCCTGAGTGACTTGGAGACCGCGGCCATCACACCGACCGTGGTTGAAACCGAAAGCAGCCGCGAAGACACGGCGTCACGCATGCTGATCCAATGCGCCACGATCCGAGATTGCAGCCCCATGGTGCGCGCGACATCGGCATTCGCAAGACCGGACTCCAGAAAGGACTGACTGTCCACGCCGGCCGCGGTCAATACCGGGCTTGACCGGCGGGTGAAGACGTCGTTTGCGATGGCCATGACGGCCAGAAGCAGCGCGCTCCCCGCGGCAACCAGGCCCAGCAGCGGATGGAGAATCCAGATGGCCGCCACAAATAGCGGTATCATCGGAGCGTCGAAGATCGCCCCCGCTCCCGGCGAACTAAGAAACTGGCGAATGGTGGTGATGTCGTTCATCGGCTGCGAACTCGACTTGCCCCCGGGCGCAGCCGCCAACTCGATCGAGGCATCAAGCACCGGCCCCGCAATCCTCCTGTCGAGCCAGTCGCCAAAGCGCGCAAAAATCGCAACGCGGCACGCGTCGAGCCCACCCATGACCAGTAGCGCGACCAGCACCAGCAACGACAGGAAGATCAGCGTTTCGAACGAGCGCCCGGAAATCACCCGGTCGAATATCTGCAGCATGTAGAGCGGCGACGCCAGCATCAGGATGTTGATGAGCAGCGAAACGGCAATCAGAAACGGCAGGATCGACCGCAATTCCCGCGTTGGTATCTTGGTGATCTGGCTCATTGCCGTTCTTTGCTGCCTGAATGCAGCACCACCCCATAACGCTCAGCCACTGAACGGAAGGTCCGTTTCCGGTATACAATCAAGGGGTTCAGGAGCGAGCGCAAGTGCTTTTGCCGTCCCGAAGGCTTCGGTCCGGCAAAAGGTTACGCGCATTGTTAACGACCAACCGCCGGTGCGCCAAGTCTTTTGGTGGCCAAAAAAGCCGCTCGTTTGAACATTGCCGCGCCAGCCGGCGTGCTCAACGCAACGCCGCCTGCGCAGCCGCCAGCCTGGCGATCGGCACGCGGAACGGTGAGCACGAGACATAGTCGAGGCCAACCTGCTCGCAGAACGCGACAGAGGCCGGGTCGCCTCCATGTTCGCCGCAGATACCGAGCTTGATGCCCTTGCGCGTCGCCCTGCCCTTCTCGGCGGCCATGCGAACGAGTTCGCCAACGCCGTCGATGTCGAGCGAGACGAACGGGTCCTGTTCGATCACGCCCTTCTGGCGATAAGTCTCCAGGAACGACGCGGCGTCGTCGCGCGAGATGCCGAAGGTCGTCTGCGTCAAATCATTGGTTCCGAAGGAGAAGAATTCCGCGACCTCGGCAATCACGTGCGCGCGGATTGCCGCGCGTGGCAATTCGATCATCGTGCCGGTGAGATAATGCAGCGTTGTGCCGGACTCCTTCATGACGTCGGCGGCCACAGCATCGATGCGCGCTTTCACGAACTCGAGTTCCTTCATGATGCCGACAAGCGGCACCATGATCTCCGGCTCGACAGGCCGCCCGGTCTTGCTTCCAGCCTCGATCGCCGCCTCGAAGATGGCGCGCGCCTGCATTTCCGCGATTTCGGGAAAGGAGACGGCGAGGCGGCAGCCGCGATGCCCTAGCATCGGGTTGAATTCATGCAAGGCCTCGGTGCGCTGGCGCAGCACCTCGGCGTCGACGCCAAGCGCGGCAGCGACCTCTGCGATCTCCTCCTCGCCCTTCGGGAGGAACTCATGAAGCGGTGGATCGAGAAGCCGGATGGTTACCGGCAGGCCGGCCATGATCTCGAACAGTTCGACGAAGTCGGAGCGCTGCATTGGCAGAAGCTTGGCAAGCGCGGCCCGTCGGCCCTGTTCGCTGTCGGCGAGGATCATCTCGCGCATCGCCACAATGCGGTCATCGTCGAAGAACATGTGCTCGGTGCGGCAAAGGCCGATGCCTTCCGCACCGAAGGAGCGCGCCATGCGTGCATCAGCCGGAGTCTCTGCGTTGGTCCGCACCTTCATGCGCCGGTTCTCGTCCGCCCATGCCATGATCGCGGCGAAATCCCCGGAAAGCTCCGGCTGTAGCATTGGCGCGGCGCCAGCCAACACCTGTCCTGACGACCCGTCGATGGTGATGACGTCGCCGCGCGAGAAGCTGCGACCGAGCGCCAGCATGGTCTGGTTCTTGTAGTCGACGCGCAGCGAGCCTGCTCCCGAAACGCAGGGCTTGCCCATCCCGCGCGCCACGACCGCAGCGTGGCTGGTCATGCCGCCGCGAGTCGTCAGGATGCCCTCGGCCGCATGCATGCCGTGAATGTCCTCGGGACTTGTCTCGACACGCACGAGGATCACCTTGCGGCCCTGGGCCTTGGCCTCCTCCGCCTCCTCGGAGGAAAAAACGATCTCGCCGGTGGCAGCACCCGGCGAGGCGGGCAGGCCCATGCCGATCACGTCGCGCTCGGCGGCGGGATCAATGGTCGGATGAAGCAACTGGTCGAGCGAGCCCGGCTCGATGCGGGCGACTGCCTCCTGCCGCGAGATCAGCCCCTCCTCTGCCAACTCCACCGCGATCTTCAATGCGGCCTTGGCGGTCCGCTTGCCCGATCGCGTTTGCAGCATCCACAATTGCCCACGCTCGATGGTGAATTCGAGATCCTGCATGTCGCGATAGTGGCGCTCGAGCTTGCCAGCGATGTCCACGAATTCGGCGAAGGCTTGCGGCATCACCTTCTCGAGCGAGGGCTTGTCGGAACCGGCATTGATGCGGGCCTCCTCGGTGATGTTTTGCGGCGTGCGGATGCCGGCGACCACGTCCTCGCCTTGGGCGTTGACCAGAAACTCGCCGTAAAGCTTCTTCTCCCCGGTCGAAGGGTCGCGGGTGAACGCGACGCCGGTCGCCGAGTTGTTGCCCATATTGCCGAAGACCATGGCCTGGACGTTGACCGCCGTTCCCCAGTCCTCGGGGATGTCGTGCAGGCGCCGATAGGTGATCGCGCGATGGTTCATCCAGGAGGAGAACACCGCGCCGATCGCGCCCCACAATTGCTCATGCGGATCCTGCGGAAAGGCGGTTCCCAGTTCCTCCTCAACCCTGGCCTTGTAGACTTCGACGAGGCGCCTCCAATGCCCGGCCTCGAGTTCGGTATCGAATTCAACCCCGAGTCCGGCCTTTTCTTCCTCCAGGATTTCCTCGAACACCTCGTGATCGAGGCCGAGCACGACGTCCGAATACATCTGGATGAAGCGGCGATAGCTGTCGTAGGCGAAGCGCTCGTCGCCCGACTGGCGCGCCAGGGCCTCGACGGTGCGATCGTTGAGACCGAGATTGAGAACCGTATCCATCATGCCGGGCATCGAGGCGCGGGCACCGGAACGGACCGACACAAGCAGGGGATCCGACCCGTCGCCAAAGCCGCGCCCGGCGATGCGCCCGGTCTCGACTAGCGCAGCCTCGACGTCAGCCCTCAATTCCTTGGGATAGCTGCGCCCGTTGGCGTAATAGTGGGTGCAGACGGCGGTCGTGATGGTGAACCCGGGGGGTACCGGCAGTCCGAGGCCGGACATTTCGGCAAGGTTTGCACCCTTGCCGCCGAGCAGGTCCTTGTCGCCAGCGCGGCCATCGGCCGATCCGCCGCCAAACGCATAGACCCATTTCGCCATTTCCGGTCTCCCTCTCGCGTTCGGTCTGCGTCTAGCGGTTTCGCACTGCAAACTCCACCGAAAATCGGGCGCCAAGACCGTCGGTCCGGCGGTCACTACCGCGTGCCGTCTGTTGTGCTGCCACAGCGCGAAGGGAACTGCCACAGCCCATTGCGCAGCACGCGGCGCATCCATATAAGGACGCCTGCGTTGGTCACGAGGCCAATGCATGCTGGGGCGTAGCCAAGTGGTAAGGCAGCGGTTTTTGGTACCGCCATTCCCTGGTTCGAATCCAGGCGCCCCAGCCAGTTCACACGAGCGCGCGCATGCAAGCGGCGGACCAGAGGCCCGCCGCCATTTTCATCTATCTGCTCCCGCGATCAAGTTATGGCCGGCAAGTCCTACAACCTTGCCTCATGCGACGAGGAAGTTGTCGTTGGTGAGGGCGAGGCCGGTCGAGAGCGACGCGAACTGGACCTGCCCTTGCGCGCCATTGCCGTCGACGTCGAAGAACAGGCCTCCGCTGCCGGCATTGTAGATGACGCGGTCGTCGGCGTCGGCCGCGGCCGCGCCAACGCGAAACGCCGCGGCGGTCAAGCCCCCGGCGCTCAATCCGGTAAATATGCTTGACGCGAGGCGGATCATGTCGTCCGCGACCACGAAATCGAGGATCGCATCAATATTGCCGGCGCCGAGCGCGGTGTCGAAGATGAAGAGGTCGTCGCCGCCTCCTCCCACAAATATGTCGGTCCCCTCCTTGCCATTGATCTCGTCGTCGCCGGCAAGACCCTCGATCCGGTTGGCGCTTGCGTCACCGGTCAGGAAGTCGGTCATCGCAACGTTGGTGCCGATCAGGTTCTCGATGCCCGAAAGCGTGTCGCCATGGGCATCACCGCCCAGCCCGGTGCCGTTCGAAAGGTTCACATTGACGCGCCCGGTCGAGGCCGAGTAGTCGGCCGTGTCGATGCCGCCCATGCCATTGATCTGGTCGGCGCCCGCCAGACCGGCAATCACGTTGTTGCCGCCATCGCCGGTCAGGAAGTCCGTCAGCGAGGAGTTGGTCCCGATCAGATTCTCGATGCCCGACAGCGTGTCGCCATGCGCGTCGCCACCCAATCCCGCGCCTGTCGACAGGTTCACGTTGATGCGCCCGGCAGACGCCGAATAGTCCGCCGTGTCGATGCCGCCCATGCCGTCGATCTGGTCGGCGCCGGCAAGACCGGCAATCGTGTTGGCGAAAGCGTTGCCGGTCAGAAAGTCGGTCATCGCAATGTTCGTGCCGATCAGGTTCTCGATGCCCGAAAGCGTGTCGCCGTGCGCATCGCCGCCCAACCCGGTGCCAGTCGACAGATCTACATTGATGCGCCCGCCAGACGCCGAATAGTCCGCCGTGTCGACGCCGGCTCCTCCGATGAGGATGTCGGCCCCGCCAAGCCCGGCGATGAGGTCATCACCGGCAAGGCCTTCGATCCGGTTGGCGAGGCTGTTGCCGGTCAGGAAGTCGGTCAGCGACGAGTTGGTCCCGATCAGGTTCTCGATGCCGGACAGCGTGTCACCATGCGCGTCGCCGCCAAGTCCGGTTCCGTTCGTCAGGTTCACATTGATGCGCCCGGCAGATGCCGAATAGTCCGCCGTGTCGATGCCGCCCATTCCGTCGATCTGGTCGGCGCCGGCAAGACCGGCAATCGTATTGGCGAACGCGTCGCCGGTCAGGAAGTCGGTCAGCGACGAGTTGGTCCCGATCAGGTTCTCGATGCCCGACAGCGTGTCACCATGCGCGTCGCCGCCAAGTCCGGTGCCAGTCGACAGGTTCACGTTGATGCGCCCGGCAGACGCCGAATAGTCCGCCGTGTCGATGCCGCCCATGCCGTTGATCTGGTCGGGACCGGCCAGGCCGGCAATGACGTTGTTGCCACCATCTCCGGTCAGGAAGTCGCCCAGCGAGACGTTGGTGCCGATCAGGTTCTCGATACCCGAAAGTGTATCGCCATGCGCGTCGCCGCCCAGCCCGGTGCCGGTCGACAGGTTGACGTTGATGCGCCCGGTCGACGCCGAGTAGTCCGCCGTGTCGATGCCGCTGCCGCCGATCAGAACGTCAGCCCCACCGAGCCCGGCCAGCAGATCGTCTCCGGCAAGACCCTCGATCCGGTTGGCAAGGCTGTTGCCGGTGAGGAAGTCGGTCAGCGACGAGTTGGTCCCGATCAGGTTCTCGATGCCGGACAGCGTGTCGCCCTGCGCGTCGCCGCCAAAACCCTTCCCGCTCGCCAGGTTCACCGCGATGCGCTGCGTAGAGGCTGAATAGTCGGCCGTGTCGACGCCGCCCATGCCGTTGATCTGGTCAGGACCGGCCAGGCCGGCAATGACGTTGTTGCCACCATCTCCGGTCAGGAAGTCGCCCAGCGAGACGTTGGTGCCGATCAGGTTCTCGATACCCGAAAGTGTATCGCCATGCGCGTCGCCGCCCAGCCCGGTACCGGTCGACAGGTTGACGTTGATGCGCCCGGTCGACGCGGAGTAGTCCGCCGTGTCTATGCCGCTGCCGCCGATCAGAACGTCAGCCCCACCGAGCCCAGCCAGCAGATCGTCTCCGGCAAGACCCTCGATCCGGTTGGCAAGGCTGTTGCCGGTGAGGAAGTCGGTCAGCGACGAGTTGGTCCCGATCAGGTTCTCGATGCCGGACAGCGTGTCGCCCTGCGCGTCTCCGCCAAAACCCTTCCCGCTCGCCAGGTTCACCGCGATGCGCTGCGTAGAGGCTGAATAGTCGGCCGTGTCGACGCCGCTACCGCCGATCAGAACATCAGCCCCGCCGAGCCCTGCGAGAAAATCATCGCCAGCCAAACCCTCGATCCGGTTGGCAAGGCTGTTGCCGGTGAGGAAGTCGGTCAGCGACGAGTTGGTCCCGATCAGGTTCTCGATGCCGGACAGCGTGTCGCCATGCGCATCCCCACCAAGCGCCGTTCCCGTCGACAGGCTGACATTGACGCGCCCGGCCGACGCCGAATAGTCGGCCGTGTCGACGCCGCTGCCACCGTCGAGTTGATCGGCACCGGAGCCGCCGTCAAGAATGTCGTTGTCGCCACCGCCAGACAGCGTGTCGGTGCCGTCACCGCCAAACAGCGTGTCGTTGCCGGCACCACCGCTAAGGCTATTGTTGGCCGCGTTGCCCCTGATCGTGTCGTTCCCGGTCCCGCCTATCGCATTCTCGATGACCGCGCCGTAAGCGATTCCCACATTCTCGGTCTCCCCGGCCATCGACGAGTATGTCCCGGCATTCAGGTTGATATCTTGCCCCAGCCCGGTTCCGGAACCGTCCAACGTATCAGTACCGCCGGCATCCCAGATCGCAAAAATTGGCACGCTGCTGGATGAATAGAAGTTGAAATCGTAGATACTGCCAGCTGTCGAATTATACCCATAAGTCGTATCTCCAGTGCGGGTGGTCATATCCGCACCGTATGCCGCCTGTATGGCCGCGATATCGCCGATCAAGGGGGTCGACGAATGAAAGAGCGCTGACGCGGAGCCTTCGGTTACCCAGGTCTTCGTTGGCTTGTCGTATCCGCCGAAATAGGACATCACGGTCGTATGACGCGTGTCTTGCGCGAACTCAGCATCATTCTCGTAGGTAATGACCTGCCCGGGGCCCGCATTATAGTCGCCGGGGTGGGACAGGCCCAGTGCGTGGCCAATCTCATGGATATACGTCTGGAACCCGTATAGGCCTAGCAACAGATCCGAATCTTCGTTGTGGGTCGCCCAGGTGGTGCTAAACCAGATGTCCGATCTGGTCAGTTCACGATGAAGCCCCCCATAGTCGCTCGGATCGGTACTATCCTGCCACTGCTGCTTTGCATACGTGCCGTTGTCCTGGGTGCTCGTCGCATATTGGAACTGGATCTGGTTCTGAGCCGGCGCAAATACGCGGTTCAGGTTTATCGCGATCAAATCGTCCCACAATTCGAATGCCAGGGCGGCGGCGGCCTTGCCAGTGTCGCTCATGGGAACCCATGACGCGTTTTCCGGCTGACCGTTGTTCGCCGGCAAATCGCCGATGTAGTAATCCACGCTGGATACATGAGACCAGTCGCGCGTCTGGTTGTCCGGCGTGCCATCCCGCCATTGCGTTCGCAGCTGTCGGGTGATCTGCTCGGAAGTAAAGATCGGCGCGCTCATCCAGACGGCTCCTCGACCGGATCATTACAGAATGAGCTAATTTTGAGCTGTGAAAAAAACGCGAGTCAATAGGCGACGCCTGCGCTCAACTCCACACTCCCAGCCGCGGCGTCCCGCCTTACGTCCAAATTGCCTCGGCCGTTGCCAAGCCGCGAAGACAACATCACTACCGATCCGCGGGACCGTAGAGAGGCGCGCAACTCGCATGCCGCGCGCATGCTGAGCGCCGCGAGCTTAGGACCGCAATGGCCGCCGCAGCCCGCCTCAGGCGACGAGGAAGTTGTCGTTGGTGAGGGCGAGGCCGGTCGAGAGCGATGCGAACTGGACCTGCCCCTGCGCGCCATTGCCGTCGACGTCGAAGAACAGGCCTCCGCTGCCGGCATTGTAGATGATGCGGTCGTCGGCATCGGCCGCGGCGGCGCCGACGCGAAACGCCGCGGCGGTCAAGGTTCCGACGCTCAATCCGGTAAATATGCTTGACGCGAGACGGACCATGTCGTCCGCGACGACGAAATCCAAGATCGCATCGATATTGCCGGCGCCGAGCGCGGTGTCGAAGATGAAGAGGTCGTCGCCGCCCCCGCCCACAAATATGTCGGCTCCCTCCTTGCCGTTGATCTCGTCGTCGCCGGCCAAGCCCTCGATCCGGTTGGCGCCCGCGTCACCGGTGAGAAAGTCGGTCAGCGCGACATTGGTGCCGATCAGGTTCTCGATGCCCGACAGCGTGTCGCCATGCGCGTCTCCGCCCGCCGCATATCCGGTTGAAAGATTGACCGCTATACGCCCGCCCGACGCCGAATAGTCCGCCGTGTCGACGCCGCTGCCGCCGATCAGGACGTCGGCCCCGCCAAGCCCGGCAATCAGGTCATCGCCAGCGCCGCCCTCGATCCGGTTGGCAAGGCTGTTGCCAGTCAGGAAGTCGGTCAGTGCGACGTTGGTGCCGATCAGGTTCTCGATGCCGGACAGCGTGTCGCCATGTGCGTCGCCGCCCGCCGCATATCCGGTCGAAAGATTGACCGCTATACGGCTCGCCGAGGCCGAGTAATCCGCCGTATCGACGCCGCTGCCGCCGATCAGGACGTCGGCCCCGCCAAGCCCGGCAATCAGGTCGTCGCCGGCAAGTCCCTGGATGTGGTTGGCGCCGGCGTCGCCGGTCAGGAAGTCGGTCAGCGAGGAATTGGTCCCGATCAGGTTCTCGATGCCCGACAGCGTGTCGCCATGCGCGTCGCCGCCCGCCGCATATCCGGTCGAAAGATTGACCGCTATACGGCTCGCCGAGGCCGAGTAATCCGCCGTGTCGACGCCGCTGCCGCCGATCAGGACGTCGGCCCCGCCAAGCCCGGCAATCAGGTCGTCGCCGGCAAGGCCCTGGATGTGGTTGGCGCCGGCGTCGCCGGTCAGGAAGTCGGTCATCGCAATGTTCGTGCCGATCAGGTTCTCGATGCCGGACAGCGTGTCGCCATGCGCGTCACCGCCCAACCCAGCGCCTGTCGTCAGGTTCACGTTGATCCGGCCGCCCGACGCCGAATAGTCCGCCGTGTCGACGCCGGTCCCGCCGACCAGAATGTCGGCCCCGCCGAGCCCGACCAGAATATCGTTACCCGCCAGTCCCTGGATGTGGTTCGCGGTGCCGTCACCGGTGAGGACGTCGGTTCCAGCCACGTTGGAGCCGATCAGGTTCTCTATCCCGGTCAATGTATCACCCTGCGCGTCGCCCCCCGATCCCGTCCCGGTCGACAGGTTCACGTTGACGCTTGCGGCGGAGGCCGAATAATCCGCCGTGTCGACGCCGCCCTCGCCGTTGATCTGGTCGACGCCCGCACCTCCGGCCAGCAGGTCGTTGCCGTTACCGCCTGACAGCGTGTCGTCGCCCTGCCCGCCAAACAGGCTGTTGTTGGCGGCATTGCCGGTAATCGTGTCGTTTCCGGTCCCGCCGATCGCGTTCTCTATCAGGGAACGCGCATCGCCTTGGAACTGGAGTGCGTTGTAGATGTTGCCGGACGCGAAGTTGCCACTGCCGAGATGCGCCTGCTGGGTCGTGGAGAAAAGGCTCTCCTCGCCCGGGCGCAGATCGAGCATCAGATTGCCGGTGTAGGACGACAGATCATAGGTATCCACGCCGCCGCCGTCCCAAATGGTCGCGAAGATGCGGTTGGCGGCTGCGTCGATGCCGACCTGACCGTTGATCAGCGTATCGCCGGAGGTCGGGTCCCATTTGTAGACCGTGTCGGTATTGTTGCTTTGCGACGAAAAGTCGGCACCGTACATCGCTTGCAGCGCGGCGATGTCGAGCATCATGAACGTCTGCGCGAAACCGTTGGTTTCGTTGGTATAGCCGTTCGTCGGCCCGTTGATGAAGGACCGGTAGGTCATGATGGAGTATTCCATCGCGTCGACGTTAGAAGGAAGCACGTTGGGATTGGCGTTCGGAAAACCGGAATCGCCAGCATGACCATGCTTCAGCCCCAGGCCGTGGCCGATCTCGTGCAAGATCGTTGCCCACGCGTAGTTGCCTGCCGCCGGATTGGAAAGGTTACTCCCACCGACCTGTGTGCCCAGCCAGACGTCGCCGCCGACATTGCTGCTACTGGGATAGAACGCGAACGCCGTCGGCTGGGCGTCATCGGAGCGTCCGAAGCGCATGGTGGCGTTGCCGGTCGTGGTGCCGTTGAAGCCAACGTCAAGATTGGTGAATCCCTCGACAGAGAAGCCCTGCGAGGCGAGTGGACCGTTCTCGACGCTCATCGCGAAGTGGATCGCGGTCTGCTGCGCAGCTAGGACCTGCTGGAAGGTAGCGGTCGGAAAATGGGTAACACCATTGCCGTCGACATAGCTGTAGGCGCCGTAGTCACTCGCCTGGTCCGGGAAGGAATAGGTGATGGATCCGTCTGACCAGAAGCGCCGGGCCAGGATGCCGTCGATATTCGGGTCGCCAGTAAGGTCGAATACCCCTGCAGGTTCGCTGCTTCCATTCCAGGCAGGCTGCATTGTCCGTCCTAAACTTGCAAAGGCATCGAGCGCCGAGAATCACTCACGGATTGTATGAAACGAATGCTCCGAAAATCAAACGCGCATGCTGCCCCCGTCTCGAACCGCCTGAGATTTGCGATAGACGCCGGCCGGCGCCTGAGTGGGGAGGCAAGCTGTCACAGTGTAACCTATTGCCGCGTTCGGAACGCAACTTGCCGCGCTCGGGATGCAACGAAGTCCGAGCCGCCACCACAAAAGCCGTCGCCGTTTGACACTTGGACAGAAGTCAACGAGATAGCCCCTGCGGTCTTTCGCGCGTTGCACTAACGCGCGTCCACAGGAGGAGCAAGCGGCCAGTCGTGATGTTCGGGCGGCGGAATGAGAATTGCCCTTTGAGAGGCATCATGACCCAGTACCACCGGTACATCGGCGCTGAGCGGCTTGCACTGGTCGCCAGTGCCGCAGGAAGAGAACCAGAATGAGTGTCCGCGCGCGTCAGGCTACGTCACCAGTCGCCGGAGAACGGCGCGACAACACGCTCAAACAGTACTGGGCGCGCGTTCTGCTTATTATGGCGTATTTCGGCGCGCTGGCCTTCGCGTTCCGCCATTTCATGCTGGTGCAATATGCCGAGGACATGCTTGAGGTTCAGTGGGTCACCACACCGGACACCGATTATCCGGTCCTCATATCCGTCGGACTGGCCTTCGCCGTCGCACTCGTAGCCGCGTCTGGCACGCGCAGGGCAAGAGACGTACTGCTCTTGTTACATGCGGTGGTTCCCGTCCTGCCCATGCTGGTTATCTACGCCTTTCGCGGCGCCCACACGCAATACATGGTTGCCTGCGTTGCCATGTACTTTCTGGTCGTTCTCGTGGCCAAGACGCCGTTCCAGACCGGTCTTGCCCATGTCTCGGGCTATTTCCGCCTCTCTTGGGTACCGCTGCTGGTCGCTATGTTGGCGGCCATTTTCGTTGTGGGGAACATCGCGACCGGAGGTCTGAAGACATTCAATTTCAGCTTTGACGATGTCTACGAGTTTCGACGCGCTGCGCAGGATACCCGCGGCGTTCTGCTCACTTACCTGTCGACCAACCTGGTTGCTTTTTTGATAGGTTTTGGCTGCGTGGTCGCCTTCGCGCGCAGGAACTATCTGTCCCTTGCGGTGATACTAACCCTGAATCTCACTATCTTTGGACTAACGTCGCACAAGTCAAATTTCTTCGCTGGCCTGCTCGCCATCGCCATCTACCTTGTAATGCGGTCTCGGCGGCCATTGAACAAGCTTTTGCTTGGCGCCATAATGCTCTGCGTGGCGAGTGTCCTGATATATTGGATAGACAACGACTTACATCTCGCTGGAACATATTCCGTCCGCAGGATCATGTTTGTCCCCGCGTATATCAATTTCATGTACTATGATTTCTTTTCCCAGAACCCGTTTGTATACTGGTCCGACTCGAAGGTGAGCCTTGGCCTTATCCCCCGATCTTATGATGTGCCCGCTACACAGGTGATTGCCAACCATTTCACCGGCATCGATTTCTCACAACGTGTCGAGCGGTATTCGAACTCCAACACCGGGTGGCTCGGCGCCGGATATGGGCATCTCGGCTTCGCCGGCATGGCAATCTACGCCTTAGTGATCGGAATGCTGATCCGCACCGCCGACGTGCTCGCAGACAAGACCTCGCCGGCAATCGCCGTTGCCAGTCTCGCGTACAGCTACGTCATCGTGCTCTTCTGCTCGGCCGATGTGCCGACCGCATTGCTCACGCACGGGGTTGCGCTTTCGGTCATTTTCGCCGTCCTCCTCATTCCGCTGCGACACTCAGCGACATCCGCAAGGAAGAAGAAGATACGCTCGGACGGCACAGCCGGCAGTCCGGCCCTCAGCCCTGGTTGAAGCGCAGCGTCCGCTGCACGAGATTGTTCCAGTCCAGCAGTTCCGAGGTCGCCCGAACCGCTCCCCCGGCCATGGCTCGGCAGCGCTCCGGATCAAGGATGAGCGGCTCGATTGCTGCGACAAGGCCCTCGGCAGAAATCTCGTTGCCCCTGAGGATGACAATGTTTCCGTGGGCGTTGACGTAGGAAACATCCTGGTTTCCGGTGTCGCCCACGATCAGCGGCAGATGGCATGCGACGGCCTGCAGCCACAGAACCGACTGGCTCGCCGGGAATACCGCGATGTCGGCAGCCTGCATATGCGCAAACATCTCCGGCGCAGCCAGCCATCCCGCGAAATGAATACGCGGCAAGGCCTCGCCGGCCGCTTCTTCGACGACCGCCTTGTAACCCGGATCGTCCGGAGGAAATGCCCCCGCCACCAGCACGTGAACGTCAGGCCGGCCGATGGCGCGGACCGCTCCGGCGAGCAGTTCCAGCCTCTTGCGGCGTTCCAGCTTGCCGCCGGTCACAATGACGAACGCATCGTCAGGGATGCCGTATCGCGCACGGATCTCGCCACGCAGGTTCTGCGCCCGAACCTCTTCCACCAGGTCGACGTCGGCCCCCAACGGCAGCAGTTCCATTTCGTCGCGCGGAACCTTGTATACTTCGTTCAGGAAATCGAACCCTGCGGGTACTATGGGGAAATAGCGGCGGATGTAATGTCGGGCCCTGTCGAGGAAATATTTGCGGATCACGCCGTGGAGTATCTTCAGGGACAGCCAGTTCTTGCCCGAGTTCGAATAGTCGACGTGAAAGTCCATGATCATGGGAACCGTCGGGTTCGCCCGCAGGTAGCGCGCGATCTCCGGAAAATTCGGTGTGATATCATGGACGAAAATCAGGTCGGGCCGTTCTTCGTTCAGCAGTTTGCCAACGCCGCGATAGGCCTTGAGCTTGTTGAGCAGGTTATAGCGGAACGGCAGGCGCACAATCTTGGCGCCAAGATGATGCTCGACCGAGCCCAGAGCGTTCTTGTCATGTCGGCCGGCGTAATAGTCGAACACCGACAGATAGGTCGACGTCACGACGGTCACGTCATGTCCGAATTTCCGATAATATTTGACGAGAAGGTTTTCCTGGAACCCGAGTTCTGCATTGAAGAACTCGCAAATCATCAGGATCTTGAGCTTTCCGCCGGCCGGCCCTTCGGCGCTGCCCTGCGATGCTTGAACTGACATTGATCTAGCCGTTCGCCTGCGGACGGCTGTAGTTGATCAAGACCGCCCGATATTTTCCCTTGAACACGAACAGGCTGCCGGCCGCGGCGCCCGCCGTGCCGATGGCGTCGAGAAGCGCTTGCATGTCCTCGACCTTGCCGGCGCCGCCGACGACGGTCATCGGGATGTCGGTCGCCGCTCGAACCGCTCGTGCAAGATCGATATCGTAGCCTTCCATCATGCCGTCGCGATCGATCGAGTTGATGACGATCTCGCCGGCGCCCAGCGCCTGCGCCTGCGCCGCAAACGCTACCGGGTCGGCGCCTGTCTTCCTTGTGCCGTTGTGGGTCAGAACGGTGTAGCCCTTAAAGGGAAAACGATTCGCCTTGACGTCGAGCACCACCGACACGCTCTGGCGTCCAATGGCAGCCGCGATCTCGGAGATAAGTTCCGGCCGCTCCAGGGCCGCGGCGCTGACGGAAATCTTTTCCACGCCCAGCTTGATGATGCGCTCGGCCTGCTCCGCGGTCCTGATTCCGCCGCCATAGCATAGCGGCATGCGGCTCTCGACGGCGATCTTGCGCAGGAGATCAAAGTCCGGCTCCTGCCCCTTGGATGTCGCGTCGATGTCGAGGAAGCAGAGTTCGTCGACCTGCTTCTCGTTGAATATCTTCACAGCGTTGATGGGATCCCCGACATAGCGTGGCTCACCGAAGCGGCGCGTCTTTACCAGACCGCCATCGTGCAACAGCAGGCACGGGATGATGCGTGGTCTCAACATCGATCAGAGGCTCATGAAATTCTGGAACAGGCGCACCCCGTTGTCATGGCTCTTCTCGGGATGGAACTGGACACCGAAGACGCGACCGTTGCCGACCGCGCAGTGGAACGGCCTGCCATGCTCTGTTACCGCCAGCGCATGCCCCGCGTCGGCGCAGTCGAAATAGTAGCTGTGCAGGAAATAGAAACCGCGCTCGAGGTCGATCCCCTCGAGAAGCGGGTGCGGGCCGGTCGGCTTGATGGCGTTCCAGCCCATATGCGGCACCTTGGACGGACAGTCGATCGTCTGCGGATCAAATCGCCGCACCCGCCCCGGAACGAGGTTAAGCCCCGGCTCGGTTCCCTCGTCACTGGCCTCTGCAAGCACCTGCATTCCAACGCAAATGCCCAGCAGGGCAGCGCCGGCCTGGGTTCTCTCGTGCAGAGCCGCCTCGACGCCCGACCTTCTGAACGACGCCATCGTGTTGTCGAACGCGCCGACCCCCGGCAGGATGATGTGATTGGCTTCCGACAATCCGTCGGGCGTTTGCACCACTGCGTGAGGCAGGTTCGAAAGCCGCAACAGATTGGCGATCGCGGCAATGTTGCCGGAGCCGTAGTCGAGGACGGTGATCATCGCTTTATCGCGCGCTCAATTCCAAGCAGCTTGAGGGCGCGGGCGCCCAGATCGAACCAGTAGTACTGGTTCTTGTAGTCCCGGAAAGTCTTGTTTGGCAACGCGTGATAAGACATCAGCTGATCAGTGGTTATGCCCAGCTTGGAGGCGACGAATGCGATGTCGTGCTCGATGGTCTCGGGATCGTAGGCCGGCTTCTCCAACTCCTTCAGCGCTTCTTCACGCGTCATCTGGCCTGTCAGGATCAGGCTGGAGAACTGCACGCGCCGGGTGTCGTAGCCAAACTTCGTCGGCATCCAGTACGATTCGAAGAAGCGGGTGAAGCGCGACTCGAAATGCTTCTGCGGATAGGCCTCCCATCCGTACTCGTCGGCGAGCGTCTTCTTCGCGATTTCCTTGGTATAGGGAATGTAGTTGAGCATCCTGATCACCTGGATGCCGCGGACATAGCGCAGATAGATCTTGTGCCTGAAGATGTTGCTCAGGGGATAGGTCTTGAGCGGACGCGTCCCGAACTGGCCGTGGATGTCCCGGATCTGGGCCATGTCGGTCCCGTAATATAGCCATTCGAGCGGGTTGCGGACGCATTCGGTCGAGTAGTTGCCGCCGTTGAGGATGTATTTGATGCCATGCTTGTCGGCGAAGTTGTAAAGGGTCGCGATGAAGGCGTGATCCTGCGGAATGTCGATATGCGGCACCGAGGCCTTGAAGAAGGCATGCTGGAAGTCCTTCATCTCCTCCCAATTGATGACTTCCGTATAGAGATCGAGCCCGAGCTTTTCGACCAGCGCCTCGATGTTGTGGACGGCGATGCGTGAGTTCCAGCCGCCGTCGACGTGAAACACCAGGGGCCGCAGCTTGTAGCGGGTGACCGCCATGTGCAGCATGTAGGAACTGTCGAGCCCGCCGCTCAGGCCCAGAATGCTGTCGAACTCCTTGCCTTCGCCTTCCGCGCGGATCCGCGCGACGATGCGCTCGAGTTCGGCATTGCCGCGTTCGTCCGTATGCCAGTTGGGCTCGACGTTCGCCTTGAAGTCGCGGCAATGATCGCAGACGCCGTTGTCGTCGAACTCGATCTTGGCGTCTGACGTGTCCATCACGCAGTTCGTGCATATTTGATAGGGTCGCTTGTCCGCCACCAGTTCTAGCTCCTGATTTTTCGCTGGATCGCGCGCGACCTGCTCATAGGTCTGGCGGCGGTCTCATCGGCACGCATTCGAGGTGAAGCGCGCTGTCCTTCTACTGTCCGAACGATTGTTTTTCCACCCCGTGCCTCATCCGGCTGATCAGTCGCAAAGTTCAGCCTCCAGATGGGCGCGAAAAGTCTTCTGCCTGCCGAGATAGGATGACTTGGTTTCGAAACCGGGCAGGCGCGATATGTATCCGGGCCATTCCATTTCATCGAGCGAGGCGAGGCCCTTGTCAAACTTCCCCTTCTCCGCAACGCAAGCCTCGGTGCGCCCTTCAAACGCTGCAAGGTATGCTTCGGCATAGTGGCGAAGCTGCTCGTGGATCAGGCGGACACGCCGGATTTCCCGAGCGAGCGCCTCCTTGCGGCGCTCCTGTTGGGCGCCTCCGGCGGCAGAATGGCGTTGCAGGCCTTCCTCCGCCCGCTTCAGCATTTCGATCAGCGCCACTAGTCCGGGTCCGGAAGAGCGAAAGGGCTCCACCAGACCGACGCGGATGACAGGAAGGTCGACCGGCGTCCCGTTGAGGAGTGCCTCGGCGAAGCCGGCTATCTCGGCAGAGCCAAGCGGCGGTTCGGCATAGACGATTTCCGACAGCAGGATCAGCGACAGCGAAGACTCCGGCCCAAACATTTCCGCGCGGTGTGACAGTACGACGTCCAGCGCCTCCAGTGCATCGGCAGCGGCTTGATCGCCGCCGAAATAGCGTCTCACGAAGTCCTGGAAGAGCTCTTCGGTACTGTCTCCGTTGAAAGTCATGCGCGAGATCATGCGATTGAGCAGCATCTCGGGAATTGTTTGACGGAGACTGGGGTGCATGTATGCGTAGAAGCTCATGCCAAGATCGTCAAACCGCTCAAGTTCGGCTTGCAGCGTACGGAGGTTGGCAGAAAGCATGCCGGAATAGAGCGAATAGTTGTGGTAGTCGACGATCCCGAACCGTTCGTAACCAAGCGTAGCCACGCTTTGCTCCAGCATCGTCGCGAATTGTCGATTCAGATCGCTCTGGCCGTTGAAGAAGCCGACCCTGTAGCTCCTGACGTTGTTGTAGAATATGTGCAGATAGCCATGCTCGGCGGGCGCCGGCGCCAATTCGGCATTGGCCGACGAAACGTCGTAGGAGCCGTAGTAGCCAATTCCTGCAATGGTGGGCCGGTCATCCCCGACCTCTGCCGCGCGGTCTGGCTGGTCCGCGGCGAGGCGCGTATAGAAAGATAGCAGATCATCGAGCGCGCCGTCCGATCCCTCCGGACGCCGACACGCGCTGTCGACCAGAAGCGCCGGGCTGTCCGATGGCCATATGTTTATGAAGTCATCACCGGAATAGCGGTCCTCGGCCAGTTTGGCGTCAAGTCGCGACCGAAAGAAGTCGACGTAGCCTTCGTCCCCGAAGCACGGATTGCGATAGCTGTGCTTGCCGAACGGGATGGAGTTCGGCGACGCTTTCGAGCCAAACCATTCGGGATGCACCTCGACCAACATGGTCCCGTCCACGGCTTGGTCGGTTGGCGTCAGCGTGGAGATCACATCGTGACCGCCGCCCCACCGCGCGATGGCAAATACTTCCCGCAGTCCCTCTCCATCTCCGAACTCGCCGCCCACCACATTGAAACGGTTGCGGCCCGCCCATAGAAGAAATTCACGGTCGAGCCCCTCGCCGAATGTCCAGAACCCCCTGTGTTCGACACGCGGAGCGACGTGCAGTCGCGCGGGCAGAGCCTGCCAATCGACATGTTCAGGCAGCAGGGTCTGGTTTGGGGAAATGAAGCGAACGCCGAGACGGTCCAGCACCTCGTAGAACCCATAAACCAGCCCGAGCGTCGAGGGTGCGACGACCGCCGCCGACCCATCATCGCTTTCGATGCGAAAGCTCTGGTTCGTCAGGTCCTCGATATCCGACACCGGCCCGTCGAGCGTCAGCTTCAGCCGGAAGCTGCACTCGCTTGAGGTTTCCGCAGGGCCTTTGAAGATGACCGCAGCCTCCCGCTCGAGGAACTGCAGTCGACGCTGGTCGATTTCACTACCATCGCTGAAACCAGCCGGACGCTCCAACGACAGCGTCGTTTCACCTGGCGTGCAGGCGGCGGAAATCGCCGTGTGAGACCAGCCGAGGAAGACACCCAACAGGACCAATACGCCCAGTGCCCGGTTTCCGCGCCCCAGCGGGGACAGAAGTGGCGAACGGTGCTCTCCCGTAGATGTCATGAGCGTGCTGTCTTCCCTTCGGTACCTTGGCCTTAACGCAAGCCTGCTGTCGATGCTACCGCTTTGCCGGCGCGTGCTGCCCGATGTCGCGGATCGTCGCGCCGCGTTCCGGCCATTCCGCAATCCGGCCATCGACCAATCGGCGCGCGGTTTCGATGAGCGCTCGACATGGTTGGCATGCCTTGATAGATGCCACGCGATGCTGCTTGCTCCACGCCCGAAATCGACTTGCGAGTGGTATAGAGCCCGGCGCTGGGAGCCGGCTGTCGGAAGGCAGGGCTGCAGAGATTGGGACCGATAGAGTGACAAAAACAACGACCGTGGATTGTTACAACTGCCATTCTGGAGAGACCGAACCGTTTCTTCGGGAGAACGGCTTCTGGCTGGTACGATGCAAGGGATGCGGCCTGCTTTACATCCGCGAGCGCCCGGATGAAGAGACCATCGAGATCGCGACCGCGATCGGCCAGCATCACGGCGAGCAGGATCTGGACGCCAATGTCCACTACAATCCCGGCGTCAAGGCGGAATATCGTCGATTTCTCCCGGAGATTTTCCCCGACGGGTTCGCGGGCATCGGGTCGTGGCTGGATATCGGCTGCGGGTACGGCGAGTTTATCGAAACGCTGACCGAGCGGTCACATGGCTCGATCGACGTCGTCGGTTCGGAACCGAACGTGACGAAGCAGGCTTCTGCCAAGAAGCGTAACCTCAACGTGGACTATTTCGACCTCGCGACACATCCGCGCCAGTATGACGTCGTATCCCTTTTGAACGTCTACTCCCATCTGCCGAACCCCTATGAGTTCATCAGCGGCCTCAAGCGCGTCATCAAGCCGGGCGGCGAGTTCCTTATCCAGACCGGCAACGCTGCAGACTTCTCTGCCGAAGACATCCTGAAACCGCTCGGCCTCCCCGATCATCTCAGCTTCACATCAGAGTCCATTCTCACGGACATGCTCGAACGCATCGGCTTCAAGGTCGTGTCGGTTCACAAATTTCCCGACCTCCCCATCGAGCCGAAGAAAATTGCCAAGGAAATCGCGAAGTTTATCTTACCGAAGTACAATTCCTATCTCAAATATTACGTAAATTACAGAAAATACAGCGAGTCAAAAATGTTCATTCGCGCCAGGCTGCCCGCCGAAAGCTAGGGAAGCCGTGAAAATCTGCTTGCAGACCGGTTGCTTGATTGCCGGCCACTGATAGTAGACGCCTCGGATTGCCGCCGCACCCCGCCTCATGCGACGAGGAAGTTGTCGTTGGTGAGCGCCAGTCCTGTGGAGAGAGATGCGAACTGGACCTGCACTTGCGCGCCGTTGCCGTCGACGTCGAAGAACAGGCTCCCGGTGCCGGCATTGTAGATGATGCGGTCGTCGGCATCGGCCGCGGCCGCGCCGACGCGAAACGCTGCGGCCGTCAAGGCCCCGGCGGCGAGCCCGGTGAATATGCTCGACGCCAGGCTGATCATGTCGTCCGCGACCACGAAATCGACGATCGTGTCGACATTGCCGGCGCCGAGCGCGGTGTCGAAGATGAAGAGGTCGTCGTCGCCCCCGCCGACCAGGACGTCCGATCCCTCCTTGCCGTTGATCTCGTCATTGCCGGCCAGGCCCTGGATATGGTTGGGTGCGGCGTCGCCGGTCAGGAAGTCGGTCAGCGCGACATTGGTGCCGATCAGGTTCTCGATGCCCGACAGCGTGTCGCCATGCGCGTCACCGCCCAGCGCCGTGCCGTTGGAAAGGTTCACGTTGATGCGCTGCGTCGACGCCGAGTAGTCGGCCGTGTCAACGCCGGTTCCGCCAATCAGCATGTCGGCGGCGCCCAATCCCGCGATCAAATCATCGCCAGCGCCGCCGTCGATGCGGTTGGCGAGATGGTTGCCGGTGAGGAAGTCGGTCAGCGAGGAGTTGGTCCCGACCAGGTTCTCGATCCCCGAAAGCGTATCGCCATGTGCGTCACCGCCCAGCGCCGTGCCGTTGGAAAGGTTCACGTTGATGCGCTGTGTCGACGCCGAATAGTCGGCAGTATCAATGCCGGTTCCGCCGATGAGCTCATCGGCACCGCCAAGCCCTGCAATCAGATCATCGCCGGCAAGACCCTCGATCCGATTGGCAAGATGATTGCCCGTGAGGAAATCGGTCAGCGAGGAGTTGGTCCCGATCAGGTTCTCGATCTCTGCCAGCGTGTCGCCATGCGCGTCACCGCCCAGCGCCGTGCCGCTGGAAAGGTTCACGTTGATGCGCTGCGTCGACGCAGAGTAGTCCGCGGTATCAACGCCGGTTCCGCCCTCCAACTGGTCGGCGCCCGCGCCGCCTATCAGATTGTCGCCGCCAGCTCCGCCGAAAAGCGTGTCGTCGCCGCCTCTTCCGTGCAAATTGTCGGAATCGCCCTCGCCTCTAAGGACGTTGCTGCCGTCGTCGCCGAAAAACGTGTCGGCATGCTGGCTTCCATGAAGGTTTTCTACGGAAACGAACGTGTCACCCGCCGCGTCGCCGACACCTGGGACAGAATTTATCAAATCGGCCGTGACGCTTCCGCCAGCGGTCGCGTAGAGCGCGGTATCGCTACCGCCACCGCCATCGAGAGTATCTGCGCCTGATCCGCCAGTCAGATTGTCGTGGCCGGAGCCTCCGAAAAGCGTATCGTCGCCCTGCCCGCCCTCCAGGGTGTCATGGCCATCGTCGCCGTGGATCTGATCGTCTCCACCATTGCCGACAAGCAGGTTGGCAAGCGTGTTGCCAAAGATCGCATCGCCTGCCTCGCCGGCGTCCACGTTCTCGACGCTGGTGAGGTTGTAAACCACACTTCCGATCATCACTTGCTGAAGCAGCAGGTCGTAGGTTGCCGGGAACGACGACGAACCGCCGGTATCGCGGCCCTGCGCCGTGTCGCTGCCATTGCCGCCATCAAAGGTTACATAGTAGGTTTCGCCCGGCTTCAGGGCGCTGGAAAAATCCAGGATAAGCAGTCTGTCATCCCCCTCGTCACCAAATCCGGTCCCGCCGGCGGTTATGTTGCCCACGTCGGAGATGCCGTTGACTATCAGGCGGATGGTGTCGTTTCCGTCGCCGCCGTGGGCCTCCCAGGCGTTGTTGATGATATCGTTTCCGCCGAAACCGTAGATAATGCTGCCCGTGAAGTCGCCGAGCAGGACATGATCCCAAGCAGCGCCCGAGATTGAATCGTCACCCTCGGTCCCCTCTACGTGGTTTGCATGGTTCAACGTGTCATGCTCGATAGCGCCCACGGAGAACCGGTCCGAGGCCCAGCCCGTCATTCCCGGCTCGTTGCCCGAATTGTTCACTTTCAGCGAGATGATCATGGCGCGCGTGTTCAAGGTCCCGTCGGGATTGTAGCGGTAGCTGATCCAGTCGTCCTCGTAGCCGGCACCGGCAGCGAATTCGATGCTGTCGTTACCGCCTGCCGCGTGGACGAAGCTGTTTCCGCCTGCCTCTATCGTGTCGTCGCCGCCAAAACCCCGCAGTTCGGTCCCGTTCGCACTTGTGGTTATCAAGTCATCCCCCGCCAGGACGAGGTCGCCAACCGTCGGCATCTGGGAGACAATGTCGGCAAGGGCGATCGAAACACCGTCGATGAATGCGTGCTCGACAGATTGTCCGGCATCGAAGTGACGCATCGTTGTCACCGTGCCGCCGGTCGGTTTGCCGTCTGCGAAGGTAAAGCCGGCTCCGTTGAAGAGCGTCAGCGTGCCGTCGAGATTCTCAACCATCACCGCCGTGCTGCTGCTGGTGAGCACGTTCCAGTCGAGGACATCGAGCCAGAACGAACCGGTCGTGCTTGGGTTTGAGGTTTCGACGAAGTTGGCCATGATGTCGGCTCCTCTTGGGCGCGCCGGCCAGAGCGACGCGCACGCGCGGACACACCACCTTGCCCCGAGACGAACGGGAGGTGTTTCTCCGCTGGGAATCGATTGCTGTGTATGCTCTTGAAAAAGCTAGCTTTCGGTACGCCGGGTGGTCAACCGCCGCGAGCTTCGGTATTCCGAAGAGCACGACGCGGTAGCGAGGTTACACATGCTCGACGCGGACATCATCCTCCGCTGCATCGCCGGGCGGAGATCGATCCGCGGCGCGCTGTTTGCGCTGCGCGCAAGAATTCCGGCCTTCGGCGGGTGTCACCTGGCTTACGAATATATGGTCCAGCGGCGCGCCTATGTCCGCAATGACATGATCGCCATGACGACGCTTCCGCAGAAATTCACCAGCCTCTATGCGCCGGCGGGTGGAACCAACACCGACCCGATCATCGACAAGGTCAGTGCCGGTCGGAGCTTCCTGCAGGTGGACCTGCCGGCGGTGATAGCCGACGTGCGATCGAAATATGCCGGCAACCGCTTTTTCGGTGCGTTGATCGAAGACGGCTGCGTATCGCTTGCATCCTACTGCATATCGGGCGCCGCCGGGATCGGCTACGCGGCGCTTACCGTGTTCGAAGACGAGACACAGGCGCGCGGCCGGCCGCCAACCCGCGACATGCTCGCTGTTGCGCGTCACATCCACGCTGGATTCCGTCGCCGGCTTATCGCAGCGCATCTGGACGTGACCGAGCGTGAAGCCATGACGCTCGCCGGCGTCGCCGCCGGCAGAACCGCCGAGGAGATAGGCGGTTTGGAGGGCGTAACCGGCCGGTCGATCGAAATGCGCTTGCAGAAAGTCCGCTCCAAGTTGCGCGCCCGCAGCTCCGCCGAGGCCATCTACAAGGCCGTGGCCTATGGTGTGCTGCCTGTTGATGACGGGGCCGCGGAGCAGCCTCGGCGGCGGGAAACGCTGGGGCCGGATGTTGCTTTGGACAGCGAACAGCGTGACGCCGGATGAGAGGGCCTGCATCGCGGGTGGAGCCAACAGCCTTCGGGCGACGCTCGTGACGTCACACTGGACGACAATCGTCAAGCTCGGCTCGCCGCGCCTGGCATCCGCGGCACTGCGGTTCGCCTCTAGGCTGACGCGTCAGCCGTCTCGCGCGCCTCGGCCAGCACCTCCCCGATCACCTTTGCAGCCAGTTGCATCTCCGCCTCAGTGAGGGTCGGGTGGACGAGGAACATCATGCTCGCCTCACCCAATGCATGCGCGGTCTTAAGCGGCTCCGGCGGCCGCCAGCCGGTGCCTTCGAAGGCACGCTCCAGATAGACCTCCGGGCACGGGCCGTGATAGCAGGGCACGCCGCGGGCGACGATCTCCGACACGATCCTGTCGCGGCTCCAGCCGGGCGCCAGGTTCTCGTCGCGGACATAGGCGTAGACCCGGTAAAAGGCATTGCGCGAGCGGTCATTGCGGCCTTCGCCCGTTCCGGGCAGCATGGGGGCGCGAACCGGCCCATGCTCGTCGGCATGACGCTTCAGCGCAGTCAGCAGCACATTCGCGTTGGCCTCGCGGGCTGCCGACCACTCGTCCAGACGCGCAAGCTGGATGCGCCCGATCGCCGCCTGCATTTCGGTCAGGCGCCAATTGGTGCCGAAGCTTTCGTGGAGCCAGCGGAAACCGGGCGCGTGCTCGCGCTCGTAGACGGCTTCCCAGCTCTTGCCATGGTCCTTGAACGACCACATACGCGACCACAGTTCGCGGTCGTCGGTGGTGACCATGCCGCCCTCGCCGCCCGTGGTGATGATCTTGTCCTGGCAGAAGGACCACGCGCCGGCATGGCCGATCGAACCCACCGGACGCCCCTTGTAGCGGGCGCCATGGGCCTGGGCACAATCCTCGATCACCTTGAAGCCGTGGCGGTCGGCCAGTTCCATAATCGGGTCCATGTCACAGGGCCAGCCCCCGAGATGCACCGGGATGACCGCCTTCGTCCTCGGCGTCAGCACCGCCGCGATCGTCTCGGCGGTCAGGTTGCCGCTCTCGCGATCGACATCCGCGAAAACCGGCGTTGCGCCGATGTTGGCCACGCACGAAACCGAAGCCAGGAAGGTGCGCGGGGTCACCACCACCTCGTCGCCGGGGCCGATGCCGAGCCCCTGCAGTGCCAGGTCTAGCGCCAGCGTGCCATTGGCCAGCGCAATCGCATGCGCCGTGCCGCACCATTCGGCAAATTCGCGCTCGAACATGCGGCACTCGTCGCCGGTCCAGTAATTCACACGGCCGGAGCGCAGGACACGCGCGACCGCCTCGATTTCTTCCTCGGAATAGACCGGCCAGGGGGAAAAGGGTGTGTTGAGCAAGGCCTCAATCCATCATTGTTTCGTCATGGTCCCGTCAGGGGCCTGGCCGGCACGCCGACATAAGTGATCGCGTCGGGCAGATCCGATACGACGGCGGCGCCAACGCCGACAACGGCGTCGTCGGCAATCGTGATGCCCTGGCGAACCGAGCAGCCGGTTCCGAGCCAGGCGCGGGCGCCGACCGTCACGCCGCCCGAAAGCGTGGCCCCCGGCGCGATATGGCAGGCGGCCCCGATAGCACAGTCATGATCGATGCGGGCTCCGGTATTGAGGATCGTGGCATCGCCGATCGAAGCCCCGACATTGACGACCGCCAGGGCCGCGACGAACACCCCTTCCCCCAGCCGGGCATTGGGGCTGATCACCGCCGTCGGATGCACGATGGCCGGCTGGGCAAAGCCGGCATCGCGAAGCGACTGGAAGAGCTTCTGCCTGACGCCGTTGTGGCCGACGGCGGCAATGGCCATGGGCCAGTCCGACGCCAGTTCGCCCAGCATCGTCAGCGGGCCAAGGACGGGAAAGGGCAGGTCCGCACCGGTCGCCGGCGCGTCGTCGAGAAAGGCGATGCGTTCATAGCCGCAGAGCGCTGCGACGTCCGCCACCACGCGGCCATGGCCACCGCTTCCGAGGACGAGAAGCGGCCCGCTCATCGGCGCCCGTCCGGACCGTTGCCGGAGCCCGAGCCGCTGCCGGCGAAGCGCGGCATGGTCGCCTCGCCATCCGCCGATATTCCCGAGCGTTGCAAAACCCCTCTGACCGTCAGGGCCAGAATCTTCAGGTCGAGCCAGAAGTTCCGGTTGTCGACATACCATACGTCGTAGGCGAATTTCTGCTCCCAACTCAGTGCGTTGCGGCCATTGACCTGCGCCCAGCCGGTTAGGCCCGGCCTGACATCATGCCGGCGCGCCTGCTCGGGCGAGTAGAGCGGCAGATATTCCATCAGCAACGGCCGCGGTCCGACGAGGCTCATCTCGCCCTTCAGCACGTTCCACAGTTCCGGCAGTTCGTCGAGGCTGGTCGAGCGCAGGAAGCGGCCGAACGGCGTCAGCCGCTCGGCGTCCGGCAACAGTTCGCCGTCGGCGCCGCGTGCGTCGAGCATGGTCCTGAACTTCAACATGCGGAAGGGGCGTGCATCCTTGCCCGGCCGAAGCTGGGCGAAGAACACCGGGCTGCCGAGCCGCCAGCGCACAAGGACGGCCAGCGACGCGAGAACGGGAGAAAAAGCGATCAGGACGGATGCCGAGATCGCGATGTCGAAAAGCCGCTTCATGCCGGTTTGAACATCTCGTCCGCGTGCCCTGCCGCCCGCGTTGGAGCGGCAGCGCGGCATATTTATCCACTCCCTACAACGCCGTCTCATACTGGCGCAAGGTCTTATGGTTCAGGACACGGCAATGGAAAACACGCCCAATCTCCATCTTCCGCACATCATGCCGTCGCAGGCACAAAAGCATGTCACCCACAATGAGGCGCTCGTGGCGCTCGACGCCGTGGTGCAACTCGCGGTCATCGACCGGGCCCTGGCCGCCCCGCCCGGTGATCCCGCGGAGGGCGACCGTCATATCGTCGGCGACAGCGCCACCGATGCCTGGGAGGGCAAAGAGGGCAAGGTCGCCGCTTTCCAGGACGGCGCGTGGGCGTTCTACCAGCCCCGCGACGGCTGGCTTGCCTGGGTCATCGACGAGGCGCGGCTTTGCTACTGGACTGGCTCGGCCTGGGCCGACGTTGCCGACGCGATCACCGCCCTTCAGAACCTCGCCCTGCTCGGGGTCGGCACTACGGCAGACGCGACAAACCCGTTCTCCGCCAGGCTCAACAAGGCGCTCTGGACGGCCAAGACCGTCGCCGAAGGCGGCGATGGCGATCTGCGCTGCACCATGAACAAGGAAAGCGCCGCCGACGTGCTGTCGCTCCTGTTGCAGACAAACTGGTCCGGCCGTGCCGAGATCGGGCTGGTCGGCGACGACGAACTGACGATCAAGGTCTCGCCGGACGGCTCGGACTGGAAGGAGGCGCTCCGCGCAGACGGCCAGACCGGCCGGCTTTCCTTCCCCAACACCAACCTTCTCTCCGACTTCGCGGTCAGCCTGCTCCCCGACAGCGGCCGCTTCGCCGGAAACGCAGCCAAGACAAACACCGTCGGCGCGTTTTCCCTGCCCGCCTACCTTACCCTCTATAACAGTTCGACGGCCGCCGACGCTGGCAAGTTCATCAGCGACAACAACGACTATGGCGGCAGCCAGGGCACCCTGCCGGCCACGGTCAAGGATTTGATCGACAGCATTCGCAGCCCGGCCCATCGCCGCCACGGGGTCGAATTCCGAGTGGCGGAAATCACCATGGGGTCGGGGACGGCATCGACGCCGATCAGCGTTGAAGCGACGAACTACTATCTCAGCGCACTGCCGAGCTTCGGCCCGATGGTTCCGGCCATGACCTTCCATGCCTATATCCGCGCAATTGATGCTGCCGTGCTATGGTCCCGGCAGTCGGGGCAGACACTGATCGTCGACGGTGTCGCCGGGACGGAGCATGCGCTCATCGCGCCGGCGGACGGCTGGGTGTCGGTTACTGTCCAGCACCGGACGGACCCTTATCTCAGCGTAGGGTACCAGCCGAATCTGTGGTCCATCTACGCCGCAGCATCCGGGCATCGCTACCAGCTCGCCTGCCTGGCACTGATGGGCGGCATCACAAGAGTGGACGACAACATCGGCGTCATCGCCGGCGTCAACCGCTGGCTGCCGTAAGTCCGCGTTCCTCCCTCTGCCGCTCTCCCTCGGCCACCCACGCGACCCAGCGGTCGGCAAGCATGGCGCGCGAAAACTGCGTGCGCGCCAGCGCCGCCGCGTTTTCGCCCATCCGCTTCAGGGCACGGCGGTCGCCGGCCGCCTGCTCCAGCGCGTCGGCGAAGGCAGCCGGATCGTCCGGGGGCACCGCGAAACCGCATTGGTGTTCCGTCAGCATGCCGGCCAGCCAGCCGGGGTAGTTGTTGAGCACCGGCAGCCCGGCCGCGATATAGTCGAAAAACTTGTTGGGAGAGGTGCCGTAATAGAACGCCGGTACATTGGCCAGGCATTGCATGCCGAGATCGGCGGCGGCCAGCAGCCCCGCGAGGCGCGCCTTGTCGACAGGCGCGTGGAAGACGACGTTGTCGAGCCCCTCGCGCGCGGCGCGCTCCTCCAGGCCCGGCTTCTGCTGACCGCTGCCCACGAGCACCAGCCGGATGTCGTCACGCCCACGCCGCTTGAGCACGCCGGCCGCGTCGAGCACGGCGCCGAGGCCGTTGGCCATGCCGTGAGTGCCGGTGAAGACCGCCATCAGGTCCGTCTCCCCGACTCCCTCGGGCCGCCAGGGCTCAAGATCGGAACCGGTAAAGATGTCGAGATCGCAACCGTTCGGCACCAGCGCGATGCGGTCCCGCGCCACGCCCCGTCCCGCGATACCGTCGGAAATGCCGGGCGACAGCGCTACGCAGCGGTGTGCGGAACGATAGGATGCCCACTCCAGCGCCGACAACAGCCACAGAACGACCGGGTTCGTTATCACCTTCATTGCGCGGGGGAGCTCGGGCCACAGATCGCGCACCTCGAACACAAAGGGCTTGCCGCGCAACCAGCGCGCCGCGATGCCGGGGATACCGGCGGTGAGCGGTGTGGTCGTGGCAAAGGCCAGGTCATAACGCTCGGTCAGCACCAGCCGGATACTGCCCAGCGCAAACTTCGCGAACGACCAGCTGCGCTTCAGAAACCCGTCGGCGTTGGAATAGGCGAGATCGAATTCGATCACGCGGATGCCATCGACCATGCCCTCGCGGCGCCCGCGCCGGAACGGCCCATCAAGCCCGGTCTGGCCGACGCCATAGCTGCCGCACACCATCGTGACTTCGTGTCCGCGGCGCAGCAAGGCACGCGCCATCTCGTAGGACCGGATTCCTGCCGCGCCCCGTGGTGTCGAAAAATGCTGGTGAAAATAAAGGACATGCATCGTCGCGTGAGCCCAGACCTGGCGTTTTCGCTGAGGCGGGCTGCGAAAGATGCCGAATGGTGCAACCAGCCCGAAACGGAGGCCGGTTTCACCGAAGGCGCGGTACATGTCAAACGAAAGCGGACGATATTCTTCGTTTCCTTGCCGACGCGATGAGCGGCCTTGCCGTTGCTCGCGCCGGCGTCATGACATCTCGCACCTAAAGCGGGCGGCCATCATGGACAATGCCCAAGCGGCGGACTAGATAGGCCTCGGAATCAGACCGTCGGGGCAGGTGGGAGCCACTATGGCCAACTTCCGTATCGTTTCTTTTCGCCGGGTGCGGAAGCAGGTGCCTGCTTGAGAAAGGTTCTCGTTATTTTCGGCACCCGCCCAGAGGCGATCAAGATGGCTCCGGTGGTGCAGGAACTCTCGCGCAGCGACAAGCTCAGCGTGCGCGTCTGCGTGACCGCACAGCACCGGCAGATGCTCGACCAGGTACTCGAACTCTTCGATATCCGGCCCGACCATGATCTCGATCTGATGAAGCCGAACCAGACGCTGGACGCGGTGACCGCTGGCGTTTTGACCGGCATCGGCAAGGTGCTCGACGAGGAACGACCCGATGTCGTGCTCGTGCATGGCGATACCACCACGACGCTGGCCGCCTCCCTTGCCGCCTTCTATCGTCGGCTGCCGCTCGGCCATGTCGAGGCCGGTCTGCGCTCCGGCAATCTGATGGCGCCCTGGCCGGAAGAAATGAACCGCCGGGTGGCCACGCTCGCAACACGTTTCCATTTCGCGCCGACCGAGACTTCGAAAGCCAATCTGCTGCGCGAAGGAGTTCCCGAGGCTCATATTCATGTCACCGGCAACACCGTGATCGACGCCTTGCTGGAGACAGCCGGGAAGACCCGCGAGCCGGAGCGGCGCTCCGAACTCGACGCCCGGTTCCCATATCTCGAAGAGGGCAAGCGGCTGGTGCTGGTCACCGGCCACCGGCGGGAAAATTTCGGCGCCGGTTTCGAGAACATATGCAATGCGCTGCGTGACATCGCGCGCGCTCACCCCGTCCAGATCGTCTATCCGGTTCATCCCAATCCCAGTGTGCGTGAGCCGGTGGAAAGACTTCTTGGCGGCAATGACGCGATCCATCTCATCGACCCGCTCGACTATGAGCCGTTCGTGCATCTGATGGACCGCGCTCATCTCATCATCACCGATTCCGGCGGCGTGCAGGAGGAAGCGCCATCGCTCGGGAAGCCGATCCTGGTGATGCGGGAAACGACAGAACGTCCGGAGGCCGTGGACGCCGGCACCGTCATCCTCGTCGGCACCGATCGCGGCCGGATCGTGGACGAGACGTCACGGCTCCTTACAGACCAGAACCACTACGGCCGCATGGCGCAGGCCATCAACCCCTACGGCGACGGCAAGGCCGCCGGCCGCATCAGGAAGATCGTGGAAGAGGAATTGGCATGAGTTCGGCCCCCATCGGAAAGATCTGTGTTCTGGGCCTTGGCTATATCGGACTTCCCACCGCTTCCGTGATCGCCTCGCGCGGGGTCGACGTGGTGGGTGTCGACGTCAAGCAGGATGTCGTCGACTGCATCAATCGCGGCGAGATTCACATCGTCGAGCCTGACCTCGAGGGCGTTACCGCAAGCGCGGTGCACCGGGGGCACCTGCGCGCTTCAACCGAACCGGAGCCGGCGGACGCCTTCGTGATCGCGGTGCCGACGCCTTTCCACGACGGTAAGGCCGAACTCGGCTATGTCTGGTCGGCCGCACGTGCGATCGCGCCCCATTTGCGCCCCGGCACGCTCGTGGTCCTGGAATCCACATCGCCGCCCGGCACCACCGATCAGATGACCCGGATTCTGGCCGAGTCCCGTCCTGACCTTCGTTTCCCGGCCCGTGACGGGAACGGGCCAGTCGACGTCAACATCGCCTATTGCCCGGAACGTGTGCTGCCCGGCCGGGTATTGACGGAACTGATCGACAACAGCCGCGTGATCGGCGGCATCAGCGCGGCGTGCTCGGACCGCGCCAAGGCGCTCTACCGCATCTTCTGCCGCGGCGACCTGCACGTGACCGACGCGCGCACGGCGGAAATGTGCAAGCTGACCGAGAACGCCTTCCGCGATGTCAATATCGCCTTCGCCAACGAGCTTTCGCGTGTCTGCGATACGATAGGCATCAATGTCTGGGAACTGATCAGGCTCGCCAACCAGCACCCGCGGGTCAACATCCTGCAGCCCGGCCCAGGAGTGGGCGGACACTGCATCGCGGTAGACCCCTGGTTCATCGTCGAGGCGGCACCCGACGCCACGCCGCTGATCCGCACCGCCCGCCAGGTCAATGACGACAAGCCCAAACGTGTGCTCGGCATGGTCAGGGAGGCGCTGGAAGCCACCCGGGCAGCGACTGGCCGACGGCCGACCGTCGCCCTATTGGGCCTTGCCTTCAAGGCCGACGTCGACGATCTGCGCGAAAGCCCCGCGCTTGCGATCGCCGAGACCGTGGCCTCATGGAACGATTGCGAAACCCTGGTCTCCGAGCCCAACATCGAGGACCTTCCCGCCTCCCTCTCGGGCATGGAGGGGGTGCGCTTCGTCACCGACATCGATCAGACCGTTGCGGCCGCGGACATCGTGGTGATGCTCGTCAACCACCGGCCCTATCTCGCCATCGAGCGCGAAAGCCTCGCATCGAAGACGATCATCGACACGCGCGGGGTCTGGGCCTGACGAGGCTCCGCCGGCCGAGTTCAGAAGGCGATGCGGGTTTTCAGGACGGCGGGCACCGTCGTCTCCACCTCGAGCACCGGAAGTGGAGTCTTCTGCAGATAGTGCTCCGATTCGAAACCTTCCGATAGCTCGATGCGGCGGACCGGCTGGTCCGACGACACGGTCAGGGTAAAGCGGCCGTTGGTCACCGCCATTCCCTCCAGATTCCAGTCGCCGGGCATCAGACGCCAGCGAAGGACTGCCCTTTCGGCGCTGCCTTCAAGCCGATCGCGGCAGACAAGGCTGGCGTCTGCAAGCCATACCGTGCGGTGGTGCGATGCGCCCCAGCGGTCGCGATAGCCGGCTGACGCGCTAACAATGCCGGCGTCTTCGGAGATTCTCGCCACGTCGCGCGCCTTGAGCCAGGAACCGAACAGAAAACGCCCCAGCCGGGGCATCTGGTCGCGCCCGTCGAAGGCGACCGTGTTGTGCGCTGCCGTGCCGGGGAAGTAGGCCGTATCCTCGTCCGAAGCGTTGTAGCTGTAGGTGCCGGCGTCCCTGAGCAGATTGTCGCCGCCGACCCAGAGGTCGAGGTGCAGCGCGTCCGCCTGGCTGGGCCGGAACCGGAAGCGCGGATAACGCAGATAGGCGACGGTTGCGCCCTTCCGCAGGACGTGCAGGCCGCCGTCGTCAAAACTGATACTTCCCGGCTCGGGCAGCGCGCGCCCGTCGGTCTCCGTCCCCAGCCAGATGAGGGGCTGGTCCCAGGCGCCCTCCTCCTGCCAGGCCCGCGCGCGCGAGAAGAGGACCGAAGCCAGTTGAACGCTCGGGCGGAAATCACGGTAGTCGGTATCGGTCAGTGCGATCAGCCGGGCCCCGTCGTTGGCGCCGAGGTTCGGCGCGCCACCGGTGGCAGATTCCGTCATCTGCCGAAGCCATTCGGTCGCCGCGGCAAGGCGCTCCACCAGTGTGCGCGAGAAGTCCGGCAGGCCCGCCTGGCGGCGCCACACTTCCGCCAGGCAGTATGTGTCGAGCATGACGCGATGGTAGACGACCGAATACTGGCTGAACGTCCCGTCAGGTTCGATGAGTTGCCGGGCGCGGTCTTCGAGCCAGCGCCGCCCCGTCGCGGCCCACTGCGCGGCGCGGACATCACCGAGCCGTTCAAGCCAGGAGCCTCCGATGAAGAGCGCCGCGGCCTCCGAGGTGCCGTGATTGTTCTGCTGGCCGATCGCGTAGCCCATGGTCGGCGCGATACGAGCGAGATGTAGCCGCAGCATTGTGACGAGACCGGCAAGCGGCCGCTCGACCTGGCCCAGGATCAGTGCCGCGAGCGCCAGGTGCATGACACGGATCGAGGCCTCCTGGCCGCATTTCCAGTTGGCGCCCTCGTAGGGCGGGTTCGCTGACGCCCAATCTGCCAGCCATGCGTTCAGCCGATCGAGTTCACCGGCATCGCCGGCTGCGGCCCTTTGCGCCATGGCGATCAGCCAGTCGAGGCGGGACGCTTCCCACACCGTCTTGATGTCGCCGACGGCAGGGTCGAAGTCGGGAATGCGCGACCAGTGGCGTTCCGAATGGGCTTTCACGCCAGGCCGGAACGGATTTGCGTGCCAATCAGGCGGTCCATCGAGCGCAAACTCGTGGAAGCCGAAATAGAGCGCCGTTTTGCGCCAGCTTTCGCGCGCTACCGCGCATTCCGGCGCCCGCCGGCGCGGCATATCGAAAAAGGGCCCGGACGGGACATCCGCCTTGAGCTTCAGGACCGGATGCAACCCCGCGCGCAGGCCGAGCCGGTAAGTCGCGACGCGCGCGATGTTGGCCGGGCCGAGCGCGGCCAGCGTGGCGATCCGGTCGAGCCGACTCATACCTGCGACCGCAGCATCCCGGCAGCTTCAATGGTGACCCGGGCCACCTCGAAGAGTTCCGAAGTTGGAATCGGAGCCGGGCCGCCGGTTTCAACCGCCTTGAGGAAGGCGGCGGCACAATCCTTCTGGCCCTTGTCCTGGCGCCAAAGCGCCTGCTTGCGGAAGCCGGGCCATCCGAAGCCGCGCAATTTGAGGAAGTTGTCGAGTTGCAGCGTGCCGCCCGCGGCAAAGACCTCGACGCGTTCCTTCGGGAACGAGGCGCCGCCATTGGCCAGGTAGTGGATGGTGCCGAAAGAACCGTCGGCGAAACCGAGCGTGAGCGACGCCTTGTCCTCGGTGACCGCGACGGCATCGTTGTCGCCCATGCGCCGCGCCTCGACCGAGACGATCGCGGCGCCGGCCAGATGGCGCATCAGGTCGATATAGTGGCAGGCCTCGCCGATGATGCGGCCGCCGCCCACATCCGGGTCCTGCGTCCAGTGGTCGGCGGGAATGGCGCCCGCATTCATGACCATGACAAAGGCCTTCGGCTCGCGCACGGCATTGAGCAGCCGCTTCATGGTGACCACTTGGGGCGCGAAACGGCGGTTGAAGCCGACCATGAGCTGCGCGCCGGATTCGGCATGGGCCGCCTTGATCTCGTCGAGTTCCTCCAGCGTCAGGGCAAGCGGCTTTTCCACGAACACGTGCTTGCCCGCCTTCAGTGCTTCCTTGGTAAAACGCGCATGCGTGTCGTGCCGGGTCACGATCGCCACCGTATTGACCGCCGGGTCGGCGATCAGCGCGCCCGCGTCGGAGGTCGCGTTGCGAAAGCCGGCGCGCCTGCCGTGCACGACACCGCTGGTGCCGCCGGAACTGGCGAGCGTGTGAAGGTCGGCGCCCGCGGCACGGAAGGCGGGGATCAGCATGCGCGATGCATAGTTGCCGGCTCCGATGAAGCCGACCACGGGCCTGGCGCCCTCCCCCGTCCTGGCCCCGGGAACATCGGCGCTGCGCAGCGCGACGGTCGCCGAATGACGCGCCTCGACGTCGTGCCCGTAGGTCAGGACAATGCCGAGCGCGCTCTTGTCGGAAGCGAGCGTCTCGTAGGCGGCCGGCGCGTCCTCGAAGCTGTGGCGGTGGGTGACGAGCGGCCGGGTGTCCAGCCGGCCGTCGGCCAGCATGTCGAGCACGGCCACGAAATTGCGCTGCTGGGTCCACCGCACGAAACCGACGGGGTAATCGTGGCCGCGGTCTTCGTAATCGGGGTCATAGCGACCCGGTCCGTAGGAGCAGGAGACCTGGAAGCTCAGCTCCTTCTCGTAAAACTCGGCGCGATTGAGCTCCAGTCCCGTCACGCCTACCAGCACGATCCGTCCGCGCTTGCGGCACATGCGGGCCGCCTGCGAAATCGGATCGCTCGACTTGGTCGAAGCGGTAACGATGACCCCGTCGACACCAACGCCGCGGCTGAACGCCATGCCGGCCGCGACCGGATCCTCGCCTGCGCTCAGATCGCAGGTCTCGGCCCCGAAACGCCGCGCCAGGGCAAGCTTGCCGGCGTCAAAATCCACCGCCAGGACGCGGCAACCGTGAGCCCTCAGCAGTTGCACCGTCAACAGCCCGATCAGCCCGACGCCGGAAACAACGAACGCCTCGCCGAGCGTTGGCTCGGCGAGGCGGATACCCTGCAGGCCGATGCTGGCGACGACGGTGAAGGCGGCCGCCTCATCGTCCACGGCGTCCGGGATGCGCGCGACCAAATTGCGCGGAACGCAGACGACGTCGGCATGCGCGCCGTTGGAGACCACGCGGTCGCCCGGCGTGAAGCCTTCCACGCCGGCGCCCGCCTCACGCACCCGGCCGACATTGCAATAGCCGAGCGGAATCGGCTGGCCGAGCTTGGAGCGCACGGCCTCGACCGTGGTCAACAGACCGTCCGTACGGGCCTTCTGCAGCACCTGCGCCACTTTCTCGGGCTGCTGCCGCGCCTTGGCGACCAGTCCGGCACGGCCGAAGTCGACCAGCATGCGCTCCGTGCCGGTCGAGATCAGCGAGGTGGCGGTGTCGATCAGCACGTGGCCGGCGCGGGCACGTGGCGCTGGCGCTTCGACAAGCTCGGTTTTGCCGGAGGAAAGGTCCTGGAGAATCTGTTTCATGTATGGATTGTCCGTCTGGGCGCTTCAGCGCGAAGCGAGCGACTGTTGCCGATCCGAATGTCCGCGAACCGGGGTGTCTTCTGTTTCGGGCCAACCTCTGAAGACCGCCAGCGGACGTGCCCACCAGGATCTGAGGCTGGCTCGCGCCGGGCTGCAGGTCTTGCCGCTTGGTCGACAACACACACACCGGCAACCAAACAAAGCGATGGAATACGATGCCGATCGCGTCTAGAAGACCCCCATCTTGAAGTCAACTTTTCCGAACCCGCACGCTCTCCCGCCCCGCCGGCTCTTCTTGCCTCTGTCATGAATCGATCATTTCTCGCGAAGTACTTTGCCCTGGCGCTCGGAGGCTCGGAGCGGTTCCGCAGGAATTTCCTCAGCATCGCCTCCGCCAATGTCGCCGCACAGCTGATCGCAATCGTCTTCCTTCCCATTCTGACCCGCCTGTTCTCACCCGACGATTTCGGCATTTTGGCGATCTACACGGCGAGCCAGAGCGTGCTCCTCGCCGTTTCGACGGGGCGCTTCGAATGGCTGGTGCCCAACGCCGGCAGCGCATCGCGTGTCGCCGCCCTCATTTCACTCGCCTTCGTCGCGCTCGGCATTACACTCGTGCTTCTGCTTGGGGCCGCCCTGCTCTTCAAGACCCAGATCACCGCCCTGATCGGATTTCCGGCAGAAAGCAGTCGTCTTCTCCTCTTACTGCTCGCCGTCGGCGTTATGGCTGGGGGGTTGCAACTGATCTTCCAGAGTTGGCACGTCTATCTGGCCGATCTGAAGACCATGAGCCATTCGAAGCTCGCGCAAGCCGCCGTGACGCTCGTCTCGAGCCTCGGATCGGGGATCGCCGGCGCCGGCAGCACCGGCCTCGTTGCCAGCTATGTGGCGGGTTTCTGGACCGCGGTCGTCATGCTGCTTCGCGGTCAGCGCGACCTGCTTCGGCACCTGCGCGCCATGACGCAGGCTCGCCTCCGGGTGACCTTCCGGCGATTTCGCGGCCCGGTCGCTGCCGCCTTGGCGCTTGGCGTTGTCAATGTGCTGATGGCGATGAGCCCGATCATCCTGCTATCGAGGCATTACGACGAGACGATCGTCGGCTGGTATTCACTGGTTTTTCGCATTGCGACGGCGCCGGTCACTCTCGTGACGACAGGCCTCGTCCACAGCTTCTGGGCCGACGCTGCCGATCTGGCCAAGACCGATCCCTTGAAACTGCGCTCGTTTTACCTGCAGTCGATCGGCCGGCTGTCTTTGCTCGGGCTGGTCGCGGTTCCGGTCTTCATCGCCGGCCCGCTCTATATCGGTCCGATATTCGGCGCGGAATGGTACGGCGCGGGCGCGCTCTTGGCGGCGGTCACGCCGTATCTCTTTGCGCTCATCGTCTTCAACCCCACGACGCATCTGATCGTCTACGGCAAGCAGCTCTGGCAGCTTGGATGCGATGCTGCAACGCTTGCGGCGGTCTGGTTGGTCTTCATGCTTTTGGCCCGGTCGGGTGCAGAGGCATGGCAGGCGATCCTGGGCGCAAGCCTGACCCTCCTGTCGGGCTACATGCTGCGAGCCTGGCTGCATCTGAAGGCGAACAAAGTCCAGGTTGCGAAATTCTCCCGAGAAAAATCAAACGTGGCATAAGCCCCCGGGCGCCTCATACCAGCAGGCAAAAGGTGGACAGACCTTTCGCCATGGTCTATCGGCGGATGACCTCCAAGATTGTGACGAGTTCTGATGACTTCGATTGCGCATGTCGGCCACGGCTACTGGGGTCGCAACCTCGCCCGCAACTTTTCCGAACTCGGCAACCTCGCTGCCATCGTCGATCCGGATGCGGCGGTGGCCGAAGCGGCTGCCAACACCTACGGGGTCAAAGCCGCCTCGTTCGAGGCAATCCTGGCCGATCCGGCGATCGATGGCGTCTCCATCGCCTCGCCCGCCGGGCTGCACTTTGCCCAGGCAAAAGCAGCTCTTGAGGCCGGCAAGCATGTCTTTGTCGAAAAGCCGCTGGCACTCGATATCAACCAGGCCCAGGCGCTCGCGGAAATCGCCGAGTCGCGCGGCATGGCTCTGATGGTGGGCCACCTCCTGCAATATCATCCGGTATTCCTGCGCCTTCGCGAAATGGTTGCGGCGGGAGAACTCGGTCGGGTGCTGCACGTCTATTCGAACCGGCTTTCGCTCGGAAAGTTTCGAAGCGAGGAGAACGTTCTGTGGTCATTCGCACCGCATGACATTTCGATGATCCTCGGCTTGATGGGAACGGAACCGACTGAAATTTCGGCGCAGGGCAATGCCTGCTTCTCGTCGGACATCGCCGATGTGGTGACTGTGCAGATGCGCTTCCCGAACGGCGGCAGCGGCCATGTCCACGTCTCGTGGATGCATCCCTTCAAGGAGCATCGCCTGGTGGTCATCGGCAGCAAGGCGATGGCCGTCTTCGAGGACAGTCGCCCGGAATGGCAGGACAAGCTGCTGCTCTATCGCCACCGGGTCGACACCACCGGACCGGCCCCGGTACCGGACAAGGCGGAAGCCGAAAGGGTGCCGGTCGAGAAGGCCGAGCCGCTCAAGGAGGAATGCCGACACTTCCTGCACTGCATCGAGACAGGAACCTCGCCGCGAACAGACGGGCGCGAGGGACTGGCCGTCCTGCGTGTTCTGAACGCCGCCCAGGACGCACTCGCTGGCAATCTGGGCGCCGCGCAGGGCCTTCAGGGATCGATGGCATGAGCGCGACGAAGCCGCCCTTTGTTCATGAAAGCGCCTATGTCGATGAAGGCGCCACCCTGGGGCAGGGCACGAAGGTCTGGCACTTCAGTCATATCCTGCCCGGCACTCGGCTCGGCGAGAACTGTTCGGTGGGGCAGAACGTCATGATCGGCCCCGACGTTGCCGTCGGCGACAACTGCAAGATTCAGAACAACGTGTCGCTCTACAAGGGCGTCGAGCTGGAGGATGGCGTGTTTTGTGGCCCGTCCTGCGTGTTCACCAACGTCGTCAATCCACGGGCCGACGTGGAACGCAAGGACGAGTTCCGCAGGACGCTTGTTCGCCGCGGGGCGACGATCGGAGCCAACGCCACGATCGTGTGCGGAAACGAACTCGGCGAATATTGTCTGATCGCCGCCGGAGCGGTTGTCACCAAGCCGGTGCCCGCTTTCGCCCTGATGGCGGGGGTGCCTGCCCGACGCATCGGTTGGGTCTCGCAGGCGGGCGAGATACTGGACGAAAGACTTACCTGCCCACGCACGGGCGAGCGCTATGAAGCCGATGGCGAGACGCTTAAGCGGCTTGCCGCCACCAGCGACTAACCCAGGGCTGTCGCGCACGGCCGATGCATAGCGGTCTAATCTGAATCAGTTCCTTGATCACGAGCACATGACCTTGCAATACGATGCGGCGCGACGATTGAGTACGGCGATCGAGCGTAAGCCGGTATTGCCACCTCGCGAACGTCTGCAGAGAATTTTTCGATGAGGCAATGAAGAGGTGATACTAAGCGGCGCCTTCTCCGCGCCCGATGAAAGGTTCCTGGGACGTTCGACGGAGTCGTGGCTGGTGTCCTGCTGTATCGTCGATCTAGACCACCTTGCTGCTGGCCCGCACTCATCGGCCGCATTTCTGGAACCCGCCTTCCATTGCGCCATTTTGTGCAAGAAGATTGATGATGTCATCTACGTTGCGCTTGATGGATGCGGTCACTAATGGTGCGTCCATTGCCAACTTTGATCTGAGGATTCGCATGCGCTCGATTGTTTCCCTTGTCGCCCTGCTCGCGGCCACGGCGGCTTACGGCCAGGAATGGGACCATTCCGCTACCTGCAGGGTCAGTCTAAAGGCGGACCCCACAGTCGAACTTTATCTCATCGGTGGTACTGACGAATCCGACGAGGTCACGTTGCGCCGGCAGATTCGCCTCGTATCGCAGGAACCGCTACTGAAGGCCGGAGAAACGACCGAAATGAGTGTCCAAATACCCGGCCAGATCCAGGCCGCCTTCCCTGCAACGGCGAGTTCGCGCGGAAGCACTCACCAGCTGGTCGCGGCCGTTCCCGACGAAGTCGATTTGTTCCCCGCCATCTCGCGGGGGTACAAGATGGAGATATCAATCTCCTCCCCGTCTCCGTCGGTGTTCAGCTATGAACTTGCGGGTTCCGCGGCCGCGGTCAAACATTTGTCGAGATGCATCCTCGAGTAGGGTGGCGGTTCACCGCGAGCCGGCGCGCAGGCGCCCCACTATTCGTGCGCCACGCGCAATCCAGGAATCGACCTAGCAAAAGACTAGCCTAGGCGAGCTTCATGGACCTGGATCAGGCCCTTGTCACGTTGTCAGCCGGCTCGCGGTACTTGCCGCGCGTATCGACGATCAGCTGGGCGTGGCGGAGTATCAGGTCGTAGTCGAAGTCGGAATGGTCCGTCAGAAGTACCGCGCAATCGTAGGAGGTGAGAACATCCGGCGTCAGGTCGACCGACTTCAGGTCGAACTTGTGCTCACGCATCTTCGGAAACACCGGCACGTTCGGGTCCGAATAGTCGACGAGCGCACCCCGGTCACGCAGGATTTCCATCACCGTCACCGACGGTGACTCGCGCATGTCGTCCACGTCGCGCTTGTAGGCAATGCCGAGGGCAAGGATGCGACTCCCCTTGAGCGATTTCCGGCGATCGTTCAAGGCTCCGGCGATCTTGTCGACCACCCATTCGGGCATGTCCCGGTTGACCTCGCCGGCAAGCTCGATGAAGTGCGTGTTGAGACCGTACTCGCGGGCTTTCCAGGTGAGGTAGAACGGATCGATCGGGATGCAGTGTCCGCCGATCCCGGGCCCGGGGTAATAGGGCGTAAAGCCGAACGGCTTTGTCGCCGCGGCATCGATCACCTCGTAGATGTCGATCCCCATCCGGTCGGCGATCACCTTCATCTCGTTGACAAGCCCGATGTTGACCGAGCGATGGATGTTCTCCAGCAGCTTGACCAGTTCGGCGACCTCGGTCGAGGAGACCGCGACCACCCGGTCAACCGCTGCGCCGTAGAGCGTCTCGCCGGCCTTTCGGCAGGCGGGCGTCGAACCTCCGACGACCTTGGGTATCGACTGGGTGTTGAAGTTCGGGTTACCGGGGTCCTCGCGCTCCGGCGAATAGACCAGGAAAAAGTCCTCGCCAATGCGAAAGCCCCGTCCCTCGATGAAGGGCCGCAACACCTGTTCGGTGGTGCCCGGCCAGGTTGTGCTTTCAAGTGAGAGCAGCTGGCCGGCGCGCAGATGCGGCGTGATCGTCTCCATCGTGGCAACGATGAAGGAAAGGTCCGGCTCCCTGTGCTTGCTCAGAGGCGTCGGAACGCAAATGATGATGGAGTCGACCTCGGCGACGCGGGAAAAGTCGGCGGTTGCCTGGAACCCCTTCGCGACCATGTCGGCGATTTCGCTCCCGGCGATGTGCTTGATCGGGCTCCTGCCGCTATTGAGCGCGGCCACCCGATCCGCGTCGATGTCGAAGCCGATGACCGGAAAGCCCGTCTCGTGGAAACGTAGCGCAAGCGGAATGCCAACGTAGCCAAGGCCGACGATGCCGATCGTCGGGTGTGATGCGGCCGGTTTCTCAGCAGGCATAAGGCAAGGCTCCGGAGATGAGGGAAAGGCAGGCGCAGTGGGCGTTTAGCGGCATTTTACACGCACGGCAAGCACGCGCCCGCCCTTAGCCCCGCTCCCGACAGAAGTCAGCCGAGGAGGGTTGCAAAGCACTTCTGGATATCATAGCAGAAGGTCGACCTGCGCCGGAGTATTTCACCTTCCAAGGTTCCGGTTTGCCAGACCAGAGGCTCCTCCACATGTCCATTCCTTTCATCGATCTTGCGGCCCAGCAGGCGCGCATTCGCCCGTCCCTCGACCAGGCGATTTCGCGCGTTCTCGACACCGGCAAATACATCCTTGGACCGGAAGTGGCGGAGCTTGAGGCCAAGCTGTCCGAATTCTGCGGCGCCAGGCATACGATCACCTGCGCCAACGGCACGGATGCGCTGCAACTGGCGCTGATGGCGCTCGGCATCGGGTCGGGGGATGCCGTGTTCCTGCCCTCCTTCACCTTCGCGGCGACGGCCGAGGTCGTGCCGCTGGTCAACGCCACGCCGGTTTTCGTCGAAGTTCTGCCAGACACATTCAACATGGATCCGGAGAGCCTGAAGCGCACGATCGCCCACGCCCGTGAGCTTGGGCTCAAGCCTGCCTGTGTGATTCCCGTTGACCTGTTCGGGCTCTCGGCCGACTACGACAGCATCATTGCGGTCGCTCGCGAGAACGGCATGAAGGTGATCGGAGACAGTGCCCAGGGGTTCGGTGCCACCTATCATGGCCGTGTCACCGGCTCGATCTGCGATATCACCACCACATCATTCTTTCCGGCCAAGCCGCTGGGCTGCTATGGCGACGGGGGGGCGGTTTTCACCAATGACGACGAGCTGGCGGTGCTGCTCGACTCCCTGCGTGTGCATGGGAAGGGCTCGCACAAATACTTCAACGAGCGGATCGGCGTAAACAGCCGCCTCGACACCCTGCAGGCAGCCATCCTGCTCGAGAAGCTGGCGATCTACGCCGACGAGATCGAGGCTCGCCAGGACGTGGCAGCCCGCTACTCGAAGGCCCTCGCCGGGAGCTTCGAGGTTCCGCACATTCCTGACGGACTGAAGAGCGTCTGGGCGCAGTACACTCTCAAGACGGCCTCGAAGCAGGCGCGCGCCGAACTTCAGGAGAAAGCGCAGAAGGCTGGCATTCCAACGGTCATCTATTACCCGGTGCCGCTTCATCGCCAGCGGGCCTACGACAATTACCCGTCCGACCCTGCCGGCATGAATGTGACAGACGATCTCGCCGATCGTGTCCTCAGCCTGCCGATGCACCCTTACCTGAGTTCACAGGTACAACAGCGCATCGTCGAGGATCTGCTGGCCTAGTTCGATCTCGCCCTGAGTAGGGTCGCGCCGTCCGGCACTGTCCTCCTGTGTCGAGCCAGCCGAACGGCTGGAATCGGCGTAGCGGCCAACTGTCATTCTGCCGCTCCACGATTGCGGTTAGCTGGGACAGCAAGCCGATGGCCCGTCACGTTGACTTCCAACGCCTCAGATGCGTTGGCCCGCCGCCAACCTTGTGCCGGTACCAACGAGAGAAGACGTGCGCCTGTCTTGGGCAATGACCCGCCCAGCCATCAGGGCCGGGCACGGTCTCGGACGTCAGGCCACCACTTCTTCGGAGCGCCGCGAGGCAATAGCCGACCAGATCAGCACGACCACAACCGAAAGCAGGAAACCGACGATGGTTCCGACACCGACGATGAGCACGCTTCGCGGTGAGACAAGCGAGCCGGTGATCTCCGGGCTGGCGACAGGAACGTAGAGCTCGCCGAGCTGTGTCTGGATGCGTTGCCGTGCCCGATCCAAAAGCTCCAGATAATTCTGGCTCAGTTCCTTGAGTTCATCTTCCGCAGCACTCTTGAACGACGCGCTTTTGGGAAGTTCGAAGTCAACGCCCACCGATTCAAGCTCTCGCTGGAGCGCCGAGACCTCGAACGCCAATTGCTGCCTCTGCCGCAATATCTCCTGGACAAAGGTGGTCTGCGAGGCCCGTTCGGCGAGATCGACGATCGCGCCCAGGCCCGATTCACCGAGTTGGACCGAATCGCGCTCGCCGGCCCCGGGTTGGTCTGGAACCCCTGCCGGGCGGCCGGCCTTCTGCAACTCACGCAACTCCTCGAGGCTCTGGTCGTAGGTCGCGATGCGCCTTCGCAGGTCCTGAATCTGAAGCCGGATATCCTCGAGATAGACGGCCCCGATGCCATCATCGTCGACAATGCCGCCCGTCATGAGCGCGTTGAAGTAGAGCGTGCGAAAGCGTTTCAGTTCCTCGGCGAGATCGGTCACCGAAACCCCGCCATCGGTTTGAAGCAGGGACAAGCGGTTGTCGCCCTCCATGACGCTAAGGCCCCGCTCGATCGCTCTCAGGCGCTGGTTTGCCACCAGGATGCCGCCGGTTTCCTCGAGGGACTCGACAGTGCGCGCGACGGAGGCGTTGGCCAGCCGCTGATCATCGAAAATGCGAAACTGCGTCGAATAGACCTGAGCCCAGATCTCCGGGATGGCACGCGCGATAGCGATGCCGACCGTACCGTCCACTCCCATCGGCGTGAAGTTGACATCGATCCTGATGGCCGAACTCATGGCGTCAGCCAGTTCGCGGCGATAGTCCGCGTTGATGGCTTCGATCTCGGCGATCGAAAGATTGTTCGCCGAAAGGCGGCGGTCATATTCCTCGTTGATCCCCGCGGTCGAAGGACTGGCATAGGAGACCACGATGTGATCGCGCAATACAACGCTCGACGGGATCTGGAACTGCTGGCGGAGCCGCGAGAGCACTTCAGGGGCCAGGAGGTTCTGCGGCGAAAAGGCAGTTCCGTTCGGATAGCGACCGTTGTCCACGCCACGCAGCTCGATGTAGTACGAAGCGGGCCGATTGACCTGCACGGCGGAAGCTACCACGTAGACGATCGAAATCGTCGCGGCCATGGCGGTGAACAATATTATGATGCCGCGCCCACGCCACAGACTTACGATGATGTCCGTCAGCGAGATTTCGTCGTCTTCGCGTATTTCGTTTACCATTCTTCTTTCCGGCTATCTGGCGTCGGATTGTACGAGCGTACCGATCCCCGCGGCCGCGCGTCAAAGAAACTCCTCATAGGACCGGCCCGACGGCATAGTCAAACGGTTTCCTAGCGGGCCTTGCTTGGCACATTGTCACGTGCGCGGCCGAGTTCTTGGTGACAGAACCGGGGCACATCCGCGGAGCTCAGCGCCCGGGCTCGCTTCCATTCGTCACAGCGCCCCGAGTGCACCGGCCTCGGCCCTGCAGATAAGTCACTCGGCACCATTGGGGCGCCCGACGCTGAAATAGGAAAAGCCGAAGCGTTCGACCTCATGCCGCCGGTAAATGTTCCTCAGATCGACAAAAACTGGGCCCCTCATCAGCCGGCTGAGTTGTTCGAGGTCAAGTGAGCGGAACTCATTCCACTCTGTGACGATCACCAGACAATCCGCTTCTTCGGCGGCCTTGTAGGCCGTGTCGGCATAATCGATCGGCGGGAGAACGGAACGCGCCGCCTCAATCCCTGCCGGGTCATAGCCGACGACCTCCGCGCCGGCATCCAGCAACGCCTGCACGATAACGATCGACGGCGATTCACGCATATCGTCGGTGTTCGGCTTGAACGTCAGGCCGAGGACCGCGATCCTCTTGCCGCGCACGTCGCCGCCGCAGGCGGCCACCACCTTGCGTGCCATCGCGCGTTTGCGCTGGTCGTTGACTGCGATCGTCGTCTCGACGAGGCGCAGTGGCGCTTCGAAGTCCTGGCCAATCTTGGCGAAGGCGAGCGTATCCTTCGGAAAACACGATCCACCGAAACCCGGTCCCGCGTTCAGGAATTTCGGCCCGATCCTGCCATCCAGTCCGATCCCCCGGGCGACTTCCTGGACATTCGCTCCCGTACGCTCGCAAAGGTCGGCAATCTCGTTGATGAAGGTGATCTTCATCGCGAGGAAGGCATTCGCCGCGTATTTGATCAGCTCGGCGGTTCGGCGCGTGGTGAACACCAGAGGCGCGTCATTCAGATAGAGCGGCCGGTATACCTCCGCCAAGAGTTCCCGGGTCCTGTCGTCCTCCGCCCCGATCACGATGCGATCGGGCCGCTTGAAGTCCTCGATGGCAGACCCTTCCCTCAGGAACTCGGGATTTGATGCCACCGCGACATCGGCGCCGGGGTTTTCCTCGCGCAGGATGCGATCCACTTCATCGCCTGTGCCGATCGGCACGGTAGATTTGGTCGCCACAACGGTGAAACCGCTGAGTGATTGCGCGATCATCCGCGCTGCCGCGTAGACGAAAGTGAGATCCGCGAAGCCGTCGCCCCGCCGCGACGGCGTGCCGACCGCGATAAAGACCACGTCTGCGTCCGCCACGGCCTCAGCGAGATGATGCGTGAAGAAGAGCCTCCCGGCGGTCACATTTTCCGCCACCACCCGATCGAGCCCTGGTTCGAAGATCGGGATCTCCGCGCGGCGAAGACTCGCGATCTTTTGCTCGTCCACGTCGAAACACGTGACGCGGTGGCCGAAATCGGCAAGGCAAGCGCCGCTCACCAGACCAACATAGCCGGCTCCGATCATTGCGATGTTCATGCTTTTCCCACCACGGCCGGGGCAAAACGGTACGATGCCGGATGGTATACGCGCCTACATCGCAATGGCCTGTTTACATGCGGGCGGTCGAGAATCAAGCTAGGCGGCGGCATGCGGACACGGGCGAACAACACCTCTTAAAGGTCGTTTCTTGCCCCTGCGGCGCGCCGACTACATGACTTTCAACACTGTTGTGAACGGGAGGAAGCAGAGCCGGGCGCCGCTCGAAACCACGAGACACGATGAGGGCACGCCGGGGCCAAGACGGGCCGGAAAAGCTGACAAGGGTCGAGCATCCGGCCCGACCCGCCGTCATTCGCTCTTCAACAAAAGAACACCTGGCCGCGCTCCGTTGAACGGAGCGCACTATCGGGGCCTCGAGCGCTCCGGAATCTCGCTTCCCTACGCGAGCCAAACCACCAGCACGGTTACGACCGCGCTGCAGAGTATGCCCATGAGGATCACCCTGAGATCAGAGAGTCGGGGCGGGAAAGCACCGGTAGCTTCCAGATCATGTCCGCTATTCGCCATACGTATGCTCCTCTTGCATGGAGTTCGGCACAGCCTCAGCTCACGAGAACCATCTGCAGACTAGACGCTAAAAATCCCTGTTGTCGTTAACACCTCGATATTCGGACGGAGGCTTGCGTCTGATATCGAAAAGTCTTTCAAGCGGGTCGAAGAACTCCGCAGCCGACGTTTCAGAAGCCGGTAAAGTATCCGTCTCCCTGTTCGTCTGCCTGTTGTCCACCAAGACCCCACCCTACTTCTTCTACTCCGTTGAAATCATACACCCGCGCTCCAATCGGAGCAAGCGTCGCGAGAATCAACACCATTAGCAGTAGAAGACGGAGGTAACGGGTGCAACCCTATTGGGTAGCGTTGTCTGCCGCCTTCAGGCTTTCGATCTCCGCCTTGAGCTTGACGATGAGCCGTTGAGCCTCGCGAAGGGTCTGATCATACAGTTGCAGGCGTTCCTCGGTGATTCTCAGGCGGATCTCGGTAGCGCTTCCCGTATCCCGGTACTGGTCGGCCTTAATGCCGACCAGCAACAGAGCGACCAGTAGGCACCCTATCACGACAGTCGGGTCGTAGAAGACTTTAGGGAGTTTGTTCATCGCTCTTCCTTTTTTCTTGCGGTCACCCTGGCACGGCCTCAAGGGCGCCTGCGGCGACCGCACTGCACACGGCTGCGCAACCTTCACGCCGACCGTGGCGAATTTTGAGCATGACAGCATGCGTATCCGAGCGGAGCCTGTTGTTCGCGGACGCTTGGAACGACGGGATGAGCCGCGTCAAGACTTCACGCCAGCAGATTGCCGGCTCCACGACGATCGTTCCGGCTCAGGCCGCACCACGGACTTCGTCCGTTATGCGAGCCAGAACAGGATCGCCATGACGATCGCGCCGCAAACCACGGCCATGACAATGACGCGGATATCATGAAGCGGCGGGAAGGAGCCCGTCGTATCCGCTTGGCGCCGGCGTTTCACCGTTGGCATGATCACCTCTTGATCGAAAGTGGTACAAACTCAGCGCACGACAATTCAAACCAAGCGGCTGACGAGGTTTCGGCAACCACCATCGCGGCCACCCGCCCTTCCATCCGGAAATTCGCGGGCACCTTAAAGATTTGCGAGTCGCGGAAAAAATCGCATGGCAAACCGGAGCAGCGCGAACCAAGTATCCGCGACCCGCTGCTCTTGCGCGTTGACCATCACGATATCCACCCCACCAAATCAACCCCGACAATACTTTATTCGGGCCGACCTCGAAGAGCAAGTACGGTATGTTGGAGAAAGTTAGTTGGTGTTTGACTCGCTGTGGCGATTAACTGCCACAATCAGCGGTTCCGGGTTAACCGCCAGCGCCAGCGGCGCGTTGATCAACATCCGCTCGTCTCGGGGCCGAGTTCCTTTACGGCAGAAAGGTGGCTGCCGATACGGCAGCGGTTTCTCCGGCTCAACGCGATGGCTGCGTCGCCGACCACTGCCGCAAGTAATATGCGAAGAAACCGAACCCGCCGACGACCAGCATGTAGCTTTCGCCGATCGCCAGCCGGATATTGGAGTTGGAGGTCATCGTCACCAGGAAAAACACGAACGAAAGCATCAGGAACAGATAAAGCTTACGCTCGACCAATCCCTCTATCGTGGCTCTGCGCATCTGGTAGAGGCACCAACCGAACAGAATCGCGTAGAAGATGAGGCCCACGATGCCGAACCGGATCGCGATCTCCAGATAGCTGTTATGCATCAGTTCGAAGCCGATATCGGCAAAACGGGTTTGCTCCCAGAGGTTTTCCCAATAGATGCCCTGGCCGAAAAGCCAGTCGAGCCGCCATATCGACATCGCGTTCCACCAGATGCGCATGCGTTCATCGAACGTCGATGGCAGAGCCCCGGATTCGATCTTGTTCAGCACCACCTCACGGACTGGTCCTCCCGAAAACAGTTCTACGATCAGCGCCCAGGCGCTGGCCATTTCATTGCCGATCAGGTGCTCGATCCTGGCTCCGAAAACGAGAGCCATTGTGAGGATGGCGACGATGCCCGCAACGGTCAGCAGAAGGCGTGTGGTTCCCCTGGTTTCGGTCCAGACCGCGAAGCAGGCCAAGGGCAGCGCCGCCAGCAGGGCGATCCAGACGCCTTTGGATGCCGCAACAACGATGCCGAGGAGAGCAAACAGCGAGACCGCCAGTAGGAGGAAAAGTTGCTGCCAATACAACGGCAATTCGCGGGGGCGCCGGTCCAGCAGCCACAGCAGGTGGCAAAAGGCGGCGATGAGGATGAACCCCGCGCCGATGGAGGCGTGGATCAGGTTGTTGTGGAAGAGAAACTCTACCCGCGTGTTCTCGTTGTCCAACATTCCACTCAGTTGAACCGTGGCTAAGAGCGTCACCAGACTGATGACGAAGAACGGCAGCAAGAGGCGCTGCAAACGGTTTCGATAAAGGAAAAAGATGTAACCAACGGTCAGATAGGCGCCGGTGAACATATAGACACCTTCCGCCGAGCCGCCCGTCGAGTCAGGCTGGATATGCTCGACCCAGAGGTATCGGAGCGCGACATGAACCGGCCAGAGCAGGCAGGCCCAGCCGATCGGTCCGATCATCGGGAAGAAGTCCTGACGAAGGAAATAAGTCGTCAGCCCAACGGCGACCAGCGGAATCAGGACGTAGCGATAGAGGTCGGTTTCCACCCACACCGTCGACACGAGCACCAGCGTGCATAGCAACACGACCAGTTCGGCCATGCGGGTACGGTGCAGCGGCGCGCGGGAGGCGCCTTCCGGCGTCTTGGAAATCAATGGGAGGCCTCGAGTGCATACGCGACCCGGCGCAGGAGATCCCCTGTACGAAACACAAGGGCACCGATGCGCCGCCAGGGCAACGGTTTGGTTTCCGCATAGCGGGCATCGATGGTGGTAGCGGGACGATAGGGCCCGAACTCGACCAGTCCCTTCTCGGTCGTATAGGTAGGCACGCCGGTCGCCCAGCCCCGTTCGAGCGCGACATCCCAGGGAAGCCACATCGTCGACAAGGTCTGCAGGAGGCGCGTCGCGCCGTCGCGGGTGACCAGATAACACGCCGCCGAGGCCTGCGGCCCGTGGAGGCATCGGCCAAACACGTCCCCCCTGGCGGAAACGCCGCTGCGGCGAAAACCCGTGGTGCGATGGTTCACCAGCTTGACGACGCCGGCATGCGGCGCCGCTTCGACGATAGCCCGCGCCCGCTCCGGCAATTCCGGGTTCAGCAGGATGTCGTCCTCGGCGATGATCGCAAGGTCCAAGCCCTCCTCGACCACCCGCGAAAGCGCCCGCAGGTGCGACCGGTAGCATCCGTATTCGCCCGGCCCGAGGGTTCGTCCATTTGCGCGGCGGGCCAGTGCCGGATCGAAATCCTGCCACTCGGCGGCAGGCACCCGGTGGCCATCGACCGCCTCTACTCGCCTGAGGTCGAGACCCTCGCCCGAAGCACTGATGGCAGCCCACCGATCCCTGGACCGCTCCAGATTGATGATAAATACCGGAATCATTCGTACCGACTTGTCGGGCCAGCACCCGTCGCGGCGCGAGCCATGCGCGAGCAATATGTTTCCCCGCGCCTCAGCGCAAGCTGGTGCGACCAGGCGGGATGGAACCGCTGCATCAGGGCACGGCCGCGGCTACAGGAGTGTCCCTGGCCGCCACTGCCTCGCGCACCGCGCCGGCAATGCGGGACTGGTCGGCCTCACCCAGATAGGGGTGCATCGGCAGGCACAGGACCGAGCGGCTCGCCGCCTCGGACGCAGCAAGCCCGGTCGGGCTGCGTTCGAAGGAATCATAGGCCGGCTGAAGATGAAGCGGCTTCTCGTAATAGACCATCGACGGGATGCCGCTTGCCGTCAGATGCGTCCGGATATCGTCGCGACGGTCCGACTTGATCGTGTACTGCGCCCATGCGGAGCGGAAGCCCGAGGGCACGACGGGCGTCTTCACGACATCGCCGAGCAACGCGTTATAGCGCTCCGCGACCGCCTGGCGCCGATCCATCTCGTCGGGCAGGATCGTCAGCTTCTGGATCAGTATCGCGGCTTGCAGCGTATCGAGCCGCGAGTTGAGCCCGATGCGCACATTGTCGTATTGGCTCTTGCCCTTGCCGTGAAACGCGATCGACCGCAGGATTTCCGCGAGGGCAGCGTCGTTGGTCAGCATCGCACCGCCGTCGCCGTAACAACCCAGCGGCTTGGCCGGGTAAAAGCTGGTCCCCGCCACATCGCCGAATGCGCCGCAGCGATGGTTGGCGAATTGACCACCGATCGACTGCGCGGCGTCCTCGATGATCGTCAGGCCGGCACGCTCCGCTATTGCCTGGAGGGCGCCATAGTCCGCCGAAAGTCCAAACAGGTCGACGGGAATGATAGCCTTCGGGTTGAGTAGGCCGGCGCGGTTGACATGATCGATCGCCGCCTCAAGGCTTTGCGGCGACATGTTGTAGCTGACCGGGTCAATGTCGACGAAAACCGGTTCGGCGCCCGCCAGCACGACGACCTCGGCTGTCGCCGCGAAGGTGAAGCTGGGACAGAACACGGCGTCGCCGGGGCCGATGCCCAGCGCCATCAGGGGTACCAGCAACGCGTCGGTGCCGTTTGCGCAAGCGACGACATGCTCGACGCCGACATAGTCGGCGAGCGCCTTCTCGAACTCGGCGACCTCGGGCCCGTGGATGTAGCGGCCTTCGGCGATCACCTTGGCGATCGCCGCCTCCAGGGGCTTCTTTATGCGCTCGCGTTGCGAGGCGAGGTCGACGAACTGCATACGGTTTGTTGTCCAAAGCTGGCGCGATCGGATATCCGGGCTGATAGAAGCCGTTTTGCGCCTTGGCAAGCGCGACGCGATTTCATTTCGGCGCAGCCGGTAACAGACGGTGAACGGCAAGCCGTGAGCACGGGCCGCCGCCGTTCGACACGATGCCGTCGAAATCGCGGTGTCGAATGGTTCGCCGACCCGGAGATGTCCTTGAACGCACGCACCCTCATCACGCTACTTTCCGGACTGCTGTGCGCCTGCACCAGCATCTCCAGCGGCCTCGACGCCGAAGTCGTCTCCTCCATGCATTACGATCGGCTGCGATGCGAAGAACTCGTGGCCCGGCGCAATTCGCTGGCCGCCCGCCACGGCGAGCCCGAACTGCTGAAAGGCGGCGACAAGCCTGGAGGACGGTCGGCCATGCTGCCGCCCGGACTCGGCACATTGCTGCCCGACGCGCGAAGCAGCGACACCAAGGAGCGACGCAAGGCGCTTGGCGAGATCGAGGCCATGGACCGTTCGATAAAGCGCCGCGACTGCACCGGCGCACAGTGAGTTCCCGCTATCGGGCCGTTCATCACGCTCCACGCAAAAGCGTGGCCGTCGCTTGCCATTTCGTCGAAGGCGGCCTAGAACAAATCAGGAACGATTTGGAGTGGCTGTGATGAAGCAGGACGGCAAGCTCGACTATCTCGAGATGGGCGCGGGCGGCGGGTCGATCGACAGCGTCAAGGCCTTCTACAGCGCGGCATTCGGCTGGACCTTCACCGACTACGGACCGTCCTACTCGGCCTATTCGGAAGGGCTGGACGGCGGATTCGACGGCGATGTGGCCGCTACGACAAAACCACTGCCAGTGCTGTTTTCGGAAAACCTGGAGAAATCGCTCGACGCGGTGACCGAGGCCGGCGGCAAGATCGTGAAGCCGATCTTCTCGTTCCCCGGGGGCCGGCGCTTCCACTTCACAGACCCCGCCGGCAACGAACTCGCGGTGTGGGGGGAATAGCGCCTCAGGTAGCTAGGAAAGTCAGCTTGCCTCGCGGATCTGCTCGGCGGTCTGTAGGTCGACGGAAACCAGCTGGCTGACGCCCTGTTCGGCCATGGTGACGCCGAACAGCCGGTTCATGCGTGCCATGGTGATGGGATTGTGGGTGATGATGACGAAGCGCGTGTGCGTGGTCGCCGCCATCTCGTCCATCAGGTTGCAGAAGCGTTCGACGTTGTGATCGTCGAGCGGCGCGTCGACCTCGTCGAGCACGCAGATCGGGGCCGGATTGGTCAGGAACACCGCGAAGATCAGCGCCATGGCGGTGAGCGCCTGCTCGCCGCCCGAAAGCAGCGTCATCGTCTGCGGTTTCTTGCCGGGCGGCCGGGCGAGGATTTCGAGGCCGGCCTCGAGCGGATCCTCGGATTCGACCAGTTGCAGTTCCGCTGTGCCACCGCCGAACAGATGGGTGAACAGCCGCTGGAACTGGGCGTTGACCCGGTCGAAGGCCTCGAGCAGGCGCTCGCGTCCTTCCCGGTTGAGGCTCTGGATTGCCTGGCGCAGCTTCTTGATCGCCTCGATCACGTCCTCGCGCTCCGAAACGATGGTCTCCAGCCGCTCCGAAAGCTCGCGCTGCTCTTCCTCCGCGCGCAAATTGACGGCGCCGAGCCGCTCGCGGTCGACCCTGAGCCGGTCGAGCCGGCGCTCGACATCCGCCATGTCCGGCATCTTGTCGTCCGGGCCGAGCCCGGTATGGCGAATGACGAGGTGCGGCGCGATGCCGAGCGCCTCCTGGATACGGGCCTCCGCGTCGCGGCGGCGCTCGTCGGCAGCCGACAGCCGCTCTTCGGCGCGGCCGCGGGCCTCGCGGCTTTCCGACAGCGCCTGCAAGGCCTTGTTGGCCTCCCTGTCGAGGTTCGCCTGCTGCGTTTCCGCCGCTGCAAGGCGGTCGGCCGCGTCCTGGCGCTGCTTTTCGGTCTTGGCCAGCTCGCTCAAAAGCGCGCGCCGGCGCGCCTCGATGGCGTCGGGCGCCTCGGCGATCTGGTCGCGCTCGCTGGCCGCCTCCTGGCGCCGCTCGGCAAGCGCCGCCTTCTGGCGGTTGGCGTTTTCGGCCCGTGACAGCCAGGCCTGACGCTCGCTGGCGATGGCCGCCAGCCGACGCTGGCGTGCCTCTGCCTCGCGCTTCAGTCCGTCATTGACGGCCCGGGCGTCGGCTAGCGCCGAGCGGTCCTCGGCAACGGCGGTCGACTGGCGCTCGAAACGCGACTGGATGTCGGACGGGTCCGGCGCGCCCGCAAGCGCGGCCTCGGCCTCGGCCAGCGCCTGCTCTTCCTCGGCGCGGCTTTCCTCAAGGCCCTGCAATGTTTCTGCAAGGGACGTCCTGCGGGTGGCGAGTTCGCCGGCGGCCTTCTCGGCCTGCGCGAGTTCCTGGCGTGCCTCGCCGACGGCGCGCTGCGATACTCGCCACGCCTCGCGCGCATGGCGTTCCACCTCGACCATGGCGCGCACGGCTTCCTCGGCCTCGGCCAGGGCCTCGCTCGCCGTCGTCAGCCTTGCGGTCGCCGCCGAAATCTCCTGATCGAGTTCGGCCAGCCGGTTCTTCTGCGCCAGCCGCTGCGCAGCGGCCGTCGGCGCATCGGCGCTGGCGGTGAAGCCGTCCCAGCGCCACAACGCGCCCTCGCGGCTCACCAGCCGCTGCCCGGGCGCCAGCGCCTTCTGCAGCCGCGGGCCGTCGGCGTCCTCGACCACGCCGATCTGGGCCAGCCGGCGGGCGAGCTGGCGCGGCGCGCGCACGACGTCGATCAGCGGCCGCGCGCCATGGGGAAGCGCCGCATCGCCCTCGTCCGGCTCCATGTCGCCCCAATGCACGGGCGCGCCGCGATCGAGCGGAATGTCGAGGTCTTCGCCCAGCGCGGCACCGAGCGCCGTCTCGAAGCCGCGCTCGACGCGCACCTGCTCGAGCACGGCCGGAAACAGGCCCGACGCGCCGCTGTTGAGCACCTTGGCAAGCGTGTCTGCCTCCGCCTCGAGCCGCTGCTTCTCGGCCCGCGCCTGCTCGACCGGGGCCCGCAGGTCCTGCTCCGCCGCTCGTGCCTCGGCCACGCGCTTTTCGGCGGCGGCGGCCGCGGCCTCGGCTTCGGCAACATTGGCTTCGGCGCGCTCGACCAGGCTCTTCTTGGCGGCCGGGTCGGGCAATTCGGCCAGCCGGGCGGCAATCGCCTCGGCCTCGCGCGCCTTCTCCTCCAGCTGCCGTGCGAAGCGGTCGCGGCGTTCGCGATGCTCGCGCACCGCGCGCTCGTATTGGCTGCGCTGGGCCATCGCCTCGGCGCGCTCCGAGGTAATGGCGGACAACGCCGCTTCGCTGGCCTCCAGCCGCGCCGCCGCTTCCGCGAATGTGGCGCCGGCCTCGGCCTCGCGCTCGGACGAACCGGCCTGTTCGGCGTTGAGCGTTTCTTCCTCGCCGGTCAGCCGGGCCAGTGTCTCGGCATTGTCGCGCACCAGCCGCTCTTCGCGCTCGATGTCGGCGTCAAGCTGCGCGATGCGCCGGTCAAGCTCTTCCTGACGCGCCTGCAACCGCCGCGCTTCCTCGTCAAGTTGTGTACGCGCGATGGTCAGGCGCTGCAGTGCCGCTGCGGCCTTGGCTTCGCCGTCGCGCAATTCCGGCAGTCGCATCGCGCCGACGCCCTGCTCCTTGGCGGCGGTCATCTGCGCCTGGGCGCGCTCGCCCACCAGTGCGGTCGCCGCCGAAAGTGCTGACTGCGCCTCCGCCTCCTGCTCCTTGGCCTGGGCCCAGCGCAGATGCAGAAGCACCGCCTCGGCCTGCCTGATCTCGGCCGACAGGCTCTTGAAGCGCGAGGCCTGCCGCGCCTGCCTTCTCAGGCTCTCGATCTGGCTTTCCAGTTCGCCGACCACGTCGTCGAGCCGCTCGAGGTTCTGCTCGGCCGCACGCAGCCGCAGTTCCGCCTCATGCCGGCGCGAATGCAGCCCGGAAATGCCGGCCGCCTCCTCCAGCAGCGCCCGGCGCGCCTGCGGCTTGGCCTGGATCAGTTCGCCGATGCGGCCCTGGCCGACCATCGACGGCGAACGCGCCCCGGTCGACTGGTCAGCGAAAAGCAGTTGCACATCCTTGGCGCGCGCTTCCTTGCCGTTGATGCGGTAGACCGAGCCCGCCTCGCGCTCGATGCGGCGCGAGATCTGCAACTCGTCGACATCATTGTAGGCGGCCGGAGCGGAGCGGTCGGCATTGTCGAGGAAAAGCGTCACCTCGGCGGTGTTGCGCGCCGGCCTCGTGCCTGAACCGGAGAAGATGACGTCGTCCATGCCGGACGCGCGCATGTTCTTGTAGGAGTTCTCGCCCATGACCCAGCGCAGGGCCTCGACGAGGTTGGACTTGCCGCAGCCATTGGGCCCGACGACACCCGTCAACCCGCCTTCGATGACGAATTCGGACGGCTCGACGAAAGATTTGAAACCGAGAAGGCGCAGCCGGGAAAAGCGCATCAGGATGCGACCTCCCGGCCCGAGGGCGCGGCATCCTGCCCGCGCCGGCTCAGGGGGCGGCGATCAGAGCATGCTGTCGATGATTGCCGAGAACTCGCCAATCGACATGGCCCCCGCATATTTCTTGCCGTTGATGAAGAAAGTCGGCGTGGAATCGACGCCGAATTCCTTCGCCCCGCGATCCTTGACCGCCCTGACATCCTCCAGAAGCTTCTGGTTCGTCAAGCACGCCTCGAAGGACTCCTGTGAAAAACCGGCCAGACGCGCGATCTTCAACAGCGCCTCGCGAGCGTTCTCCACGCCCACCCAGGCGTCCTGCTGCTTGAACAGCACATCGGCCATGGCGAAATACTTGTCGTCGGCGCAGCGGGCGAGCATGAAGCCGGCCTCGGCGCGCGGATCGAACGGGAATTCGCGCAGCACCAGCCTGGCCTTGCCGGTGTCGATATATTTCTCCTTCAGCGCCGGATAGGTGTTGCGGTGGAAATTGCCGCAATGGCCGCAGGTCGTTGAGGCATATTCGACGATGGTGATCGGTGCGTCCTCCGAGCCGACCGACTTCTCGGGAAGCGGGCCGGGTTCCATCAGCTTGGCGACGTCGACCGTGCCTTGCGCGTCCGGAGCCGAAACCTTCGGCGCCTCGGGCGTTTCCGGTGTCTTGGGCGTGTTCGATTCTCCTGAATCGCTGCACGCAGCCAGCACGGCTGCCGCCGGCAGCGCTGCCAGCGATGCGACTACGTTCCGACGCGATACGAAGCGGGCCATGCGAATCACCTGTCGATGTCTGGATTTTGCTATGTTCGGATATCAAAAAGCGAGAGTTGGCGCTTATTAAGGCATCGTTTGCACCGATCACAGCGCAAAAGTGCCGCGGCCGCTTCACGAAATCGACAGCACGCCCGTCACCCGGTCATTTGCGCGACGCCACCACGCTTTGGCCAAGCCGTTCCAGCGCCGCGCGCAGCCCCTCGTCTCCAACATCCTTCACGTAGCCGCCGACGCGCTGCTTTTCCGCCTCGCTGAGCGGACGCAAGGGCTTGCGCCGTTCGCCGGTGTCCAGCGCCACCGGTTTCTGCACGATACGGATGCGCCCGATCGCGGCAAAACCGAAGAAGCTGTTGACCCGGTCGATGATTTCGCCGGTCTCGTGCTGCAGGTGCAGCGCCATGGCGCCCTCACACGCGACCACCAGCGTTGCCGGCTCGAAGGGATCGTCCTCATGCCGCCGCCTCGGCCAGGCGATGCGCTCCGGCCGTGTCGAACGGGCCAGACGCGTTCCGACCAGTTCCTGCCACGACTGCACCAGGCTGACCGACATGCCGGCGCGCTTCTTCAGCACCGGATCGAGGATGCCGGTGGCAAGGTCGCTCACCGCGACGGGATTGCTCCCTCTGCGCTTCCCTGTCATGTACCGACCGCCATGCGCCAATGCCTTCCTCGCCGCCCCCAGAATATCCGAGCCGGACGCCGATGACATCCCCCGCTCGCGCTCGCTCGCCGCGCGGCGATTTCGCGGCGCGGCTGCTGGCCTGGTATGATCGCCATCACCGGCACCTTCCCTGGCGCATCCCGCCACGGGCCATGGCGGCGGGGGAACGGCCCGATCCCTACCAGATCTGGCTGTCCGAGATCATGCTGCAGCAGACGACGGTGGCGGCGGTCAAACCCTATTTCGAGACCTTCGTGCGCCGCTGGCCGACGGTCGAGGCGCTGGCCGCGGCCGAAAGCGACGAGATCATGAAGGCCTGGGCCGGCCTTGGCTATTATTCGCGGGCGCGCAACCTGAAGCGCTGCGCCGAAACCGTCGCCGCCGCGGATGGCGGCAGGTTTCCCGAAACGATGGCTGCGCTGCGCGAACTGCCCGGCATCGGCGACTACACCTCGGCGGCGATCGCGGCGATCGCATTCGACGAGCCTGCCGCCGTCGTCGACGGCAATGTCGAGCGTGTGGTGACGCGGCTTGAGGCCATCGAAAGGCCGGTTCGCGAAGCCAAGCAGGATATCCGCGGCATTGTTCAGACGCTTGTTCCGCCCTCCCGGCCCGGCGACTTCGCCCAGGCCATGATGGACCTCGGCGCGACGATCTGCACGCCGCGCCGGCCGGCCTGTGCGATCTGCCCGGTCAGCGACGACTGCAAGGCACGGCTGAACGGCGATCCGGAGCGTTTCCCGCTCAAGCCGCCCAGAGCCGAACGCCCGCAGCGGCTCGGCGCGGCCTTCGTCGCCGAACGCGCCGACGGGGCGATCCTGTTGCGCAAGCGCCCCACGAAAGGTCTGCTCGGCGGCATGAGCGAGGTGCCGACGAGCGGCTGGTCGGCGCGTATCGACGGCGATGACCGCGTGGATGCAGCACCGTTCGACGCCCGGTGGCGGCCTGCTGGCAGCGTGCAGCACGTCTTCACGCATTTCGCGCTGACGCTTTCGGTCTATCACGCCCGTCACGACGGCAGCGCGCCACCGGATTGGTGGTGGGCGCCGCGCGCGGATATCCACAGCGAAGCGCTGCCCACTGTCATGAAAAAGGTCATCGAGGCTGCCATACCCGGCGCGATCCGCAAACCGACCCGCAATGGAGCATCCCGGTGACCGACATCCGCCACATCGTCTTCGACATCGGCAAGGTGCTGATTCATTACGATCCCGAGATTCCCTACCGGCGGCTGATCCCGGACGACGACAGGCGCGCCTGGTTCTTCGAGCACGTCTGCACTTCGGACTGGAACGTCGAGCAGGATCGCGGCCGCCGCTGGGAGGAAGCCGAGGCGTTGCTGATCGCCGCTTATCCGGACGAAGAGGACAATATCCGCGCCTTCCGGCGCAACTGGCACGAAATGGTGCCACACGCCTATGAGGGCAGCGTCGCCCTGATGCTGGAGCTGATCGAGGCCGGTCACGACGTGACCATGCTCACCAACTTCGCCGCCGATACATTCGTTGAGGCGCGGCGGAGGTTTCCGTTCCTCGACCGGCCGCGCGGAGTGACCGTCTCCGGCGAAGTCGGGCTGATCAAGCCGGACCTGCGCATCTACGAACGCCATGCGAGCGATTTCGGCCTCGACCCGCAGGCCGCGCTCTTCATCGATGACAGCCCGAAAAACGTCGAGGGCGCCCGCGCCGCCGGCTGGCAGGCGATCCATTTCACCGGGGAAGCGGATCTGGAGCGCGACCTGGCGCGGATGGGCATAGCGGCCTGATGCCGTTCAGCGCGTCGCCGCGTCCAGCGAAGCGATCGGCAGTAGACTCCGCGTGGCCAATCACTCAATCCACTCGAGCTGCTGCCTGAACAGGCGCACGAGCTCAGCGTTGACTTCGGCAGGCGCATCGATCTGCGCCAGAACATCGTCGAAAACCGTCGGATCGACGCCCACGAAACGCTGGTCGAGCAATTCCACCTGCGCCGAATACACAGCGGCCTCGGTTATGAAGACGGTTGCCGACTGGCCGCAAATCTCGGCCGCCTGATGCACGAGTTCGTGCGTTTCGGCATCGAACCTAAGGTTGAAGGTACGGGTCGTCTTCGAGGCGGTCATTGACACTTCCGTCATGACATCCGCGCCGACGGCGCGGGGTCACTATAGGCCATGTCTATACAAGAAGACTGACAAGCCGTGAACGTCCTTGCGACTTAACAATCGCCCCGCCGGTCAGGCGGCGGCCACAGCCATGCGGTCGCGCATCTCGCGGCGCAGTTCGTCGATCGGCTTCAGGGCCCCGCCGGTCTCGAAGTGCCAGAAGGTCCAGCCGTTGCAGGCGTCGAGCCCTTGCACCTGCGCCCCCATGCGGTGGATCGAACCGGCCTCTGCGCCGACGGCGAGCGTGCCGTCGGCCCTGACCCGGGCGTTCCAGCGCCGCTTGGCGTCACAGAGCGCGAGCCCCGGCGCGACCAGGCCGGCCTCGATCAGGCTGACGAAGGCGACCCGCGGTTCGGCGCGCTTGCCGGTCATGATGGCGAGGTCAGGCTTTTCCAGTGGCTCCACGCCGTCGATCCTGGCGATTGCGGCGTCGATATAGGCCTGTTCGCGATCGATGCCGACGAAATGGCGCCCGAGGCGCTTCGCCACCGCGCCAGTGGTTCCCGAGCCGAAGAAGGGATCAAGCACGACGTCGCCGGGCCGCGTCGAGGCCATCAGTACGCGGGCGAGCAGGGCTTCCGGCTTCTGCGTCGGATGCGCCTTGCCGCCACCGGCATCCTTCAGCCGCTCCGCGCCGGTGCAGATCGGGAACAGCCAGTCGGTGCGCATCTGCACGTCGTCGTTGGCCGCCTTCAGCGCCTCGTAATTGAACGTATAGCCCTTGGCCTTCTGGTCGCGCGAGGCCCAGATCAGCGTCTCGTGCGCGTTCTGAAAGCGCCGGCCGCGAAAATTGGGCATCGGGTTGGTCTTGCGCCACACAACGTCGTTCAGGATCCAGAAGCCCAGATCCTGCAGCTTGGCGCCGACCCGGAAGATGTTGTGGTAGGAGCCGATCACCCAGATCGTGCCGTTCGGCTTCAGCACCCGGCGGGCGGCGAGCAGCCATGCACGGGTGAAGGCGTCATAGGCCTGGAAGCTGTCGAACTGGTCCCAGGCGTCGTCGACCGCGTCGACCTTGGACTGGTCGGGTCGATGCAGGTCGCCGCCAAGCTGCAGATTGTAGGGCGGGTCGGCAAAGATCGCGTCGACCGACTTCTCCGGCAGCTTCTCCATCGCCGCGACGCAGTCGCCCTTGAGGATGGAGTCGCGCCACTCATTGACGGGCGCGAGGGTGGGGAGATCGTCGACGATACGCATGGCGGACATGGAACACCCGGGTACTCGGTACTGTTTACGCCCCGTTATGGTTACCGTTTTGCGTAAAGAATTGGTGTATCGGCCGCCTGGCGATTTGCCTCCGCGCCGCCGCCGCGCTATCTGACCGCGTCCTTCCCGAGACATGACAGGCCAAGCATGCAGCCCGAGCTGGTGATTTTTGATTGCGATGGCGTCCTCGTGGATTCCGAGATCATCGCGGCGCGCGTGGAGGCCGACCTCATCACCGAGGCCGGTTTCCCGATCGAGGCGGGCGAACTCGCCGAACGCTACGCCGGGCTCACCTTTCACGACATCCTGCTGAAGCTGGAGGAGGAAGCGCAGATCCCCTTCCAGGCGTCCTTGATCGAGAAGGCCGAGAAGGCCGTCGACAAGGCGCTGGCAAGGCAGGTGCAGGCCATCGAAGGCGCGATCGAGGCGGTGGCGCGCACGCGCCATCCGCGCTGCATCTGCTCAAACTCGACCGCGAAACGCCTGGATGCCATGCTCACCCGCACCGGGCTGAAGCCCGGCTTCCCCGACACCGTCTTTTCAGCCCTCGACACGCCGAGCCGACTGCCCAAGCCGGCGCCCGACGTCTTTCTCCATGCCGCCGAGCGCATGAACGCGGACCCGGCCGCGACCTTCGTCATCGAGGATTCCGAACACGGCATTGCCGGCGCCCGTGCCGCCGGCATGCGGGTCATCGGCTTCACCGGCGGCAAGCACAGCTATCCCGGCCACGCCGACAGGCTGACCGAGGCCGGCGCGGAAACCGTGATCAGCCGCTGGGCGGACTTCCACCCGGTACTGGCCGCCCTGGCGGAATGGTCCGAAACGATCTGAGCGCCGATTTGCCGCTCGGCGGTCAGTCGGCCGGCCCCTCGTCATAACCGACGAAGACCTGCACGTTGCGGGCGGCCGGCGTCTCGAAGGTCACGTTCGGGTCGTTGAACACGAACTGGGTCGCGGGCTGATTGGCCGCGATCGAGACGTCGTATTTGTGCAGTTGTGAATAGAGCACTTCCTCGCCGCGCAGCACCGCGATGCGGATCGGCATCGAGATCGTGCCATCCTTGGCGACCGGGCCCGGCACCACCTTGCCGGCCGCGGCGACATTCATGGTGATGGTGCCGGCGCCATAGGTGCAGCTGCGCGTCACGTCGCTGATCGAGGCCTGGTAGATGATCTTGTCGCGATCGTTCTCGGCGCCCCGCTCATAGGTATTGTAGAACGCCGTGCCCGAGCGCAGCGTCACCCGTGGGCAATAGGCGCGGAGCTCCTGGGCCGAGATCTTCTGCGTCGTCGACGTGTCGGTGCTGCTGCCGCCGCCAAGGCCGAGATCGAGCACGCCTCCGGGGCCGCCCGATTGACAGCCGGCGACGCCGACGAGAAAGCCGAGCGCGGCAATCCGTGTCAGCCTGCGCATGTTACTCAACAACACCATGAACTGCTCTTCCCTGTCGCAACGGCGCTGTTCTATATCAACGCCGCCTGCAAAATGCGACCGAGTGAATGCGGTTTTTCAAGGGCGAAACCTGCGGCGCCGCGAGCGTCCGACGCGATACGGGACCGGACTGACACGATGCGATATGTCTCGACCAGGGGCGCGGCCCCGACCCTCGGCTTTTCCGACGTGCTCCTGACCGGACTGGCGCGCGACGGCGGGCTCTACCTGCCCGAGACCTGGCCGCAGTTCCCGGCCGCCGATATTCGCGCCTTGCGCGGCCTTCCCTATGCCGAGATCGCCAAGCGTGTCATGACGCCCTTCCTGGGCGGCGAAATCGACGCGAAGACCTTCTCGGCCATCGTCGACGAGACCTATGCGACGTTTCGTCACGACGCGGTCTGCCCGCTGGTCCAGACCGGGCCGAACGAGTTCGTGCTCGAGCTCTTCCACGGTCCGACACTCGCCTTCAAGGACGTGGCGATGCAGCTTCTGGCGCGGCTGATGGACCATGTCCTCGCCGAAAGGGGCGAGCGTGCGACCATCGTCGGGGCGACGTCCGGCGACACCGGCGGCGCGGCGATCGACGCCTTCGCAGGCCGCGACCGCTCCGACATCTTCATCCTCTTCCCGCATGGCCGCGTGTCGGCGGTGCAGCAGCGCCAGATGACCACGTCGGAGGCGAGCAACGTCCACGCGCTCGCCATCGAAGGCAATTTCGACGATTGCCAGGCGCTGGTGAAGGCGATGTTCAACGACGACCCGTTCCGCCGGCGCGTGCGCCTTTCCGGCGTCAACTCGATCAACTGGGCCCGCATCATGGCCCAGACCGTCTACTACTTTTCTGCCGCCGTCTCGCTCGGAGCGCCCGACCGGCCGGTTACCTTCGTCGTGCCGACCGGCAATTTCGGCGACATCTTCGCCGGTTACGCGGCCAGGCGCATGGGCCTGCCGATCGAGCGGCTGGTGATCGCCACCAACGACAACGACATCCTGGCGCGCGCGCTTGCGGGCGGCCGCTACGAGACCCGCGCCGTCGTGGCGACCACCTCGCCGTCGATGGACATCCAGGTCTCGTCCAACTTCGAGCGCGCCCTGTTCGAGGCGGCGGGACGCGACAGCGCCGCCACGACGACGGCGATGGAGGGGCTGAAGCAGTCCGGCGCCTTCACGGTGCCGCCGCCAACCCTTGCCGCGCTGCGCGCCGATTTCGACGCCGGCACCTCGACGATGGCCGAGACGGCTTCGACCATGCGCGAGGTCCTGGAGAAAAGCGGCTATCTCGCCGACCCGCACACCGCCACCGCCATCAAGGTCGCGCGCGATGCCGCCGGCAGTGCGGCGCCGGCGATCGTGCTTGCCACCGCGCACCCGGCAAAGTTCCCCGACGCGGTGCGCGAGGCGACCTTGCAAGCCGCCAACTTGCCATCATGGCTCACGGGCCTTATGGATCGGGAGGAAAGATACGAAATCCTGCCATCGCAGCTTCAGGCGGTGCAGGATCATGTCGGCTGCAGGACGCGGGCGGCCGGCTAGGGAGTACGAGGAGTAAGCCGTTTATGGGTGTAGAGGTAAGCCGTCTGTCGAACGGTCTGACGGTCGCGACCGAAACACTGCCCCACGTAGAAAGCGTCGCCCTCGGCGTCTGGGTGAAGTCCGGCTCGCGCAACGAACACGACAACGAGCACGGCATTGCCCATCTTCTGGAGCACATGGCTTTCAAGGGCACCAGCACACGCTCGGCCTGGGACATCGCCTCGCAGATCGAGGATGTCGGCGGCGAGATCAACGCCGCCACCAGCGTCGAGACGACCTCGTTCTTCGCCCGGGTGCTGCGCGACGACCTGCCGCTGGCTATCGACCTCCTCTCCGATATCCTGACCGATTGCCGCTTCGATCCGGAAGAGCTCGAGCGCGAGCAGCACGTCATCCTGCAGGAGATCGGCGCCGCGCACGACACGCCCGACGACGTGGTGTTCGACCACTTCACCGAGACGGCGTTCCGGCACCAGACCCTCGGCCGCTCGATCCTCGGCACGCCGGACACGGTGAAGTCGTTCACGCCGAAGCAGATCCACGACTTCATGGCGCGCCAGTACGGCGCCGACCGCATGGTGGTGGTGGCCACAGGCGCGGTAAAGCACGACGAGTTCGCCCGCGAGGTCGAAAAGCGCCTCGGCAAGGTCCAGGCGCGCGCGCCCGGCAAGCCGCCGCAGAACGCCAATTATGTCGGCGGAGACTACCGCGAGGACCGCGACCTGATGGACGCGCAGATCCTGCTCGGCTTCGAGGGCCGTGCCTACCACGTGCGCGACTTCTACGCCTCGCAGCTCCTGTCGATGATCCTCGGCGGCGGCATGTCCTCGCGCCTGTTCCAGGAGGTGCGCGAGAAACGCGGGCTCTGCTATTCGGTCTATGCCTTCCATTGGGGCTTCTCCGACACCGGCGTCTTCGGCATCCATGCCGCCACCGGCAAGGACGACATTTCCACACTGGTGCCGGTGCTGCTCGGCGAGCTCAAGAAGGCGGGGCTCGAGATCAGGCAGGACGAACTCAATCGCGCCCGCGCCCAGTACAGGGCCGGCCTCAAGATGTCGGCGGAAAGTGCCGCCAGCCGCGCTTCGCAGATCGCGCGCCAGATGCTGTTGTTCGGACGGCCGGTGCCGATGGACGAGCTGATGGAGCGGCTGTCCCTCATCACCGTCGATCGCCTGACCGACCTTTCGGCGCGGCTGTTTTCCACGCGCCCGACCATCGCGGCGGTCGGCCCGATCGGTTCCCTGGCGCCATTCGAGGACGTCGTCGGCATGCTGCCCAGCCCGCAACCGGCAATGCGCGTCGTCGCCGGATAGAGCCCGCAATGTCTGGCTTGCCGTTCTTCGGCCGGGTCTATCCGACAATCGCCGGCGAACGGATCACGCTCAAATTCCCGACGGGCAAGGAATATGCGGAATGGGCCGCCCTGCGCGGCGCCAGCCGCGATTTCCTGCAGCGCTGGGAACCGGCATGGACCAGCGACGAGCTCGACCGGCCGGCCTGGCGGCTGCGCATGAAACGCTACCGCGAAGAGCTGTCGCGTGGCGGCGGCGCCACCTTCCTGATCTACCTCAACGACAGCGGCGAAATGGCCGGCGGCATCTCGATCGGCAACATCCGCCGCGGCGTCGCGCAGTCGGGGCAGATCGGCTACTGGATGGGCGAGCGTTACGCCGGCCGCGGCATCATGCTCGACGCGCTCAGGCTGACGCGCGGCTACGCGTTCGAGACGCTCAAGCTGCACCGTATCGAGGCGGCCTGCATACCCGACAACAACAGGTCGATCCGCGTACTTGAAAAAGCCGGATTCACGCGGGAAGGACTGCTCAGGTCCTACCTCAAGATCAACGGCAGCTGGCAGGACCATTACCTTTACGCACTGATTGAGGGCGAGTATCAGGTACAGATGACGCGAGGCACGGCCATTGGCATCTGATTCGCAATCCCGGGGTGCGGTGCTGCTCACCGTTCTGGTCGCGGCCATCCTCGCCGTTCTTGCCGTGTTCACCTCGCCGGCTTCCGCGATCGAGCCGATCCGGATCTCGCGCGACGACGTCGCGCTCGACCTGTCGCGGGCGCTGGAATTTCACCGCAACAAGGGCTCGAGCTTCCAGGTCTCGACGGCTCCAGGCATCGACGGCATCGTGCGCCGCATCGAGGTCGAGGCCAAGGATGAGACGTCGTCGGGCGACTGGGCGGTCTTCGCTCTCGCCAACACGACCGAGCAGCAGCTCGACCGGCTGATCGTGGCGCCGCATTTCCGCCTCGTCGGCTCGGGACTGATCTGGCCCGACCTCGGCTCGCGCCGCATCGCGGCGATCACCCCGAGCGAAGGCTTCGCGCTCGACCAGCAGGAGAGCCCCGACGCCGACGTGTTCCTGGTCACGCTCAATCCCGGCGCGGTCATCACCTTCATCGCCGAGCTGTCGTCGCCAGACGTGCCGCAGGTCTATCTGTGGGATCCGGAGGCCTACAAGGACACGGTCAATTCCTACACGCTGTTCAGGGGAATCGTGATCGGCATTGCCGGCCTCTTGGCGCTGTTCCTGACCATCCTGTTCGTGGTCAAGGGCACGACGATGTTTCCGGCCACCGCGGCACTCGCCTGGGCCGCACTTGCCTACATCTGCGTCGATTTCGGCTTCCTGAGCAAGGTGATCGAAATCTCTCCGGGCAACGAGCAACTCTGGCGCGCCGGCACCGAGATCGCGCTTGCCGGCAGCTCGATCGTGTTCCTTTTCGCCTATCTCAACCTCAACCGCTGGCACGGCCATTTCAGCTATGTCGCACTGGCGTGGATCGCCGGCCTGGCCGTCATCGCCGGAGTCGCGGTGTTTTTCGATCCCGCCGTGGCCGCCGGCATCGCGCGCATTTCGTTCGCCACCACCGCGCTCATCGGCATCGTTCTGGTCGCCTATCTCGGCCTGCGCGGCTACGACCGCGCCATCATGCTGGTGCCGAGCTGGCTGATGGTGCTGGTCTGGCTCGTAGGCTCATGGCTGACGATCACCGGCATGCTCGACAACGACATCGTCCAGCCGGCGCTCGGCGGCGGCCTGGTGCTGATCGTCCTTCTGATCGGCTTCACCGTGATGCAGCATGCGTTTTCCGGCGGCGCGCTGCAGCAGGGGCTGTTCAGCGACATGGAACGCCAGGCGCTCGCCATCACCGGCTCCGGCGACGTCGTGGTCGACTGGGACGTCCTGCGCGACCGTGTCGTCACCCGGCCCGACATCTCCGAGCCGCTCGGCCTCGGCCGCGGTAGCCTGCACGGGCCGGCGCGCAACTGGCTGCCGGTGCTGCACCCGGACGACCGCGACACGTTCCGCACCACGCTCGACATGGTGCTGGAACATCGCCGCGGCCGCATCGCGCAGCATTTCCGCCTGCGCGCCGCCGACGGCCACTATCACTGGTATCTGATGCGGGCGCGCCCCGTCGTCGGCTCAGACGGCGAGGTGATCCGCTGCGTCGGGACGCTGATCGAGGTCACGGAGCAGAAGAAGGCCGAGGAGCGCCTGCTTCATGACGCCGTCCACGACAATCTCACCGGCCTCCCCAATCGCGAACTTTTCCTCAACCGGCTCGACGCGGTGATCGCGATCGCACGCGACGAGGAAAAGGTCCGGCCGACCGTCTTCGTCATCGACATCGACCGCTTCAAGCATGTCAATGACGGGCTCGGCATGTCGGCCGGCGACACCATGCTGCTGACGCTGGCGCGCCGTCTGCACCGGCTGCTCAAGCCGCGCGACGCGCTGTCGCGCTTCACCGGCGACCAGTTCGCGCTGATGCTGCTTTCCGAGCAGGATCCGGCCCGCATCGCCGCCTTCGCCGATGCCATTCGCGCCGCGATCCGCGCACCGATCAATTTCGCCAAGCGCGAGATCGTGCTGACCGGTTCGGTGGGCCTGGTCTCCTGGACGTCGCCCTCGGCCACCGCCGAGGACATGGTGAAGGACGCCGAACTCGCCATGCAGCAGGCCAAGCGTTTCGGCGGCGACCGCATCGAGCCGTTCCGGCCGGCGTTCCGCTCCTACGGCGCCGACCGTCTCCAGATCGAGTCGGACCTGCGCCGCGCCATCGAGCGCGGTGAGTTCTCGCTCGCCTACCAGCCGATCATCCGCCTCGAAGACAACACCGTGGCCGGCTTCGAGGCGCTGCTGCGCTGGGACAATCCGCGCCGCGGCATGATCCCTCCGTCGGAGTTCATTCCGGTCGCCGAGAACTGCAACCTGATCGTCCAGCTCGGCCTGTTCGCTATGCAGCGCGCGGCCGAGGACCTCGCCTCATGGCAGAAGCAGATCGGCCAGACGCCGCTGTCGGTCTCCGTCAATCTGTCGAGCCGGCAGCTGATCCGCCAGGATCTGGTTCAGGATGTTCGCTCGGCGCTGGCGCGGGCCAATCTGAAACCGATCTATTTCCGGCTCGAACTCACCGAGTCGCTGGTGATGGACAATCCGGAACAGGCCGCACACGTGCTCGACAAGTTGCGCAAGCTCGGCATCGGCCTTTCACTGGACGATTTCGGCACAGGCTATTCGTCATTGTCCTACCTGACCCGCCTGCCCTTCGACACGATCAAGATCGACAAGAGTTTTGTTGACGACACCAGTCCCAAGAAGTCGGTGCTGCTGAACTCGATGGTCGACATGGCTCATGATCTGGGGCTTGCCGTCGTTGCCGAAGGGGTGTCGAACGAGGCCGACGCGCTGCAGCTCAGGCAGATGGGATGCGAGTTCGTGCAGAGCTTCCTTTACGGCCCGCCGCTGCAGCCGGACGCCGCCTTGCGCATGCTCAAGGAGCACTATCCGCTCGTTCAGGCCTGAGGCCCGGAAGAACGGTCCCCCGTCCGGAAGGGCAGCAGGCGAACAATCGGAGGCTGGCGTTCAGGCGTGGCCGGAAAAATTGCTCAGATGCGCGACGTCGATACCGAGCGAGGCGAGAACGCGGTCGTATTTGCGGTCCATGTCGCCGTCGAAAAGCAATTCGTTGTCGACCGGGCAGGTGAGCCAGCCATTGTCGGCGATCTCCTGCTCCAGCTGTCCGGCGCCCCAGCCGGAATAGCCGAGCGCCATGATGGCGCGGCGAGGCCCCTGTCCTATCGAGATCGCGCGCAGGATGTCGACCGTCGCCGTGAGGCAGATTTCCTCCGAGACGGGAAGCGAGGATTCGACCATATAGTCGTCGGAATGCAGCACGAAGCCGCGGCTGCGATCGACCGGGCCGCCATTGCGGACCGGAAGGTCCTGTGCGGCCGCCGGCAGCCTGATCGCCTGCTTCTCGTCGACGATTCCGAGTTGCACCAGAAGGTCGGGAAACCGCAGCGGCTGCGCCTGGTTGATGATCAGGCCCATCGCGCCTTCCTCGCTGTGCGCGCAGACATAGATGACCGAGCGCGCGAAACGATCGTCCGCCATGCTCGGCATGGCGATCAGGAAGTGGTCGTCGAGATAGCCGGCCGGTCCCGAACTGATCCTGTCGTCCGAAACCCCCGCCTTTCCCTTGTGGCGCAAGATGTCCATGCTCGAAGCGTAGCGCGTTTGCGGATTTCTTGAAAGGACCATTCGATGCCCGTGGAATGGCAGATGAGCGGACGATCACGCACAAATGACGCAAGATGAGCGCCGTCCGGGTTGAACCGAAGCGGTTTCGCGTCGAAAGCTGAACCATGAACCACACGCTCCCTAGCACGGTCTTCTGTCTGGCAGCGACGCTCTGCGCGGCGCCGGCATTCGCTTCCTCAAGCGAAGCCTTCCACACCGACGGTGCGACGATCCGGCTCGTGACGGCGGGCCTCGCCGATGCCGGCGGCAGGCTGCGCGGCGCCCTCGAAATCACGCTCGAGCCCGGCTGGAAGACCTACTGGCGCGACCCGGGCTCCTCCGGAGTGCCGCCCCAGATCGACCTCGCCGGAAGCCTCAACGTCAGTGGCGCAAGCCTCGACTTTCCCGCGCCGCAATGGCACCGCGACGACTATGGCGCCTGGGCCGGCTATGACCGGTCGGTGAGCTTGCCGGTTACCTTCAGCGTCGATGCGCCCGACCGCTATTCCCTCATCGAGGCCAATGTGTTCCTCGGTGTCTGCGACGAGGTCTGCGTCCCGGTGCAGGCAAGTCTCGTCGTCGAGCCGGGCAGCCATCCGGACGATCCCGGCGATATCGCGACGGTCGCCGCTGCCTTTGGCGGCTTGCCTGAGCCGGCCCGCGACGGCTTCACTGTCAGCAAGGCCGAAATCGACGGCGTCTCGTTGCGGCTGGAGATCGACGTGCCGGAAGGGAGCGATACCCTCGATATCTTCCTGGCCGGCGCTGGTGGCTATTTCTTCGGGGTTCCCGAGCGCATCGGGAACCGGGAGGGCCCGGTTGCCTATCAGGTACCGATCCTTGGACGTCCCGCCGGCGGTGATCCGGTCAACATCGACTTTACGCTGGTCGCCGGCGCAAGGTCGGTCAGCGGAACGTTCGAACTGCCCTGACCGCTCTGGACTTTTCCCGCGGGCCGGCTAATTGAGGGTTCGCTTTCCTGCCCCCCGCGGCATATCCGGAGAAAATTGATGACGATTTCCGTTGGCGACAAGCTGCCCGACGCGACTTTCAAGACCCTGACCGCGGACGGCGCGAAGGATTTGAGCGTCGCCGACCTGTTCGAGGGCAAGAAGGTGGTTCTGTTCGGTGTGCCCGGCGCCTTCACGCCCACCTGCAGCAACAACCACCTGCCCGGCTATCTGGAAAATTACGACGCCATCCTCGGCAAGGGCGTCAATACCATCGCCGTGGTGTCGGTGAATGACCATCACGTCATGAGCGCCTGGGCGCGCTTTACCGGCGGCGAGGGAAAGCTCGTTTACCTGGCCGACGGCAATGGCGACTTCACCCGCGCGATCGGACTGGACGCCGATCTCAGCGCCGGCGGCCTCGGCCTGCGCTCGAAGCGTTTTTCGATGATCGTCGACGACCGCACGGTGAGCGAACTCAATGTCGAGGGTGCTCCCGGCAAGGCGGTCGAATCGGGTGCGGCCCGCATCCTCGAGCAGCTCTGATATCCGATAGCGCTTACGACGTGCCCTGAGCCTTGCGGGCCGCCGGCTTCGGCGGCCTGTGCTTTTTCAGCGCCTCGCGCGCCAGTTCGTCGGCGCGCTCGTTCTCGGCATGGCCGGCATGGCCCTTGACCCAGTTCCAGGTGACCTTGTGGCGGTGATTGGCCTCGTCCAGCGCCTGCCACAGCTCGACATTCTTCACCGGCTTCTTGTCGGCGGTGCGCCAGCCATTGCGCTTCCAGCCGTGGATCCAGCCCGAGATGCCGTCCATGACGTATTTGCTGTCGGTGTGCATTTCGACCTGGCACGGTTCCTTCAGCGCATTCAGCGCCTCGATCGCCGCCATCAGTTCCATGCGGTTGTTGGTGGTCATCGGCTCGCCGCCGGAGAGTTCCTTCTCGCTGCCGTTGAAGCGCAGGATGGCGCCCCAGCCGCCCGGACCCGGATTGCCCGAGCAGGCGCCGTCGGTGAAAATCTCGATCTTCTTCACGATCTGCCCAGCCCGTATTCGGAAACGCCGCCGATGTGGCGGTGGAACCGCAGCCGGCGGATGAACTCGTTCGGGTCGCGCTTCTGCACCAGCGCGCCGTCGGGAATGGTGAGCCAGTCATAAAGGCGCGTCAGCGTGAAACGCAGCGCCGAGCCGCGCGCCAGCAATGGCAGCGCCTGCCTTTCCGCCTCCTGCAACGGCCGCACGCTCTCGTAGCCGGAAAGGAAGGCCTGGCCCTTGGTCAGGTTGAAGGCGTTGTCCTTTTCGAAGCACCAGGCGTTGAGGCAGGTCGCGACGTCATAGGCAAAAAGGTCGTTGCAGGCGAAATAGAAGTCGATCAGTCCCGACAACCGGTCGCCGAGAAAGAACACATTGTCGGGAAAAAGGTCGGCATGGATTACACCCGCGGGCAGATCGTCGGGCCAGCCCGCCGCGAAGGCGTCGAACTCGCCGTCGATCTCGGCCACCAGCCCCGGTTCGAACTCGTCGGCGCGCGGGCGCGCCTGCGCCCAAAGCCGGCGCCAGCCATCGACGGAGAGCGCGTTGTCGCGTTTCAGCGCGAAGTCGGACCCGGCCAGGTGCAGCCCTGCTAGCGCCTCCCCCACCGCCCGGCAATGCGCCGCAGTCGGCCGGCGGACCCAGACGCCTTCGAGGAAGGTGATGATCGCCGCCGGCCGGCCGGCGATCTCGCCGATCAGCGAACCGTCGCGGCGCTCGACCGGCAGCGGGCAGGAGATGCCCTTGTTGGCCAGGTGCTGCATCAGCCCCAGAAAAAAGGGCAGGTCGCCGGCGTCCACCCGCCGCTCGTAGAGCGTCAGGATATAGGTGCCGGCGCTGGTGTGCAGGTAGAAGTTCGAATTCTCCGACCCCTCGGCGATCCCCTTGTAGGACATCATCTCGCCGAGATCGTAGCCGGCGAGGAACTGCGCGAGTTCGACCTCGCTGATGTCGGTATAGACCGCCATCGGCGCGCTCTAGCCGTTCACGAAGGCCATGTCGGCCCGGGTCAGCTCGACGTCTCTCAGGGCCCGCATCACCGGGAAATCCTCGGTTTCCTCCGCCGTCACCGCCAGTTCCACGGTCACCTCGAAGCGCTCGCGGAAGGCCTCGATGATCTCGTTGACGATGATCTCGGGCGCCGAGGCCCCGGCCGAAAGGCCGATCGTGCGGATCGGTCCGAGGCTGTCCCAGGGGATCTCCGAGGCGCGCTGGACCAGCAGCGCGCGCTTGGAGCCGGCGCGTTCGGCGACCTCGACCAGGCGGCGCGAATTGGACGAGTTCGGCGCGCCGACCACCAGGAAGAGGTCGGCGCCGGGGGCTGCTTCCTTCACCGCGTCCTGGCGGTTGGTGGTCGCGTAACAGATCGATTCGGCGGCCGGCGCCTGCATTTCCGGAAACCGCGCCTGCAGCGCCGTGATGATGCCGGCGGTGTCGTCGACCGACAGCGTCGTCTGGGTGACGAAGCCGAGTGCCGCCGGATCTTCGGGGCTGAAGGCCGCCACGTCCTCCTCGGTCTCGATCAGGCTCACCGCGCCCTGCGGCAACTGCCCCATCGTGCCGATCACCTCGGGATGGCCGGCATGGCCGACCAGCACCACGTGGCGGCCGAGACGGTAATGGCGGATTGCCTGCTTGTGCACCTTGGAGACCAGCGGGCAGGTCGCGTCGAGATAGAAGAGATGCCGGTCCTCGGCGTCCCTCGGCACCGATTTCGGCACGCCATGGGCCGAAAACACCACCGGGCAGTGGCGGTGCGTCGCCGGTATCTCGTCGAGTTCCTCCACGAACACGGCGCCGAGATTCTGCAGCCCCTCGACCACGTAGCGGTTGTGCACGATCTCGTGGCGCACATAGACCGGCGCGCCGTATTTCTTCAGCGCCAACACCACGATCTGGATCGCGCGGTCGACGCCGGCGCAAAAGCCGCGCGGTCCGCAGAGCCGTATCGTCAGGGGCTGGCCGGTTTTCTGAAGCATCAGGTCGCTCGTTTCAACGCAGCGGAAATGAGGGTGCACACCGGCCCGTGTCAAGGGCGCGGCGCCGCCCGCGAGCGTCTGGTGCGCACCACGAAGACGGCAACGACCCCGGCCAGGGCCGCCGCCAGCCCGTACCAGGTGACCGCGTATTGCAGATGGTTGTTGGGCAAATCGATCAGCGTCACGCCACCGGCGGGCCAGCCGCCGGGGTTCGGACTGTCGCTGGCATCGACGAAGAACGGCACCACCTCGGCGTCGGCGGGCAGGCCGGCGCTCGCCGCCATCGCCTCGATGTCCTTCCAGTAGAAGATGTTCTTGGCAAGATCGTTGTCTGGCAGGATCGAGGACGGTTTCTGGTCCAGCCGGTCACGCGCCAGCCCGATGACTTCGACCTCGCCGGCGACCTGCCCCCCGGCGCGCGTGTCGGCCGGCTTGCGGTCGTAGGGCACGAAACCGCGGTTGACGAAAAGAAAATCACCCCCGGTCAGCCGCAGCGGCGTATAGACGAAATAGCCCGACGCGCCCTTCCAGGTGGCAAAGAAATGCCTCTCTCCGGAATGGTCGAACGTCCCCCGCGCCGAAACAGGCAGATATTCGATGTCCTCCCCGCCGCCATGCAGCGCCCTCGCCTCGTCCAGCGCCACCGGAGGCTGGTGGATGCGTTCCTCGATGGTGGCAAGCAGCCCCTGCTTCCAGATCAACCGGCGCACCTGCCAGGTGCCGAGCGCGCACAGGATGGCGAACAGGATGGCGCCGGCAAGGACGACCTTCCAGACCGCCGGGCCCTGGCGCGGTGCGGCCACGGCGCTCATTTGTCCCCGTCCAGCCGACCCTCGGCTGCCTTGTTGGCATATTGCAGGGTGATCAGTACCCCCTTGAACAGGCGCAGCGGCACCAGCGAGCCGACGATCGCCAGCGGAATCCAGATGATGAAATGCAGCCACAGCGGCGGCCCGAACGAGACCTCGACCCAGAGCGCCAGCCCGACGACGATGAAACCGATGATGAGGATGACGAACACCGCCGGCCCGTCGCCGGCATCCGCGAAACCGTAGTCGAGCCCACAATTGGCGCAGCCGGGCCGCAGCGTCAGATAGCCCGAGAACAGCCTACCTTCGCCGCAGCGCGGGCAGCGTCCCTTGAGGCCCGCCGCGACCGGCTCGACCGGCGGGAAATGCGCCCTGTCCGCGCTCACGGCCTGATCTCGATGGCCGTGCCGTTCTTCACCATCGCCCAGATCTCGTCCATCTCCTGATCGGTGACGGCGATGCAGCCGTCGGTCCAGTCGAATCGCTGCAGCAGCCAGGACCACCAGCCAAAGCCGTTGGGCTGGCCGTGTATCATGATCATGCCGCCGGGGTCGACGCCCGCCTTTGTCGCAGCCGCGCGGTCGTCGGCGTCCGGATAGGAGCCGTGGATCGATTTGTGAAAGCTCGACTTTTCGTTACGCCAGTCGAGCACGTAGCGGCCTTCCGGCGTGCGTTCGTCGCCTTCCTGGCGCTTGTGGCCGACAGGCGCGTCGCCGAGCGCGATCCAGTAGGTGCGCAAGACCGTGTCGCCGCGCATCAGCACCATTCGGCGCTCGGCCTTTTCGACGATGACGAGGTCGGCGACATCGCCTGCTACGGCGGGAATTGCCGCCAGGCCGGCCAGTAGTGTGAATGCCATGAGGCTCAACAAGCGCATGCCGAACCCTGCCGGCCGAATGCGCCGACAAAAAGAACGGCCGCCCGCAGGCGGCCGCGGCAGACCCATCGTGGCGCGCTCAGTGCGCGATCGTCGCGCCGGCCGAGGCCCAGACATAGACGCAGGCAAACAGGAACAGCCAGACCACATCGACGAAGTGCCAGTACCAGGCCGCGGCCTCGAAGCCGAAATGCTGCTTCGACGTGAAGTCGCCGGCCATGGCGCGGAACAGGCACACCAGCAGGAAGATGGTGCCGACCAGAACATGGAAGCCGTGAAAGCCGGTCGCCATGAAGAACGTGGCGCCGTAGATCGAATCGGAAAACGCGAACGGCGCGTGCATGTATTCGTAGACCTGCACGAAGGAGAACAGCACGCCGAGCGCGACCGTGATCGCCAGACCCCAGATGAGGCCCTTGCGATCGTCGTGCAGCAGCGCGTGGTGCGCCCAGGTGACCGTGGTGCCCGACAGAAGCAGGATGATGGTGTTGTAGAGCGGCAGGTGGAAGGGATCGAGCACCTCGATGCCCTGCGGCGGCCAGATGCCGCCGGTATATTCCGCCCGCGCCACCTGCGCTGCCTCGTTGGGAAACAGGCTGGCGTCGAAGAAAGCCCAGAACCAGGCGACGAAGAACATCACCTCGGAGGCGATGAACATGATCATGCCGTAGCGCAGGTGCAACGACACGACCCGGGTGTGATGGCCTTCATGCGCTTCCTTGATCGTGTCCGACCACCACGAGATCATGGTGTAGATGACGATCAGGAAGCCGATCGCGAAGATCCAGTATTTGGCGCCGGCGAGATCGAGGCCGAACAGCGGCAGCGAGCCACTCTTCAGGCTCTGCATCCAGGCGATGCCGCCGATCGCCATGACGAGCGCGCCGACCGAGCCGATGAACGGCCACGGGCTCGGGTCGATGATGTGGTAGTCGTGTTGCGGTTTGGCGTGGGCGTCAGCCATCATTATCCCCCGAGCTTATCGGTCCCGTCCGTCGTTGCGTTCACTTCTCCGCCATCCGCGGCGCCCGCGACAGGCTGGTCCTGGTCGATGGCGAAGAAGGTATAGGAAAGGGTGATCGTGTCGACCTTCTTCAGTTCCGGCACGTCGACGATCGCCGGGTCGATGAAGAAGACCACGGGCATCTCCATCGTCTCGCCCGGCTTGAGTTCGGTGTCGGTGAAGCAGAAGCACTCGACCTTGTTGAAATAGGCGCCCGCAGTCGGCGGCGAGACGTTGAAGGACGCGCGGCCGCGCGTCGGCCGCGAGAACGGGTTGGTCGCGGTGTACGCGATCTGCGCCGTTTCGCCGATCCGGACGGTCACGTCGCGCTCGACCGGCGCGAACGCCCATGGAAGGTTGCTCGCGACATTGGCGTCGAATCGGATGGTGATCTCGCGGTCGAGAATGGTGTCGGAATATTGCTCGACGCGCTGCGTGGTGCCGCCATAGCCGGTCACCTGGCAGAAAAGCTGATAGAGCGGCACCGCGGCATAGGACATGCCGACCATGCCTGCGAAAAACGCCACGCAGGCGCCCGCGACCACGCGGTTCGAGCGTGTCGTCTTTGCCTTGGGATCGCTGCTTGCCTGGCTCATGGTCTCAGAGCGCCCGCTCGAAGAGCGCCGGTCCGAACTTGGCGATGGTGGCGAAATAGAAGATGACCACCATAGCCGCCAGCGCCAGCGCGATCGCGACGGAGCGGGCGCGGCGCGCCTTGGCCTGAGCCGGGGTGAGCGTGATTCCCTTGTCCTCGGTCGCCATCATCAAATCCACAAGCGGCCGGCGATGGTGTCGAGCAGATAGGCGGCGAAGATCGCGAACAGATACAGGATCGAGAAGGCGAACAGCGCCTTGGCGGGCCGCATCGAGCGGTCGCCATCCGCCATCTGGAGCACCTGCCATGCATACCACACGAAGCCCGCGCCGAGTCCTGCCGACACCGCGCCATAGGCGGCGCTGGCGAAGCCGAGAGCCCAGGGCAGCACGCCGACCGGCGCGATTACCAGCGCGTAGGCGAAGATCTGGCGGCGCGTGGAGGCCACGCCGGCCACATTCGGCATCATCGGGATGCCGGCGCGCGCGTAGTCACCCGACTTGAACAGCGCCAGCGCCCAGAAGTGCGGCGGCGTCCACAGGAAGATGATCAGGAACAGGATAACGCTTTCCAGGCTGAGGGAGCCGGTGGCGGCGGCCCAGCCGACCATCGGCGGGAAGGCGCCCGCCGCGCCGCCGATGACGATGTTCTGCGGGGTCCAGCGCTTGAGCCACATCGTGTAGATGACGACGTAGAAGAAGATCGTGAAGGCCAGCAGTGCCGCAGCCATCCAGTTGACGATGACGCCCAGCGTCATCACCGAAAAGAAGGAAAGCACCAGCCCGAAGACGAGAGCCTCTTCCGGCTGTATGCGGCCCGAAGGCACGGGGCGGCTGGCGGTGCGCGCCATCTTGCCGTCGATGTCGGCGTCGTACCACATGTTGAGCGCGCCGGACGCACCGGCGCCGACCGCGATCGACAGGATAGCGACCAGCGCGATGAACGGATTCACCGACACCGGCGCCGCCACCAGTCCGACGACCGCCGTGAACACGACCAGCGACATCACCCGCGGCTTGAGCAGCGCGAAATAGTCGCCGGGCGTCGCCTCCGAGAGGCGAACGGTCGCATCTTGCCTGCCGTGGTTGTCGACGATGGCCATCGGTCGTTACCGTTTTCGTCCCTTGTTGGCCCTGTTGGCCGAAACCGCCGGGCTGGCCGGCGGTTCCTCTCTTGCAGCCTATCCTACTTGATCTTCGGCAGTTCTTCCCACTGGTGGAAGGGCGGCGGCGAAGGCAGCTGCCATTCCAGGGTCGTCGCGCCCTCGCCCCACGGATTGGCGCCCGCCGCCCGCTTCTTCTGGAAGGCTTCGAACACGCCGTAGAGGAAGATCAGGACGCCGATCGCGGAGATGTAGGAACCGTAGGAAGAGACAAGGTTCCAGCCGGCGAAGGCGTCCGGATAGTCGATGTAGCGGCGCGGCATGCCAGCCAGGCCGAGGAAATGCTGCGGGAAGAAGATCAGGTTCACGCCGACGAAGGTCACCCAGAAATGGGTGCGCGCGACGAACGGCGAGTACATGTAGCCGGTCATCTTCGGGAACCAGTAGTACCAGGCCGCGAAGATGGCGAAGACCGCGCCCAGCGACAGCACGTAGTGGAAGTGCGCCACCACGTAATAGGTGTCGTGGAAGGAGCGGTCGAGGCCGGCATTGGCGAGCTGGACGCCGGTGACGCCGCCGACCGTGAACAGGAAGATGAAGCCGATCGCCCACAGCATCGGCGTGCGCATGGAGATCGATCCGCCCCACATGGTGGCGATCCACGAGAATATCTTCACGCCGGTCGGCACCGCGATCACCATGGTGGCGAAAACGAAATAGCGCTGGGCGTCGAGCGACAGCCCGGTCGTGTACATGTGGTGGGCCCACACGATGAAGCCGACGACGCCGATCGCGACCATGGCGTAGGCCATGCCGAGATAACCGAAGACCGGCTTGCGCGAGAAGGTCGACACGATGTGGCTGACAATGCCGAAGCCCGGCAGGATCAGGATGTAGACTTCCGGGTGACCGAAGAACCAGAACAGGTGCTGGAACAGGATCGGGTCGCCACCGCCGTCGGGAGCGAAGAAAGCGGTGCCGAAATTGCGGTCGGTCAGAAGCATGGTGATGCCGCCGGCAAGGACCGGAAGCGACAGCAGCAGCAGGAACGCCGTGATCAGCACCGACCAGGCGAAAAGCGGCATCTTGTGCAGCGTCATGCCCGGGGCGCGCATGTTGAAGATGGTGGTGATGAAGTTGATCGCGCCGAGGATCGACGAGGCGCCGGCGATGTGCAGCGACAGGATGGCGAAATCCATCGCAGGTCCGGGCTGGCCCGAAGTCGAAAGCGGCGGATAGATGGTCCAGCCGCCGCCGACGCCGTAGCCGCCGGCAGGGCCGGGCACGAACATCGACAGAAGCAGCAGAATGAAGGCGGGCGGCAAGAGCCAGAAGGAGATGTTGTTCATGCGCGGGAACGCCATGTCCGGTGCGCCGATCATGATCGGCACCATCCAGTTGGCGAAGCCGCCGATCAGCGCCGGCATGACCATGAAGAAGATCATGATCAGGCCGTGGCCGGTCGTGAACACGTTGTACATGTGCTTGCCGGCGTCGAGCGCGGTCGCGCCTTCGACGCCGTAGACCATCTCTGCCAGGCCATGGAATATCTGGATGCCCGGCTCCGCCAGTTCCCAGCGCATCATCACCGACAGGAAGCCGCCGATGATGCCCGCGATGATCGCGAAGATCAGGTAGAGCGTGCCGATGTCCTTGTGGTTGGTCGAATAGACCCACCGCGTCCAGCCATAGGGCTTGTGGTCGTGTTCGGCGTCGTGAGCTGCAGCGCCAGCCATGTTAGAGCTCCGTTTCCCTGTTCCCCAGACCGCGCGGCATCAATTGCCGGCGTCCGCAACCCTGGTTTCGGCCTCGACCGCCGCCATCAGCGCCTTGTTGGCGCCCGGCAGGTCGGACTGGGCCGCGGCAAGCCAGGTATCGTACTGTTCCCGCGTCACCACGCGGATGCCGATCGGCATGAAGGCATGGTCCTTGCCGCACAGTTCCGAGCACTGTCCGTAATAGAGGCCTTCCTTCTTGGCCTTGAACCAGATTTCATTGATGCGCCCGGGCACGGCGTCGGTCTTCACCCCGAAGGCCGGCATGGCGAAGGCATGGATGACGTCGCTCGCGGTCACCAGCACGCGAACCGTCGTATCGACCGGCACGACAACTTCGTTGTCGACGGCGAGAAGCCTCGGATAGGCCGCCATGTCTTCCTTGCCGAGTCCGGCGCGGTCGTCGTCCTGCAGGATCAGCGAGGAAAAGTTGAGAGGCTCCTCGGTCTGGTATTCGTAATCCCAGTACCACTGTACCCCGGTCGCCTTGATGGTGATCTCGGGGTCTTCCGGCGGCGTGTACTGGGCGGTCAGCAACTGGAACGAGGGCACTGCGAGGAAAAGCAGGATGACCACCGGCCCGACCGTCCAGATGACCTCGATCAGCGTGTTGTGGCTGGTGCGCGACGGCGTCGGGTTGGCGCTTTCGCGGAAGCGGAAAATCGCCCAGGCGAGCAGCGCCAGCACCAGGATGGTGATCGGGACGATGAACCAGAGCGTATAGATCTCGAACCAGGTGGTCTGCTCCATGATGGAGGTGACCGCCGGCTGGAAGCGCCACTGCCAGGGTTCGGGCTGCGCGGCGAGGGCTGGCGCCGATACCGTCAGCGCCGGAATGCCGGACAGGATCGCCAGGGGCTTTCTCATCACGCTTCTCTTCTCCTCGATCGGAATGCGCGGCCGTCAGCCTGTGCGCGCCAAATATCGCCGGGCAGGACTCCCGGTCGCGAGTTGGCCGTTAAAACCATACTCTCCGGCCGTCCGCAAGAAAGCCCCCTTTCGATGCCATGCGGCATTTTTGCGCGAAGCCTCGAAATGGCAAGCGGCGGGCGGAAAGCCACCGCGGTCGGCCGCAACAGCGTGACGGCGTCGCATTTCGGACCGATTTCGCATGCATCTGCGGAGATCGTCCGAATTCCGGGCCTGCCGCGCCCGTGGCGGCTTTGTTTGGGCCCTTGCGCGGGATAGATTTGGGTGATTCGCCCTGGAGCCGACATGCCGATGATATTTGCACGCGCCTTCGCCGCGGCCGCCCTGGCGGCACTTCTTCTCGCCCTGCCCGGCGGCGCGTCGGCGCAACAGGCCGGCTCGGTCCGCTCGACCCATGGCGCATGGTCGATCATCTGCGACATTCCGGCCGGCGCGACCGGCGAGCAATGCGCGTTGATGCAGAATGTCGTCGCCGAGGACCGTCCCGAGGTCGGGCTTTCGGTGGTGGTTCTGAAGACCGCCGACAACAAGGCCGAGATCTTGCGCGTCCTCGCTCCCCTCGGCGTGCTCTTGCCCAACGGGCTCGGCCTCAACGTCGACGGCAAGGACATCGGCCGCGCCTATTTCGTGCGCTGCTTCCAGGACGGCTGTTACGCCGAGGTGATTCTGGAAGACCCGCTGCTGGAGACTCTGAAGACGGGAACCGCGGCGACCTTCATCGTGTTCCAGACGCCGGAGGAAGGCATCGGCATCCCGGTCGACCTCGCCGGCTTTTCTGCGGGTTTCGCCGAACTTCCCTAACGTTTCCGCATTTTTCCGGAGGTTTTGCCGCGGGTTTCGCGACCATTCCTCACCTGCGCAGCCCGAGGAACACGCCGAAGCCGCCGGCGATGCCCAGCCCAAGCCCCATCAGCGCGTAGTCGCGTCCGAACGGCAAACCGCAGGCAAGGCCGACCACGGCGCCGATCGAAAGCCAGATCAGAAGTCGCATCGCGCCAATCGTCCGCCTTGCATGCAAGTCCGCTCGAGCGCGACTATATAGGCGGGAAAAGCAGATTCCAGAAGACGGAGTTCATCAGTCGTGGCCACCCCCCTTCTCGAACGATTCGACATCTCGGAAGAAGCCGTCCGCCGGCATGTCTCGCAGGCGATCGCCGGTGCCGACGACGGCGAGCTCTTCCTGGAATATTCCGAAGGCGAGGCGCTTGTCTTCGACAACGGCCGCCTGAAGACGGCGAATTTCAATCAGGATCAAGGGTTTGGCCTGCGCGCGGTGGCCGGCGAGGCGACCGGCTATGCTCATTCGAGCGAGCTTTCCGAAAGCGCGCTGTTGCGCGCGGCCGACGCCGTCTCGGCGGTCAAGGCCGGGTACTCCGGCACGCTTGCCGATGCCCCGGCGGGCACCAACCGCAAGCTCTACGGTGACGAAAACCCGATCGCGGAACCGGGCTTCGCCGAAAAGGCCGGGCTGCTGCAGGAAATCGATGCCTGGCTGCGGGCGAAGGACCCGCGCGTACGCCAGGTGACCGCATCGCTCGCGGCGTCATGGCAGAATGTCGAGATCTTGCGCGCCGACGGTCATTTCGTTCGCGATATCAGGCCCTTGGTGCGAATGAACGTCTCCGTCGTGGTCGGCGACGGCGACCGCCAGGAGACCGGTTCCCATGGCATGGGCGGGCGCAAGTCGTTCGGCGAGTTCGTGGCCGAGGGCTCGTGGCAGCACGCGGCCAGTGAGGCGCTGCGGCAGGCGCTGGTCAATCTGGAGGCGGTGGCAGCCCCCGCCGGCACCTTCGACATCGTGCTCGGCGCCGGCTGGCCCGGCGTGATGCTGCACGAGGCGGTCGGCCACGGACTCGAAGGCGACTTCAACCGCAAGAAGACCTCGGCCTTTTCCGGCCTGATGGGCCAGCAGGTAGCCGCCAGGGGCGTCACCGTCGTCGACGACGGCACCATCGCCGAGCGGCGCGGTTCGCTCACCATCGACGACGAAGGCACGCCAACCAATCGCAACGTTCTCATCGAGGACGGCAAGCTGGTCGGCTACATGCAGGATCGGCAGAATGCGCGTCTGATGGGCGTTGCGGCGACCGGCAACGGCCGGCGCGAATCCTACGCGCACGAGCCGATGCCGCGCATGACCAACACCTTCATGACCGGCGGCGACAAGGAACCGGCCGAAATCATCGCTTCGGTGAAGGACGGCATCTATGCCGTCTCCTTCGGCGGTGGCCAGGTCGACATTACCTCGGGCAAGTTCGTCTTCGCCTGCACGGAGGCCTACCGTATCGAGGACGGCAAGGTGACCCGGCCTATCAAGGGCGCGATGCTGATCGGCAACGGCCCCGACGCCATGCACCGGGTCTCCATGATCGGCAACGACATGAAGCTCGACACCGGCATCGGCATGTGCGGCAAGGCGGGCCAGGGCGTACCAGTCGGCGTCGGCCAGCCACATCTCAGGATGGACCGCATGACCGTCGGCGGCACGGAAACCTAGGCGCACCCGGGCCGCCCGCGACAACACTTGTCTATCGCTTTCTCACAGGGAGGCCCGTTTGTCCCCCACGCTTCGCGTACAACGCGTCTAGATGACCATCAACCGGCGATCTTGATAGACAAACCATGACCCCCTCCTCCATCGTCATCCTCACCGGGGCCGGAATCTCCGCCGAATCGGGCGTCGACACCTTTCGCGACAAGGACGGCATCTGGTCGAAGATCGACTATCGCGATGTCGCAACGCCGGAGGGCTTTGCCCGCGACCCGGCGCAGGTGCACGATTTCTACAACCAGCGCCGCCGCGGCATGACCGGCGTGACGCCCAACCCAGCGCATGCCGCGCTCGCCGAACTCGAAAGGCGCTACGACGGCGACTTTCTGCTGGTCACGCAGAATATCGATGATCTGCACGAGCGCGCCGGATCGCGCAAGCTGATCCACATGCATGGGGAGCTTGCGCGGGCGCTGTGCGCCAATTGCGGCAACCGGCAGGAATGGAACGGCGACCTGTCGGTCGAACTCGCCTGCCCGTCCTGCAACTCGCCCGGCTTCATGCGCCCGGATGTCGTGTGGTTCGGCGAAATGCCCTATCACATGGAGCGCATCTACGAGGCGCTGGGCAACTGTGATCTGTTCGTCGCCATCGGCACCAGCGGCACCGTCTACCCCGCCGCCGGCTTCAACGAGGAGGCGCGTATGGCGGGTGCCCATACGGTCGAACTCAACCTCGAGGCGACGGAGGGCTCCTACAGGTTTGCGGAGACGCAGCACGGCAAGGCGAGCGAGATCGTGCCGGCCTTCGTGGAGCGGGTGTTGGGCCGCGGCTGACGAACCTCAACGGCGGCCGAGGCTTCCAACCAGCTTCAGGCGAGCAGCTCGCATCCGTATTTGCGGACCGTGGCCGGCAGTGTCTCGAAGTCGGGCATCGCCTCGCCCTCAAGCGGCAGCCTGAACTCTCCGGCCGGTTCGCTGGTCTCCATCAGGAGGCCTTCGAAACCGCCGGGCGTGAACAGGAACAGCAGTCGGGCTGGCCCGCGCCTGATCGCATAGCGATGAGGCACGCCGCGCGGGCCGAACAGCATCGTGCCCGGACCCGCATGCGTGATGGTGCCCCCAACCTCGAACTCGACCTCGCCCTCCAGAACCCAGAAAGTCTCGTCCTCTCGATGGTGAACGTGTAGTGGCGTCTCGCTTTCGTCCTCGCGCACTTCGACAAGCGTGTACAGCCCGCCCGTCTCCGCACTCGTCGCCTTGATCAGCGCCAGCGAACCCATCCACCAGCGGGCCGTTCCTTCATCCTTGCCACGCGCAAACACCCGCGAAGCGTTCTCCGACAGTTGCGAAGTCTCGATAGCCGCGGTCATCAACGTTTCCTTTCCTGACAGCAACAAAAGCCGGCTAGCTGCCGGGCGACTCTTTCGCCTGCTCCAGCCAGCAAACCACCATCGCCACCAGCGCGTCAGCCGCCTCGCTCGCATCAAGGCCACGCTCGTTCATCGCCTTGAACGACGGAAAATCGAACAGCGCGCTCACGATTCGCGCCTGAACGACCGTAGGGGCGGCCGGACGCAGTGCCGTTCCAACGAGGTGCGCGACCACGCCGCGCAGATAATCTTCCCATTCACGGATCGCCGGCAATTCGCGTTCGCGCAGGTCACTCTCCAGATGACGGCCACCGCGCTCGTAGAAGGCGAACAGCGCCGTCGCGACGCGGCGAAGCCTGTCGGAAACAAGCGTCGCATCGCCGATCAGATGATCTGCGTCTTCCGCCGAAGGCGGCCGGATTCGCTGCATCAGCAGCTCCCCGCATGCCGGCACAAGCTCGGCCAGGGTCGGGAAATGCTTGTAGACCGTTCCCAGCGCCACATCCGCCTCCTGCGCGATGTCCTTCCAGCTGGTCGCGAGAATTCCCTTCTCGCCATGGAGTTGCATGGCCGCCTGGACGATCCGCAGGCGCGTGTCGGCGACGGCTTCGCTCCTCTTCTTCATGCGATACCGGCGCGGCGACATAGGATGGACCCTTTAATTGGATAGATGGTACAGTCAAATGTTCAACATGGCAAGATCACATGTCGCCGCCAGGCAGGCGCCGCCCGCACTGCAGCCGGTGGACGGCCACGATCTGTCTCGGGAACGATCAGCGCCGACGGCGGGGCTTCTCCAGAAGCGCCACGGCCTCGACATGCGGCGACCACAGGAACTGGTCGAACGGCGTCACCTTCTTCAACACATAGCCGCCGCCGACGAGGATGCGCAGGTCGCGCGCCAGCGTGGCGGGGTTGCAGGACACCGCGGCGACCAAAGGCACGTTGCTCGACGCGATCTGGCGCGCCTGTGCTTCCGCTCCGGCGCGTGGCGGATCGAAGACCAGGCCACCGAAACGATCGAGTTCCTTGGCGGTCAGGGGACGGCGGAAAAGGTCGCGCCGCTCGGCGGTGACCTTCTTCAGCCCGGCGCCAAAGCGAAAGGCACGGTCGAGCGCCGCCAATGCTGCTCCATCGCTCTCGACCGCGTGCACCTCGGCGACCTGCGCCAGCCGCAAGGCGAAGGTGCCGACGCCCGAAAAGAGATCTGCCAGCCGCTTCGCAGGCGAGAGGTGGCCGGTCACCATCGCCGCCATCGCCTCCTCGATCGCGGCGACCGCCTGCAGGAAGCCGCCCGGCGGCGGCACGAGACCGGTACCACCCGGAGAAAATCCCGGGTCTCTGGCTGCGACCAGGATTTCGCCGTCGAGTGACAGCCGGGCCAGTCCGGCACGCAGCGCGAACTCGACGGCGGCACGGCGCTTCTTTTCCGACGGCCTGCCGGCCCCTTCCAGCGCGACGTCCAGCCCCGCTTCGGACAGGGTCACGGCGACGCGGAACGGCTTGTCGGTCGAACATAGTCCCGTTGCAACCTCACGCAGCATGGGCAGCGCGGCAACGATCGCCGGTTCCAGAATCGGGCATTCGGCGATGTCGATGATCTGGTGCGACTGGGCCCGGTTGTAGCCCAGGATCAGCCCGCCATGCGTTTTTCGGGCCGTCAACGCGGCGCGGCGGCGGCTCGCCGGCTGGCAAGGAACAAGGTTGTCGACGGGCGCTTCGAGCCCGCGATGGTGCAGAGCCTGCACCAGCTTCTCCCGCTTCCAGTCACGATAGGCGGCAGGTGCCAGGTGTTGCAGCACGCAGCCGCCGCATTCGCCGAAATGCCGGCATGCCGGCTCGACGCGGTCGGCCGACGGTTCGAGAACCGCGACGAGGGTGCCGCGATCGCCGGCCACCGCGGCATTGACGAGTTCGCCGGGCAGTGCGAATGGCACATAAACCGGACCACGCTCGCCCTTCGCCACACCGTCGCCCTGGGCAGCGAGTCTTTCAATCCTTAGCGGCGCGCTCATTGGTCCTTGGCCCCGGCCATCAGGAATTCCTGATTGCCGTCGCCGCCGGTGATCGGCGACGGCATGACGCCAAGCGTGCGCCAGCCCGGCCTGGCGTTCAGCCAGTGAGCGAGGCCGTCCGCGATCCTCGCACCCTCGGAAGCTTCGCGCAGCAGACCACCCTTGCCGATGGCGTCGCGGCCGGCTTCGAATTGCGGTTTGACCAGAAACACGCCGCACGCACCGGGCGCGGCAAGGTCGAGCGCCGCAGGCAAGGCCTGCTTAAGCGAGATGAAGCTCAGATCAGCGGCAAGGAAATCAGGCGCCGTTCCCTCGATATCGGCCATCGATAGCGACCGGGCATTGACACCCTCGCAATTCAGAACGCGCGGGTCGCCAGCCAGGCTTTCGTGCAACTGGCCGTGGCCTACATCGACGGCGATGACCCGTCGCGCACCACGTTCGAGCAGGACCTGCGTGAAGCCGCCGGTCGAGGCGCCGATGTCGAGGGCGAGCGCCCCCGCCGGGTCGAGGCCGAAATGGTCGAGCGCGGCGGCAAGCTTCAGCGCCGAACGGGCAACGTAGCGCCGCGCAGGATCGTCAACGGCGATGCTGGCCGTATCGGCAATACGGGCGCCCGGCCGCCGTTCCGTGCTGCCATCGACCGCGACCGTGCCGCGCAAGATGGCATCGCGCGCCCGCGATCGGGTGTCGAAGAATGCGCGCGCGACGAGCAGTTCGTCGAGACGCGTCCTGCCGGCGGGCGTTGCGGGGGCGTTCATCCGCCCTCTTTGGCGAAAGCCGCAAGGCGGCGCAAGCGCCGCCTTGCGGCCGGCGCCGTTACAGCACCTGGTTCAGTTGACTGTCCAGTCGATTGGCTTTGGCTCGCGCGCCCTGGCCAGGCCATCCTCCCAGCCCTTGCCATAGTCGCCGATGGCGCCGGTGGTGCGGCTCAGATCGACGAAGACTGGTTCGTGGCCGATGTCGAAGGTGCCGCGAATGTCGCCTATGCGCTCGGCCAGCAACCGAGCGGCCGCCGCATCGATGTTTCTATCGAAATTCGGGCCCGCGATGGCGGGGGTTGCGAGCGCCAGCAATGCCGCGCACGTCATGATCCGGATTTTCATTGTTTTGCTCCCTGTCCCGGGAGCATGACTATCAAACGCGGCCTAAGATTCGACCAAGCGAAAGGGTAAGCAGCTTACGAAAAAGCAGCGTAAACAGGAGGTTACGAGCCCGCTAAGCGCGTGCGGCGCGCTCGGTGGCGCCGAGCGCCGAAAACACCGTCGTGACGATGCCGGCGCTGTCGAGACCGGCTCTCTCATACATGCGTTCCGGCTTGGCCTGGTCGGTGAACTCGTCGGGCAGAACCAGCGGCCGCACCTTCACCCCGCTCTCAAGCAAGCCCTCGTGCGCCAGGAAGTGCAGGACATGGCTGCCGAAGCCGCCGATCGCCGCTTCCTCGACGGTGATCAGCACTTCATGCTCGCGCGCAAGCCGGGCGACGAGGTCGCGGTCGAGCGGCTTGGCGAAACGCGCATCGGCAACCGTCGTCGAAAGACCGGCAGCGTCGAGTTCCTCCGCGGCGGCGAGGCAATCCTGCAGCCGTGTGCCGAGCGACAAGAGCGCGATCTTGGTGCCCTCGCGCAGGACACGGCCCTTGCCGATCGGCAGCGCGACGCCGCGCTCCGGCATCTCCACGCCGACGCCGTTTCCACGAGGGTAGCGAAAAGCGATCGGACCTTCGCCGTAGTCGACCGCGGTCTTCACCATGTGGCGCAGTTCGGCCTCGTCGGCCGCCGCCATGACCACGAAGCCCGGCAGGGTGGCGAGATAGGTGACGTCGAACGCCCCGCAATGGGTGGCACCGTCGGCGCCGACATAGCCGGCGCGGTCGATCGGGAATCTTACCGGCAGACGCTGGATGGCGATGTCGTGCACGACCTGGTCGTAGGCGCGCTGCAGGAAGGTCGAGTAGATCGCCGCGAAGGGTTTGTAGCCTTCGGTCGCCAGCCCGCCGGCGAAGGTGACGGCATGCTGCTCGGCAATGCCGACATCGAAGGTTCGCGCCGGGAATTCCTTGCCGAAATGATCAAGCCCGGTGCCGCTCGGCATGGCCGCGGTGATGGCGACGATGCGGTCGTCCTCGCGCGCCTCCTGGACCAGACTTTCGGCGAAGACCTTGGTGTAGGACGGCGCGTTGGCGGCCGGCTTGGCCTGGGCGCCGGTGATGACGTCGAACTTGGAGACACCGTGATATTTGTCGCTCGCCGCTTCGGCCGGCGGGTAGCCCTTGCCCTTCTGGGTCACGACGTGGATCAGCACCGGACCGTCGCCATGGTCGCGGACGTTGCGCAACACCGGCACCAGATGCTCCAGGTTGTGGCCGTCGATCGGGCCGATGTGGAAAAAGCCGAGTTCCTCGAACAGCGTGCCGCCGGTGACGTAGCCGCGCGCATGCTCGACCGCCCGGGTAATCGCCTTGTCGGCTGCCTTGCCGAGATAGGAGGTCAGCTTCTTGCCGAAGTCGCGGAAGCCCTGGTAGGTGCGGCCCGACGCCAGCCGCGCCAGATAGGCGCTCATGGCGCCGCTCGGCGGCGCGATCGACATGTCGTTGTCGTTCAGGATGACGATCAGGCGCGCATCGAGTGCGCCGGCATTGTTTAGGGCTTCGTAGGCCATGCCGGCCGACATGGCGCCGTCGCCGATGACGGCGATGACGTTGTTCTTGCCGCCGGCAAGGTCGCGTGCCACCGCCATGCCGAGCCCGGCCGAGATCGAGGTCGAGGAATGGGCGGCGCCGAAGGGATCGTATTCGCTCTCGTCGCGCTTGGTGAAACCCGACAGGCCATCCTCCTGCCGCAGCGTGCGGATGCGTTCGCGCCGACCGGTGAGGATCTTGTGCGGGTAGGCCTGGTGGCCAACATCCCAGATGAGGCGGTCGCGCGGCGTGTCGAAGACATAGTGGATGGCCACCGTGAGTTCGACAACGCCGAGCCCGGCGCCGAGATGGCCGCCGGTCTTGGAAACGGCATCGATCAGTTCGGACCGCAGTTCGTCGGCAAGCTGCGGAAGCTGGTCTTCCGGAACGGCCTTCAGGTCCGAGGGCAACCGGACCCTGTCCAGCAGCGGCGTTTGCGGAGGCGAAATGGTGTTCATTGCATTTTCTTGTCTGACCTATCGGAGATAGGGCCTCGCTTGACGAAAGTAAACGCGCCCAATCAGCGCGGGTCAGGCCTCGGGTAGCGGGATGAACTCTTCCTCGTCGCCCGGCACGATATCGAAGCGGCCCGTGCGCCACTCCTCCTTTGCCTGCTCGATGCGTTCTTTCGATGACGAGACGAAGTTCCACCAGATATGACGCGGCGACCCCAGCGAGGCGCCGCCGAAAAGCATGAAATGCGCGCCCTCTTCGGACGAAACGATGATTTCATCTCCCGGACGCAGCACCAACAGGCGGTCGGCCGGAAAACGGTCGCCGGAAATGATGACAGTGCCGTCAAGCACATAGAGGGCGCGCTCCTCGGCATCGGACGGGATCCTGACGCTTGCGCCCGGCGCCAGGCGGAGATCGGCGTAAAGCGTCTCGGAGGCTGTGCGAACCGGCGATTTCACCCCCTCGAACGCGCCGATAACGATGCGGCCGGTGACACCGTCGGCATCGATCTCCGGAAGGGCGTCCATGGGCGTGTTCTCGAAGACCGGCGCTACCTCCTCGCCGTCGTCGGGAAGCGCGAGCCAGGTCTGCAGGCCGGATAGCGAGCTCGGATGGCCGCGCGTCTCCTCAGGCGAGCGCTCGGAATGGACGATGCCGCGCCCGGCCGTCATCAGGTTCACGTCGCCGGGCTCGATCACCATCTCGGTGCCGAGCGAATCACGGTGCCGGATGCGGCCGTCGAAAAGGTAGGTCACCGTCGCCAGCCCGATATGGGGATGCGGGCGCACGTCGATGGCCTGGTCGGCCCGCAGGATCGCTGGACCCATGCGGTCGAAGAAGATGAACGGCCCGACGAGCCGGCGGCGCGCGGTCGGCAGCGCGCGCCGGACCTCGAAGCCGCCGATGTCACGGGCGCTGGGGATGACCATCAATTCGATGGCATCGCAGGCAAAGGCATCGCCCGGCTTGGGATCGTTTCCTGGAAAGAAGCTCATGGTCAGCCCCGCTTCACTCGTGCATGCTCGAGCATATGCCTGCGCGGGCAGGCCGCATAGCCCGTCAGGCCTGACGGTTCAGGCGAAGCGGGCTGCCGAGCGCGCCCGCGCCTTGGCGGCCTCGAGTTCGCGATCCTTCGGCGGCTGCGCGGTTTCCAGCCCGTCGAGAAGCTCGTGGACGCAGGCGGCGATCCTGTCGACGGCGCGGTCGAAGACCTCCTCGTTGCGCTTCGAAGGCCTGGTCGAGCCGCTCACCTTGCGTACGAATTGCAGTGCGGCTGCGCGAATCTCGTCATCGGTCGCCGGTGGCTCGAAATTATGCAATGTCCTGATATTGCGGCACATGGTGTGCTCCCTTGGTCCGGTTTCCCGCCCCCGGGTTCAATTGCGGTTCACTCACCGTCGAGCGGCTCGACACCCTCGGGCCGCCCCTCGCGCGACAGGCGGATCTTCTCGACCTTCGCCTCTGCGGCCTTGAGCAGCTTTTCGCAATGACGCTTCAGCGCCTCGCCGCGCTCATAGATGGTGATCGACTGCTCGAGCGGCACGTCGCCCTTTTCGAGGTCGTCGACGATACGTTCGAGCGCGGCAAGCGCGTCCTCGAAGCTCATCGCCTTGACGTCCTCGTTGGGCTGTTCCGGCATCTCTCATCCTCTCATCAGGCGTCCGACGTGGGCCGCGACCGACAAGGCCAGTCCCTCGAGGTCGTAACCGCCTTCCAGCAGGCTGACAAGGCGGTTGCCCGCATGTCGGCCTGCGTGGTCCATCAGTTGACCGGTGGCCCAGTCGAAATCCTCTTCCGACAGGTTGATTTCAGCCAGCGGATCACGGTGATGCGCGTCAAATCCCGCCGAAACGATGATCAGGTCGGGCTGGAACGAATCGATCGCCGCCAGAACCCGCGACGAAAACGCCTCCCGGAACACGTCGGCGCCATCGCCGGGCGACAGCGGCGCATTGACGATGTTGCCGGCGCCAGTCTCGTCACGGGCGCCGGTTCCCGGATAGAGCGGCATCTGGTGGGTGGAGCAATAAAGCACGCTCGGATCGTCCCAGAACACGTCCTGGGTGCCGTTGCCGTGGTGAACGTCCCAATCAACGATCGCGACCCGCTCGGCGCCATGCGCCTTTTGCGCGTGGCGGGCGGCGATCGCGGCATTGTTGAAGAGGCAAAAGCCCATGGCGCGATGCTTCTCGGCATGATGGCCCGGCGGCCTAGCGGCGACGAAAACATTGTCGGCCGCACCCGAAAAGACGTCGTCGACGGCCGCGTTGGCGGCGCCGATGGCGGCGAGAGCCGCCTGCCAGCTTTTCGGGCTCACCGAGGTGTCGGCGTCGACGCGCGCGATCCCCTGCTCGGGAATTGCCGCCATGATGGCATCCCGATAGTCCTCGGGATGGGCGTAGAGGATTGTCTCGGCGTCGCCCTCAGGGGCCTCGACGCGATCGAGATCGTCGAAGACATCATGTTCGAGAACCTTGGCGATGGCGCGCAGCCTGTCAGGGCGTTCCGGGTGGCCGGAAGGGGTCAGGTGCTCGAGGAAGATCGGATTGGAATAGACGCGTGTAACCATCCGTTGATCTTAGCGACTGTGACGCGTTTGGCCACCTGCCCCCGCGAATGCGCCAACCGCCGCACACAGGGAATTTCGAGCCGGCGGATTGTCAGGCCGGCGCGGTCCCCCTGCCGGCGGCGCCGGTAACCGCGCCACGGGCCTTGTCGACGAGGTCGCGGAAATGCCGCGAGGCTTCCGCCAGTCGCCGGTCCCATTGGGCATCGGGGGTCTGCCCTTCTATGGTCCGGAAATAGACCGACATCAGTGCTGCGATCGCGAACGGTTCGATCAGGGCCGCCTTCAACGCCAGCGCGAAGACGATGGCGAGCACGAAAGACCACCCGGCGAGTTGGCCCGGCATTGCGTAGAGAATCGCTGCGGCGGGGGCCAGCATGAGCAGGAAAACGACGAAGGTGAGCAGCCACATGAACAGCGCCAGCCAGACCGCGTTCTTGACCATCACCATCGCGTTCTGGGCATAAAGCACCACGCCGTGGCGGGCGGTTTCGAACGGGTTCTGGCTGTCGATGCGGATGTTGTAGCCGAGGATGATCTCGTCGACATAGGTGAGCGACAGGCGGATCACCGTGTTGAGGAACCGCACCAGCCCTTGCAGGCCGGGGATGGGCAGGAAGGCGGCGATGCCGCCGATCAGCCCGGTGACGGCACGTATCGCACCCTTGACGAGCTGGTCGACGACAAAAAGCACGTTTGCCTCGGCGAACCGGTCGGTGACGATGGCGCGCGCATGGGCGATCTGGCCTTGCCCGTCCGGGATTTCGTCGCCGTCGATGAGGCGCACCATCACCGCGATATGGCCGGCCTTGACGATGTAGAGAATGTATTCGCGGATCCAGTAAAGCACGACCGAAACGAGCACGAACCCTGCTGCCCCGCCCCAGAAGGCAAACGTGGCCGGGCCGTCCGAATCCGGCCAGACATGACCGACGCCGTAGCCGACGCCAGCGCCGCCACCCGTCGCGAAGACGTAGGCGACGGTAATGGCGAAATAGACCAGCATCCGCAGGAGGATGAACGGCCATGTGCGGGCCATGATGCCCAGCGTGCGCCCGATGTCGAAATCCCACATGTTGTTTCCGCTCCGCCTCTCGTCCGCCGGTGTCGCGACGGAGCCTATCAGGCGCGCGGCGGCGGGCAACCGCCCTATTGCGGTGCTTCGGCGGCCACTCCGACACGCAACCCTTCGAGCAACGCCCTGAAGGCGGAGATCGCCTTGGCCGAAGTCGCCTCGGGATTGTCGGAATTGGCGATCCACTGCGCGGCGTGCAGCGAGGCGCCGTTGATGAGCCGTGCGGCGGCTTCCGAGTCCACTTCCTCGATGATGCCATCGCGCAGGAAGCGATCGAGGCTCCTTTTCAATGCGGCGATACAGCCGCTCTGGTTGGGCCATTTGTTCGGGTCGCCGAGGACGGCGGGTCCGTCACGATGGACGATGCGCTGTATCTCCGGCTCCAGCGCCATTTCGAGATAGGCGACGCATTCGTCGACGAAACCTTGCCAAGGGGTGGCGCTGCGCGCCGAAACGGCATCGAGGCGGACAGTCATTTCGGCATCGATCTCCGCAATCACAGCCTCCAGCAAACCCTGCTTGCCGCCGAAATGATGGTAGAGCGCGCCGCGCGTCAGTCCCGCCTCGGCGGTGAAGTCGTCCATCGATGCCTCAGCATAACCGACGGTGCCGAACGCCTTGCGGCCGGCCGCAAGCAGCTTGGCCCGGGTTTCGGCGATCATTTCGGTTCTGGGTCTGTGCGCCATCTCTGCACCAATCGACATACGCCTCGTATGCCAATTGACATACGCAGCGTATGAACTTACCTGCCGGTCATACGCCGCGTATGTAAGTCAGGAAGGCGCGGATTTCGAGGAGAAAATCGATGTCGAACCCCTACAGGGAAATCTTCCGCGCTCCCGGCGCCAAGGGATTTGCGGCCGCCGGCTTCATTGCCCGGCTGCCGGTAGCGATGGCGCCGATCGGGATCGTCGCCATGCTGTCGCAGACCCACGGCGAATACTGGCTCGCCGGCGCTGTCTCGGCGACCTTCGCACTGACCAATGCGCTCCTGTCGCCGCAGATATCGCGGCTGGTCGACCGCTTCGGCCAATCGGCAATCGTCACCCCGGCGACGTTGATCTCGGTCGTTGCATTTGCGGCTCTGATGGCAGGCGCCAACCAGGGCTGGCCGACATGGACCTTGTTCCTTTCGGCGCTGTTCGCCGCAACCATGCCTTCCATGCCGGCGATGATCCGGGCGCGCTGGACAGAGCTCTTTCGCAATCGCCCGGAACTGAACACCGCCTTCGCCTTCGAATCGGCGATGGACGAGATGATGTATATTGCCGGCGCCTCGCTGTCGGTCGGGCTTTCGGTGTCGCTGTTCCCGGAGGCCGGCATCCTGGTCAACACTCTTCTGCTGGCCTTCGGCACCGCGGCCTTCATCCTGCAGCGATCGAGCGAGCCGCGCATCGCGCCCGCCGAGCAGCGGGCCACCGGCTCCGCGATCCGGCTGCGCCCGGTACAGATCATCACGCTCGCCCTGATCTTCGTCGGTGCGATCTTCGCCACCGCCGAGGTCAGCGCCGTGGCGATCACCAGGGAACTCGGTCAGCCGGACGCGGCGAGCCTCGTCATCGGCGTCTATGCACTGGGTTCGTTCGTGCTCGGCCTGGTCATCGGCGCGCTCAACCTGACCATGCCCTTGCAGCGGCAGTTCGCGATCGCGCTCGGCGTGATCGCGCTCACCCAGGTGCCGCTGCTGTTCGCCGGCACGGTTCCGTTGCTGGCGCTTGCCGTCTTCCTGAGCGGCGTGGCGATCTCGCCGACCTTCATCACCGCCTTCGGCCTGATCGAGCGCCGCGTGCCGGAATCGATGCTGACGGAGGGTGTCACCTGGGTGATGACCGGCATCGGCATCGGCATGGCACTGGGCGCCTTCGCCGCCGGCTGGGTGGTCGACACGTTCGGTGCGCGCAACGGCTTCTGGGTCTCGGTCGTCGCCGGCGTCGTCGCGCTCGCAACCGCCCTCGTCAGCCAGCGGGCACTGGCGCGGGAGCGTCGCGAAGCCACGCCCGTGGCACTGGCACAGCCGGCCGAATAGGGCAGCAACCGGCCATGTTCGCGAAGCCCCGATCGGCCGATCGGGGCTTCCGCTGTCACAGGATTTCGGTCCGTGCGATGCGGATGCCGAAACCTTCCAGCCCGACATAGTGGCGCTCGCGCGAGGCGATCAGGTTGATCGACGAAATGCCGAGGTCACGCAGGATCTGGGCGCCAAGCCCGATCTCGCGCCACTCGCTTTCGCGCCGCCGCGCCTCCTCGTGGTCCTCGTCGCCAGCCTCGCCGGGCCGAGCACGCACCTGATGGGCAACCCCGACCGAACCTTCGCGCAGATAGACGATGACGCCGCGCTTGCGCTCTGCCATCGCCTTCATCACCCGGACCAGGCTCTCACCCGCCCCGAAAACGTCGTCGACCACGCTCTCGGAATGCAGCCTGACCGGCACCTCCTCGCCGTCGCGAATGTCGCCAAAGACCATCGCCAGATGGTGCATGGGATCCCACGGAAGCGCATAGACATGCGCGGTCGCGGGACCTGCGGGCGTTTCGACGGACAAGCGGTCGATACGTTCGACCAGCGTTTCCTGACGCTGCCGGTAGGCGATGAGATCGGCGACCGAGACCTGCTTCAGGCCATGCTCCCCGGCGAAGGCTGCCACCTGCGGTCCGCGCATGACGGTGCCGTCGTCATTGACCAGTTCGCAGATGACGCCAATCGGCGGCAGCCCTGCAAGCTTGCAGAGGTCGACCGCGGCCTCGGTGTGTCCCGAACGCATGAGTACGCCGCCTTCGCGCGCCACCAGCGGGAAGATGTGACCGGGGCGGACGAAATCGGCGGCACCCGAGTTCGGATTGGCAAGATTACGGACCGTGACCGTGCGGTCGTCGGCGGAAATGCCGGTCGTCGTGCCGTGCTTGTAGTCCACCGACACCGTGAAGGCGGTGGCGTGGGGCGCGTCATTGTCAGCCACCATGGGCGCGAGGTTGAGGCGCCGTGCTTCCTCGCGCGGCATCGGCGCGCAGACGATCCCGGAAGTGTGGCGCACGATGAACGCCATCTTCTCCGGCGTGCAATGCACCGCCGCGACGATCAGGTCGCCCTCATTCTCGCGCCCGTCATCGTCCATGACGACGACGATTTCACCGCGCTCGAAGGCGCGCAGCGCTTCAACGATCTTTTTCTGGTCGTAGGGCATGAGCGGCTCGAACGTTCAGCGACCCGTCTGGCCGCGATGCCTCAGATAATGGTCGGCGATCGTGCAGGCCAGCATGGCCTCCCCGATCGGCACGGCGCGGATGCCGACGCACGGGTCGTGGCGCCCCTTCGTCGTTACCTCGACATTCCGGCCGTCGAGGTCGATCGACTGGCGTGGCGTCAGGATCGACGAGGTCGGCTTGACGGCAAAGCGGGCCACGACCGGCTGCCCGGTCGCAATGCCGCCGAGCACGCCTCCCGCATGGTTGGACAGGAAGATCGGATTGCCGTCATTGCCCATGCGCATCTCGTCGGCGTTCTCCTCGCCGGTGATGCGCGCAGCCTCGAAGCCGTTGCCGATCTCGACGCCCTTGACCGCGTTGATCGACATCAGCGCGGCAGCGATGTCCTGGTCGAGCTTGCCGTAGATCGGCGCGCCGAGACCCGCCGGCACGCCTTCGGCGACGACCTCCACCACCGCTCCCACCGAGGAGCCAGCCTTGCGGATGCCGTCGAGATAGTCGGAGAACACCGCGACCGAGGCGCGGTCGGGCGTGAAGAAGGGGTTTTCGGCATCGTCGACGAAATCCCAGTCCCAGTTGGCGCGGTCGATCGCCTTTTCGCCCATCGAGACCAGCGCGCCGCGCACCTTAAGACCCGGCACGACGCGTCGCGCGACCGCGCCCGCCGCGACGCGCGCCGCCGTCTCGCGTGCCGAGGAGCGACCGCCGCCGCGGTAGTCGCGCAGGCCGTATTTTGCCTGGTAGGTATAGTCGGCGTGACCCGGCCGGAACTGGCGCGCGATCTCGCCATAGTCCTTCGAGCGCTGGTCGACATTTTCGATCAGCATCGAGATCGGCGTACCCGTCGTCACCAGCGTCACCCCATCTTCCTCCGGCAGGACGCCGGACAGAACCCTGACGGCGTCGGGTTCACGCCGCTGGGTGACGAAACGAGACTTGCCGGGCCGGCGACGGTCGAGTTCGTGCTGGATATCGGCTTCGGTGAAGCGAATCCCCGGCGGGCAACCATCGATCACGCAGCCGAGCGCCGGGCCGTGGCTCTCGCCCCAGGTGGTGACGCGGAAGAGATGTCCGAAGGTGTTGTGCGACATTCAGCGGCGACCTATCGGCCGCGACGACGACCGTCGCCGCCTTCTATTGGGCTTTGCGGCGGGGGTCAAACCGTGCCGTCAGGAGATTTAGTTTTGACACATTCGGCGTGTTTCTGATCTTCTCTCTCCGCCCGATCATCGAACCCGCCCGTGAGGCGGGACAAAGGAAAAATGAGGTCCAGGAAATGCGCATGCTCGTACCGGCGCTCGCCGCCCTGTTGCTGATTGCATCACCGGCCGCTGCCGCCAATGCCGAGGGAACGATCACGGCCGTCGACCCCGAGACCCTGACCATCGTTCTCGACGACGGCAAGACCTACAAGCTGCCGGGCGAGATCGACATGTCGGCGATCAAGGAAGGCATCGACATCGTCATCGCCTATGACGTGGTCAACGGCACCAACCTGATCACGGACATGGAAATCTTCGAATAAGGCGCCGCCTGCCTCAAAGCCATTCGAGCCGGTCCTGATCAAGCCGCAAGACCCGATCCTGCGGCACCGTCATCGCGGCCGCCTCGTCGCGTCCGGCGGCGCCGGTCAGCATGAAGATGCAGCGAATGACGCCGCCATGGGTGACGCAGACCGTGTCGCCGGTCAGTTCCGCCAGCCATGACCGCACCCGCCTTGCGAGCACGGCGTAGCTTTCGGCGTTTTCTCCCGGCGGCAGGAAGTCCCATTTGTCGCGTTCGCGCTCGGCGGTCGAGCCCGGCGTCCGCGCCTCGATCTCGGCAGCGGTGAAGCCCTGCCAGTCACCGAAATGGACCTCCAGCAGGCGCACGTCCGTGCGATAGGCACGCGGATCGAGAGCCATCCCGGCCCTGATCAGTTCCATCGTCTCGCGCGTGCGGCGCAGCGGGCTGGCAACGAAACCGAACCGCGCAGGTTCCTCGATCAGGCCGGCAAGGGTGCGGCCGTTTTCGCGCGCCTGGCCTCGTCCGTGAACATTGATGTCGATATCGGCCTGGCCCTGGAAACGCAGTTCCGCGTTCCAGTCGGTCTCACCGTGACGGACGAAATAGACAAGCGGGAACATGGCGGCCACGCTGGCTCGGTGCGTCCGGCCGGGCTCCGGACGGGTGCTAGACGGTGGAGATGTCGGGCGCGTCGACGGCCTTCATGCCGACGACGTGATAACCCGAATCGACGTGGTGGACCTCGCCGGTCACGCCGCGCGACAGATCCGACAGGAAATAGAGCCCGGCATCGCCGACTTCCTCGATCGTCACCGTGCGCTTCAGCGGCGAGTTGTATTCATTCCACTTCAGGATGTAGCGGAAATCACCGATGCCGGAGGCGGCGAGTGTCTTGATCGGTCCGGCCGAGACCGCGTTGACGCGGATGCCGCTGCCGCCGAGGTCGACGGCCAGATAACGCACGCTCGCTTCCAGCGCGGCCTTGGCGACCCCCATGACGTTGTAGTGCGGCATCACCTTCTCGGCGCCGTAATAGGTAAGGGTCAGGATCGACCCGCCTTCGGTCATGAGCGACTCGGCGCGTTTGGCGATCGCGGTCAGCGAATAGACCGAGATGTCCATCGTGCGCTGGAAGTTTTCGCGCGACGTCTCGACATAGCGGCCGTCGAGTTCCTCCTTGTCGGAGAACGCGATCGCGTGAACGAGGAAGTCGAGCTTGCCCCATTTCTGGCGCAGCCCCTCGAAGACGGCATCGACGCTCTCATTCTCGGTCACGTCGCAGTGACCGGCGACGTGAGCGCCCAGTTCCTCGGCCAGCGGCCCGACGCGTTTCCTGAAAGCCTCGCCCTGATAGGTGATGGCAAGCTCGGCGCCCTGGTTGGCACAGGACTTCGCGATTCCCCAGGCGATGGAGCGGTTGTTGGCGACGCCCATGATGAGCCCGCGCTTCCCGGCCATCAAACCGCCTGCACCCGCCATCACGCCTCTCCTGCACTGATCAAATTTCGGGAAGCCTATCGCACAGGCAGCCGATATCGACAAGCCGCGATGCGCTCGGCCTCAGTGCTCCTGCTTGCGGTAGAGCGCCTCGAGCGCCTCGCGCCCGTCTTCGGGCAGCAGGATGCGAACATGCACGAAAAGGTCACCTTCGCCGCCCGACTTCAAAGGCAGGCCGCGACCTTTGAGGCGCAAAACCTTGTCGGAGCCCGACCAGGGCGGAACCGTCACCGCCAGCCGGCCCTTCACGGTTTCCACCGGCTGCTTGGTCCCGAGAACGGCGTCGCGCAGGTCGACGAAAAGATCGGCGTGCAGGTGACGACCCTCGACGCGGTAGCGCGGGTGGCTCTTGAACCGCAGCGTAACCAGCGCGTCGCCGCCCTGTTCGCCCTGCCCCTTGAGCCGGATCGTCTGGCCGTCCTCGACAAAGCGCGGCAGCTTGATGGCGAGCTTGCGGCCGCCCGGCATCAGCGCATGCACATGCGCGCCGGTCGCGGCTTCTTCCAGAGTGACGTCCAGAGCGGTCTTGGTGTCGGCCGCACGCTGCCGCGCACCGGCGCCGCCCGCGGCCGCGCCCGGACCGCGGCGGAAAGCCGAGCCGAACAGTTCGCTGATGATGTCCTCGGCATCGCCAAATCCGCCCGGCCCGCCACCGCTGCGGAACTCGAAATGCGTGGCGCCCGGACCCGCGCCGCCGCGCCGGAAGCCAGCGAACGGGTCGCCATGCGCGCCGCCTTCGAAACCCTGGAAGCGCGGCCGGCCCTCGGCATCGATCTCGCCGCGGTCGAAGGCAGCCCGCTTCTCGGCGTCGCCGACGATTTCGTAGGCCTGGTTGACGGCCGAAAACCGGTCCTTCGAACCGGGATCGTCCGGGTTCTGGTCCGGGTGATATTTCTTGGCGAGCTTGCGGAACGCGGACTTGATGTCCTTGTCGCTCGCGTTCCGCGGCACGCCCAGCACTTCATAGGGATCGCGCATGATGGCTGCCTGTAAAGGAAATCAGTCTCTCTGGCATCCTATATGCATACTGATAGGAAGAAATTCCAGATCGGAGATGCGATTCGCCACGTGCCGACCTTCCGGTGTCAGGACGGCACGAACGAGCGCATCCACCAGGCGCCGCCCTTCGTGAGGCAGGTCTCGCCGTCGTACAGCGCGACACCCTGAAAGTTTTCGCGCGACGCCTTGAAGCGACGGCACATCTGGCCGTCCTTTTCGGCGTCCGCGATGGCGAATATCTCGCCGCGCGCGCCTGTTTCGGGATTGGCCCAGGGCAGCGACGCCGAGCCGAGCGCCTCCGGGTCGGTGGCGCTTACGGCGTTGCGGATGATCGTCTGATCAAGCAGTTCTGCGGGTTCGGAGAATTTGTCGGAGGGCGGCACGCCGCTCGTCTTGATCGACCGGTCCGGCGCCAGCTCGTCAAGCCCCAGTCCGCCGGTCATGCAACCGCCGAGCAGCAGCGAGAGCGGCAAGACGATTGCCGCGACACCCCTGGCGCAACCGAAACCCGGCGGGAATGCTGGGCTGGACGCTTGATCCGGGGACGACAATCCTCCATCTCCTCAACGGGCCGTATCGAAACCGGCGAATGGTCGATTATGAGCGAAACAGGGTTAATGAAGGATGACTTCACGCTGAGCGAGGAGCCGCTGCGGCTGTTCGCCGAGTGGTTGTCGGACGCGGAAAAGAGCGAACCCAACGACCCAAACGCGGTGGCATTGGCGACCGTGGATGCCGACGGGCTGCCGGATGTGAGGATGGTGCTCCTCAAGGGCTTCGACGAGGCCGGCTTCGTCTTCTACACCAATTTCGAAAGCGCCAAGGGCGTCGAAATCCTCGGCTCCATGAAGGCGGCGATGTGCTTCCACTGGAAGTCGCTGCGCCGTCAGGTGCGCGTGCGCGGCCCGGTCGAGGTGGTTTCGGACGAAGAGGCCGACGCCTATTTCGCGTCGCGCCCGCGCGGCAGCCGCATCGGCGCATGGGCTTCGAAGCAGTCGCGGCCACTCGAAAGCCGGTTCGCGCTGGAAAAGGCGGTTGCCGAATACACTGCAAGGCATGCCGTGGGGACGATCCCGCGGCCGGATTACTGGTCCGGTTTCCGCATCAGGCCGCAATCGATCGAGTTCTGGCACGATCGCCCGTTCCGTCTGCACGATCGCGTCGTCTTTGCGGCCGACGGCAAGGGCGGCTGGGCCAAAAAGCGTCTTTATCCGTAGGCTGTTCGCTGCCGGATCGCTATCGGGCGTCGCGCGGTTTTCGTCGCCGCGAGGCCCAGTAGACACCGGCGGCGACGGCCAGCCCGAGGATCGGCCAACGCGCCCAGAAGGTTCCGCTCCACGACAGAAGATTGATGCCGATCAGCCCGGCCCCGATCACGGCGAGGATGGTCAGGGTCCGTTCGCCGGGCCTCGCAGTCCGGGCCCAGTTGAGACCCCCGGCGATGGCAAAACCCAATAGCGGCCAGGCAGCCCAGAAGGTGCCATTCCAACTCGCGATGTTGACCGCCACCAGGCCGGCGCCGATCACGCCGAGAATGGTTGCCGAGCGCCCGAAGGGAAGGCTGTCGGCCAAGGCCTTCCCCGGCGGCGCGTCGGCGCGGCTGGCCGAAGGCGCGTTGCGAGTGGGCGCGGGGTTCTCGGGAGCGGCCGGCGCGCGGCGTGCGCTATCTTCGCCGATCCGGATCGCATAGCTCGGCACGCGCCCGTCGAAATTCTTGACCTCGAGTTCGCCGAGAAAGTCGAAACCGACCGCGACCTTGTTGCGGACCTGATCGTAGACGGTGTTGGAGATCAGGATGCCGCCAGGCGCGGCCTCGGACTGGAGGCGCGCGGCGATGTTGACGCCATCACCGTAGATATCGTCGCCGTCGACGATGACGTCGCCCAGATTGATGCCGATGCGGAAATGCATGCGTTGCTCGCCGGAGCGCGTCTCGTTGCGGCCGGCAAGCTCGTTCTGGACATCGACGGCGGCGCGAACCGCACCGACGACGCTCGGAAACTCGGCGATCAGCCCGTCGCCCCAGGTGTTGACGACACGCCCGCCCTGCGAGGCGATCAGCCTCGACATGGCATCGCGATATTCCTTGAGGGTGGCGAGGGTGCCCTCCTCGTCGGCCTCCATCAGCCGCGAATAGCCCTGAACGTCGGCGGAAAAGACGGTGGTCAGCTTGCGGTGGGTGGTCGGCACGGGATCCAGCAAATCGTCCGGCATTCGATCGTTCCCTGTCGAAAGCAGTCGATACTTTCCGACGGCCAAAAGACCGCCGCGTTTTCGCCGCCCGCAAGGAATGTAGGGAGCCCGAGGCGAAAACGCACGCCCCGGCAGCGTAAAGTTTTATGCCAGGCTTGTGAACGCTGGAGACCACCTCAACCGGAACGCTGCCTCATGCAAGGTGTGCTCAGCCTGCTTTCTTGCGGTTCATGAAGGCGACGAACGCCTCGCGCGCCTCGTCGGATTTGAGCCTGGCGCGGAAATGCGTTCCCTCCTCCTTGATGCGGGCCACGACCTCCTCGCGCGAGCCGCGCATGAGGTCACGCGCAATCTTCAGCGCCTCGGGCGGCTTGGCAGCGATCGAGTCTGCCGCGGCGAGGGCCGCGGACTCAAGTTCTTCCTCGCTCACGACGGCATAGATCAGTCCCGCCTGGCGGGCGCGATCCGCCGAAAAACCTTCGCCCAGCCCGAGCAGCGCAAAGGCCTGCTGGCGACCAAGAACGGCAGGGGCGAGCAGGCTCGATCCCGCCTCCGGCACCAGGCCGAGATCGACGAAGGGCGTCTTGAACTCGGTCCGCGGCGTGGCGAAGGTCAGGTCGCAATGAAGGTTGATCGTGGTGCCGATGCCAACGGCGATACCGTCGACCGCCGACACCAGCGGCTTCTTCGAATTGGCCAGCGCCAGCAGGAAGTCGTAGACCTCCATGCCGCCATCGCCGCCCATGGCCACCGCCATGAAGTCCTGCAGGTCGTTGCCTGAGGAAAACGCGCCCGGCACGCCGAGGATGAGTTGTGCGCGGATCTCCGCATCGTCGTCGCCAGCACTGAGTGCGGCCGCCATCGCGGCATACATGGCCCGGGTGATCGCGTTTTTCTTGTCGGGCCGATTCATGCGGATCACCTGCACGGCGCCGCGGCGGTCGATCTCTACATGTTCGCTCATCGGCTTCGATCCCGTTCTCGGATGGTCAGTTCAATGCGGCGGCAGCTTGGGCCAGGCTCTCGGCGCCTTCGCAGGCGCGCTCGCGCAGTGCCGCCGCCTCGCCGGCAAAATTCTCGCAGAAGAAACGGCAAAGAGCGATCCGGTCCGGCGCCTTCGCCGCGACCGCCCCCCGGCCCAGATACGCCGCACCGGCGGCGATCGCGAAAAGCCGCAGATAGGGCGTGGCGCCCGCCAGCGCGTCGCTCATGCGGCCGTCGGCAAGCAGGCCCTGCATATGCCTTGTCGCGGCCTCCAGTTCGTCAAGGGCGGCGGCGATCTTTTCACCGGAGCGGCCAAACTCGGGTAGGTTGGAGGCACGCACCGCCTCGGCATCGGCGCGCAACTCGGCGATATAGCCCAGCACGTGCTCGCCGCCGGACTGTGGCAGCTTGCGGGTGACGAGGTCGATCGCCTGGATGCCGTTGGTGCCCTCGTAGATCGGCGCGATGCGCGCATCCCGGTAGAGCGCTGCCGCGCCGGTTTCCTCGACATAGCCCATGCCGCCATGCACCTGCACACCGATCGAGGCAACATCGACGCCGACGTCTGTCGACCACGCCTTGGCGACCGGGGTGAGCAGATTGGCGCGCTCCTGCCAGTGCCGTGCATCGTCGCCGCCCTTCGCCCGCGCCATGTCGGTGGCGTGCGCGCAGCTGTACGAGATCAGGCGCGCCGTCGCCGTCAGTGTCTTCATGGTCAGAAGGTTGCGCTGCACGTCGGGGTGCAGAATGATCGGGGCCATGCCCTCGCCATCATGGCCGGGCGCCTTGCCCTGGCGGCGCTCCTGCGCGTAGGCCGTCGCCTTCTGGCAGGCCGCCTCGGCGACCGCCACGCCCTGCATGCCCACCGCCAGGCGAGCGTTGTTCATCATGGTGAACATGCAGGCCAGACCGCGATTCTCCTCCCCGATCAGCCAGCCGACGGCACCCGGTTCGCGATCCTTCGCAAATCCGTCGCCATAGATCATGGTGCAGGTCGGCGAGGCGTGAATGCCGAGCTTTTCCTCGATCGACGAGCAGAAGACATCGTTGCGCGCACCGGGAGCGCCGTTCTCCCCGGGCAGGAATTTCGGCACCAGGAAGAGCGAGATGCCACGCGTCCCGGGCGGTGCGTCGGGCAGGCGCGCCAGCACCAGATGCACGATGTTGTCGGTGAAATCGTGCTCGCCATAGGTGATGAAAATCTTCTGGCCAAAGATGCGGTAGGTGCCGTCTCCGGCGCGCTCGGCGCGCGCGCGCAAGGCGTTGAGATCGGAGCCAGCCTGCGGCTCGGTCAGGTTCATGGTGCCCATCCACTCGCCCGACACCAGTTTCGGCAGGTACAGCGCCTTCAGTTCCTCGCTGGCATGTTTCTCGATCGCGTCAACCGCGCCCATGGTGAGGATAGGGCCGATGCCGAAGGCCATCGAGGCCGAGTTCCACATTTCCAGCGCCGCCACGCCGAGCATGCCCGGCAGGCCCTGGCCGCCATGATCGACCGGCAGCGAAAGCCCGTTCCATCCGCCCTCGACCCAGCGCCGGTAGAGTTCCTTCCAGCCGTCGGGCATGGTCACGGCGGCGTCCTTTAGCACGGCGCCCTTCTCGTCACCGATCCTTGCCAGCGGTGCGACCTCTTCACCGGCGAAGCGGCCGGCCTCGTTCAGGATGGCGTCGACCAGATCGGTGCCGAGTTCCGGGAAAAGGCCGTCATCGATCGCAGCGCGCAGGCCCGCGACCTCGTTGAGGGCAAAGGCAATGTCGTCGACTGGCGCTCGATACATGTCATCCTCCCGGTGGCGCGGCTCGCAGGCTTGCACAGCCTCGCCGGTCAGGGCTAGATTTTTTTGACGTAAACGTCAATTCATCTGGCGACACGGATTGCGATTTGATCGCGAGCGGCGCTAATTGACCAGAGCGCGACGAAAGGCCCCGCGATGCTTGCCCGTCCGGAAAAATTCAGATGTGTCGAATGCGGCTTGCCGTATGACGCCGACGGTTTTCACCGTCACGGGACCGAGGACGGCCCGGCCTACTGGTGCGATCGCGGCGTCCTGTGCTCGCCGCAATGCTCGCTGGCGCATTTTCGCCGCCGCGAGGCGGAAGGCACGCTGCCGACGAGACCGGCGGATGACCCGTTCGACGTTTTCGGTCCGTAGCCGCTCGGATCAGCTGCACTTGTTCTCGCGCTCGATCTCGCGCCAGCCGATGTCACGGCGGCAGAAGCCGTCCGGCCAGTCGATTTTGTCGACAGCGGCATAGGCGCGGTCGCGCGCCTCGCCGACCGAGGGGCCGAGCGCGGTCACGTTGAGCACGCGACCGCCATTGGCGACGATCGTGCCGTCGCTCTCGACCGTACCGGCATGGAAGATTTCGACACTCTCGTCGGACGCGCTGTCGAGGCCGGCGATCACCGCGCCCTTTTGCGGCGTGCCCGGGTAGCCTTTGGCGGCCATCACCACCGTGAGTGCAGCTTCGTCGCGCCAGCGCGCCGACATGTGGCCGAGTTGGCCGTCGGCGGCGGCCTTGAGCAGCACCAGCAGGTCGTCCTTCAGCCGCAGCATCAGCACCTGACATTCAGGATCGCCGAAGCGGACATTGTATTCGATCAGCTTCGGCCCGTCCCTGGTCAGCATCAGGCCGGCGTAAAGCACGCCGACGAAGGGCGTGCCGGCCTCGGCGAGGCCCTTCATCGTCGGCTCGATGATCTCCCGCATCGTCTGTTCGATGATTGCGGGCGTCATGACCGAGGCTGGCGAATAGGCACCCATGCCGCCGGTGTTGGGGCCGGTATCGCCCTCGCCGACCCGCTTGTGGTCCTGCGCGGTGCCGAAAGGCAGCGCCGTCTCGCCGTCGCACAGGCAGAAGAAGCTCGCCTCCTCGCCCTCGAGAAATTCCTCGATGACAACTTCGGCGCCGGCCTCGCCATAGGCGCCCTCGAAGCAGGCATCGACGGCGTCGATCGCTTCATTCAGCGTCATGGCGACGGTGACACCCTTGCCAGCCGCGAGGCCGTCGGCCTTGATGACGATAGGCGCGCCGACATGGCGCAGGTAGGCCTTGGCCTTGGGCGCGTTGTTGAAACGCTCATAGGCGCCGGTCGGGATGCCGTGGCGCGCGCACAGGTCCTTGGTGAAGCCCTTCGAGCCCTCGAGCTGCGCGGCGGCGGCCGACGGTCCGAAGACGGCCACCCCTTCCCGGCGCAGGTCGTCGGCGAGGCCGGCGACCAGCGGCGCCTCGGGGCCGACGACCACGAGTTCGATCGACTTTTCCCGGCAGAAGGCTGCGACGGCGGGGTGATCGGCAATATCGAGCGCAACCAGTTCCGCCTCGCGGGCGATGCCGGGATTGCCCGGGGCGGCATAGAGCCGGGTAAGCATCGGCGAGGCTGCCAGCTTCCATGCAAGCGCGTGCTCGCGTCCGCCCGATCCGATCAGCAAAATGTTCATGGCCGCCTCGCCGCTTGTCCGGAGCCGTTCCGCTATTGGCCGGGACGGCGAAGGTCAAGAGCGGAGGGGCCGCATGGCCCGTCAAGCTGCTGTCGGAAACCGGGCCGCATAGGGCTCCGGCGGCAGCCGGGTTGAATTCGCCAGATAGGAGACCATACGGTAGAAGCCGGCGAGCATCAGCACCTCCAGGCAGGCCTCGTCACCGAAAAGCGAAGAGAACTCGGCCCACAATTCCGCATCGACATTCGCCTGCGCGTGCAGCGTATCGCAGATCCTTATCAGCACACGCTCGGATGTCTCCTCCCAGCAGGGATCGTCGGCGTTGCCGTGTACCAGCGAATGAAGCTCAGGCCCGGTGAGCCCCGCACGCGCGGCGAACAGAGTGACATGGACGCCCCATTCATATTCGCAGCGGCAGCTGGCGGTGACCCGGTCGATGACGATCTCGCGGTGGCGCAACGAAAGATTGCCCTTGTCGAGAAGCCCACCATCCATGAAGCGCGTGAAAAGGCGTTCGTCACGGGCGAGCATGGTGAACAAGCGAAGCGGCGGCACACCGGGCGGCATCAACTGATCGAACCGCGACTGGACGGCTTCGGGAAACGGCGGAACCGCCGAGCCTACGCGTGCTGACATTTGGGTTTTCCTGCTATAAAAACGATAGCATAAAACACCTTTGCTACGGATTCAATAGCATGAAGAAGACGCCCCTCCCCGGCGGTCCGGTTCGCGGTTCGGCTTCCGGCCGTCCGATCATGGCTTTGCTCGACCTCCTGGGCCGGCGCACGCAGTTGCGGGTGTTGTGGGAGCTTTCCGGTGGCCCGCTCAAGTTCCGTCCGCTTCAGGACGCGGCAGGGACCAGCCCCGGCGTCCTCAACGCAAGGCTGGCAGAACTGCGCGAAGCGCGACTGGTCGAACGCAGCGCCGACGGCTACCTGCTGACGGAGCAGGGCCGAAGCCTTGCGGCCCATCTCCTGCCGCTGATGCGCTGGTCACAGGATTGGGCCGAGGCGCTGGCCTCGGACGATTCGTCTCCTTGACGCCCCCGTCAGCCCCTGTCACTTGACCGGCATGGACGACATCCAGAGCAGACAGGCGCGCGGGCGCGTCTTCGACGCGCCGACGGGGCATTGGGTTTACCGCGTCCTGCCGCGCACCCTGTGGCCCTATGCGCAACTGGCGCGGTGGGACCGGCCCATCGGCTGGCAGTTGCTGCGCTGGCCCTGCTGGTGGTCGGCGGCGCTGGCCGCGACGGCGTTCCCGCAGCGGGGCGAGCCGCTTTTGTCGCTGCTGCCCGACCCGTGGCATCTGGTGCTGTTCCTGATCGGCGCGATGGCGATGCGCGGCGCCGGCTGCACCTATAACGACCTCGCCGACGAGGACATCGACGCGCAGGTCGAGCGCACCCGCTCGCGGCCGCTGCCGGCCGGGCAGGTGAGCCGGCGCCAGGCCTGGGTGTTCCTGCTGCTTCAGGCGCTGGTCGGCCTGGTCGTGCTGCTGCAATTCAACGGCTTCGCGATCCTCGTCGGCCTCGCCTCGCTTGTCGTGGTCGCGGTCTATCCCTTCATGAAACGCATCACCGACTGGCCGCAATTCGTGCTCGGCCTTGCCTTCTCATGGGGGGCGCTGATGGGCTGGGCCGCCGTCTTCGGGCGCATCGACACGCCGGCGCTGCTGCTTTATGCCGGCTCGATCCTGTGGGTGATCGGCTACGACACAATCTACGCGCACCAGGACAAGGAGGACGACGCCATCGTCGGCGTACGTTCGACGGCGCGGCTGTTCGGCGACAACACCAAGACCTGGCTGTCGGTGCTCTACGGCGGGGCGCTGGGGCTGATGGCGGCGGCATGCGCGGCCGCCGACGCACCACTGCCGGCGCTCGCCGGGCTGTGCGCGGCCGCCGTCCACATGACCCGGCAGATCCGGGTGCTCGACATCGACGACGGGCCGCAATGCCTGCGGCTGTTCAAGTCCAACAACATGGTCGGCTGGCTGATCTTCGCGGGCTTCGTCGGCGCCGGCCTGTGGGCCTGGCTCAGCCCGCTTTTCTGAGGCGCACCAGAGCTATCTTCGGGCGATGATTTCCTCGCCGTCGACCACCAGGCGCACGCCAAGCTCGCCGGTCTTGCGGCGGGCAAGGAAGCGCGGGCGGCGCGGCTCGGAACAGCTGCGCTTGCGCCGCTGCTGGGGCTTGCGGTGCGCGGTGCTGAGCGATTCCTCCAGCGTGCGGGCGATGCCGTCAGCCTCGATCAGCAGCATCGGCAGGTTGTAGGCCTCGGCCCAGGCACGCCAGTCGGCGGCGATGTCGTCGAGATCGTGCGCGACCAGCAGCGGCACGCAAAGCATCGGATCGGCATGCATCAGTTCGAGCGTAACGGTGACATTGCCGTCCTCGTCCTCGATGGCGCGGGCGGCCACGCCCTTGAACGCACGCGCTGGCAGAGCGATCGTCATCGGCAGGCGCGACTGCGACAGCGTGCGCTTCATGACCGCGCCGCGCTTGTCGATCTTGACGGTGACCTCGCCATAGTCGTCACGCGCGGCGTAACTTGCCACCTGCGGGAGCCTGAACGGGTCGAGCCGCATGTCGCGGCCGGCCCATACCGGGTTCGTGACCGTGTTCATCAATATGCCTTCCTGCAACGCCTGAGAGCCGTCTTTGCGGTCCTCGCGGGCCGGTTATCCGGCCTCGTTATGTTTCCAGGCTAGCGCGCCGACCTTACCGCCGCGCTTAAGAAGTTGGGTTAAATTTTGCTGATGTGACAGATGGTTATCGGAATGCAACCGAAGGTTACGAACCCGCAATCTGTATGGACGAGGCGTGAACGCCGAAAGCCCGGAGCCTAGAACAGCTTGCCCGGATTCATGATCCCGGCCGGGTCGAAGGCACGGCGGATGCGACGCATCAGTTCGGTCGCCACCGGCGGCGCGGTGGCCACCAGTTCGTCGCGCTTCATCTGGCCAATGCCATGTTCGGCCGAGATCGAGCCGCCGAACGACCGCACCACGTCGTGAACGATATCGTTGATCTCGCGGTAGCGCGCCTTGAAGGCCTCGTCCGGCGGTCCCGGCGGCTGAGAGATGTTATAATGCAGATTGCCGTCGCCCATGTGGCCGAAGGTGACCAGCCTCGCCCCCGGCGCCGCGGCGAGAACCGCCTGCCCCGCTCTGTCGATGAAGGCCGGAATGTCGGCGACCGGCACCGAGATGTCGTGCTTGATCGAAACGCCCTCCGGACGCTGGGACTCCGACATCGTCTCGCGCAGCCGCCAGAACGCCGCTGCCTGGGCGAGATTTTCCGCGATCACCGCGTCGGCGATCAGGCCCTGTTCCAGTCCGCCGCCGAGCACGTCCTCGATGAGGGCGCGCGCATCCTCGGGCGAACGGCCCGAGGAGATTTCCATCAGCACGTACCAGTCGTGCTCGCCGGCAAGCGGCGCGATGTTGCCCGCAACGTGGCGCGAGGCGAACTCGACTGCGACCCTGGCGCAGAGTTCGAAGCCTGTCAGGGCACTGCCCGCCTTTTCCAGCGCCTGCCCGAACAGCGTCAGCGCATCCCGCGGGGAGGCGATCCCCAGCCAGGCAACCTCCAGGCCCTTCGGCTTTGGGAAAAGCTTCAGCACCGCGGCCGTGATGATGCCGAGCGTGCCCTCGGCGCCGATGAAAAGGTCCTTCAGGTCGTAGCCGGTATTGTCCTTCGTCAGCTTGCGCAGATCGTCGAGCACCTCGCCGGTCGGCAACACCACTTCGAGCCCGAGGCAGAGGTCGCGGGCATTGCCATAGGCCAGCACACCGGTGCCGCCGGCGTTGGAAGAAAGGTTGCCGCCGATCTGGCAACTGCCCTGCGAGCCGAGCGAAAGCGGAAACAGCCGGTCGGCGGCGTCGGCCTCCTCCTGGACATGCTGCAGGATGACGCCGGCCTCCACCGTCATCGTGTTGGAGGCAAGGTCGACCTCGCGGATGCGATTGAGGCGCGACAGCGACAGCACCACCTGGCGACCGTTCCGATCCGGCATCTGGCCGCCGACGAGGCCGGTATTGCCGCCCTGCGGCACGATCGGCGTGCCGGTCTCGCTGGCAAGCGCCATGATGCGTGACACCTCCTCGACGCTTCCTGGCCGCAGCACCAGTTCCGTGCGGCCGGGAAACAGGCCGCGCAATTCGCTGACATGAGGCGCGATTTCGTGGGCCGCCCGCAGCGCGTACCTTTCGCCTACGATCTCGGCAAAACGTTCGGCAAGGACCGGCGGCAGGTGAGGCGCTTCGTCGTTCATGGCCGCAGGCTATTGACCGGCGGGGAGCTTGTCACGCGGCGCCGCGGCACGGCGCAGGCGGTCGTTGATCGCCTCGCCAAGACCCGTTTCCGGCACCCGTTCGGCGGCGATCGCGGTCGCGCCCGAGCGATCGAGCTGTTGCAGCATGGAAAAGAGGTTGGCGGCCGCCTCGCGCAGATCGCCGGCAAGCGAGAGATTGGCCACGGCCACCGCAGCCCCGCCGCCCGCGATGCGCGTCGGCCCGAAGGCGAGCAGCGCCTCGCCGGGCTCAAGGCTGGTCGCGCCGACGCGCAGCCTGGCCGACGGTGCATAGTGGGAAAGCAGCATGCCTGGCGCCTCGACCTTTTCGGACGCGCCGCGCGCCAGCTTCATGCCCGCCACCGCCTCGATTTCCTCGGCGGCAATACCGCCCGGCCTCAGAAGCCGCAATTCGCCATCCGCGACCTTCACGATGGTCGATTCCAGTCCGACGGGCGTCGGCCCGCCGTCGACGATGAGGTCGACGCGCTCGCCAAGGTCGCCCGCCACGGCGGCGGCGCTGGTGGCGCTGATGCGGCCGGAGGAATTGGCGCTGGGGGCAGCGAGCGGACGCCCGGTCTCGGCGATCAGTCTGGCCGCGAAACCGCGCGGCAGGCGCAGGCCGACCGTGTCGAGCCCCGCCGTCACCAGCGGATGCACCGGTGAGGCGGGCGCGAGCGGCACCACCAGCGTCAGCGGCCCGGGCCAGAACGCTTCCGCCAACTTCTCCGACAGGGGATCGAAGCGGCCGATCGTCCTTGCCATCGCCATGTCGGCGACATGCACGATTAGCGGGTTGAAGCGCGGCCGGCCCTTGGCCTCGAAAATGCGCGCCACGGCCTCGCCGCTGGTGGCGTCCGCGGCAAGACCGTAGACGGTCTCCGTCGGCAGCGCGACCGGCCGGCCGGCGAGCACCTGCTCCGCCGCCCATGCGAGCGCCTCTTCCTCTGCAACGATTTGCGCCATGTGTTCCTTCACCGCCGAGCCGCGTGCTGCCTATCCCGCCGGCGAACCTACGACAAGTAACGCTGCGTCATCATTTCGTTAATCGGTCGAATGTTAGCCTTTCCGGCAAGGGGATCGAAAACCCTGTGTGCCAGGATTTCGATGATAGTAACGCCGCGTATCTGGCGGGAGAGCAATGAAGCTTCTGGGAGCGGCAGCGATCGCCACGGGACTGCTTTTGGTGCATGACGCCGAAGCATCGTCCTTTGTCGTGCTCGACGCCCCGCGTTCCGATGTCTCGCGCTCGATCCTGGTTCTGGGCGAACCCGCGCTTGGCGACCCGCCGGTCGTGCACGCGGCGCCGGACGAGACGATCAAGACCGCAGCCCTGGCCACAGGCTCGCCCGCGCACGCGGCGACCGCGCTTTTCGGCGAGGACGTTTCCGAAACCGCGGAAAGGCCCGCCGCCCCGTTGAGCCGCTCCATGATCCTGCTGGGCAAGCCGGCGCCGAAAAACGGCCCGGCTGAAAAGCGCACGGCCGCGCTCGACGGGCGCGCATCGCTGCCGATGGTGATCCGCGGCGGGCTGGTCGGCGAGGCCTTCCCCGTCGCCAGCCGTGCTACGCAACCGCGCGCGACCCAGTTGCCGATCCCGGAAGAAATCGCGCCGGAAGCGCCGCCGACGCCCGAGACGCCGGTCGTCACCGAACGGCGCACCGCATCCAGCAAGGGCCCGCCGCCACCCGGCGGCAACCGGGAGCCGCCCGAACCGCCGGCGCTGCCCGCGGCTCCGCCGCCTCCCCCGCCGCCGACACGGACGCTGGAATAGCCCCGGCGGCCTGGACGCGTCGGCCTCAATGGAACCGGCGATCAGCCTGCGATCTTCGAAAAATCCGCCACCTGGCCGGTGGCCGCGCGGATGCGCGCAAGCAGCGCCAGTCGATTGGCTCGCACTTGCTCGTCCTCGGCGTTGACCAGCACCTTGTCGAAGAAGGCATCAACCGGCCCGCGCAGGCCGGCCAGCGCGCGCATCGCGGCCTCGTAGTCGATACCGGCAATGGCATTTGTCGCATCGGTTTCGGCCATGGTGACCGCCGCGAACAGCGCCTTTTCCTCATCCTCGTCGAAAAGCGCCGGATCGACAGTGTCGGCCATCGCCGTGCCCTTCTTTTCCTCGGCCGCAAGGATGTTGGCGGCGCGCTTGGTGCCGGCGAGCAGGTTCTTGCCGTCCTCGCTGTCGAGCAGTGCGCCCAGCGCCTCCACGCGGCGGACGATGAGCAGGAGGTCGTCGTTCGACGCCTGGCCGATCTCCCCCCTTGTGGGGGAGATACCCGGCAGGGCAGAGGGGGGCAACGTAGAGCGCCCTTCATCAACCTGCGGAGATGTCGGCTGGACAGCGCCCCACTCTGTCGGCTGCGCCGACATCTCCCCCTCAAGGGGGGAGATCGGGCGCGAACCTAGAACAGCATCAATCAGATCATACCGCGCACCCTGGTCGCGGAGATAGACCTTGAGCCGGTCGTGAAAGAAGGAGAGGAGGTCGAGGGTATCACGCCCGGCCAACTCAGCAATTACGGTTGCAGGCGGAGCCAAATCGATATCGCTAGATTCGAGCACATGGTCTGCAAGACCAATCTGGCGAGTTAAATGCCTTATCGCTTCGGTACGTTTGCCTAACTCGTTCTCTCGATGGCGTGCGTACCAAACTTCGAACTCACTGAAGCGCCCTTCAAGCAAATGGACGAGAGGCAACCCCACCCCGTTCTCCACCACGATCCGAATCACCCCCAGCGCCGCTCGCCTCAGCGCGTAGGGGTCCTTGGAGCCGGTAGGCTTCTCATCTATGGCCCAGAAGCCGACCAGCATGTCGAGCTTGTCGGCCAGCGCGACGGCGACCGAGACCGGGTCGGTCGGCACCGCGTCGGACGGCCCCAGCGGGCGGTAATGTTCCTCCAGCGCAGCGGCGACCGAAGCGTGTTCGCCCTGGAGGCCAGCATATTTGCGCCCCATCGCCCCCTGCAATTCTGGAAACTCGCCCACCACCTCGGTCTGCAGATCGGCCTTGGCCAGAACGGCGGCGCGCTGCGCCAGCTTCGGGTCCGCTCCTACGACCGGGGCCAGTTCCTCGGCCAGCCGGGCGATGCGCTCGACCCGCTCACCCTGCGTTCCAAGCCTGGCATGGAAGGTGACGCCGAGATGGTCGAGGCGCGCCATGCGCTGATCGAGCGGCTTCTTCAGGTCGAGCCCGAATTTTTCCGCCGAGGTCGCAACCTCGCCGAGGTCGGGCAGATCGGCCTGGTCGGTCTTCCAGAAATGCACGGCGTCGGACAGCCGGGCCCGCACCACCTTGCCGTTGCCGTGCGCGATCTCGACGCCGCCATCCTTCGCCTCGATATTGGAGACCAGCACGAAGCGGTTGGAGAGGCGCGGCTGGTCGATCTCCCCTTCCGAGGGAGAGAGCGGCCGCGTGACGAAACATTTCTGGTTGGCGCGGATGGTCAGCCGGATGATTTCGGCCGGAATGTCGAGGAAGCTCTCCTCGAATGCGCCGAGCAGCACCACCGGCCACTCGACCAGTCCCGCAACCTCCTCCAAAAGCGCATCGTCCTCGACCAGTTCCAGCCCGCTCGCGAAGGCGAGGTTTTTGGCATCGTCGCGGATGATGGCCTTGCGGCGCTCGGGATCGAGCACCACCTTCGCCGCCTCCAGCCCGGCGACGTAATCGTCGAAGCGGCGCACGGCAAATGGCTCCGGCGCGTGGAAGCGATGGCCGCGGGTGAGGTTGGAGGCACGGATGCCGTCGACCTCGAAATCGACCACCACCGGTTCCTCGGTCTCGGGCCCGAAGGTGCACAGGATCGACTGCAGCGGCCGCACCCAGCGCAGCGATCCGGGCTCCGCAGACGCCTTGCCCCAGCGCATCGATTTCGGCCACGGGAAGTTGCGGATCACGCCGGGCATCAGTTCGGCAACGATCTCCTCGGCCCCGCGCCCCGGTCTCTCGATCACGGCGACGTAGAAGTCGCCCTTCTTCGGGTCGGTCGCGACGCTCAGCTGCTCGGTCGAGGAGAAGCCGGCCTTGCGCAGAAAACCCTGAACCGCCTGCTCCGGCGCCTTCACCGGCGGCCCCTTGATCTCCTCGCGCACATCCTTGGAGCGCGCGGTAACACCGCGAATGTCGAGCGCCAGACGGCGCGGCGTCCAGTATTCGCGCGCCGCCTCGTAGGTCAGCCCGGCCTCGACCAGACCGTCAGTGACCAGCTTCCTCAGGTCACCGGCGGCCTTGCGCTGCATGCGCGCGGGGATTTCCTCGGAACGGAGTTCGAGCAGAAGATCAGGCATTTTCGTACTCCGCGCGCATGCCTTTCCTCACTCTGCGCGTCCGGGCGGCAAAGCCGCCGCGGTCGCGCGGCAGCGCGGGGATTTCCTTCGAACGGAGTTCAAGAAGCAGGTCGGGCATGGAGGGGCTCGCGGGTGCGGTTTCAGGCGAGCCGCATAGCAACTCCCTCCGCGCCTGTCACCTCCGCCGGCACTTCGAAGGCCGTCGCCATGAACGGCCGCTGAACGCCCCGGCCACCGCCGGTTCAGGCCGAATGTGAAAAATTTGCGGCAAGCATGAACCTTCAGCCGCGCTCAGGCGACGAAAGGACAAGGAAGCCGAAAGCGCGAAGGGACAAACCGATGAAGACCGCCTCCACCATGATCCAGGCCATCGCGCTCACCGCCTGCTTCGCCGCCTACGCCGCCGGGACCGGAGAACTCAAGTCGGGTGTCCGCCGCGCCATGCAGACGATCGGCGCCACCGTCGAGATGCCCGCCTCCCAGTCCGACACCCAGAGCGGCTTCGACAACGCCTGAAGAACTTCCCTGTCAGCGAATGGAAATCAGCAGGCAACTGCGTCCGTTGCCTTCGCAACCCGCCTTCGCCTCGCGGTTGGCCTGCTCCTGGCTCGAACTACCCCAGACCGCGTGGCAAAGCCGCCCGTTGGAAGACAGCGCAAAGGCCTTGAAGGCCGGCTTGCCCGACATTTGCGCGAACAGGTTCTTGCAATAATTGCTCTTGATCGTCGTGGTAGATTGCGCGCTCGCGCCCGCTGGAAAGAAAGCCAGTACGACCGCGCCCACGAACAGAAGATTTCGCATTCCAGACCCCGTGAAATTTCGCCCGCGGCGAGCCTCACGGCAGAAACGGGCGAAATTGAGGGATCGCTGAAACTCAGGCGGCGACCAGACCGCCGGCCTCGGTCTTGAGGAATGCTTCGCCGCAGGCCTTTGCGAGATTGCGCACCCGCAGGATGTAGCTCTGGCGCTCGGTGACGGAAATCACGCCGCGCGCGTCGAGAAGGTTGAAGACGTGCGAAGCCTTGATGCACTGGTCGTAGGCTGGCAGCACAAGGCGATGGAGCGCGCCGTCATTGGCGGGCGCGCCAGCGCCAAGCAGCGCCGTGCATTCCTTCTCGGCATCCTCGAAGTGGCGAAACAGCATCGACGTGTCGGCATATTCGAAGTTGAAACGCGAATATTCCTGTTCCGCCTGCAGGAAGACGTCGCCATAACTGACCTTTTCGACCCCCTCGCGGCCGTTGAAGTTGAGCTCGTAGACGTTGTCGACGCCCTGGACATACATGGCCAGCCGTTCCAGCCCGTAGGTGAGTTCGCCCGAAACCGGGGCGCATTCTATGCCGCAGACCTGCTGGAAATAGGTGAACTGCGAGACCTCCATGCCGTCGCACCAGCATTCCCAGCCGAGCCCCCAGGCGCCGAGCGTCGGACTTTCCCAATCGTCTTCGACGAAGCGGATGTCGTGGAGCAGCGGATCGATGCCGATCGCCTCAAGCGAGCCGAGATAAAGCTCCTGCAGGTCGGGCGGGTTCGGCTTCAGGATTACCTGGTACTGGTAATAATGCTGGAGGCGGTTAGGGTTTTCGCCGTAGCGGCCGTCCTTGGGCCGGCGCGACGGCTGCACATAGGCCGCGTTCCACGGTTTCGGCCCCAGCGAGCGCAAGGTCGTGGCGGGATGGAAGGTGCCGGCGCCGACCTCCATGTCGTAGGGCTGCAGCACGACGCAGCCCTTGTCCGCCCAGTAGGCGTGCAGGGCAAGAATGAGCCCCTGAAAGGAGTTCGTCGGGCGCATATGCGGCGGCAGTTCGACGGTCACGCGGTGCCTCGGTCGCTGGGGTGCGGGAACGGCAACCTCCTATTGAGGGGGGCGGGCAAGGTCAAGCGTCGCGGCCGGGCCACCGACGGCAGCGGCGGAATTCGAGGCGCTTCCCTTGCACGGCTTGGATTCAGCGCCAAATAAGCTAAGTCTAGGGGAAATCGAGGAACCGCCGATGATACGCTCCCTTTCCAGGCCGTTCGCTGCCGTGGCGCTCGCCGCCATCCTGGGACTTGCCGCCGCAGGTGCAGCCAGCGCCAGCGCCTGGCCCGACAGGAACAGCAACACGCGCGACGACGTTACCGGCTATCTGTGCATCACGCCGGGCTGCGACGTGGTGCGCCTGCCGCAGACCAAGTGCCTGTGCACCAAGGATAATCCGTCAGAGCGTAACCTGCGCAAGCTGCGGCTCACCTGTCACATCTCGGAAGCCGGCCGCTGGCAGGCCTGCCCGGTGAGCCCGCCCTTCGGAAACTGAGCAAGGCGCGGCCTGCGGCATTGATCGCGCCAAGTTGATGGGCTGGTGAGGACCGGCAAGCCGCATTGTGCTTATAGTAAAGCATGCCGGGAGCTCCGTCGGAGTTCGCCGGCGCTTCTTTCGGGAGTGCCCCCAATGTCCATCCGCGTATCTGCCTGCGTGCGCCGGCTGCTTCCGGTCGCGGCCGCAACGGTATTGCTCTCGCTTTCGGCAAGTGGCCCCGGGTATGGCCAGAACGGCTTCGTCGGCGACGTCAACGACCCGGTCACGGGCTGGCGCTGCGTGACCCCGTTCTGCGACACGCTGCTGATGCCGAAGACGCAGTGTCTCTGCCAGAAGCTCAACCCGACCGAGCGGACGCTGTCGAAGCTGAAGCTGAAATGCGTCCCGCCACGGCGCGATTCGCCTCAGGCCTGCACGCTGCCGCGCGGTTTCGGCGGATAGGCTTTCACCTCGGCCGGGTTCAGTTGGCGGGCAGGATCAGTTCCTGTCCGGGCTGGATGTTGCCCGGGTTGCCGCGCAGTCGCGGGTTGAGGTCGAGAATCTCGATATAGCGCTCGCCACTGCCCAGCCGTTCGTTGGCGATCGACCACAGCGACTGGCCCGGACGAACCACATGGCTTGCCGGCTGCGGCTCGGCCGGAGCGTCGGCAACCGCCGGCGTAACGTCCTCTGACCGCTTTTCCGGCTCGGGCAGCACGATCGGCGGAATCTCGGCCTTGCGCTCCTCGACCGGCGGCAGGCCTTCGGCCAGCTTGCGCTCGACTTCGACGAGAACGTCGGCGTCGGGCTTCATGTCGCGCGCATGCGCCCACTGGAACGTCGCTTCAAGGCGGCGGCCGACACGCCAGTAGGCGTCGCCGAGATGATCGTTGAGGATCGGATCGTCGGGCTTAAGCTGTACCGCGCGTTCGAGCTCGGTGACCGCCTCCTCGAAGCGCCCGAGGCGATAATAGGCCCAGCCCAGCGAATCGACGATATAGCCGTCATTCGGCCGGCGGCTGACCGCGCGGCGGATGAGGTCGAGCCCCTCCTCCAGGTTCATGTTCATGTCGACCCATGAATAGCCGAGATAGTTCAGCACCTGGGGCTGATCCGGATAAAGCTCCAGCGCCTTGCGGAAATTGGGTTCCGCCTTCGGCCACTCCTTGAGCCGTTCGTAGGCGATGCCGCGCTGGTAGAAGATGTTCCAGTCGCCGCGCTCCGGTTCGGCGATGCGCTCGACCGCGTCGTCATAGAGTTGCGCGGCTTCGGCATATTCCTCCTTGGAGGCAAGGACGCCGCCGAGCGCGAGATAGGCGCGCATGTCATCCGGATCCTCTGCCAGCAGTTCGCGCAGATGCGTCTTGGCCTCGTCGTGACGGTCGAGATCGGCAAGGTTCAGCCCCAACTGCAACCCGGCGATGCGGCTGAGCGGCGAACTGTCCTTCACCTTCTCGTAGAACGAGATTGCCTCGGCCGAGTTTTCCTGCTGCTCGGCAACCTGGCCCAGTTGCAGCAGCGCGGCATCGAAATCGGGCTTCAGCGCCAGCGCCAATTGCAGGTACAGCCGCACGAACGCCTCGCCGCCGCCGCGGTTCAGCGCGCTGCCGAGATCGAGCAGCACTTCGGCCGCACCATCCTCGACAGTGGCGACCATGGGTCCGATGTCGGCGCCCGTCTCGATGTCGCGCCGCAACGCGGTTATCGCGGGCCTGCCGGCCGAAAACGCATCGGCGCGATCGAGTTCGGCAAGTGCTTCGTCGTTGCGTCCCTGCCGGACCAGGAGCCGTGCATAAGCCTCGAGCGCGCGCAGATAGGTGTCGGGCGCGGCTCCCCCGGCAACGCCGTTGGCGGCGGTGCGGCCATAGGCTTCGAACGCGTCGTCGACCATGCCGGCGCTTTCGGCGATCAGGCCCTCATGGAAGGAGGTGAAGATCGAGAACCAGTCCGGTCCCTCCAGCGCTCGGATATGCGCGAGGCCGTCCGCCGTCTCGCCTGCCCCGTGCAGCGCCCAGCCGGTCATCAGCCCCGTGATGAGGCGGTCGAGGTCGGATTCGAGCGCAAGCTTGAGATAATTCTCGGCGGCGCTGTAGTCTTTCTTGCGGAAGGCGTCGATGGCGAGCGCCACCCGGGAAAACCGCTCCACCTGGGGAACCGTCTTCAGCTTCTCGGCATATTGCAGCGATTCATCGAAATCGCCGCGCGATATCAGGGCCAGCAGGAGGCTCTGCTGCAGGCCCTCATTGTCGCGGTCGAAGGAAAGCGCACGGCGGTAATATTCGATCGCTCCGTCGAGATCGTTGTCGACCTCGGCAACGCGCGCCGCGAGGAAGGCGCCCGAAAGCGAGCCGATGCGCACATGCCGCTCATTGTCGGCGGCGGCGGGTCCGACCGGTCCGAGAACGAGGAGCGCCGTCAGGGACGCCGCGCTCATGCCACTCAAAATGCTGCGATGCATCTTTCTCCTTCCCGATCGCCCGTTGGCGGCATGCTTATCCCCGTCGAGAATGGCATTTTTGAGAGGTGCTATTCAACGACCGGCCCGCACGCGGAACCAGCATGTCATCGTCACGACCGGCGACAGGCCCGGTCCGGTCATGAAACGCGGTTGACGCAGAAATCGATCACTTCGAGCAGCGCGCTCTTCTGCGGGGTTTCCTTGAGCGGCGCCAGCGCGTCGCGGGCGATGTCGCCGAAGTGCCGCGCACGTGCGATCGTATCACCGATCGCGTTGTAGCGCGACATCAGACCAACCGCCTTTTCGAGGGAGGCATCGTCAGCACGGCCTTCCTCGATGCTGGCCTTCCAGAACTGCCGTTCATCGGCGGAGCCGCGGCGGTAGCAGAGGATGACAGGCAGCGTCACCTTGCCCTCGCGGAAGTCGTCGCCGACATTCTTGCCCAGATCCTTGGCATTGCCGCCATAGTCGAGCGCGTCGTCGATCAGTTGGAAGGCGAGGCCGAGATTGGTGCCGTAGGAACGCAACGCGGCCCGTTCGGCACGGCTGGCCGAGGCGATCACCGGGCCGACTTCCGCCGCGGCCGAGAAGAGCGCCGCGGTCTTGGCGCGAATCACGGCGAGGTACTCGTCCTCGGTCGTCTCCAGGTTCTGCGCGGCGACCAGTTGCATCACCTCGCCCTCGGCGATGATGGACGCGGCCGTCGACAGGATGTCGAGCGCCTCGATCGAACCGACCTCGACCATCATGCGGAACGCCTGGCCGAGCAGGAAATCGCCAACCAGCACGCTGGCCTGGTTGCCCCATATCATGCGCGCCGTCTTCTTGCCGCGCCGCAGGCCGCTTTCGTCGACGACATCGTCGTGCAACAGCGTGGCGGTGTGCATGAATTCGACACTCGTCGCCAGCTTGACGTGGCCTTCGGCGGCGTAGCCGAACATGCGCGCGGCAGCGAGCGTGATCATCGGCCGCAGCCGCTTGCCGCCCGACGAGATCAGATGGTTGGCCACCTCCGGGATCATTTCGACGTCGGAACCGGCCTTGGAAATGATCAGTTCGTTGACGCGGGACATGTCCTGCGCCGTCAATTCCATCAGCGGCCCGATCGAGGCCTGACCCTTCTTTCCATCTTCAAGTGAAACGACGACGCCCACAAAAACTCCCCGCGTTGCAGCCTGCTGCGGTTATCTGCCGGTCTATCTAGGGTGTTGCTCGGGCCCGCCGCAAGTGGCGAATTGGCGCGGGAGATGGGGAACGGATGGCCTTCACGGGGAAATGAAGTTACATCGTCGGCGCAGGAGGCCTTGCAGAGCGATGATCGAACTCGTGCGCACCAACGACCCGGTCGTCATCTCGTTCATCGAGGCGCTTTTGCGCGACGCCAGGATCGAATTCTTCGTTGCCGACCAGAATATGAGCATCGTGGAAGGTTCGTTGGGCGTGCTGCCGCGACGCGTGATGGTCGCTTCCGACGAGATCGAGCGCGCGAAACGGCTGCTCGTCGACGCCGGCATCAAGGACGAAATCCGCGACGCTTGACATGATGGCGCTACCGGACGAACTGGCTGGGTCGGCTTTCACCGTCGATGTCTTTCACCGAGGCGGTTTCCATCTCGTGCAGCCGGCCGGCAACGGCCACCGCGCCGGCATGGATGCGATGATGCTCGCCGCCGCGGTGCCGTCGATTTTCCCCGGCGATGTCGCCGATCTTGGGGCTGGAGCCGGAGCGGCTGGGCTGGCCGTACTTTCGCGCTGTCCGGCAAGGCATTGCCTGCTGGTCGAGCGCGCGCCCGAAATGGCCGACTGCGCCGAACGCAGCCTGGCGCACCCCGGCAACAACCGGCTGGCCGGGCGAGCGAGCGTGCTGGTTACCGATGTCGCCCTCACCGGCAAGGAGCGACGTGCGGCCGGGCTCGCCGACAATTCGTTCGACTTCGTCATCATGAACCCGCCCTTCAACAGGCCAGGCGACAGGCGCAGCCCTGACGCATTGCGCGAAGCGGCGCATGTGATGGAGGACGGGCTGTTTGAAAGATGGCTGCGCACGGCGGCAGCCATCTTGCGTCCACAAGGAAGGCTCGCACTCATCTTCCGGCCGCAGTCTCTTGCCGAGGCACTGGCCGCGCTTCAGGGCCGGTTTGGCGCGGTCGAGATCAAGCCGATCCATCCGCGTCCGAACGCCGCCGCGATCCGCGTGGTGATTCGCGCGGCTCGCGGCGCACGCAGGGCATCGCAGATATTGCCGCCGCTCTACCTGCACGACGCCGAAGGCAACGGGTTCAGCGCCGCGGCGGACGCCATCAACAATGGCCGCGGATCGCTTTTCGGCGACTGAGCGCCCAGGCATTGTGCCGCCGCCCGGAATGCCTACATGCAAGCCACCAGGACACGGGAGCTGCCATTCGTGAGACGCTATCTCCAACCGCTGTTGCCGCCATCGATGCGCGCCGACACTGTGACGATACCCGTCGTCCGGCTGCATGGCGCGATCATGCCGGGCGGCAGCGCGCTCAGGCAGACGCTGTCGCTGGCGGGAACGGCGGGCGTGCTTGAAAAGGCGTTCTCCTTCAAGCGGTCTCCCGCTGTCGCAATCTCGATCAATTCGCCGGGCGGCTCGCCGGTGCAGTCGCGGCTGATCTTCAGGCGTATCCGCGACCTCGCGGCCGAGAAGAACAAGAAGGTGTTCGTCTTCGTCGAAGACCTGGCCGCCTCGGGTGGCTACATGATCGCGATCGCAGGCGATGAGATCATCGCCGACCCGTCCTCGATCGTCGGCTCGATCGGCGTGGTGCACGCCTCCTTCGGCTTCCAGGAGATGATCAAGAAGATTGGCGTCGAGCGCCGCGTCCACACCGCCGGCAAGAACAAGGTGACGCTCGATCCGTTCTCGCCCGAGAAGAAAGAAGATGTCGCGCGGCTCGAAAAGCTGCAGCTCGACGTCCACCAGACCTTCATCGACCTCGTCAAGGAACGCCGCGCCGGCAAGCTGGCCGCCGACGATGATCTTTTCACGGGGTTGTTCTGGAGCGGCACGCGCGGCCTGGAACTCGGCCTCGTTGACGAGCTCGGCGACATGCGCAGTTTTCTCAAGGGCCGCTACGGTGAAAAGACCCAGATGCGGCTGGTGACGCCACCGCGCGGGCTGTTCGGTCGCCGGCTCAATCTTTTCGGCACGCGGGCCGGCCTCGATCCGGCAGCCATTGCCTCGGCCGCTGCTGATGGTCTGGTCGACGCGCTGGAGGAACGCGCCCTGTGGTCGCGCTTCGGACTTTGATCGCATCCAAGGGCACGATAAGATGCTCGTCATGGGAAGACCGTTTTTCGGGCCCATAGTGCCCGGACTCGCTGGAGGAGCGTGACATGCCGCAACTCATCTTCTTCGCTGTCGTCGCGGCCGTTGCATTTTTCGGCTACCGCGCCTTCCTGCGCGAAGCCGAACGGGTATCGGCGCGCGTCAGACGCGCCGAGCGCGAGGCCGCCACGCGGGCGTCCGGCACGCTGGTGAAGGACCCGGAGACCGGCGAGTACCGGCCGGCTAAGGACTGAAGCGGCCGCAAATCTGCATGCACGGGCCAGGCCTTCGAACTCTCGCCCCGGCGAAGATCAATCTCGCCCTGCACGTGACCGGGCGCCGCACCGACGGCTATCACCTGATCGACACGCTGGTGACCTTCGCCGAGGCCGGCGACGCTCTCGAATTGAAGCCGGCGGTTCTCGACAGTTTTACCGTGTCGGGGCGCTATGGCGGCGACGTTCCCATCGACGGCGACAATCTGGTTCTCAAGGCCCGTGACCTCTTGCGACGACGCTTCGGAGTGGTGGCCACCCGTCCCGTCTCGATCCGGCTGGTGAAGAACCTGCCGGTCGCGTCAGGGATCGGCGGCGGTTCGAGCGACGCAGCGGCGCTGCTGCGTGGCCTCGACGCGATGCTGGGCATCGATGCGGGACCGGAGGCACTGGGCAGAATCGGGCTGGAGCTCGGAGCGGATCTGCCGATGTGCGTTGCCGGCCAGCCGCTGACCGCGCGCGGCATCGGCGATGAGACCGATCCGGTCGCGCCATGGCCGCAACTGCCGATCGTGCTCGCCAACCCCGGTGTTGCGGTTGCCACACCTGACGTCTTCGCCCAGCTGACGCGGCGCGACGGCACCGCCCTGCCGCCACTGCCGGAGCGGCGCGACGTCGCTGCAGTCCTTGCCTGGCTTGCTGCGACCCGCAACGATCTCGAGCCTCCGGCCATCGCCCTGGCGCCGGCCATTTCGGAGGCATTGGCGGCGCTGGACGCCAACGGCGCGCGCTTCTCGCGCATGTCCGGCTCCGGCGCGACGTGCTTCGGCGTCTTTGAGACCATGGCCGCGGCCGATACCGCAGCGCGCGCGATCGGAGCGGCGCAACCGGGGTGGTTTGTGGCCGCGACCCAGACCAGAGGAACGACACCATGAACCCCGGACGGCTTGACGAAACCCGCCCCTTCATCCCGGTCGGCATCGCCGTGCTGACGGTGTCGGACACGCGCAGCCTCGAAGAGGACAAATCGGGGCGGGCGCTGGCCGAACGCATCGCGGCGGCCGGGCACCGCCTGGCCGACCGCGCGATCGTGCCCGACGAGGCCGCAAGGATCGCGGAAACCGTGCTCGGCTGGTCGAAGGATACAGCTGTCGACGTGATCATCACCACCGGTGGCACCGGCTTCACCGGACGCGACGTCACGCCCGAAGCAATCGAGCCGCTGTTCGAAAAGCGCATGGACGGCTTTTCAGAGGTCTTTCACCGCATTTCCTACGACAAGATCGGCACGTCGACGATCCAGTCGCGCGCGACAGGCGGCCTCGTCAACCAGACCTTCGTCTTCGTTCTACCCGGCTCGCCCGGCGCGTGCCGCGACGCCTGGGACGGCATCCTTGCCGCGCAGCTCGACTACCGGCATATGCCGTGCAACTTCGTGGAGATCATGCCGCGCCTCGACGAACATCTGAAGCGCGGCGGCAGCCTCACCTGACGGCGCGGCGCGGCGCCGCGGGCCGGATCTCGGCCTTCAGCCGCTTGCGCGGCGAGCGCCGCGCCAGTGCCTCGACGCCGTCCTCGGGACGGAGCCGGGCAAGCGCGTCGCCCTTCATCACCAGGACACCGTCGGCGAGCGGGTTTGCCCGCCTGAAAAGCCGCATCAGCTTTTCCGCACGTCCGTTCGCGGCGCGGGAAAACCGGACCGGATGGCCGGCGCTGCCGGTATGTTCCATCACGGCGTCCATCCAGCCGTCGAGCAGGCGCGCTCCCGGTTCCAGCACCAGGATCCAGTCACCCCTGGCGCGGGCCAGGCTCGACGCCAGCGCGCCCTCCCGCACGAGGGTGCAGCCGGTGTGATCGATCACCGCGGCGGTGCGGTCGGTCGAGCCGCGATCATGGACGAGGACCTCGCGAACGACCCCCTCGACGGCGGCCGAGACCAGCGAGCCCAGCGTGCTCGCCAAGGCGTCCTCATCGTTGCGGGTTTCGATCACCACCGTCAGCATTTGGCGTTGGATAGCGCAAACCGGCGTCGAGCGCCAGTTGTGCAGCGCACAACCAGAAAGTTCTTGCTTTGTTCTCATTTCGCCGATAGGAATAGATTCATCAGGAACACGATCCGATAGCAAGCGGAGAGCGACGATGGAGCAGTTCGACCGCGCCGACACGGCGGCGTTCGGCGGTGGCGGGGCGGCCTTGGCCAACACCGTCATCGACGAAAGCGGCCTGCGCATCGGCGACGATCGCCGCCGTGGGCGCGCCGCCGGCATCAACCCGTCTGGACGGTTCGAGGCGCTGCGCCGCGACGTCTTCGACGATGGCTGGAACACGATCGACGAGCTGCCGCCTTTCAAGACCGAGGTTCAGGTCGAAAAGCCGCGCACGATCATCACCCGCAACGAATCGCCCGACATCTCCTTCGACCGGTCGATCAATCCCTATCGCGGTTGCGAACATGGCTGCGTCTACTGTTTCGCGCGGCCCACGCACGCCTTCATGGGCCTCTCGGCGGGGCTCGATTTCGAGTCGCGGCTGTTTTCCAAACCCGAGGCGGCGAAGCTATTGGAGCGCGAACTGGCGCGCGAGGGTTACGAGCCGCGCACGATCGCGATCGGCACCAACACCGACCCCTACCAGCCGGTCGAGAGGCAGTGGCGCATCATGCGAGAGATCCTCGAAGTGCTGGAGGCGCATGGTCATCCGGTCGGCATTGTGACGAAGTCGGCGCTGGTCGTGCGTGATGCCGACATCCTGTCGCGAATGGCCGAACGCGGCCTGGTCAAGGTCGCGTTCTCGGTCACGACGCTCGACCGCAAGCTCGCCCGTACCATGGAGCCGCGCGCCGCCACGCCGACAAGGCGGCTGGAGGCGATGAAGGAACTCGCCGGAGCCGGCATTCCGGTCTCCGTCATGGCGGCGCCGCTCATCCCGGGCCTGACCGACCATGAAGTCGAGCGCATTCTGGAATCGGCCTATGCTATGGGCGCGCGCGAAGCCGGCTACATCATCCTGCGCCTGCCGCTGGAGGTGAGCCCGATCTTCAAGGACTGGCTGCTCAGGCATTTTCCGGACCGCTATCGACATGTGATGTCGCTGATCCGCTCGATGCGGGACGGCAAGGACTACGATTCTTCCTGGGGCAAGCGCATGCGCGGCACCGGTCCCTATGCCTGGCAGATCGGGCGGCGGTTCGAGATCGCGGCGCGGCGCATCGGCTTCGACCGGACACGGCGCGAACTGCGCACGGACCTTTTCAACCCGCCGCCGCGCGCCGGCGAACAGCTCAGCCTCTTGTAGGCGACGACACTCAGCGTAGAGCGCGGCCTGTCCAAGGCTTCCCGTCCGGCTAATCCCCCCGCCCTAGCCGACGGCCCCTTCCCCGCCTGCCGCCCCCTTCGGGCCGGGAAGGACTTGCGGAGAACCGGAGGCGGTGCGACCATCGCCGCACATGAGTCGCTCGCCTTCCGGTTCTCCGACCCTTTTCGAACTTCCTGACGCGCCGGACTTCGAGGCCGAGGAGCGTGCGATCAGGCGCGGGCAGGCGCCGGTCTGCGGGCTGGACGAGGCCGGCCGCGGGCCGCTGGCAGGCCCGGTGGTGGCGGCGGCCGTCATCCTCGATCCCGACCGCATTCCCGAAGGCCTCGACGATTCCAAAAAGCTCACCGCCGCCGAGCGCGAAAGGCTGTTCGGCGAACTCCTGGGCCATGCGACGGCGATCTCGATTGCCGCCGTTTCCGCCGATGCGATCGACGGCTCCAACATCCTGCGCGCCAGCCTGGAGGCGATGCGGCGCGCCACGGCGCTGCTCGCCCTGACGCCACGGTACGCCCTCGTCGACGGCCGCGACATTCCGCCCGACCTGCCCTGCGAGGCGATTGCGCTGGTCAAGGGCGACCGCCGCTCGCTCTCGATAGCGGCGGCGTCGATCGTGGCCAAGGTGGCGCGGGACCGCATGATGGCGCGCTGCGCGGCCTGCCACGACGGTTATGGTTTCGAAAGCCATATGGGGTATGCCACCGCGGTCCACCGTAGCGCGATCACCGAGCGCGGCCCGCTGGCGCGGATCCATCGGCTGTCCTTCGCGCCGTTTCGCGAGACGGGCGAAGAGCCGGTCCCGGTCGAGGCCGAATTGGTGCCGGCGGCCGAATAGAGAAAGCCGCCCGTCATCGGGGCGGCTTCGGTGCTTTCCCGTCGCTTTCGAGGCGATCAGTTGAGCTTGGTCTTCACGTCCTGCAGCGATGACTTGAACAGGTCGCCCGCCAGCTTGGTGTCGACGCGGTCCTGAAGAATGCGCCGCGCCGCCTCGACCGCGATGTCGGCCGCCTGCACACGAACCTCGTTGACGGCGTCGCGTTCGGCCTGCGCGATCTTCTGCTCGGCCAGCGCGGTGCGGCGCGCGACATATTCCTCGGTCTTCTGTTTGGCTTCCTCGACCATGAGCGCCGCCTCGTGTTCGGCCGCCGACACGATGTCTTCGGCCTCCTTCTCGGCTTCCTTGCGGCGCCGCTGATACTCGGCGAGCACCTCCTGGGCTTCCTCGCGAAGCTTGCGCGCCTGGTCGAGTTCGTTGCGGATGCGCTCGGCCCGGTCGTCGAGCGACTTGGCGATCATGCCCGGCACCTTCAGATAGAAGACGATGCCGATGAAGAGGAAAAGCGCGATTGTTGCCCAGAATGTGGCGTCCATGACCCTCTCCTAGCGCGATGCCTTGACCGCGGCACCGGCATCGGCCTTGGTGACCGAGCCGCCACCCAGCGCCTGCACGATGGCGCCGGCGGTTTCCTCGGCAATGGTGCCGACGTCGCTCATCGCCGACGCCTTGATCTCGGCGATGCGTGTTTCGGCGGCGGCCAGCTTCTCGTCCAGTTCCGCCTCGACGCCGCGGCGCGCCTCGTCGGCCTCCGCCTTGGCACCGTCGCGCGCCTTCTGTCCAATCTCGTTGGCCTTCTGGCGGGCTTCGGCGAGCGCCTGCTCGTAGGCAGCGATCGCTTCGTCGGATTCCTGCTTGAGGCGGGCCGCCTGGTCGAGATCCTGGGCGATGCGGTCGCGGCGCACCTCGATGATGCCCGCCAGCCTTGGCAACGCCACCCGCTTCAGGAACAGGTAGAAAAGGCCGAAGGTGATTGCCAGCCAGAGGATCTGCGAGGGAAACGTCGAGGTCTCGAACGGCGGGAAGCCCGCTTCCGTACCGCCGTGACCCGCTTCCGTCGTTGCGTGCGTATCGCCTTGTGCCGGTTCTTCCGACGCGGCGAATGCCGTTGCCACAAACATGGGTTCTTCCTGTCGTTGTCCCACCGGCCGCCCCATGGCGGCCGGTCACCCAGCGCGAATGGCCGGCTCTTAGGTGAAGAGCAGCAGCAGAGCGACGAGCAGGGAGAAGATGCCGAGCGCCTCGGTCACGGCGAAGCCGAAGATGAGGCGGCCGAACTGGCCGTCGGCGGCCGACGGGTTACGCAGCGCACCGGAGAGGAAGTTGCCGAACATGTGGCCGAGGCCGATGCCGACGCCGCCCATTCCGAGGCAGGCGATGCCTGCGCCAATTGCCTTCGCTGCATCTACTTCCATTGGGAAACTCCTTTTCCAAAGCTTGAGATTGGGTTGATGCTCGTTGAGGGCGCCGCTTCCGGCCAGCCCTAGTGTCCGGGGTGAAGCGCGTCGTTGAGGTACATGCAGGTCAGGACGGCAAAGACATAGGCCTGCAGGAACGCGACGAGGAATTCGAGGCCGGTCAGCGCGACCGTCATGCCGAGCGGCAGCACGGCGCCGGCGACACCCGCGACGCCGTAGGCGGTGAGCGAGGTAACGAAGCCGGCGAAAACCTTCAGGGTAATGTGACCGGCCAGCATGTTGGCGAACAGACGCACCGAGAGGCTGACCGGGCGCGACAGGAACGAGATCACCTCGATCGCCACGACGAGCGGCAGCAGCACGCCGGGCACGCCGCTGGGCACGAACAGGTGCAGGAAGCCGAGACCGTGCTTCCAGAAGCCGTAGACGATGACCGTGCCGATCACGAGGATGGCCAGCGCGAAGGTGACGATGATGTGGCTGGTGACCGTGAAGAAATACGGGAACATGCCGAAAAGATTGGCGACCAGCACGAAGACGAAGAGCGAGAACACGAACGGGAAGAAGCGCATGCCCTGCGAGCCCGCCGCGTCGCGCAGCATGTTGGCCACGAATTCGTAGGCCATCTCCGCCACCGACTGCATGCGGCCCGGCACGAGGCCGCGGCTTGCCGTGCTCAGAAACAGGAACGCGCCGGCCGCAACGACGGTCGCGACCATGAACGCCGACGAGTTGGTGAACGAGAAGTCGAGGCCGCCGATCTCGATCGGGACCAGCTTGCTGATGTGGAACTGGTGGATGGGATCGTTGGCCACCTGTTTACCCCGCCTTCCTGTTGGCGCCCGCGGCGCCGGTCACTTCTTTTCGGTTCCGTCGCCGTCCGACCTGGACCGGCGCGACCCGAATTCGGCCAACTGCCCCGTCGAACGCAGGGCGTTGAGAACTCCGGCACAGAAGCCAAGCAGCAGGAACACGACAAGACCAAAAGGCGACGTCCCCGCCAGCTTGTCAATTACCCAGCCGATGACCGCCCCGACCACGATTCCCGCGATAAACTCGCTGGAAAGCTTCAGCGCGTTGGCGGCACCGGCCATGCTGCCCGACCCAGCGGATTTCCCCTCGTCACTCGGCTCGGGACGGCGCGCCGAAAGCGCTGCCTCCAGTTCCCTTCGCCTGCGATCCAGATCGTCCTCGCGCGCCATCTTTTCAGGATTCCTGCACGGGCCGTTTTCCGCGGGTCTCGCCGGACGTCGGACGCCCGTCTTCGCGACCCATGCCCGCGCAATCCCGGCCGGATTGCCCGCTCCAAAGTCGGGCGCACCATAGTGAGGGCGCATCACACAGTCAAGCCGAAGCAGACCGGGCGGGCGTTGGCACTTTATGCTTTTATTTCAGATATTTAGCCAGGTGCGACACTACGTCCGCGCAGCGAACTCGGCGCCAGCAACGGAATCGGCGGCTCAGGCGTGTCGGCAGGCCGCCGGCATGCCGGCTCAGTTCCAGCCGCCGCCATGCGTGCGATAGAAGACGTGCAGGCCGATCTTCTTCATCTTCTCCATCGCGCGCGCCCAGCGCGGGCGCACATAGGTCGCGTGGTAGTGGGTCGAGGAACCGACCTCGGGAATGAAAATCTTGCCGGCGGTCACCGCCATGGCGATATGCTGCGCGGCCGACCAATGGCGCGGGCTGGCAATGCGGTCGCGAATGCCGTCGCAAGCAAAAGAGAACTGACAGCGATTGCGCCAGTGATCGTTCTGGTAGACCACGCCGCAGATCGAGTTCGGATAGGTTGGATTGCGCACCCGGTTGAGAATGACCTGGGCGACGGCAGCCTGGCCTTTCAGGCTTTCGCCACGTGCCTCGAAATAGACGCCGGCGGCGAGGCAGCGTTGCTCGTCCTGAGAAAACACGGCCGCCGGCAGCGGCTGACCCATCCATTGATGGTCGCCGGAGGCCAGCGGCGGGATGAAGCGTCCGCCGTTCTCGTCTTCTTCCTCATCCTCGCCGAGCAGGCTCGCAAAGGGTGACTTGCGGGCATAGTCCGGTTCCGGCGGCGCATAGGCCGTGGCCAGGATGTCGGCCTTGTTGTTGGTCACGAGGCTCGCCAGCATCGCCGGCACGCCCGGGTCGGGCTTGCGATCCGCGCGCCGGTGAAACGCGGCCGCGATCGTGACTTCCTGGCCCCGGATGCGCGGTTCGTCGAAGGCCATCGCAAGCTTCGGCTCGACCTCCGGACGCACGATCATGCTGGTGCGCTCGAACACCGAACCGGCGTTGAAGGCCTTGGGCGGGGCAACCGGCGCGACATTCATCAGCCGGCCACGCTTTTCCTTGCGGTTGACGCGCTCTTCGTCAGGAACCTCGTTGGCCGCGCCGTGCTTGCTCTTGAAGGCGACAGAGCCGAGACGGTCCGACTTGATGCCGGAGCCGGAGATGGTCCCGGTCACGGTCCGGTCGACAAACGGCATCTCGGCTTCGTGTACAGAGCCTGCGACCGAGCGTTCGATCACCGCGTTCCAGCGATCGCCGGCCCTGTCGAGGCCGGCGACGTAGCTCGCCATGTCCTGATAGGCGGCAACCGTCGGGAAGCCGAGGAAGATCGCGGCGCCGACGAGAAGAGATGAAAGGAAGTTAGACCCCCGTACCGCGGCGGCAGGCCGCCGCGAAACCGTCTTTCGAAGCACCGGAACTCTCCAGAACGCCACTCGAACAGAATTTCTAAGAGTGTGCGGATTTATCGTTGATGGAGGGTTAACGGCGCCAATGCGGCGAAAATGCCGCCCGTATTCGGCCTCATTGCGGCTGCGTCATTTTTTCCGGCGGGCGCGGCCGGCATAGGGATTGTCGGGCGCGCGCAACATGACGCGGATCGGAACGCCCGGCATGTCGAAGGTCTCGCGCAGGCCGTTCACGAGATAGCGCACATAAGACGACGGCATCGCGTCGGGGCGCGAGCACGAGACGACGAAGCCGGGGGGCCGCGTCTTCACCTGGGTCAGATATTTGATCTTCAGCCTGCGGCCGGCGACCGCCGGCGGCGGGTGATGAGCAAGCACGCCCTCGAGCCAGCGGTTGAGGCGGCCGGTCGAAACACGCCGGTTCCAGACCTCGTGGGTGGCAACCACTGCCTCCATCAGCTTGTCGAGGCCGCGCCCGGTTTCAGCCGACACCGGCACGGCGCGCAGACCGCGAACCTGGGGCAGAAGACGCTCTGTCCTTTCGCGCAGTTCGGCGAGCAGTTCCTGCGGATGCTCGATCAGATCCCATTTGTTGAAGGCGATCACCGGCGCCCTGCCCTCGCGCGCGATCAGGTCGGCGATCTGAAGGTCCTGCTTTTCGAACGGGATCGTCGCATCGAGGACCACGATCACCACCTCGGCGAAGCGGATCGCCCGCAGCCCGTCGGCAACAGACAGCTTTTCGAGCTTTTCCTGAACGCGCGCCTTGCGGCGCATGCCGGCCGTGTCGAAGAGCTTCAGCTTGCGGTCGCGCCAGACCCAGTCGACCGAGATCGAATCGCGGGTGATGCCGGCCTCCGGCCCGGTCAGCAGCCGTTCCTCGCCGATCAGGGCGTTGATCAGCGTGGATTTGCCAGCATTCGGCCGACCAACGACGGCAATGCGCATCGGCCTGGACGCATCATATGCGGGCACGTCCTCGGCGTCGGGGTCGGCTATGTCCTCGCCGACCAGGGCCTCTTCGCCGGCCGGAGCATCATCATCCTCTTCCGGCAGCGCCCGCTCCTCTCCGAGCGCGGCGATGATCGCCTCTCTCAGATCGGGCAGGCCTTCGCCATGTTCGGCCGAAATCGGCACCGGCTCGCCGAGCCCCAGCCCCCAGGCCTCGTGCATGCCGGCTTGCGCGCCGCGCGCCTCGGCCTTGTTGGCAATCAGCACGATCGGCTTGCCCGACCGCCGCGCGACGCGCGAAAATGCCTCGTCGCTCGGCGTGACGCCGGCCTTGGCATCGACCATGAACAGGATCAGGTCGGCCTCGGCGATCGCCTGCTCGGTCTGGGCTCTCATGCGGCCCTCGAGCGAATCGTCGGTGACATCCTCGAAACCTGCGGTATCGACCACCTGGAAGCGCAGGTCGAACAGCCGCGCGTCGTGGACGCGGCGGTCACGTGTCACCCCCGGAGTGTCGTCGACAAGCGCCAGCTTGCGTCCCGCAAGCCGGTTGAACAGCGTCGACTTGCCGACATTGGGCCGGCCGACGATGGCGACGGTGAAGCTCATCGGTGGTCGGTCAGGACGCGTCGCCCGAGCCGCGGATGAGCTCGGCCATCAGCGTGGCGCGCTCGCGCGCATTGCGCGGTGCCTCGCTGTCGTCGGCGACCTGATCGAACAGCGCCAGTGCGTCCGCGGGCCGACCCTGCTTCCAGGCTGCAAGCCCAAGCGCCTCGCGAGCGGTGTGGCGCAGCGTGTTGGTGTCGGCGGTCAGCGTTTCCACGCGCGCCGAGACCTCCTCGTATTCGCCGTGGTCGACCAGAAGCAGCGCGGCCCGCAGCCGCGCCATGTCGCGGATCGCGGCCGGCACCGAACTGTCGGTCGCAGCGGCGTCGAAGGCCGCGACCGCTTCGTCGATGTCGCCCTTTTCGGCCATCACGGTCGCGGCGCGCAGGCGGGCCAGAACCGGGTAGGAGCCATAGCCGTCCTGCTCGAGCTGTTCGAGGGCGGCGATCGCCTCGTCGTTCCTGCCTTCCGAAGCCAGTCCGAGCGCCTGGGAAAACGCGTCGCCCGACCGGTTGGCCTGCGCCGTGGTCCAGTAGTTCCAGCCGACGACGCCCGCCGTGACCACAACCACGATCACGGCCGCGCCGATGGCGATCCAGCCGTAGCGATCCCACAGTGCCTTCGCCTGATCCTGGCGGAGCTCCTCGGAAACCTCTCTGATGAAACTGTCGTCGGACATGAAAACTCAACCGGTTGCCCGGGCGCGCCGATGGCACGCCCTGCGGACGCCTTTTAGCGAAAATTCCGGCTTATGGAAGGCGTGGCGGCAAATTTCGCCGGCAATGCGCTCAGGCGGCGAGCGGCGGCACGCCGAACAGCCACAGATGCAGCTTCCAGACGAAAAGCACATAGAGGATCAGGCCGGCGGCCACCGCGATGACGTCGTTGCGCACCGGACCGTCGGCCGGAATGGCCGCGACGCGACGCTTGACCGAAATGCGATCGGCCACCGCCCAGATGAGAAAGGCGCCGAACAGGACGATGGAGGCGAGGTCGCCATTGGCCATCAGATGCGCCAGCGCCCACAGCTTCACCGCGACCAGCATCGGGTGCTTCAGCGCCGGCTTCAGCCGTCCCGCCGGCACCGCGAAGACCATGATGGCGATCATGGCGAAGAGCATCAGCAGCGCTGCCAGATGCTTCAGCCATACCGGAGGTTCGTAGAGAACGGGCGCGGACGCCCAGGCCATCCCGTAGCCCCAGATGATCAGCACGAAGCCGACGATCGACACCAGCGAATAGATGCCGCGCCAGGGCCCCTTGCCCATCGACGACGCGCGTTCGGTGCTCCAGGCGGGCGCCAGGATGCGGACAGAGTGAACTCCGAGGAAAAGGATCAGGCCGACGATCAAGATAAGCATGCGCACCTCGCGTCTCGACGCGGCAGAACCTATCGCGGCGGCGGCGCGTTGAAAACCTGGTCTGTCGTCCGGTTCCGCAGAGCTGCCACATTCGCCGGCCACCAACGGGCGCCCGCAACGAGTCGCCTTTGTTCATGCCGCGTTTTTCCCGCCTGTTCGCCTGCATCTCATCCTTACTGATTCTCTTCCAGCCGGCCGCGTCCGCGGGCGCGGAAAAGCGGCCGCAGGTGGTGGTGATCTCCTTCGACGGCGCGCATGACATCGCGCAATGGAAGCGCAGCCGCGCGCTCGCGGCGGAAACCGGGGCGCGCTTCACCTATTTCCTCTCCTGTGTCTTTCTGCTCTCGCCGGAGACCAGGGAGCGCTACCGGGCCCCCGGGCACAAGGCCGGCCGCTCCAATGTCGGTTTCGCGGCATCGAAGGAAGAGGTCGCCGAAAGGCTGGGTGAGATCGTCGCGGCCCGCGCCGAGGGCCATGAGATCGCGAGCCATGGCTGCGGTCATTTCGACGGCAAGGGCTGGAGCGAGGTCGACTGGAGCGCCGAGTTCGCGCAGTTCCGGACGATCCTGCGCGACGCCTACGCGATCAACGGGATTTCACCGGAGCCGGCTGGCTGGCGCGCTTTCGCCGAGACCGGCATAACCGGTTTCCGCGCGCCCTATCTGTCGGTCAATGCCGCCCTCGGCAGGGCGCTTGCCGCGGAAGGCCTCGCCTATGACGCCAGCGCGGTGTCGCGCGGTCCCGAGATGCCGTCAGGTAAGGGCGGGCTGTGGAATTTTGCCCTGCCGCTGATCCCGGAAGGGCCAAAGGCGCGGCGCATCATCGCCATGGACTACAATCTCTTCGTGCGCCATTCCGCCGGCATCGAGAACCCCGACCGCGACGGCCGCTTCGAGGAACGGACCTACCAGGCTTTCACCGATGCCTTCCGGCGGCAATATGACGGCAAGCGCGTTCCGCTGCAGATCGGCTTCCACTTCACGCTGATGAATGGCGGCGCCTATTGGCGCGCGTTGGAGCGCTTTGCCCGCGAGACCTGTATCAGGCCTGACGTGCGCTGCATCAGCTACCGCGAACTGGTCGACGATCTCGACGCGACCCCGCCGGCCACCGCCGGCGGCTAGCCCAACCTACCCTGGCGTGCCGCCCTGGCGCGCAAGGTATTCCTGCTCGATCTCGGGCAGCGGCTCGCCCTCCAGCGTCGTTTCGAACGCCTTCAGGCGCTTGTAGACCGACATCAGTTCCACGATCGTCGACCAGGAATTGATCAGGTACTGGAAGGAGTTCTCCACCCGCTGGAAGGCGCGGATGATCTGCTGCATGACGCCGAGCGTGATCGTGCCGCTGACGATGGTCGGAGCGAGCGCGATGTAGGGCACCATCACGCCGATCTGCAGGTAGAAGATGCGCACCAGATTGAAATAGAGATAGTTGAGGTAGAGGCGGAAATAGTTCTTGCGGATGTCTGCGAAGAGCTCGACCACCGTCTGCGGCTGGGCGCGCTCGGCATGGTCTTCGCCGTAGACGAGCTCCTTGCGGTAGGCCGCCTCGACGCGCTGGTTGCGGAATTCGAGCCCCGGCAGCCTGATCCCGGCGAGTGCGACCAGCGCCGTGCCGAAGATCGACCAAAGGATTACCACGAAGACCAGCCCCTGGCTGACCTCGCCGATGATCGGCAGTTCCGTCACATTGGCCGACAGTCCCCACAGCAGCGGCAGGAACGCGATCAGCGTCATGATCGCATCGACGAAGCTGACGCCGAGGTTTTCGCTGATCGTGGCGAAGCGCATCGTGTCTTCCTGCACACGCTGCGCGGCACCCTCGATGTGGCGGAGCCGGGGCCAGTGCTGCATGTAATATTCGTTCATCGCCGTGCGCCAGCGGAAGATGAAATGCGAGACGAAGAAGCGGAACAGCGAGGCGACGAAAACGTAGACGAGAGCGATCTGAAGGAAGGTCGCGACCTGCCAGTAGTAGTCTGTCGCCGAGACCGAGTTCGGGGTACCGAGCGCCTTTTGCACCATGTCGTAGAAGGTGCCGAACCATTCGTTGATCATCACGTCGAGCTGGACGAGGAACCAGTTGACGAACAGGATCAGCGCCGAGCCCGCCAGCGACCAACGCTGCCAGGGGTGCGGGGAATAGACCATCCAGAAGCCGATGAAGATGGCCAGGATGGCGATGAAATACTGATAGAACCAGAATTCGAGCGCGCCCGACCGAGCCTGCTCGAAGGCGGCGCGGGCCGCATCGTCCGCCTCGGCGCCGAGTTCGGCGGGAAAGCCGTAGCCGAACCATCCGCCCAGGCTCAGCCAGCCGCCGGCGTCTTTCGCGAAGAAGTACCAGAAGAGCACACCGAACAGCGCCCACAGCGCAGCGGAGGTGAACAGTAGCTTCGGCTTGGGAAAGAACGAGACAAACACCGGCTGCGTCCTCGAGGTTGGGAGATCGGGCGTGGCAGGCGGCCCGGTCGGGAAAGGCGAAGCCGAACGCTATTCGGCAATCGGGCCGGCAACAAGCCGCAGGCACGGCTCCAGCGCACGGGCGCGCTCACTTTGCAGGGGACAACGATCACGAATGCGGCAGGCGGGCCGCCCGGCCTACCGCTCGCCCCTCGCCTCGGCGCTGTCGCGGCCCGCCGACCAGCCGATCAGGCTGCTTGCGAGCAGGATGAGTGCGGCGGCGAGAGAGGGGGCGACGAAGCTGCCGGTCCAGTCGGCGAGATAGCCGGCGCCGATCGGCCCGAGGATCTGGCCAATGCCGAAAGCCGCCGTCATCAGCGCCAGCGCGCGGCGGGGCGCCAGCGAAGCCAGTTGCCGGCCGGCCTGAAGTCCGAGCGCGGTCACCGCTATGAAGGTGCCGCCGAGTAGCGCGCCGCCAAGAAGTGGCCCGAGCGGGCTCGGCAGACCCACGCTGGCGGCGATGCCTGCCGCCTCCACGAGGCAGCCGGCGGCGAAGGCCGCAGTCAGCGACCAGCGCCGTGCGAGCTTGCCCCAAAGCCATACCGACGGGATGCCCGCCAGACCTGTCACCAGCCACACCATTGCCTCGGACACCGGACCCGAGCCTTCCTGGCGGACGATCGCCACCAGAAAGGTGGCGGTGACGATATAGCCGGCGCCGAACAGGCCGTAGGCCAGAATGATGCGCCTCAGCGCCGGGCTCTTCGGCAAAGGCGGCTCGCGCCCCGCCCCGGCGGCGAACAACGGGCCGCCGCGCGCAAGTGGCAAGACCGCCAGGAACGCCACCGTCGCCACCAGCGAGGCAATGAGCCACGGCGCCCGCCAGCCGTGCCCGGAGGCGAACAGGCCGCCGGTGATGAGGGCCGAAACGCAGATGCCGAAGCCGACACCGCCGAAATGCAGTGCCTGCAGCCCGTTGCGCCCAGCCGCCGCGAGCCGGCTGAAGACGATGGCGCTCAGGAAGATCATCAGAAAGGCGCTTGCGAGCCCGGCAAGGAACCGGATCGCCAGAAACGCGGCAAGGCCGTCGGCGACGGCCATCAGGCCGAGCAGGACGGCGTTGGCGCCGAGGCCGGCCAGCATGACCGGCCGCTCACGGCCATGCGCCCAACCACCCGCGGCAATGATGGCGCCGAGGAGATAGCCGAGATAGTTGGCGGAGGCGATGAGGCCGGCCTCGGATGCGTCAAGGCCAAGCCCGTCCATCATGCCCGGCAGGATCGGCGTGAAGACGAATCGGCCGATGCCCATCGCCGCCGCCATACCGATCAGGCCGGCCATGGCAAAGCGCAGGGGCTGGGCGGAATCGGAGCGCATGGCGCCGCAGTAGCCGCGCGGCGGGGCCCCGGCAATGGGGCAGAAAAAGCTTCGGCAGGGCCACGCCCGAAGGCGCGGCCCCGCCGTTGGCAATCAGCCGGCCGAGCCGGTGTCGGCGATCTTCTTTTCCGATCGCAGGCACAGCCAGGTGGCCCAGACCATGAGCAGGAGCAGGAGCGCGAACGGGAACCCGGTCGCGATCGCGCCAGCCTGCAGCGCCGCCAGACCGCCACCGAGCAGCAGCACGATCGCAACCAGCCCCTCGAAGATGGCCCAGAACACGCGCTGGGCGACCGGCGCGTCGATCTTGCCGCCGGCGGTGATGGTGTCGATCACCAGAGAGCCGGAGTCGGACGAGGTGACGAAGAACACGATCACCAGGATGATGCCGATCAGCGAGGTGATCGCCGCCAGCGGCAACTCGGCCAGCATGCGGAACAGCGACAGTTCAGGCACGTAATCCACGACAGTCTGCTGGACGCCGTTGTAGCCTTCAGACAGCAGCTGATAGAGGGCCGTTCCGCCGAAGGTCGTCATCCACAGGATGGAGACCAGCGTCGGGATGATCAGCACGCAGGTAATGAATTCGCGTACCGTGCGGCCGCGCGAGACGCGGGCGATGAACATGCCGACAAAGGGCGACCAGGATATCCACCACGCCCAGTAGAAGGTCGTCCAGCCATGCATGAAGCTGGCATCCTCCCGGCCGATCCAGTTCGAAAGCTCCGGCAGGCTCTTCAGGTAGACCCAGCTGTTGGCAAAGAAGCCGGAGATGATGACCAGCGTCGGGCCGATCGCGATGACGAACGCCAGCAGCAGCAGGGCCAGCACCATGTTGATCTCGGAAAGCCGCTTCACCCCGGCATCGAGGCCGGCAACCACCGAGACCAGCGCGGCGGCCGTGATCAGCAGGATCAGGACCACCTTGGCCGTGTCGGTGTTGGGCACGCCATAAAGCTCGTTCAGGCCCGCGAGCGCCTGCGAGGCGCCGAAGCCGAGCGAGGTCGCAAGGCCGAACAGCGTCGCAAAGACTGCCATCGTATCGATGACATGGCCGACCCAGCCACGCACCGCTTCCCCGAAGATCGGGTAGAAGGCGGAGCGGATCGAAAGCGGCAGGCCCTTGTTGTAGGCAGCCAGCGACAGGGACAAGGCGACGATGGCGTAGATCGCCCAGGGGTGCAGGCCCCAGTGGAAGATCGTCGCGGCCATGCCAGCCTCGCGCGCCGCCTCGATGTTCTCGGCCACGAACTCGCCGTCGGCGAGCGGGGGTGCGACGCCGAGCGGCGGGTTGTTGAAGTGGTACATCGGTTCGAGCACGCCGAAGAACATCAGGCCGATACCCATGCCTGCGGCGAACAGCATCGCGAACCAGCCGGAATAGGAATATTCGGGCACCGCATCGGCGCCGCCCAGCCGCACCGAGCCCACCGGTGTCACGATGAGCAGCAGGCAAAACAGCACGAAGATGTTGGCCGACAGCATGAACAGCCAGTCGAAGGTGGTGGTCAGCCAGGTGCGCAGGCCGCCGAGCACCGACCCGGCCTGCTCCTTGAAGATCAGCGTGATGATGACGAAAGCGACAATTGTCACCGCCGACACGAAGAATACGGGATTGTGGACGTCGAGCCCAAGGACACGGACATTGTCCTGCCCAGGCTCGAGTCCATGGTCCTCGAATCCGTTGTTCGCCTCGATATCGGACATTGGTTTCTCCCTCGTTGTCCGCCCGGCATCTCCGCATGTTCGCGGCTGCTGGATCGTTTGCATTGTCGGGCGAAGCGTTTCGCGAAACGAACGGCACACCGTGTCGGCGTGCCGGGCCCGATAGGGACGAAAACCAACCATAATCGAATTTTGCCCGATGTTTCAAAGGCGTCACCGACTTGTCCAACGGGTTTTTGGAGATTCCGGACCCAAAGATCGCCGTTCCTACTCCCGGATCCTCGAAATCTTGACGGCTTCTTTATTTTATGTTTTTGTTAAATAAAAGGATTCGATCATGGGCATACATGCCGTCTTCGGCGCACTCGCCGACCCGACCCGGCTCGCAATCGTGGAGCGTTTGTTGCAGTCAGGCGACTTGACGGCAGGCGAAATCGCGGCGCCGTTCGACATTTCCAAGCCGGCGATCTCGCGCCACCTCAAGGTGCTGGAAGATGCCGGTTTCATCGAGCGGCGCACGCAGCGCCAGTTCCGGGTTTTCCGCGCGCGCCGCGACGGTTTTGCCGAGATCGAGGATTGGATGGAACGCGGCCGCGCCTTCTGGAACGGCTCGTTCGACCGCCTGGAGAAGATGTTCGCCAACGACGAGGGGCACGATGCCGCAGACGACTGACGACCGCGCGCTGGAGATCAGCCGGACGATCCCGGCGACGCCCGAGGCGGTGTTCGACGCCTGGATCGACCCGGCACAGCTCGTTCGGTGGTGGGGACCTGAAGGCGTCACCACGCCACATTGCGACCTCGACCCGCGCGCCGGCGGAAACTGGACGACGACGATGCGGACATCCAACGGCGAAATGGTCGTATCAGGGGTCTACACCGCCGTCGAAAGGCCGCACCGGCTGGCTTTCAGCTGGGCCTGGACACAGGAAGACGGCTCGCGCGGGCATGAAACAGTCGTCGAGGTGACTTTCGAGGCGGTCGCGGAAGGCACGCGCATGCGGCTGCTCCAGCAGCGCTTCGCAACCACCGAACACCGCGACAATCACCGTATGGGCTGGGGTTCGAGCTTCAACGACCTCGAAAAGCTGTTCGCCTCATAGCCCGACGCAAGCAAACGCAGGAGGTTTCAATGCCCCACCCCGTCGCAAGCAGAGAGGAATGGCTGGCAGCCCGCAAGGCGTTGCTGGCACGCGAAAAGCAACTGACCCGCGAGCGGGATGCGCTTGCCGCCGAACGCCGCGCCCTGCCCTGGGTGCGCATCGAAAAGGCGTATGCGTTCGAGACTGAGGCGGGTGCGAAATCGCTGGCGGGGCTTTTCGACGGCTGTTCGCAACTTCTGGTCTATCATTTCATGTATGCGCCGGACTGGGAGGTCGGCTGCAAGAGCTGCTCGTTCTGGGCCGACAGCTTCGATGGGGCCGTCGCCCATCTGCGTCAGCGCGACACGCGGCTGACCGCGGTCTCTCGCGCACCGCTCATGACGTTGCTCGCCTTTCGCCAGCGCATGGGCTGGTCGTTCCCCTGGGCCTCGTCGCAGGGCTCCGACTTCAATTTCGACTTCGGCGTTTCGTTCCGTCGCGACCAGCAGGACGCTACCTATAATTTCGCTGCCAAGACGTCGGGCGCGGAGGAGCTTCCGGGCCTGAGCGCGTTCGTTCGCGAGGGCGATGCCGTCTTCCATACCTATTCGACCTACGGCCGAGGCCTCGAACCGTTCAACGCAGCCTACGCGCTGCTCGACATGACCGCGAGGGGCCGTCAGGAGGACGGCCTCGACTACACGATGGCGTGGGTCAAGCTGCACGACCTTTACGACGCTGCCTGACAGGCGCGCGGGGACTGGCCCGTCACTGCGCAGAGCCGGACCAGTCCCATGTCTTTTCCGGCCCCGCGGGCCGCGGCGTGGTCTTTGCGAACAGGAGAAGCGGGGCGATCGAAGGGCAGATCGGCGAGCTCGCGCATCGACATGCGCTCAAGCGCGGGATGCGCCAGCGGATCGTTTCGCCACGGCACGTTTTCGCCTTTGTTCGACGCCCCGGCCCGGGTGGCGCTGACAAGCCGCAGGAGCAGGGAGAAAAGCTTTATCATTTTTGCCTCCATGATCGGGACATTGGAGACAATATGCTGTAATCAAAGGGCAATCGATCAAGAGTTCCGGGACGACAGTTTAGTTTTTCTTGATGAAGACGCTCAACACGATCCATCTCAATGGCTTGCGCGCGGTCGAGGCGGTGGCGCGCACGGGGTCGCTTCAGGCTGCGGCCGAAGAGATCGGCGTTTCGGCGAGTGCGATCAGCCAGCAGCTCAACCGCACGGAGAAGCAGCTTGGCAGGGCGCTGTTCGTGCGTTCGGGCCGCGGGCTCCAACCGACCGAACTCGGCACACGCATCTTCGAAAGGCTCAGCGCCGGCTTTGCCGAACTGGCCGGCGCGGTCGAGACTGCGCGGCGTCAGGACGAATGCACCCTCGTGGTTTCTGTCGCGCCCGCCTTCGCCGCCAAATGGCTGATCCCGCGGCTCAGCCGGCTCTTTTCCCGCCACCCCGACATCCTCGTGCGCATCGACACCTCGACCCGGCTCCGCGATCTGGCGCAATCGGATGTCGACGTGGCGATCCGTCTGGGCGACGGCGACTGGCCCGGCGCGGCCAGCGAGTTGCTGATGCCGCAGGACATCTTCCCGGTCTGCACGCCGGCGATGGCGCGCGGGCTCGAAACGATCGCGGACCTGAAGGCCGCCACCGTGATCACGGACGAAGCGGCGATGTTCGGCTGGGAGCAATGGTTCGCCGCCGCCGGCGTCGAGCCGGTCAGCCTCAAACCCGGCGCGCGGTTCTCCGATCCGCTGCTGTGCCTCGACGCCGCGATCTGCGGGAACGGCGTCATGCTGGCCTGGCAGCTGCTCGCCGGCGACGCCCTTGCCAACGGCCAATTGGTGGTGCCGTTCGACATACGCGCTCCGTCCGGGCTGGGCTATTTCCTGTGCACCGAGGCCGGCGCGCGGCCGCAGCGCAAGGTGCGCGCCTTCCGCGACTGGATCCGCGACGAGGTGGTATCGGCGCAGCCGCCGGATCAGGTGGAGAAAAGCGCCTCATAGACGTCGGCGCGAAAACCGACCGCATAGGTGCCGTCGACGTCGAGCACGGGGCGCTTGATCATCGTCGGCTCGGCCAGCATCAGCGTGGCGGCCTTGTTGCCGTCGAGATCGCCCTTGTCGGCATCGGCGAGGCCCCGAAAGGTCGCGCTCGACTTGTTGAGCAATTTTTCCCAGCCGAGCGCGTCGCTCCATCCGGCCAGCGTCGCGGCGTCGAGGCCCTCGGCCCGGTAGTCGTGAAAGCGATAGTCGACGCCCCTCGCCTCCAGCCAGGCGCGCGCCTTCTTCATCGTGTCGCAGTTCTTGATGCCATAGATCGTGACGGACAAGTGAGACCTCGCGGCAGGAATCGGATGGCGCGATCCTGTCGGGCAGAGAGCCGTCGCGCAAGACTGGTTCTGGGGGCCGCGTCGGGCAAGCGCCTGTTCGGCAACGGCAACCGCGAATGCTACGCCAAGGCCATCGTTTGACTTTTTTCAACAACGATGACTATTGTCGAGATCGGGAGGGGCGATGGCTTACCGATCCACCGACCAGATCATACACAAGGCCGCCTGGCTCTACTACACCCACGGGCTGCGCCAGGACGAGGTCGCCCAAAGGCTGAAAATCTCGCGAGCCTCGGTCGCGCTCTATCTCCGGCGGGCCCGCGACAGCGGCATCGTCAACATCTCGACCTCGACCCATCTCTTCCGCCACGACGTCATGGCGCGGCGGATCGAAGACGCCTTCGGCCTCGAGGCGGTGTGGATCGTCGGCCGCGAGGAGCTCGCGCCGGACCCGGCCAACGAAGTGCCGACGCTTGGGGCCAACGTCTTCCTCGAGATGATCGGCAATGGCGACAAGGTCGGCGTCGCCTGGGGCCGCACCGTCTATGCCATGGCCGACGTCATGTCCTATGCCGACCTGGAGCGCGTCACCGTGGTGCAGCTCTGCGGCAATCTCGGCGCGCCCTACTCCTACCGTCCCGACCAGTGCACGATGGAGATCGCCCGGCGCGTCAACGCCAAGGGTCTCAATTTCTACGCGCCGTTGGTGCTGAGCTCGGAGCGGCTGGCGCGCGAACTGCGCGAGGAGCCGGTGATCCGCGAGCAGCTCGACGGGATCGGGTCCTGCGACCTGGCGCTGTTTTCTGTCGGCTCGCTCGACGCCGACAGCCACGTCATCAAATGCGGCGCGCTGAATTTCCAGGAACTGCGTTCGCTCAAGGAGCAGGGCGCGACCGGTGTCATCGCCGGCCAGATCATCTCCGCCGATGGCTCGCTTCTCGAATGCGACTACAATCACCGGGTGATCTCGGCCGACCTCGCCTCGATCAAGGCGATCCCCAGGCGCCTCGTCGTCGTGCAGGAGGAAGCCAAGGTGGAGCCGCTGCGCGCCGCCTTCGCCGGCGGCTTCTGCACCCATCTGGTGGCCAGTGCGGCGATCGCCGACCGGCTGCTGGCCGATCTCCCGGCCAGCGAGGCCGCGATAGCGGCCGGACCGGGCTGAGCGATACACCGGCAACAACCCTCAACAAAAAGGGCGGCCCGCGAGCCGCCCTTTCTCGATAGGCCCGCCGGTCAGTCGCGCGGCGGCAGCGGCATCCAGCCCGGCACCGCGACGTCGGCATGGGCGAACTGCGGCAGCTTGGCGGCCAGTTCCTCCATGTTCTTGATGTCGCCGTCATTGAGCGCCTTCTGCGTGATCAGCGTCGGCGGCACGATGACGTTCCTGCCCGGATCCTCGCCGGCAAGCAGCATGGCGAGCGAACGCACGCTGACCTCGCCGACAACGGCCGGGTTGGTCGCAGCCGTCGCCACCCAGGCGCTGCCCGGCTCGCGCATCGCGGAGATGTCGGCGGTAGAAACGTCGGCCGAGTAGATCTTGATGCTGTCGGAGAGACCGGCCTCGTCGACGGCGATCTTCACGCCCTTGGCGAACTCGTCATAGGGCGCGAACATGACCTGGATGTCGGGATTGGCCGAGACCACGGAGCGCGCCTGGTTTGCGACCGAGTTGGCGATCGGATTGTCGAGCGTGCCGAACTGCGCCACTTCCTCGATGCCCGGATATTTCTCCTTGAAGGCGCGCCAGGTCTCGTCGCGGCGGTCGAGCGGCGCGATGCCGGCAACATAGACGTAACCCGCCTTCCATGCCTCGCCATTGTCCTTGATCGCCTGCTCGAGTGCGAGACGGGCGAGGTCGCGGTCCGACTGCTCGACCTGCGGGATGGCCTCGTTTTCGACATTCACGTCGAACGCGACCACCTTGATGCCGGCATCGACGGCGCGCTGCGCGGCGGCCTTCATCGATTCCGTCAGGCCGTGCTGGATGATGATGCCGTCAACCCCGAGCGCGATCGCCTGGTCGACCATGTCGGCCTGGAGCGCGGCGTCCTGGCGGCTGTCGAGCACGCGCAGATTGACGCCGAGGGCGGCGGCCTGCTTCTCGACGCCGGAGAGATAGGCCTGGAAGAAGTCGCCGGTCGAGAGATAGCGCACCAGCGCGATCTCGACGTCGCCGGGATTGTCGAACGGCGCCGGCTTGTCCTGGGCCAACGCGGCCGGGACGAGCATCGTCGCTCCGGCGAGCGCGACGGCGAGCTTGCCGAAGATCCTGCGTGAAATGTCCATGTTTTCCTCCACTGTTTTCCTGTCAGGCTGGTGACTAGCGAGTGCTGCGACCGAGCAGCGCGAAGGTGAAGATCAGGGCGATGACGAGCACGGCGCCCTTGATGAAATCCTGCGTGTAATAAGGCACGTTCATCATGGTCAGCCCCTGCAGGAGCACGCCGACGAAAAGCGCCCCGATCGCGGTGCCGAAGGCGTTCGGCTTGGCGGCGCCGAGCACGGCAAAGCCGATGAGCGCGGCGGCGACGGAATCGAGCAAAAGGTTGGTGCCTGACGCGATGTCGCCCCGGCCGAGGCGGGCCGCGAGCAGGATGCCGCCGATCGAGGCAAAGACCCCGGAAATGACATAGGCCCAGATCTTGTATGCCTTGACCGGGGCGCCGGCGTACTCGGCCGCGCGCGCGTTCGAGCCGACGGCGTACATCATGCGCCCGAAGCGGGTGTATTCGAGGAAGAACCATATGAGGATCGCCAGCACGATCAGCACCACGACCGAGGCCGGAACCAGGTTCTCGATGACCAGGTCGAAGCGGTGGCGTCCGAGCGCCAGGAAGGCGGGGCTGAACGTGCCTTCGGCGGTGCTGCCGTCGGGCAGCGTCATGCCGGTGGCGATCGAGCGGCCCTCGGTCGGGATGCGCTGCAGACCGATCAGCAGGAACATCATGCCGAGCGTGGCCAGCAGGTCAGGCACACGCATGTAGCAGATGATCAGCCCGTTGACCAAGCCGACGATCGCGCCGATCGCCAGGCAGGCGAGCACGGCCACGAGCGCCCCTTGCTCCCACACCACCATCACGTAGGCCGCCGCCATCATGGCGCTGGTGGCGATCGAGCCGATCGACAGGTCGAAGCCGCCGACGACCAGGGTCGCGGTCACGCCGAGCGCCAGAATCCCGGTGATCGACACCGACTGCAGGATGAAGACGGCCGCCTGCGGCGAGGCAAAACCGCGGGTGAAGGCGGAGAAGAAGATGATCAGGCCAAGCAGCAAGGCGAGGAAGCCGTAGCGGATGGCAAGGTCGCGCGCCGAGGAGCGCTCGCGCGGCAGGTCCGGCGGTGTCTCGCGGTCCTCCTTGTGCTCCGTGCGTGCGTCCATGTCCTGTTTCGCCCCTCCGCTCAATGCGCCCGCGCCTGCTCGCGACCTGCCACCTCGGCCAGCAGCTGGTCGATGTCGATGGCGCCGTTGCGATGCTCGCCGATGATGGTGTGCTCCGACATGACCAGGATGCGGTCGGCGGTCTCCATCGCCTCGTCAAGTTCGGTCAGAAACAGCAGCGTCGCGCGGCTGTCGGCGCTTGCTCTCAGCTTGGCGGCAATGTCTCGCCGCGCGGCAATGTCGACGCCCTGGAACGGCTCGTCCAGCAGCAGAAGATGGCAGGGTTGCGACAGCCAGCGGCCGACGGTCACCTTCTGCTGGTTGCCCCCGGACAGCGTTGCGAGGTCGTCACGCTCGCTGCGGCAGACAATGCCGAGATCACGCACCTGGTCGCGCGCCAGCCGCCGCTCGTGGCCACGCCTCGCGACGCCCAGCCGCGACAGCCGTTCGAGGAACGGCAGGCTCATATTCTCGTAGATGTTGAAGTCGGGCACGATGCCGCTCGTCGCGCGGTCCTTGGCAACGAGGAACACGCCGCGCTCGATGGCCGAGCCCGGGTTGGACGGCGCATAGGGGCGGCCGGCAAGCTCCATGCGGCCGGCGAGCGGCGCGCGCAGCCCGAACAGCGTTTCGGCGAGCGCGGTCTTGCCGACCCCGACAAGACCGGTGATGGCAACCACCTCCCCGGCGCCGAGGGTGAGCGAGAACGGACATGCGCCTTCGGTCAACAGCATATCTTCGGCTGCAAACACCGGCCGGGTCCCCGTGCGGGCCTCGATGGCGCGCCGGTCGACGGCCTGTCCGAGCATGGCGTTGACCGCGCCCTCATAGTCGAGCGGCTTTGCATCGAAGGTGCCGGCAATGGCACCGTCGCGCAGGCTGACAATGCGGTCGGCGAGGCGGCGGATGTCGGACATGCGGTGCGAGATGTACAGGATCGCCACCCCGCGCTCGCGCAACCGATCGATCAGCGCAAACAGCCGTTCGGCCTCATTGTTCGACAGCGACGCAGTCGGCTCGTCGAGGATCATCACCCGCGGCTCGTGCGACATGGCGCGCGCGATGGCCACCATCTGGCGGTCGGCGAGCGTCAGGTCGGAAATGCTCGCCGAAAGGTCGATCGCCAGCCCCATGCGCTCCGCGATGGCTCGCGCCTCGCGGCGCACCCGGCGGCGGCTGAAAAACAGCGGCGCCGCGCTGCCGCTCAACCGGTCGAGCGTCAGATTGGTGGCCACGTCCAGCGCACCGACCACGCCGTCATTGATGTTCTGGTGCACGGTGACCACGCCGGCGCGCATCGCCTCCGCAGGGGTCGCCGGCGCAAAGGGCGCATCGGCCAGCATCATGATACCGCGATCTGCGCGGTAGACGCCGCTCATGATCTTGACCAGCGTCGACTTGCCGGCGCCGTTGGCGCCCATCAGCACCGTCACCTCGCCGGCACGCAACTCGAGACCGATCCCGCCCAGGACCTGGTTGGGACCGAACGACTTGGTCACGCCGGCAATGCGAAAGACGGCGTCCTCGGCCATCAATTCCTCCCGAAGGATGGACGCTACGGAGTGCTCCATCAAATGTCAACAAGCTTGACATTTGACAGGTCGGTTCCTAGCCTCCCCGACAAGCTCCCGTGACAATGAGAGTGATCGGCATAGAGGAGGAGGCCGCCGGCATGCAGGATCGTCCGTTCGAGGCCCTGAACGTGGAAACGCTTGGCGCGCGGCTTGGGGGTCTCGACGCATTGCACACGCGCCTGGGCGGCGAGCCCTCGCAATGGAAGGTGCGCGAGGTCGGCGACGGCAACCTCAATCTGGTCTTCATCGTTGAAGGCGGCGCCGGCAGCGTCATCGTCAAGCAGGCACTGCCCTATGTCCGGCTCGTCGGCGACAGCTGGCCGCTGCCCTTGAAGCGGTCGTTTTTCGAATACCATGCGCTGACGAGGCAGGCGCGGCGCGCGCCGGACAGCGTGCCCGAGATTTTCCATTTCGATGAAGCCCAGGCGCTGATCGTGATGGAGTTTCTGAGCCCGCACATCATCCTGCGCAAGGCGCTGATCGCCGGCCGGCAATTGCCGCGCATCGCCCGCGATCTCGGCCTGTTCATGGCGCGCACGCTGTTCCGTGGCTCAGACCTTGCGATGAAGGCGAGCGAGCGCAAGGCCGACATGGCGCTGTTCGCAGGCAATGTCGAACTGTGCGACATCACCGAAAACCTCGTCTTCACCGACCCCTATTTCGCCGCACCGTTGAACCAGCACAACACGCCGCATCTCGACGGGCTGGTGGCGGAACTGCGCGCCGACCGCGACCTCAAGGTCGAGGCGCAGCGGCTCAAGCACCGGTTCGCCTCGAGCGCGGAAACGCTGGTGCATGGCGACCTGCACACCGGCTCCGTGATGGTAACCGAAGGCGAAACCAGGGTCATCGATCCCGAGTTCGCTTTCTACGGCCCGATCGCATTCGACGTCGGCATGCTGCTGTCCAACTACTGGATGTCGTTCTTTTCCCAGCGCGGCCATCAAGGCGAGGAACCGCGCGACAACATGCGGCAATTCCTGCTGTCGGTGATCGTCGAGACCTGGCAGGTCTTTCGCGACGAATTCGCCCATCTGTGGCGCACCGAACGCAACGGCATGCTCTATCACCGCAGCCTGTTCGAGGATCAGGGCGATCCTCTCGGGGCGGAGCAGGCACTGAACTGCCTGATTCATGATATATGGACCGACATGCTCGGCTATGCCGGCATCGAAATGCACAGGCGCATCCTCGGCCTGGCGCACAATGCCGATTTCGAGGAGATCGGCGACCAGGAACTGAGGGCCGCCTGCGAGGCCAGGGCCCTGAAACTCGGACGGCACCTTGCCGTGAACCGGCATCGGCTCCAGTCGCTCGACGAAATCAACGCCCTGGCGGCCATGCTCGACAAAGGAGACGTCTCGTGAACGTCGGAGATCGTCATTTCCGCACCATCTGGGTGAACGAGGACGGCTGGGGGGTCGACATCATCGACCAGCGCTGGCTGCCGCACGAATTTCGCGTCGAGACCTTGCGCGACGTGAAAGCAACCGCGACCGCGATCCGCGACATGTGGGTGCGCGGCGCGCCGCTGATCGGCGTCACCGCCGCCTATGGCATGGCGCTCGCCATGCGTGCCGACCCGTCCGACACCGCCCTCGACGCTACCTGGGAAAGGCTTCACGCCACGCGCCCGACGGCGATCAATCTGAAATGGGCGCTCGACGGCATGCGTTCCTTCCTGCGCCCGCTGCCGGAGGCCGAGCGCGCGGCTGCCGCCTACCGGCGCGCCGGCGAGCTGGCCGACGAGGATGTCGAGCTCAACCGCGGCATCGGCCGCAACGGCCTTGCCGTCATCCGCGAGATCGCTGGGCGCAAGAAGCCGGGCGAACCGGTCAACATCCTCACCCACTGCAATGCCGGCTGGCTCGCCACCGTCGACTACGGCACCGCCACCTCGCCGATCTACCTGGCAGGCGAGGAAAACATCCCCGTCCACGTCTATGTCGACGAGACCCGGCCCAGGAACCAGGGCGCACAACTCACCGCCTGGGAGATGGCCGGCCACGGCGTGCCGCACACGCTGATCGTCGACAATGCCGGCGGCCACCTGATGCAGCGCGGCGCTATCGACATGGTGATCGTCGGCACCGACCGCACGACCGCCAATGGCGACGTCTGCAACAAGATCGGCACCTATCTGAAGGCGCTCGCCGCGCATGACAACGGGGTGCCTTTCTACGTCGCCCTGCCCTCGCCCACCATTGACTGGACGATCTCGGACGGGCTCAGGGACGTGCCGATCGAGGAACGTGCCGACGAGGAGGTCTCCCTGGTCTGGGGACGCGACGCCGATGGCGAAGTCCGCCAGGTGCGCATCTCGCCGGAGGCAACACCCGCCGCCAACCCCGCCTTTGACGTCACCCCGGCGCGGCTCGTCACCGGGCTCATCACCGAACGCGGCATCGCCGCGGCCTCGACCGACGGGCTCAAGGCGCTGTTCCCGGAAAAGGTTGCCGCGGCCTGATGCATCGGTGGCCGTGCAGCGGCACCCAAGGTGACAGCTACGCCGAAAGAGACTGCCAGGCGGTGACTGCGTTTCTCGCCCGGCGACCAACCTCCGCGGCATCGAAGCCGGGCTGGTAAAGGCTCGTTCCGAGGCCGAACACCGACACACCGGCAGAGCGGTAGGCTTCAAAATCCCGTTCCGAAATGCCGCCGACCGCGCCTACCAGCGCGGCGGCCGGAAGCACCGCACGGATCGCCTTGATGCCGGCCGGCTGCAGCACCGAGGCCGGGAAGAATTTCAGTGCCGTCGCACCGAGGCGCAAGGCGGACAAAGCCTCGCTGGGCGTGAACACGCCGGGCATCGTCACCAGCCGCCGGTCGGCGGCTCTTTGCATGACGTCGACGTCGATGTTGGGACTGACAAGGAGTTCCCCGCCGGCGTCGCAAAGCCGGTCGACATTCTCCGCCGTCAGCACGGTACCGGCGCCGATCAGGCAGTTTTCGGGCAGGTGCTTCGCCAGCACGTCGATCGACTTGAACGGCTCGGGAGAGTTGAGCGGCACCTCGATCGCCGAAATCCCTGCTTCGACCAGCGCCTCGCCAACCGACAGGGCTTCGTGAGGCTTGATACCCCGCAGGATTGCGACGATGCCAACGGGCAGGCTCGGCCAGGGAGCGGTGGGGGACATGGGTTACCTTCGCTTTCAGCCTTTGGGCGCCAGGAGTGTCCGCGCCGCGTCGAGCAGCCCGGCACGCACGGCCGTTTCCGCATCGACGAGACGATAGGGCAGATCGGCGGCGTTCATCGCCGCTTCGTAAAGCGGCACGATGGCGCCGCTCGCGACGAGCACCACCGTGCTGCCGTCACCCGCCAGCCGCGCTTGTACGGCCGCGATCTCGGCGCCGATCAGATGCCCCGAGAGCGCGGCAGCGGCGTCGGTTTGCGACAGGCCGGCGAGCAGGCCGGCGGCGCGGATGGAAAAGAGCCGCGAAAGCAAAACGTCCGGCGATGCCAGCGTATCGCGCAGCCGGTCGAGGAAGACCGGATTGTCGGCGGCGACCTGGCGGCTTGACCCGACCGAGTGCCGCAGGATCGAATGTTCGCACAGCAATGCAAACATCTCGCCGGTCAGGTAGGTCGAAAAGCCGGTCACCGCACCATCCGACACTGTCGCCCATTTCGAGTGGGTTCCCGGCAGGCAGAACGTCTCGGCAGTCGCTGCCGCTACCGACGCCGCGCCGGCGATCTGCGTCTCCTCGCCACGCATGACATCGGGGGCCTCGGGCGACGATTGCGCCAGCCCGGGCAGGATGTAGACGGGCCGCGCCGCCCCGTCGATGGCCAGGGCGCCCCTGGCGAGATTGTCCAACCGTGCCGGCAGGTCCAGATAGGGGACTTCGCGCCAACCCTGGCGGGCGCCGGCCATGCCGCAAATGACGGCCGGCAGCGACGGCGGGGCGTCGAGCCCGGCGAGTTCCTGTTCCAGCACATCGGCGAAACCGCCGGCGGCGACCGTCGCCATGCCGCGCTCGCTGTGCCGCTCGGCCAGCACGCCACCGTCGTCGTCCATGATCCAGATCCGCAGGCGGCTCGTGCCCCAGTCGACGCCCGCGAAACTCGCCCTCTTTCCCGACACTGCCGGCCTCCCGCATTCGGAACCGACGCTCCTTAGCCTTCCCGTCGGCGCTTGGCTACATGGCGGCGGGGATGTCACGCGCCGGGCATAGCAGTACGCGCACCGGAAGCCGGGACGGTGGCAGCCTTCCCCCTACCCGTCCCGCGCCCGCTCACGCTGCGCCTCGATCTGGCCGCGCACCATGTCGAACAGGACCTGAGAAGCTGGCGAAAGGGGACGGCCGGCATGCGTGATCAGGGCGTATGGCTCGACCTCGATGCGGTCATCGACGGGCAAGGCGACGATGCGTCCGCCCAACCCTTCCTCGCGGCGGTAGAAGTCGGCGGCGGCCGACGCCACCGGTGCGATGGCGTTGGTCTGGCTGATATAGGCAAGCGTGAGGAGCAGCGACGAGGTGCTCAGCACCTTCTCCGGAAGCGGGATGCCACGTGCCAGCAGCTGGCTCTCCATGCTCCGGCGCAGCAGGCCGCCGCGCGCCTGCTGCACCCAGTCATAGGCGACGCAGTCGCGCAAGGTGATGATGGGCTGGCGCAGGAGGGGATGGCCGGTGCGCACGATGAGGCTGACCGGTTCGGGGCCGATCTCGGTCAGCGAAAACGATTTGGGGTCGAAATCGCCGAGCAGCCGCCCGATGTAGAAATCGACCCGCGCCGCCATCAGATCCTCGGCCAGCCTGTCGCTGGTGTCGACGACCAGGGTCACCGAAATGAGCGGGCGGGTGACGCGGGCGTGCCTGACCACCGGCAGGACGAGGTCGATGGCCGGTCCGGTGACCGAGCCGATCGCCACCGTGCCCTGGTTGCCGCGTTCGAGTTCGCTCAGTTCGCGCGCCGTGTCATCGAGGCCCTGCAGCATCATTTCGGCGCGCGCCGCCAGCCTTTCGCCATACGGCGTCAGCTCCACCCCGCGTGCGTGGCGGAGGTGGAGCGGAACGCCGACAATGCGCTCGAGATCGGCGGCGAGTCGCGAGGCCGCGGGCTGCGAGATCGCCAGCTGCGCCGCCGCCGCACTCATCTGGCCGGTCTCCCTGAGCGCGCAGATGAGCCGCAGATGGGCAATCTTGAAACCCTTGCGGATCAGTTCGTCGCGGCGTGGCGATGTGGTTCCCGTCTGGACCGGCTCGTCCATGGGCGCTCTTTCCTCCGTCCTTGATATATCATTGCAGGTATATCACACGCAAACAATCGCATTTGACTGGTATGTGTCATTGGTGATCAATCGCGACCTGCGACAGGAGCGGGGCCAGGGTCCCGCCGGCCCGGGAGGACAAGGATCGGGCCGTCTTGTCCGGTTTGCATCATCCGTTCGTCTGACCGGCGGCGCCTACTGCCGTTCGGCCGCTACCTGGGAGGAGACAATATGAGGCTTTTGACAACCGTACTGGCGACGACGGCGCTTGCCGCCACGCTGTTCGCCGGCGCAGCCTACGCGCAGGACAAGGGAACCGTCGGCATCGCCATGCCGACCAAGTCGTCGGCGCGCTGGATTTCCGACGGCAACAGCATGGTCGAACAGTTCGAGGCCGCTGGCTACGGCACCGATCTGCAATATGCCGAGGACGACATCCCCAACCAGCTCGCCCAGATCGAGAACATGATCACCAAGGGCGTCAACGTGCTGGTGATCGCCGCGATCGACGGCACCACGCTTTCCAACGCGCTCGCCAACGCGCATGCGGCCGACATCAAGGTCATCGCCTATGACCGCCTGATCCGCGACAGCGCGAACGTCGACTATTACGCCACCTTCGACAACTTCAAGGTCGGCGTGCAGCAGGCGACGTCGCTGGTCAACGGGCTCAAGGAACGCTACCCCGACCAGAAGCCCTGGCACGTCGAACTGTTCGGCGGCTCTCCGGACGACAACAACGCCTATTTCTTCTACGACGGCGCGATGTCGGTGCTGCAGCCGCTGATCGATTCCGGCGACATCGTCATCCCCTCCGGCCAGATGGGCATGGACGTCGTCGGAACGCTGCGCTGGGACGGCGCCGTCGCCCAGTCGCGCATGGATAATCTCCTGTCGGCCAACTACACCGACAAGCAGGTGCATGGCGTGCTGTCGCCCTATGACGGGCTGTCGATCGGCATCCTGTCGTCGCTCAAGGGCGTCGGCTACGGCTCCGGCGACCTGAAGATGCCGATCGTCACCGGTCAGGACGCCGAGGTTCCGTCTGTGAAGTCGATCCTCGCCGGCGAGCAGTATTCGACCGTGTTCAAGGACACGCGTGAACTGGCCCGCGTCACCGTCGGCATGGTCGATGCCCTGCTAGGCGGCGGCGAGCCAGAGATCAACGACACCGAGACCTACGACAACGGCGTCAAGGTGGTGCCGTCCTATCTGCTCGAGCCGGTTTCGGTGGATGCTTCCAACTGGGAAGATATCCTGATCGGCTCCGGCTACTATACGATGGACCAGATCAAGTAATCTGATCCTCCCGGGCGCGCCCGCGCGAAAACCCAGCGCGCGGGCGCACGCTCGCAAAACCACCGGCGGCACATCGGGTCACGGCGATGAAACCCCTGCTTGAGATGCGCGCGATCACCAAGACCTTTCCCGGCGTGAAGGCGCTGGACACGGTGAACCTCACCGTGGCGGAGGGCGAGATCCACGCGCTCGTCGGTGAAAACGGGGCCGGCAAGTCGACCCTGATGAAGGTGCTTTCCGGCGTCTATCCCGCCGGCACCTACGAGGGCGAGATCCACTACGACGGGGCGCTCGCCTCCTTTTCCGGAATTGCCGACAGCGAGGCGGTCGGCATCATCATCATCCACCAGGAACTGGCGCTGGTGCCGCTGCTGTCGATTGCCGAGAACCTCTTTCTCGGCAACGAGCGCTCTAGGGCAGGCGTCATCAACTGGCGCGAGACGCTGCGACGCACCGAGGCCCTCCTGAAGAAGGTCGGTCTCGCCGAGGCGCCGACCACGCTCGTCGACAATCTCGGCGTCGGCAAGCAGCAACTGGTCGAGATCGCCAAGGCGCTGTCGAAGGACGTGCGCCTGCTCATCCTTGACGAGCCGACCGCGGCACTTTCGGAAAGCGACAGCCAGGCGCTTCTCGACCTGCTGCTCGAACTCAAGGCGCAAGGCGTCACCTCCATCATTATCAGCCACAAGCTCAACGAGGTGCGGCGCATCGCCGACCGGGTGACCGTCATCCGCGACGGCACGACGATCTCGACCCTCGATGCCCGTACCGACCCGATCACCGAGGACCGCATCGTCCGCGACATGGTCGGTCGCGACATGGCGCACCGCTATCCCGAGCGCGAGCGGCGCGCCGGCGACATCCTGATGGAGGTCAGGAACTGGAACGTCTGGCACGCCGAGCACGCGGACCGTCAGGTGATCCACGACGCCAACCTGACTGTGCGTTCCGGCGAAGTCGTCGGCATCGCCGGCCTGATGGGTTCCGGACGTACCGAACTGGCAATGAGCATCTTCGGGCGCAGCTACGGACGCAGGATTTCTGGCGAGGTACGGTTGCGCGGACAGCCGGTCGACGTGTCGCAGGTCGACCGGGCGATCGCCGCCGGCCTTGCCTATGTGACCGAGGACCGCAAGACGCTGGGCCTCATCCTCGACGAAACGATCGAACGCAACGTGACGCTGGCCAATCTCAAGGCCGTCTCCTCGCAAGGCGTGATCTCGGAAACCCGCGAGACGCAGGTCGCGGAAAAATACCGCGCCGCCATGAACATCCGCACCCCGTCGGTGTTCCAGAAGGTGGTCAACCTGTCGGGCGGCAACCAGCAGAAGGTGGTGCTGTCGAAATGGCTCTTTGCCGGGCCGGATGTGCTGATCCTCGACGAGCCGACGCGCGGCATCGACGTCGGCGCCAAGTTCGAGATCTACAGCATCATCAACGAGCTGTCGGCGGAGGGCAAAGGCGTGCTGATGATCTCCTCGGAGATGCCTGAGATGCTCGGCATGTGCGACCGCATCTACGTGATGAACGAAGGATCGCTGGTCGGCGAGCTGACCGCCGCGGAAGCCAGCCAGGAGCGCATCATGTCGCTCATCGTAACGGAATAGGAGGAAGGGCGTATGGAAGCGGTGGAATCCGGCGCCAGGCGCGACGAGCCGTCCAATGCAATCGGCGCCTATCTTGTCAGGCACATGCGCGAATACGGACTGCTGTTCGCGCTGATCGCCATCATGATCTTCTTCCAGATCGTCACCGACGGCACTCTGCTGCGCCCGGTGAACATCACCAACCTGTTTCTCCAGAACAGCTACATCATCGTGATGGCGCTCGGTATGCTGGTCGTCATCGTGTCGGGCAATATCGACCTTTCCGTCGGCTCGGTCATGGGCTTCATCGGCGCGCTCGCGGCCGTCATGATGGTGCAATGGGACTGGCCGGTCATGGCGACGGTGCTCGCCTGCCTTTTCGCCGGCATCGTCATCGGCGGCGCCCAGGGCTACTTCGTCGCCTATTGGCGCATACCCTCCTTCATCGTCACGCTGGCCGGCATGCTGGTCTTCCGCGGGTTGTCGCTGTGGCTGCTGGAGGGCCAGTCGGTCGGCCCGTTCCCCGGCAGCTTCCAGGTGCTGTCGACGGGCTTCATTCCGGACATCTTCGGCATCGGCCGCCCCAACGGCACCGCGATCGCCGCCGGCATCGTCGCTGTCGCCCTCATTCTCTGGCTCGGCTTTCGCGACCGCGCCCACAATCGCCAGTACGGCATCGAGGGCGAACCGATGGCCTTCTTCATCGTTCGAAACGCCATCGTGGCCGGCGCGCTGCTTTTCGTCGCCTACAAGCTGTCGACCTTCCGCGGCCTGCCCAACGTGCTGATCTCGATGGTCGTGTTGACGATCATCTACGCCTTCCTCACGGAGAACACGACCCTCGGCCGCCGCATCTACGCGCTGGGCGGCAACGAGAAGGCGGCCAAGCTGTCGGGCATCAAGACGGAGCGCCTCACCTTTCTCGCCTTCGTCAACATGGGGATGCTGGCGGCACTTGCCGGACTCATCTTCGCCGCGCGGCTGAACACGGCTACGCCAAAGGCCGGCTTCGCAGTCGAACTCGACGTGATCGCCGCGGTCTTCATCGGCGGCGCCTCGATGTCGGGCGGCGTCGGCAAGATCGTCGGCGCGGTCGTTGGCGCCTTCATCATGGGCGTCATGAACAACGGCATGTCGATCATGGGCATCGGCATCGATTACCAGCAGGTGATCAAGGGCCTGGTGCTGCTCGCGGCGGTTTTCTTCGACGTCTACAACAAGAGCAAGAGCTGATCGGGAGACGTACCATGCTTTTGTCCCAGGTCAGGACCACCTCCGGCGACGTTCGTGTCATCGCGCGCGAAGGTACGGAAGCTTACGAGGTCCGCGGGGCGGCCAGCGTCCACGAACTGGCGCTGGCGGCAGCGCGCAGCGGTGAGAAGATCGCCGAAAGGGTCGGGCGCCTCGGCCTCGGTCCCGCAGTCGACCTCGCAAGCGCCTATGATGAGGGCCGCATGCTGCCGCCGATCCACCACGCAGATCCGGCGCATCTGCATCTCACCGGGACCGGCCTGACCCATCTCGGTTCGGCCGCGACGCGCGACGCCATGCATCAGAAGGCTGTCGAGGACGACGGCAAGCTGACCGATTCCATGCGCATGTTCCGCATGGGCGTCGACGGCGGCAAACCCGGCAGTGGCGGCCCCGGCGTGCAACCGGAGTGGTTCTACAAGGGCAACGGCACCATGGTCGCGGCACCTGGCGCGCCGCTGGTCTCGCCGTCCTTCGCCGACGACGGCGGCGAGGAGCCGGAAATCGCCGGCATCTATGTCATTGGCGACGACGGCACCGCCTTCCGCGTCGGCTTCGCGCTCGGCAACGAGTTCTCCGACCACGTGATGGAGAAGGTGAACTATCTCTACCTGGCGCACTCCAAGCTGCGCCCCGCCTCCTTCGGTCCCGAGATCCTGGTCGGCGACCTGCCCGCCGACATTCGCGGTGTGTCGCGCATCAGGCGCGGCGGCGAAACCGTCTTCGAGAAGCCGTTCCTCTCCGGCGAGGCGAACATGTCGCACTCGATCGCCAATCTCGAACATCATCACTTCAAATACGCGCTCTTCCGCCAGCCCGGCGACATCCACGTCCACATGTTCGGCACCGCGACGCTGTCGTTCGCGGATGGCCTGCGCGTCGAACCCGGCGATCTCTTCGAGATAGAAGCCGGACCCTTCGGCCTGCCGCTGCGCAATCCGCTGGCGGTGGCATCCGAACCGGCCCGCGGGTCGCGCGTCGCCGTGGCCGTACTTTGAACTGAGGCGACGATGACTTTCAGGAAGGCCGACTGGCCGCGCAGGCTGCGTTCGCAGGAGTGGTATGGCGGCGACAGTCGCGACGCCATCTATCACCGGTCATGGATGAAGAACCGGGGCCTGCCGGCCGACCTGTTCGACGGGCGCCCGGTGATCGGCATCTGCAACACCTGGTCGGAACTGACGCCCTGCAACGCGCATCTGCGCGACCTTGCCGAACGGGTCAAGCACGGCATCTATGAGGCTGGCGGCCTGCCCCTGGAATTTCCGGTCTTTTCGCCGGGGGAATCGTCGCTGCGCCCGACGGCAATGCTCTACCGCAACCTGGCTGCCATGGACGTCGAGGAGGCGCTGCGCGCCAATCCGCTCGACGGCGTCGTGCTTCTGGCCGGCTGCGACAAGACCACGCCGGCGTTGCTGATGGGCGCGGCCAGCGTCGACCTGCCGGCGATCGTCGTTTCCGGCGGCCCCATGCTCAATGGCTGGTTCCGCGGCGAGCGCGTCGGCTCCGGCACGGCGCTCTGGCAGATGTCGGAGGACATCAAGGCCGGCAAGATGTCGCGCGCCGACTTCCTCGAGGCCGAGCAGTCGATGTCGCGCTCGCCGGGCTCCTGCAACACGATGGGCACGGCCTCGACCATGGCCTCGATGGCCGAGGCGCTCGGCATGGCGCTTTCTGGGAACGCCGCCGTACCCGCAGTCGACAGCCGCCGCCGGGTGATGGCACATCTGACCGGGCGGCGCATCGTCGACATGGTCAAGGACGACCTTAAGCCGTCCGATATCCTGACCCGGGAAGCGTTTGCGAACGCGATCCGCACCAACGGCGCGATCGGCGGATCGACCAACGCGGTCATCCATCTGCTGGCAATTGCCGGGCGCGCAGGCGTCGAACTCACGCTCGATGATTGGGACCGGCTCGGCCGCGACGTTCCGACCATCGTCAACCTGATGCCGTCGGGCCGTTATCTGATGGAAGAGTTCTTCTATGCGGGCGGCCTGCCGGTGGTGCTCAAGTCGCTGCTCGACGGCGGCATGCTTCACGGCGACGCCCTTACCGTTTCCGGCCAGACGATCTCCGCTGAGATCGCCGGGGTACGCAACTGGAACGAGGACGTGATCCGGCCCGTCGACAAGCCGTTGACCGCTCAGGGAGGCATTGCCGTCTTGCGCGGCAACCTGGCGCCCAACGGCGCGGTGATCAAGCCGTCCGCGGCGAGCGCGCATCTGATGAAGCATCGCGGCCGGGCCGTTGTGTTCGAGGACATCGAACACTACAAGGCGAGGATCAACGACGAAGCACTCGATATCGACGAAACCAGCATCATGGTCCTGAAAAACTGCGGGCCGCGCGGCTATCCCGGCATGGCGGAGGTCGGCAATATGGGCCTGCCGCCCAAGGTCCTGAGAAAGGGCATCACCGACATGGTGCGCATCTCCGACGCACGCATGTCGGGGACCGCCTACGGCACGGTCGTCTTGCACACCGCGCCTGAAGCGGCCGCGGGCGGACCACTGGCGGTCGTCCGGGATGGCGACCTGATCGAACTCGACGTCAACGCCCGCCGCCTCCACCTAGACATACCGGCGAACGAGTTGGCGGCACGCCTCGCCGCGTGGCAATCCACGGTGCGGCGGCCCGAAGGCGGCTACATTCAGCTGTTCCACGATCATGTCGGCGGGGCCGACACGGGTGCCGATTTCGACTTCCTTGCCGGCGCCCGGGGAAAGGCCGTACCGCGTGAAAGCCACTGAGCCGTTTCCGATCGCCATCGTCGGCGTCGGCAAGATCGCGCGTGACCAGCATGTGCCTTCGATCACCAGGAACCCCGATTTCCGCCTTGCCGCGACGGTGAGCCGCCACGGCACGGTCGAGGGCATCGACGCCTTCGAGGCCATGGACGCGTTTCTCGACGCCCGGCCTGATGTCCCCGCAGTCGCGCTTTGCGTCCCGCCCCAAGTCCGCTTCGGCCTGGCGCTGCAGGCGCTCGAGGCCGGGCGCCACGTGCTTTTGGAAAAACCTCCCGGCGCGACGCTAGCCGAGGTCGACGCGCTCGAACGCCTCGCCGCGGCCAGAGGCCTGACGCTGTTCGCCACCTGGCATTCGCGTTTCGCTCCGGCGGTGGCGCCGGCGAAGTCCTGGCTGAAGGGAAAGACGGTTCGTCGCGCCGAGATCGTGTGGAGGGAGGATGTGCGCCGCTGGCATCCCGGGCAGCAATGGATCTGGGAGCCGGGCGGCATCGGCGTCTTCGACCCCGGCATCAACGCGCTGTCGATCATGACGGAGATCTTGCCCGAGCCCGTCCATCTCGTGTCGGCGACGCTCGATTTCCCGAGCAATCGCGCCACGCCGATCGCCGCGCGGCTGGAGTTCAGGGACGCGAATACGGCCACCATTCTGGCCGATTTCGACTGGCGCCAGACCGGGCCGCAACGCTGGGACGTTTCGGTGATCACCGACAACGGCACCTTGCGGCTCTCGGAGGGCGGGGCCGTGATGGAACTCGACGGCCGGGTCACCTTGAAGGCGAACGCAGCCGAATATGACGGTATCTACGCCCGTTTCGCCGAACTGCTGAAGGCGGCCGAGAGCGATGTCGACGTCTCACCCCTCGTCCACGTCGCCGACGCCTTCATGCTCGGGCGGCGCACCTCGGTTGCGCCTTTCCACGACATCGAGGACGGTCAACCGGAGGCGGTGCGGATCGAGCACACCGCGCGCAAGGCGTCGGCCTAACGCGTTCCATCGCCGTATGTCGGGAGCGCGATGCCTCTGCGGGAAGATGAGCCGGGCTTAGAGATCGATGACCAGCCGGGGCAGCACGCGCCCCGGGATCGATTCAGAAGGCGCTTGCCCGGCGTCAACGGCCCCGCAGCGGCGATAGAAGGCGGCGGCGCCCGGATCGGCGTCGATCACCAGCCGCCGCGCGCCTCGACCCCGACAAGCCTCAACCGCCCATTCCAGCAGCAGCCGACCGGCCCCCTTGCCCATCGCCTCCGGTGCCACGAACAGCTTTTCGAGGATGCCGTCCTCACCTTCCAGCGATATCTCCGCCACGCCGATCGCCCTGCCCTCCAGATCGGCGATCCTGACCTTCCCGGACGACAGATTGACCTCGCTCAGCGTCAGTTCTTCACGACAAGCCGCCATGAAGGCCGCGTCGTAACCCCAATACGCTTTCGAACGCAGGCAGAGCGTGGTGAGGGCTTCGGCTTCACCCGGCAGCGGTGCCCGCAGCCGAAGCGCGGGATGGTCGTCACTGCCGGTTGTCACCCGCCCTCGACCTCCTCGCGCAGCATCTCCAGTTCGAGCCATTCCTCCTCCATGGCGGCGAGGCTCGCCCGTTTGTCGTCGAGCGTCTTCGCCAGCCTCGAAAACCCGTCAGGATCGCGGGCAAACAGCGAAGAATCCGCGAGTCTGGCCTCCAAATCCGTGATTTCCGCACCGGTTTTCGCGATTTTTTCCGGCAGATTCTCGAGTGCGAACTTCTGTTTGTAGGACAGTTTCTTCGCCGCCGGCCTCGGAGGCTGACGCTCAACCGTCCTTGATGCGGGCTTTCCCTTAGCCGCGGCCGCGGCCTCGACCTTGCCCGCTTCCTGCAATACGAAGCGCGCGCTGCCGCGCTGCGCGAGCAGATCGCTGTAACCGCCTGCATACTCGACCCAACGCCCGCCGCCTTCCGGCGCGATCGTGCTGGTCACCGTGCGGTCGAGGAAATCGCGGTCATGGCTGACCAGGATCACCGTGCCCGCAAAGCCGGCGACAAGTTCCTGAAGCAGATCAAGAGTTTCCATGTCGAGATCGTTGGTCGGCTCGTCGAGCACCAGAAGATTGGCCGGCCGTGCCAGCAGCCGCGCCAGGATCAGCCGGGCCTTCTCGCCACCTGAAAGTTCACGCACCGGCGTCCGCGCCTGCTCCGGCTTGAACAGGAAGTCCTTCATGTAGGAAACGACATGGCGCTCCTCACCATTGACCACGACGCTGTCGCCGCGCCCTCCGGTCAGAAAATGCGCAAGCGTTTCCTCGGGATCGAGGCTGGCGCGGCGCTGGTCAAGCGTCGCGATCTCGAGATTGACGCCAAGCCGCACCGTTCCTTCATCCGGCGCAAGCTCGCCGGTCAGCATCTTCAACAATGTCGTCTTGCCCGCCCCGTTGGGACCGACGAGGCCGATACGGTCGCCGCGCTGGATGCGGGTGGAAAAGCCCTTCACGACGGTCAAGTCGCTGAAACTCTTGCCGATTCCCTTGGCTTCAATGACCAGCTTGCCGGACTCGGCGGCGTCGCTCGCCGCCATGCGGGCGGTTCCGTCCTGACGCCGGTGGTTGCGAAAGCGCTCGCGCAAGGTCGTCAGTTCGCCGAGTCGGCGCATGTTGCGCTTGCGCCGGGCGGTGACGCCGTAACGCAACCAGTGCTCCTCGCGCACGATCTGACGGCCGAGCTTGTGCTGCTCGCGTTCCTCCTCCTCGAGGATTTCGTCGCGCCAGGCTTCGAAATGAGCAAAGCCCTTGTCGAGGCGGCGGGAAGTACCGCGATCCAGCCAGACGGTGGCGCGGGTGACCTTTTCCAGGAAGCGCCTGTCGTGCGAGATCACGACGACCGCCGATTGGATGCGTGACAGCTCGTCCTCCAGCCATTCGATGGTGGAGAGGTCGAGATGGTTGGTCGGCTCGTCAAGGAGCAGGATGTCGGGTTCCGGCGCCAGCACTTTGGCGAGTGCCGCGCGCCGCGCCTCGCCGCCCGACAGGTTAGCCGGATCAGCGGACCCGGAAATCCCCAGACTTTCAAGCAGATAGTCGGCACGAAAGGCGTCGTCGGCCGGCCCGAGACCTTCCTTCACATAAGCTTCGACCGTCTCGAAGCCCTCCATGTCAGGCGCCTGCGGCAGATAGCGCACCGTCGCGCCGGGGTGGCGGAAGACCTCGCCGTCCTGCGGCTCGATCATGCCAGCCGCGATCTTGAGCAAAGTGGACTTGCCAGAACCGTTGCGGCCGACCAGTGCGATCTTCTCGCCCGGCAGCACTGAAAGTGTCGCAGATTCGAGCAGTGGCGTGCCACCAAAGGTGAGAGCGATGCCGTCGAGGCGAAGCAGCGGTGGCGCCATCTCAGTCTCCGACGCCCAGCGGATGCGCAAGCAGCAGCGCTCGACCACTGCCGAGCGAAACCGACAGCGCACTTTCGACCTCGTTCGAAAGCGTACGGGAAGAGCCGAAGGCGATCTCGACCTGATCGAGCGGCCATTTGGCGCCGGTCACGGTAAGGCCGGAAAGGTCGGAAAAAGCGAGCAGGCTGAACAGCGTGCCGGGCGCATAGTCGAAGGACGCCGCGCCGGGCAGCACCGGATGGCCTTCCTCGCGCCCACTGGTCAAAAGCGTGGTGATGCCTCGCTCGACAAGACCGATCGCGGCAGTCAGGTGGAGGAAGGTATGGTCGGCTCGCGGCCCGCCGAAGGCGCCTACAAGCACAATTGAGCCAGCGCCGCGCTCGATCGCGGCCGCAATCGCCAGCTCGCCGTCGGTCTGGTCCTTTTCTGGAGGGAAGACCTCGCGTTCTACATTCGGATGGCCGGCAATCTCCGCCTCGCCGACCGAATCGAAATCGCCGATCCAGAGTTCCGGTTGGAGCCCCAGTTCGGCGGCATGCCGGATGCCGGAATCTGCCGCGATCACACGTGCCCCCGCAAGGGCCGCGTCAAGTCGCGGCGTCCGCTGGACATCGCCGCCAAGAAGAATGGCAAAAAGGTTCATGGGCCGAGGCCTCTATCAGGCAGCGTTGACGAGCGGAAGCCGGAACATCGCCAGCCGGCTCGCGTTGGCTTTGGAGAAGAGGCCTGCGACTTGCGTGGCCTCGCGCGAAAGCCTAAGAGTCTTGCCGCTCTAACGGGGTGCCGGCGGTCCCGACCGACCGGCTGAGAGGCTTCACGGACCTTGGTCCGGCCAACCCGCAAAACCTGATCCGGTTCGTACCGGCGGAGGGATTAGACGCTCTTCAAAGGCGCCTGATGTCCCTTTCAACGCGAAAAGAGGAGGCGCCAGATGCGCTTGCGATCGACCCTGCCAATCGTCACCGCCGCGATCGTCGCGGTTCTTGGACTGCCCGCAGCGGCGCAGGACAAGCTTACCGTCTACACCTATGAAAGCTTCACCGCGGACTGGGGCCCGGGACCGCAGGTAGAAAAAGCGTTCGAAGCGGAATGCGGCTGCGATCTCGAATTCGTCTCTGTCGCCGACGGTGTGGCGCTGCTCAATCGGCTGAAGCTCGAGGGCGACTCGACCAAGGCCGATATCGTACTTGGCCTCGACACCAACCTGACGACCGATGCCAAGGCTACGGGTCTGTTTGCGCCGCACAACATCGATACGTCCCGCATCTCCGTGCCGGGCGAGTTCGCCGACGACGTGTTCGTGCCTTATGACTATGGCTATTTCGCCGTGGTCTACGACACGGAGGCGATCGACAGCCCGCCGCAAAGCCTGAGGGCGCTCGTCGAAGGCGATCCCGAAGAAAAGATCCTGATCCAGGATCCCCGCACCTCGACGCCGGGGCTGGGGTTGCTGCTTTGGATCAAGGCCGTCTATGGCGACGAAGCCGACAAGGCCTGGGCCAGGCTCCAGGACCGCGTTCTGACCGTGACGCCCGGCTGGAGCGAGGCCTATGGCCTGTTCACCAGCGGCGAAGCGCCTATGGTGCTTTCCTACACGACCTCGCCGGCCTATCACATGATCGCAGAAGACAGCGAACGCTATCAGGCAGCGGCCTTCGAAGAGGGTCACTACCTGCAGATCGAGGTCGCCGGCATCACCATCAAGGGAGCCGAGAATCCGCTGGCAGGGAAATTCCTGTCCTTCATGACCGGGCCGGGCTTCCAGGATGTCATTCCTGAAACCAACTGGATGTTTCCGGCCGGTGAAACCTCCACGCCGCTGGACCCGGTGTTCGGCAAGCTGGTCGAACCGGCAAGGGCGCTTCTCTTCAGCGCCGATGAGGTGGCGGAGAACCGCAAGGCCTGGGTGGACGAGTGGCTTTCCGTGATGAGCCGCTAAGGGCGGCCTCGACAACTGGCGGCGCGCGCGCCGGCCTGCTGGCATTGTCGCTGGTCGCGATACTGGCGGGCGGCGCCTTCGCCGGCCTGCTCATCGAGGCGGCACGCCAGCCGGGCGCGGCGCTCGGCGCCTTCGACGGCTATCTTGTCCGCATCGCCCGCTTTACGCTGTCGCAGGCCGTATTGTCCACGCTGCTTTCGGTACTGCCGGCAATCCTGGTGGCGCGGGCGCTGTCGCGGCATCCGGCGTTTCCCGGTCGCGGCATCGTGCTGCGTCTTTTTGCACTGCCGCTTGCGCTACCGCCACTGGTCGCCGCACTTGGCGTATTGGCGCTGCTAGGACGCTCCGGGCTTGCCGCCGACATGGCGGACGCGCTCGGCGCGGGACGATGGCCGGGAATCTACGGGCTTTCCGGCATCCTCGTCGCGCATGTCTTCTTCAACCTGCCACTCGCGACCCGCTTTTTCCTGCAGGCGCTCGACACCGTGCCGGCGGACCAGTGGCGCCTGGCGAGCCAACTCGGCATGGGCGCGCGAGCCAGCTTTCGCTTCATCGAGTGGCCGGTGATAAGGGCAAACCTGCCGGGCGTCGCCGGTCTCGTGTTCATGCTCTGCATCACCTCCTTCACCATCGTGCTGACGCTTGGCGGCGGCCCGGCTGCAACCACCATCGAAGTGGCGATCTACCAGGCGCTGCGCTTCGACTTCGACCCGGCACGCGCCCTGGTGCTCACCCTTGTGCAACTCCTTCTCACGGTGGCGGCGGTCGCGATCCTGTTCAGGCTCGGCGCGGAAATGAGTGGCGAGGCCGCAATGTCGGTTTCCTCACGCCGCTACCTGTCGCCGACCGCGCCGGAACGTGCAGCCAACGTCGCCGTCATCGCCGTTGCCGTCCTTCTTGTCGCGGCCCCGGTGGCGGCAATTGTGATCTCCGGCCTCGATGCGGAACTAGGGCGACTCGCCCGCGAGCCGGCCGTGCAGCGGGCGTTGGCGACAAGTCTCTTGCTCGCAGTGTTGGCCGCGCTGCTGTGCGTGCTGCTCACTTACGCAATGGTGTCCGCGCGTCACTACCATGCCTCGCGAAGACGGCCTGGAAGCCGGCCATCGATTTTGGAAAAAGCCTATGATCGCGGTTCGGGCCTGATACTCATTGTGCCCCCGATCCTGATCGGCGCCGGCTGGTTCATCCTGCTCCGGCATTTCGCCGACGTCTTTGCGCTCGCTCCGATCATGGTTGTCGCCGTCAACGCGGCGATGGCGATCCCGTTTGCCGTCCGCGTGCTTCGCCCGGCGCATGACGCGGCCGCCGAACGCCACGATCGCCTATGCACCGCCCTCGGAATCTCCGGCTGGAATCGTATCCGGCTGATCGACTGGCCGGTGCTGCGCCAACCGTTCCTGACCGCTACGGCTTTCGCAATGGCACTGTCCCTGGGTGATCTCGGTGTGATCGCGCTATTCGGCAGCGACCAGGTCCAGACCCTGCCCTATCTGCTTTACGCACGGCTGGGCAGCTATCGCACCGCCGACGCTGCCGGGCTCGCCCTGCTGCTGGCGGCGCTCTGCTTTGCCCTGATGATGATCGCCGACCGACGCGGGGGGCTTGGCCGATGAGCGCAACAGGGCAGGGGCAAGCCATCCGCATCGAGAACGTCGCCTTCAGCTACGGCGGCCCGACGATGCAGTTCGACCTCGATGTGCCAGCCAGCACACTCATGGCACTGATGGGACCGAGCGGATCGGGAAAGTCGACGCTGCTCTCACTGATCGCCGGTTTCGAAACCCCGCTGCAAGGCGAAATCCGGATCGGCGACATCGACATTACCCCTCTTCAGCCAGCGGCGCGGCCGGTGTCGATGGTGTTTCAGGAAAATAACCTCTTTGCCCATCTCGACGTCGCGGCGAATGTCGGCCTCGGACGCTCGCCGTCACTTCGCCTCGGCGCGGCAGATCGCGAGGCGATCGCGATGGCCCTTGCCAAGGTGGGCCTCGCCGGCAAGGAAAAGCGCCTGCCGCGCGAGCTTTCCGGCGGCGAGCGTCAGAGGGTGGCGCTGGCGCGCGCGCTCGTCCGCGACAAGCCGGTTCTGTTGCTTGACGAACCTTTTGCCTCGCTCGGCCCTGCCCTGCGGCGCGACATGCTGGAACTGGTCGCGAGGCTGCACGCCGAGACGGGCATGACGGTCGTCATGGTGACCCATGATCCAGACGACGCACGAACGGTCGCACCGCTTCTGGCGTTCCTCGATGAAGGCCGGGTGCTTGAATTCGGCAAAACCAGCCACATCTTGTCCGAATACGGACCGGATTCGGTGCGCCGATACCTCGGAGATACGACGTAAACCAACGGGTAACGCAAAATTGCCCGCAAGCCGCCAAAATTGTAGGGCAGGAATGCGGTCACGCGGTAAAAGCGCTATCATTCGCCGTCACAGGGCGCGACTCGCGAAAGTGCGGGCAAGCGACGGCGACGGCCCCAGGATAACCCCAGCGAATCGGGCGGATTCGCGTTTTCGGGAAAGGTATCGCTCTGATCCGACCGGTAGCCACGATGTCGAAGGCGCCAGCCGGGGCGCCTGGTGCCCGTGCGGCCCTGCCGCGCGCGGTGGCACTGGCGCTCGCGTTGGTATTGGCCGGCTGCCAGAGCCTCGGCGGCACGATCAGCGAGCAGGCCTTCGTTCCATCGGCCAACCCGGTCACCGTCGACACGGTCACCCGCAACGACCGCATGGTCGAACTCGCCAGGGCCCAGCATCCGCGCATCCTTGCGACCTATGGCGGCGAATATTCGAACCCGAAACTGGAGCGTATGGTCGCCAAGGTGGTCGGCAGCCTGACACTTGTATCCGACAACCCACAGCAGACCTACCAGATCACCATCCTGAATTCGCCGAACGTCAACGCCTTCGCGCTGCCGGGCGGTTTCCTCTATGTCACTCGCGGCCTGCTGGCGCTCGCCAATGATTCGGCCGAACTGGCCGCGGTGATCGCCCACGAGATGGGCCACGTCACCGCCAATCACGGTCTGCAGCGCCAGCAGAAGGAGGCCGAGGAACTACTCGCCTCGCGCGTTGTCAGCGACGTGCTCGGCGGCAACCAGACCGCCCGTGCCGCCCTTGTGCGCGGCAAGCTGCGGCTGGCGCAGTTTTCACGCAACCAGGAGCTCGAAGCGGACAAGATCGGTATCGGCATGATCACGGCCGCCGGCTACGACCCGTTCGCGGCGGCGCGCTTCCTGCAATCGATGGCCTCGTACTCGGATTTCAGGAGCGTAAGCGGCGCCTCTGATGCCAGCCTCGACTTCCTCGCCTCGCATCCCAACGCGCCGCAGCGCATCGAGCTGGCCCAGGGCCATGCCCGCCGCTCGGGCGCGGTGGCCGCCGAGGACCGCGACCGCGACTCCTTCCTGGAGGGCATTGACGGCATGCTGTTCGGCGATACGCCCGAAGAGGGCTACGTGCGCGGCAACACGTTCCTGCACCCCAAGTTGGGCATCGCCTTCGCCGTCCCCGACGGCTTCGTCATCGACAATTCGGCTGCGGCGGTCACCGCGGCCGGCCCGGGCGATGTCGCGGTGCGCTTCGACGGCGTGGCGGTCGCCCGGTCCGTCGCGCTTGCCGACTACATCCAGTCGGGCTGGGTGACCGGGCTCGAAGTCGGCAGCATCCGCCCGGCGACGATCAACGGCATCGAGGCCGCCACGGCGACGGCGCGCGCCGAAGGCTGGCGTTTCCATATCGCCGTGTTCCGCGCCGGCAGCCAGATCTATCGCCTGCTCACCGCAGCACCTGAAAACAGCGACCGGTTGCTGCCAACGGCGCAGGCCGTTTCCGGCAGTTTCCAGGTTCTCTCGGCGGCGCAGAAGCGCGCGCTGAAGCCGTTGCATGTTCGTGTCGTGACGGTGAAGCCGGGCGAAACGGCCGGATCACTCGCCGCGCGCATGAGCGGCGTCGGGCGTGCCCTCGACCTGTTCCGACTGCTCAACGCGCTGCCTCCGGGCGGAGGCGTTTCGGCTGGCGATCGCGTGAAGATCATCACCGACGAATAGGCCGCACCCGGGAGGGGAGGCCGAGGCGAGGCCGTTGCCGGCGCCTGCCACTCAGGCGGTGAAGACGGCCGGGTCCGGGTTGGCCTTTAGAAGTGCGATCTTCAGCTTTTCGAGCGCCCTATTCTCGATCTGTCGAACGCGTTCCTTGGACACACCAAGGCGCTTGCCGAGTACCTCGAGCGTGGCGCCGTTTTCGTCAAGGCGTCTGAGACGAATGATGACGCGCTCGCGCGGCGTCAGCACGTTGAGGGCATCGTTGAGCCAGAGGTTACGCCGAGCGCCGTCGATCGCGGCTCCTACCGTCTGATCCTGCAGCGGGCTGCCTGAGGCCAACAGATCCATGCGCTCGCTGGATGTGCCGTCGCTTTCGCCGACCGGGGCGTTGAGCGACTGGTCAGGAGCGGCGAGCCTTGCATCCATCAGTGCGACATCGGCCGCCGGCACGCCGACCACCGTCGCGATCTCGTCGAAGATCATGCTGTCGGGGGCGCCGGGGAACTGGCGCGCCAGCCGTGAGCGCAATCGCCTGAGGCCGAAGAACAGTGCCTTCTGCGCAGAGCTGGTGCCGCCGCGCACGATCGACCAATTGCGCAGGATGTAGTCCTGGATCGAGGCGCGAATCCACCAGGTGGCGTAGGTCGAAAACCGTACGCCGCGGTCCGGCTCGAAGCGCGCCGCGGCCTCCAGCAGGCCGACATGGCCTTCCTGGATCAGATCGTTGATCGGCAAGCCGAATTTGCGGAACTTGCTCGCCATGGAGATCACGAGCCGCATATGGGCGGTCACCACCCGGTGCAGCGCTTGCTGGTCTTTCTTTTCCTTCCAGCGAACCGCGAGGTCGTGCTCCTCCTCGCGGTCCAGGTAGGGCGCCTTCATGGCGGCTCGAACCATGCTGCTCCTGGCCGGGTCGTTGCTCACGTTTCGCCTCCGCTTGCGATGGCATTCGCCACCCTTTACGGTCCCCGTCCGCGGTGGTTCGGCGGAGGGCAGGGACACTGATCCGGGCAGCCGGGAACGTTCAAGCGCACACGCCCGCCCACGTCGTATGAACGCATGAAGGCAGGAAGCGTTCCATGATCACGATCGACCGTACCGACCTCGCATTTCAGCTTCACGACGTTCTAGGCGTTGCCCGGCTTGCCGAACAGGCGCGGCATACCGACTACGACCGCGAAGCGATCGACGGCGTGCTCGACACGGCCGAGCGCATCGCCGTCGATCATTTCCTGCCACATGCGGCACAACTCGATGAGCACGAGCCGGAATTCGTCGACGGCAAGGTGGAGATGGACGCTGCCGTCGCAGACGCCTTGAAGCACTACCGTGAGGCCGGTTTCTTCGGCGCCGCCTTCGATGCCGAATGGGGCGGCATGCAGATGCCGGAAACGGTGCGGCTGGCCACTTCCTTCATGTTCATGATGGCCAATGTCGGCACCTCCAGCTACCCCTTCCTGACCACCGGGGCGGCCAACCTGATCGCGAGCTTCGGTTCGGACGAGCAAAAGGAGCGCTTCCTGAGGCCCATGGTCGAAGGGCGCTTCTTCGGGACGATGTGCCTGTCGGAGCCGCAGGCCGGATCCTCGCTCACCGACATCTCGACCACCGCCGAGCCGCGAGAGGACGGCTCCTACAGCATCACTGGCCGCAAGATGTGGATTTCAGGCGGCGACCAGGAGATCTCCGAAAACATTGTCCACATGGTGCTCGCAAAGATCCCGGGCGGTCCGGCGGGCGTGAAAGGCATCTCGCTGTTCATAGTGCCGAAATTTCTGGTCGGCGACGACGGCGCGGTCACGCAGAGGAACGGCGTTGTGCTGGCCGGACTCAACCACAAGATGGGTTATCGCGGCACCACCAACACGCTGCTCAACTTCGGCGAAGACAGCCCGTGCATCGGCTACCTGGTCGGGGAGCCACACCATGGCCTCTCCTACATGTTCCAGATGATGAACGAAGCCCGTATCGGCGTCGGCCTTGGCGCGGTCGCGCTGGGCGCGGCCGGCTATCGCGCCTCGCTTGCCTATGCCCGTGAGCGCCCGCAAGGCCGCCATCCCGACAGCAAGGATCCCGAAAGCCCGCAGGTGCTGCTGATCGAGCACGCCGACATCCGCCGGCTTCTGCTGGCCCAGAAGGCCGCTGTGGAGGGTGCCCTGGCCCTGAGCCTTTATTCCGCCGATCTCGTCGACCGCATCCGCACCGAGGAGGACGAGGATTCGCGTCGCCAGAACGAGCTCCTGCTCGACCTCATTACCCCGATCGCCAAGTCCTGGCCGTCCGAATACTGCCTTGAGGCCAACAAACACGCGATCCAGGTGTTGGGCGGCTATGGCTACACCCGCGACTACCCGGTCGAACGGCTTTACCGCGACAACCGGCTGAACCCGATCCACGAGGGTACCCACGGGATCCAGGCGATCGACCTGCTCGGCCGTAAAGTCCTCCAGGCGCAGGGTGCCGGGGTCAAGACACTTGCGGGACGTATCCTGGCCGATATCCGCGAAGCCCATGCCGCTGAAGGGTTGGCCGAACACGCCGAAGCACTGGCCAACCATCTCTCCGAGACGATCGCCACCACTGGCAAGCTGGTTCACGCCGTGGCCGAAGCGCCGCGTGCCGGGTTAGCCAACGCTTCGGTCTATCTCGACATGCTTGGGCATGTGGTGATCGCTTGGATGTGGCTGCGCCAGGCCGTCGTGGCCGCGCGCAAGAAAAGCGAACGCGATGGCGACGCAAATTTCCTCGATGGCAAGCTCGCCGCATGCCGCTATTTTTTCGCCTTCGAGTTACCGAAGACGAGCGCCCAGCGCGCGCTTCTGGACCGCCTCGACGACACGACGATCACGATGCGTCCAGACTGGTTCTGAGCGGCAAGATACGCGGGACCCTGCCCTAACCAGCAGCGATAAAGTCGACGATGAACCGCGCGCCGCCGCCTGGCGCCTTTTCATAACGCACAGTCGCGCCGTGGCGTTCGGCGATCTGGCGCACCAGCGACAGGCCGAGGCCCCATCCGCCACCTGTCTCGCTGCGGCCGCGCGGCCGATAGAAGGGCTCGAAAACGCGGCCGCTCTCGTTCTCAGGAATGCCCTCGCCTCCATCCTCGACACTCAGGCGGACGAGGTTGCCCGCGCGTGCAACCTCGACGGTGACCGGTGGCGCACCGTGACGAATCGCGTTCTGCATCAGGTTGCGCACCAGCCGGGTGAGAAGGCGCGGCTCGCCCGCGACGATCGCCGGCACGCCGGTCACCTTGAGTCGGTGGCGGGTGCCTTCTTCGGTCACGAGCGCCAAAAGGTCGACGGGTTCGCTTCGGTTTCCAGTCTCGCCGTGTTCGAGCCGGCTCGCCAGCAAAATCTCGTCGACCAGTTCGTCGATCTCGCCGAGATTGCGGACGATTTCCGTTCGCGTCGCATCGTCCGGCTTCTGCTCGAAGAGATCGATGGCCATCCGCAACCGGGCGAGCGGCGAGCGCAACTCGTGGCTGGCATTCGCAAGCAGGGTGCGATGCGCCGCAATGAGTTCCTCGATCCGCGCCGCTGCCTTGTTGAAGCTGCGGGCGACGGCGGCCACCTCGTCACGGCCATCGTCGGCGACCCGCGTGACCAATGCGCCCTCGCCCCAGACGTCGACGCCCCTGCGCAAGCGTTCCAGCCGCCGCGTGAGATGGCGAACCACCGGATATGCCGCAAGCCCGATCGCGGCGGCGATTGCCGCGAGATAGGCGAGCGGATTGCGGCCGGGCGGCCAGAACGGGCGATCCATTCGCACGGCCAAGGCGCGCCCATCGGCCAGCCGCATCACCATGACGTGATGCTTCTTGCGGAACTCCTTCCAGCGGCGTTCACCTTCGTCACCGAACCCGGCATCGAAGACTTCCCCGGCGCGAGCTATCAGGCGTCCCTCCGGATCGAAGAGTGCAAGATCGGCGTCAAAAGACTCGGAGAGGCGCCGGAGCGTCGCCTGCAACTCCGCGGTCGACTGGTCGGCAGGCAGGATAGCGGTGACAAACAGGTCGCGGCGGTCGCGCCAGCCCGACTGCTGCTCATCGTCACCGAGACGCACGAAGACGGCGCTGACCAGCGCCACCACGGCCAGACTGGCAAGCAGCGTAAGATAGACCTTAAGGAACAGGCTGTTACGCATCGGCGAGCCTAAACGTCGTCCTGGAAGCGGGCGAAAACGTAGCCAGCACCGCGCACGGTAATGATGCGACGTGGATGTTTGGGGTCCGGCTCGATCGCGGCCCGAATGCGGGAGATATGGACGTCGATCGACCGGTCGAATGCTTCGAGTTCCTCGCCGCGTACCAGGTCCATCAGTTGCTCGCGCGAAAGTGTGCGGCCGGCATTGCCGGCAAGCGCCACCAGCAGGTCGAACTGGTGGCTGGTCAGCGCGAGTTCGCGGCCGTCGAGGGTCGCGAGCCGCGATCCCGGATCGATCTCCAGCCGCCCGAAGCGCAAGGTCCTCGCGCCGCCCTGGGCAAGACCGTGACGGCGCCGCAGAATCGCCTTGAGGCGAGCAAGCAGTTCGCGTGGATTGAACGGCTTGGGCAGATAGTCATCGGCACCCAACTCCAGACCGACGATGCGATCGGTCTCCTCGCCCTTGGCGGTCAGCATAAGCACGGGAACGTCGGAAAAGGCGCGGATACGTCGGCAGGTCTCGAACCCGTCGAGATCGGGCAGCATGATGTCGAGAATGACCGCGTCGGGGGCCCGCCGGCGCAGTTCGGCGAGGCCAGCCTCTGCTGTAGGGGCGGCCAGGACGTCGTAGCCGTTACCTCTCAGATAGTCGGCAAGCATGGCGGACAGGCGCGTATCGTCGTCGACGATCAGAACCTGTTCCGCCATCTTGCTGCTCCGAATCCCTGCCCGCTCAGGAGGTCTTCTACCACTTGCGGCGGGATTTACGCTCCTTGATGTGCTCGGCCAGCTTGGCCCGCTGCTCGGCGGTCAGCACTTCCGCCGCGTCGAGGAGCGCCGCGGTCATCTTGCGCGATGCCTCGTCTATGGCGGCGATGCGCTCACTGCGCAGCTTTTCGGCCGCTTCGCGATCGATCGTGGCCGCGCCGATGATGTCGATCACTTCCTCACGGGTGCCGTGGAATTCACGTGCCATCGGTCGCAACTCGGCGCGCGCCGCGTCGATGATCTCCCAGAGCTTGTCCTCTTGCTCTTGAGTAGCGTCGAGTTCGTCGAGCACGTGTCCGATCCTCCGCTCCATCATGAAGCCGCCCATGCGCGCATGAATGAAATGTCCGCCGGCACGCATCGCCGAGCCGTTGTCGCCCCCGAAGCCGCTGCTGGTTGCCGTCAAAAGTCCGGCGCCAGCCAACCCGGCAAGCACCACACCGCCGGCGATCGCGCCGCGTAGCCAGCCCCTGGAGCGGCCAGGGCCGCCGTCGATGGAATCGTCGAAATGATTTTTGTGATCCATGATCCTGATCCTTTCCACGCAACGTCGCTCGTTGCGATGATGCCATCATGGACGCCCTAGGTTTCGGTGGTTGCAGGCCGACGTAAAGTTATGTGAAGTTCGTTCCGCTTCCGACCAACCTGCGTGTAGCGGCCATTCGGCTTCCTCGCAGGGCCAATCGCCGGCGCATGGGCACCTGACGCGTGCGGCGATTTCACCGCCAGGCTGGCCTCGTGGGGCGCCGGATTCCACAACGGTATGAGGCAGCGAAACGTCGGGCTGCTCAGGGGTGGCGATGAGATGTGCGGCTCAGACGATTGTTGCCCTCGGCCACCTTGCCTAGCAAAGCCAGAAGCTGTGCCCGCTCGCCGGCGCTCGGGTCAGTCACCCATGCGCTTGGCATTGGTGGACGCCTGCCCTTCTCCATCGGCTGACGACCGGTCATCAATCCCGATCGGGTCCGCGAGAACCGTCTCAAGCTCCCGCAACATCGCCTGAAGTGCCGCGAGTTGCGCCGCGCCGTAGCGGCGTGTAATTTCGGCGTAGATGGCCTCCGAATGGGCCCCCGCCAGATCAATGAGCTGGCGACCTTCCTCGCTGATGGAGATGATACCGCGCCGCATGTCTTCCTGCGACGTGCGACGGTTGACGAGCCCGCGCTCGTCCAAGTCCTTCAGAATGCGCGAAAGCGATGGCGGCAGCAGGAACGTCGCCTCGGCGAGAGCCATCACTTCAATGCTTTCCACCGTCGTCAGCGCACGCAGAACGCGCCATTGCTGCTCCGTGATGCCAAATCGCAGAAGGCCCGGACGAAAGTGGCGCATGACCGCCTCGCGCGCCTTGAGGAGCGACATCGGTAGTGATCGCGAGAAGTCACGCAAACGCGCCCGCGATCCGGCTCTCGCCGCGACCCTCTTTTCCTGACCTCCTTCCGGCCCGCTTTCCTTGTCCATGGATCGTCTCCGGGGGTGCATTCGCAGGATGGCACGGTTTCAGGTCACATGTTAATCGGTTTCCGTGACCATGCCCCATCTTTCTCCACAAACGCGAGGTGCCGTGTCGCACACCAGCCCTCGACAAAGCTTCAAGATCGACTATTATATTAACATGTTAAATATTTGGCGACCAGAACCCGCCCAGGGTGCCATGCCTTACCCGAACGTCCTGCCGTCGGCTTTGCCAAGGCGGCCGCGCCCATTCGCGGCGATAGAGGAGATTCAGATGACATCAAAGGTGAGCCGGCATTTCACCCGTCACTGGCAATGTGCGAAATAGACGTCGAATTGGACTGAAACCGCAATGCAAGCAACGGCTGTGCAAGGGACAGGACAAGGTTGAAGATGTCCGATCTGGAAGAAAACATCGCCAAGGCAGCAGGATATCTCAACCGGTTCCGCGATCGGGACGTGCTCAACCAGATCGGCGGTGAAGCAGTGCCGGCGCTGGATGGCGAGACATTCGAAACGGTTTCGCCGGTCGATCTGAAACCCCTCGGCCGGATCGCGCATGGCAAGGCAGCAGACATCAATCGAGCGGCAAAGGCGGCAAAGACCGCTTTTTCCGCATGGGCGGCGATGCCCGGCGAACAGCGCAAGAAGCTGCTTCACCGGATAGCAGACGCCATTGAGGCGCGCGCGGAAGAAATCGCCTTCGTCGAATGCATGGACACCGGACAGGCGCTAAGGTTCATGTCCAAGGCGGCATTGCGCGGCGCCGAGAACTTCCGCTTCTTCGCCGACCGGGCGCCCGAGGCCCGTGACGGCAAGACGCTACGCGCACCTGGCCAGGTCAATATGACGACCCGGGTGCCAATAGGGCCGGTCGGGGTGATCACGCCCTGGAATACACCTTTCATGCTGTCGACATGGAAGATCGCCCCTGCTCTCGCGGCGGGCTGCACCATCGTCCACAAACCGGCGGAATTTTCACCCCTAACCGCGCGTCTACTTATCGAGATCGCCAAGGAAGCCGGGTTGCCAGAGGGGGTGTGGAATCTCGTCAACGGGTTCGGCGAGGACGCCGGCAAGGCGCTGACGGAACACCCCGACATCAAGGCGATCGGCTTCGTGGGCGAGAGCCGTACCGGTTCGCTGATCATGAAGCAGGGTGCCGATACACTGAAGCGTGTGCATTTCGAACTCGGCGGCAAGAACCCGGTGATCGTTTTTGCCGACGCCGACCTGGATCGCGCGGCCGATGCCGCTGTCTTCATGATCTTTTCGCTGAACGGCGAGCGCTGCACGTCGTCATCGCGACTGCTGGTGGAAGAAGGCGTCTACGACCGCTTCACGACGATGGTCGCCGAAAAGGCCAAACGGATCAAAGTCGGCCATCCACTCGATCCGGAAACGGTCGTTGGTCCGCTCATCCATCCCATTCACGAAGCCAAGGTGCTTGAATACATCGCGATCGGCAGATCGGAAGGTGCGGAAGTCGCTACGGGCGGCGAGAAACTGGCTGGCCCAGGCGGAGGCTGCTACGTAGCCCCCACCTTGTTCACCCGCGCGACCAACGCCATGCGCATCGCACAGGAGGAGATTTTCGGTCCGGTCCTGACCGCCATTCCTTTCAAGGACGAGGACGAGGCCCTCACACTCGCCAACGACGTTCGATACGGCCTGACCGGCTATCTGTGGACGTCCGACGTCACGCGTGCCTTCCGCTTCACGGACCAACTGGAGGCGGGGATGACCTGGGTGAACTCGGAAAACGTGCGCCATCTGCCGACTCCCTTCGGAGGCGTGAAGAATTCCGGCATCGGTCGGGACGGCGGCGACTGGTCGTTCGACTTCTACATGGAAACGAAGAATATCGCCTTCGCCACGACAGCGCACGGCATTCCCAAGCTGGGCGCATGAGCCGCGCCGTTCGATCCAGGCACGGCAGTTAACTTGTGCATCATGTAAGCCCTGATCGCGGGCTGTCGTGATCCATCGGAGGAAGAGAATGCCCGTACCGGCTCCGAATCTGTACCCGCCCTTCAACATCGTGCGCCTCGCCTATGTCGAACTCTTCGTCACGGACCTAATCAAATCGCGCACTTTCTACGTCGATGTGCTTGGGCTTCAGGTGACGCACGAGGAAGCCGACCGCATCACGCTGCGGGCCATGGAGGAGCGCGGCCATCATTGCATCGTGCTGTGCGAGGCGGAGCAGCCGTCGGCCAGCGTCCTGGGGTTCAGGCTTTATGACGACCCTGACCTCGACAAGGCTCATGACTGGTTCCAGGCTCAGGGCCTGCAGGTCGAATGGGTCGAACGCTCCTGGCAGGGACGCACGCTTCGGACACGCGACCCCCAAGGCATTCCGATCGAGTTCTATGTGAGGATGGATCACCTGGAACCGATCCACCAGAAATATGCCCTCTACAGGGGCGTCAGGCCGCTCCGCATCGACCACTTCAACTGCTTCTCGCCCAATGTCGACGAAGCGGTTGCCTTCTACAACTCAATCGGCTTCCGCGTGACCGAGTATACCGAGGACGAGGAGACCAAGCGCCTTTGGGCCGCATGGATGCACCGCAAGGGCGGCGTCCATGACATGGCCTTCACAAATGGCGTCGGCCCGCGCCTGCACCACACGGCCTTCTGGGTGCCCAATCCGCTCGCCATCATCGACCTGCTGGACCTCATGTCCACCACCGGATGGCTGTCGAACATCGAGCGCGGACCCGGGCGGCACGGCATCTCCAACGCCTTTTTTCTCTACATCCGCGACCCCGACGGTCATCGCATCGAGATCTATTGCTCGGACTACCTGACCGTCGATCCCGACCTCCCGCCCATCAAATGGGATCTGAAGGATCCACAGCGCCAGACGCTCTGGGGGGCGCCGGCGCCGCGGTCGTGGTTCGAGGAAGGCAGCGTCTTCGCCGGCACGCCTGTACGCGAAGCCGATCTGAAAGCCCAGCCGATCGTGGCACCGTGAACGGTGGAGAGCCCGTTATGACGCACGACGATCTGACGCTTCCTGGGCAGGCCGCACCTCTCGGCTACCGCCGGGTCGAAACCGACGCCCAAAGCTCGAGCGCTACCCGGTGCGGGGTGGTGAGGAGAGTCGGCCGCGGGAGGTGGGGTATCCAATGAACCTGGCCACGTTCACAGCCGGCAACGAGCAATTGTGGGGCGTCACGGTGCCGGGAGGCGTCCTCGCGCTGTCGCCGGAATTCCCACAATGGAAAACCCTGCGCAATGTGATCGAGGCAGGCGCGGTCGAAACGCTTCTCGAGCGTGCGGCGGGTCGCGCGGCCACGCATGACGACGGCAGCTTCGTCTGGAATATTCCGATCCCGGACCCCGAGAAGATCGTCTGCGTCGGCGTCAATTTTCCAGACCGCAATGCCGAGTACAGGGACGGGCAGGAAGCACCACCCAACATGTCGCTTTTCCCTCGCTTCCCACGCAGCTTCACCGGCCACCAGACGCCGCTGATCCGACCGCCCGAAAGCCAGCAACTCGACTATGAGGGCGAGATGGCCATCGTCATCGGCAAGGGCGGCCGCCGCATCCCCGAGCCGGAGGCGCTGTCGCACATCACAGCACTGAGCCTTTGCAACGAAGGCACCATCCGCGACTGGGTACGTCACGCCAAGTTCAATGTTACACAGGGCAAGAACTGGGATTCGTCCGGCGCCATCGGTCCCTGGCTTGTGCCCTATGTCGATCCCGCGCAGATCGTCGACATCGGCCTGACCACAAGAGTGAACGGCAACTTGCGTCAGCAGGATCGGACGGGACGCATGCTCTTCCCCGTCGCACGGCAGATCGCCTACATCTCCACTTTCACCACGCTGGTACCGGGGGACATCATCATCACAGGTACACCAACCGGTGCCGGCGCCCGCTTCGATCCGCCGATCTGGCTCAAGCCCGGTGACGTCATCGAGGTCGAGGCCGAAGGAATCGGACTGCTCCGCAACACAGTCGCCGACGAGGTAGTCTGATGCTGGACAGCCAGATGATCTGCGATGCCGCCCAAGCGCTGGTTCGGGCGGAGGAAAACCGGACCCAGATCGGCCTGTTGTCCCTCAAACATCCAGGCATGACGATGGACGACGCCTACGCCGTGCAGGCGGCGTTCGTCGAGGCCAAACTCAATTCCGGACGCAAGGCGATCGGCTGGAAGATCGGCCTGACCTCAAAGGCCATGCAGTATGCGCTGAATATCGACATTCCCGATTCCGGGGTGTTGCTCGACGACATGATCTTCGAAGACGGGTCGACAGTTCCGGCCGACCGCTTCATCCAGCCGCGTATCGAGGCGGAAGTAGCTTTCGTGATGAAAGCGCCCCTGCGCGGTCCGGGGGTTACCGTGTTCGACGTCCTGAACGCCACCGACTATGTCGTTCCGGCGTTGGAAATTCTCGACACACGCGTCATGCGCGTCGATCCCGAGACGAAGGCGGCGCGAACAATCGTCGATACCATCGCCGACAATGCCGCCAATGCAGGGATCGCCTGGGGCGGCCGTGCGATGAAGCCGGACGACATCGACCTGCGCTGGATGGGCGCTATCGTTTCCCGCAATGGCGAAGTTGAGGAAACCGGCCTTGGCGCGGGGGTGTTGAACCACCCGGCGCGAGGCATCGCCTGGCTCGCCAACCGCCTGTCGCAGTATGGCGATGCTGGGATCGAAGCGGGCCAGATCGTGCTTGCCGGCTCTTTCATCCGACCAATCGAGGCCTCCCACGGCAGCACGATCCACGCGGACTTCGGGCCGTGCGGCTCGGTCAGCCTGTTTTTCGCGTGAGAGGCCGAGGCGCCTGTCCCGCGGCAGAGCTTAGACGGAATCACGCTCCACCAGCGTGCATTCCACCTTGATCTGTGTCGGCCCGCCCTTTAACCCGCCGGCCGCATCGATCAGCAGTTCGGCTGCGATCTCACCCATTTCATAATGAGGCAGCAGCAGCGTTGTCAGCGGCGGCCGCGTGAACTGCGCGATCTCGCGGTCGTCGAAGCCAACAACGGAAACATCATCCGGCACCTTCAGGCCGAGTTCCCGCAACGCGTCGAAGCAGCCGACTGCCATCATGTCGTTGGCGCAGAAAATACCATCCGGCGGGCTGTCCAGCGCCATCAGCAATTGCGTCATCTCGTAGCCGGACGAGGGCTCCCAGTTGCCTGGGCGAACCAAGGCCGGATCAAACGAAATATCGTTGCTGGCAAGCGCCTGGCGGTACCCCTTGAGTCTGTCCCGGCTGGCGTCGAGGCCCTCCTGACCGTTGATGAGGGCCACGCGCTTCCTGCCGGCCTGGATCAGCCGCTCCGTCGCAACCCGCCCTCCAACCAGTTCACCCGGCAACACGGAAGGCAGCTTGCGCTTGCCATCATAACAATTCAGCAGCACGGTGCGATGCTTGAACAGGGCGGGCGACGGCTCCGCGCGCCGGGTCAGTGTTGTTCCATAAATGATGCCCAGCAATTGCTGTCCCATCTGGCTGAGGATCATTGCCTCCGCATCCGGATCACCGCGCGTCACGGTCAGGCAAACGGTCAGACCGTATTCGAGCGCCTTTTCGCGGGCGCCGTCGAAGGCGATCGACATCCAGGGATCGGTGGCCATCTCGTCGGCGATGAACGCGATGAGGTTCTGGTCGGCGGGAGCGCGCCGCTGGCCGCGACGCACCAACTTGTAGCCCAGCTCCTCTGCCGCCTGGCGCACGCGTTCGCGGGTGGCGTCGCTCAGGCGGACACCGGGACTGTCGTTCAAGACGAGGGAAACGGTCGCCTGCGACACGCCCGCCCTGGACGCGACATCCATCATGGTGGGCTTCAGGCGGTTGCCTCCGTGCCTTCCTTTGGTTTCGGTATCCACGCCTGCCCCAGTCTCCCGATTCCTGCCTTCAAGTCCGACGCACTGCTATCCGAAAGCCCTGCCGAAGCGCAAAAAGCTTGGCACCACGGTGAAAAGCCGCCATCGGTTCGATGGCTGACGTCGAGCAGATATCGGGTTTCAAAGCCATCTCCTAGTCCTGCCCGCGCAATCTGCGAATGCGGTCAAATGCCACTGCGATCACGATAAAGCAGCCGATGAAGGCGCCCTGCCAGAAGGTCGATATGCCGAGCAGGATCAGCGAGTTGCGGATGACCTCGATCAGCAATGCGCCGACGACCGCACCGAAGACGGTGCCCTCGCCGCCGGCCAGATTGGCCCCTCCGATGACCGCGGCCGCGATCACCGTCAGTTCCATGGCAGTGCCGAGGTTGGTGGTGACGCTGCCGAGCCAGCCGACCATAAGGATGCCGGTCACGCCCGCCGTGAAGGCCGAGAACACGTAGACGGAGACCTTCATTGTGCGGACCGGGATGCCGGTCAGGATCGCGGCATTCTCGTTGCCGCCAATGGCGAAGACATGCTGCCCCCACCGCGTCCATTTGAACACAAACCCCATGATGACCGCCAGGATGACGAGCGCGATCAGCGGGTGCGGAATGCCGAATGTCGAGCCGCCGCCGAGCCACAGGAGTAGCTCGTGATCCGGTCCGAACTGGTAGATCATCTTGTTGTTGGACAGCACCAGTGCCATCGACCGCGCGAAGGAAAGCATGCCTAGCGTCACGACGAATGGCGGCATGCCGACGAAGGCGATCAGCACCCCGTTGACCAGCCCAACCAGCAACGCCGCGCCTATGGCGAACATAGCCGCCGCCCAGATCGGATAGCCGGCCTCCATGGTGGCGCCTATCACAACGGCCGACAGAACGACCGACGCACCGACCGAAAGGTCTATGCCGCCCGACGCGATCACCGTGGTCATTCCGATCGCGATGATGGCGACGAAGGCGAAGTTCCGGGTGACGTTGAAGAGGTTGCGCTCGGTCGCGAAGGTGTCGGTGATCAGCGAGAGGGTGACGCAGGCCAGAACAGCCGCGAAAAATATCCAGAAGACCTGAAGGCTCATCACTCGCGACAGCAGGGAGCGGTGCTGGCTCTGACCGATGGCCTGTTCTAGCGTCGTTGTCATCCGTGCCTCCCTACGCCGCCTGTATTGCGCCAGTGATAAGTCCGGTTACTTCCTCGGGCGAACTGTCCGCCGTGTCCTTGTGCGCTACCAGTTCGCCCCGCCTCAGCACGGCGATCCGGTCGGATACGGCGAACACGTCGGGCATACGATGACTGATCAGGATGACCGAGATGCCGCGGTCGCGCAGGCGGCGGATAAGGTCCAGCACCTCCGCCACCTGGCGTACCGAAATGGCTGCGGTCGGCTCGTCCATGAGCACGACCTTGGCATCGGAAAGGAGCGTCCGGGCGATGGCCACGGCCTGGCGCTGGCCACCGGACATCCGGCGCACCAGGTCACGCGGGCGCGTCTCCGACTTGAGCTGGGTGAACAATTCGCCGGCGCGGGTATGCATCGCCCTGTAGTCGATGATTCGCAACGGTCCCAGCTGTCGTCGCAGTTCGCGTCCGAGGAAGACGTTCGAAGCAGCGCTGAGATTGTCGCACAGCGCCAGGTCCTGATAGACGATCTCGATACCCGAGCGCTGTGCGTCCTTGGGATGGCTGAAATCGCAAGGCTCGCCGTCAAGCTCGATCTTGCCGGCTGACGGCCTGAAATTGCCGGCGATGATCTTGACCAGCGTCGATTTGCCGGCGCCGTTGTCACCCATCAGGCCCAAGACCTTACCCTCTCCGACGGACAGCGACACGTCGTCGAGCGCACGTATCGCTCCGAAGTGCTTGCTGATGCCGGTCAATGTCAGGCGTTGCGCCACCATGCTTCCTCCCCACTCCAGCTTACGCGCTTTGCGATCGCCCCTTAAGAAATAGTTGACGGCTGATTATTAGTAAATATTATCAGAAAAGGAGGAGAAATGAAGCTGCTTATTACCGGAGCAACCGGAAAGGTTGGCAGCCACTTCCTGCCGGCCTTCCTGGCGAGCGGGCGTTTCGCCGGCGCCGAAGTGGTTGCCATTTGCCACAATCGCGATCTGCCTCCGCATGACCGCCTCACGGTGATCAAAGGGTCGCTGTCGGAACGCGCCACCGTGGTGAAGGCCATGACCGGGGTCAGTCATGTCGTGCACATGGCCGCAGTCAAGGAATCGCCCGACCTCGTGATCGACGTCGCGGTGAAGGGCATGTTCCATCTGCTTGAGGCGTTCCGCGCGTCACCTTCCGCGAAACAGTTCATCCTCATCGGTGGCGACTGCTCGGTCGGACACATCTTCCATCGCTACGACACGCCGGTGACGGAGACCTCGCCGCGACGCGCCTACCCCGGCTGCTACGCCCTCACCAAGGTCATCGAAGAAGTGATGCTGGAGCAGTACCAGATCCAGTACGGCATCAACGCCTGCTGTCTGCGTGCGCCATGGATCATGGAAAAGGACGATTTCCGTTACGCGCTGAGCTTCGGCGAAGAGCAGTTCGGCGGGCCACCGTGGGGAGAACTGCTGCCTCAGGCGGAGGTTGCGCGGCTGTCCGGGCAGCAGGTGGTCCCCCTCATGCTGGACGAGCGCGGGACGCCGCTGAAACGAAATTTCGTCCACGTATCGGACGTCGTGGGCGCCATCATGGCCGCTATCGACAACCCGGCAACCAATGGCGAACTGTTCAACATCTCAATGGACGAACCTGTCGATTATGGCCGTGTGGCCGAATACCTGAAAGACACGCGCGGGTATTCGGCGATCGAGATCCCCACGCGCTTCTTCAGCAACTGGCTCGACAACGCCAAGGCACGGCTGTGGCTCGGCTGGCGCCCCGTTTATGAACTGGGGCCGCTGATCGAGGATGCGTGGAACTACGTGCGGGCGCAAAACGACCCACGACAGATCTGGTACCCGGGCTGACGGTGCGGGTGTCGCGACAACAACCCAAGGGAGGAAAAGTTATGAAAGACATCAGGAATCTGGCCTCTGCAGCAGCGGTGTTCGCAATGATAGCCGGCGCCGCCCAGGCCCAGGACAAGGAAACGCTGGCGATCGTGGTCAAGGGCCTCGACAATCCGTTTTTCGAGCAGATCAATCTCGGCTGCCAGAAATGGATGTCGGAAAATGCCGACAGCAAATATGAGTGCCTTTATACCGGCCCGGCCTCCTCAGCCGACGAAGCCGGCGAGGTGCAAATCGTCGACGATCTCCTGACCCGCGGCGTGGCCGCCATTGCCATTTCGCCGTCGAATGCGCCGGCGATGGCCAATCGGGTCCGCCAGATCAATCCGCAGGTGCCGGTGATGACCATCGACGCCGATTTCCTGGCAGAAGACCGCGACATCCGCGCGACCTATCTCGGCACCGACAATTACCTGATGGGCGTGAAGATGGCCGAGGAGTCGATGAAACTGAAGCCTGACGGCGGCACGGTCTGCCTTCAGCTCGGCAATGTGGCGGCCGACAACATCAACGCCCGTGCGCAGGGCTATCGCGACACCATCGCCGGCGAGAAGGACGTCGAGCGGCTGACGGGGCAGAACGGGTGGACAGAAATCGACGGCTGCCCGGTCTTCACCAACGATCAGGCCGACCTCGCCAATCAGCAGATGGCGGACACCTTCACCGCCAATCCCGATCTCGATGCCTTCATCCTGATCGGCGGCTGGGCGCAGTTTGCACCGCAGGCGTACGCCCAGGTGACGGACCAGGTGATGGACAAGCTGAAATCAAAGGACCTGATCATCGTCGCCGGCGATACGCTGCCGCCGCAAACCCAGGCGTTCCGTGACGGTCGCAGCCACGCGCAGATCGGCCAGCGGCCCTTCGAAATGGGGCACCGCGCACCGGACGTCATGATCCAGCTCATCAACGGCGAAAGCGTTGAAGACCCGCTCTACACCGGCCTTGACGTGTGCAATCAGGACGATCCCGGCTTCTGCGCCGACAATTGATCGATCCAAGATCAAAGGAGAGCCGGGCCGTACGCGGCCCGGCTTCTTTTGGACGCGTCGCCATGCGCATGATCGACGCGATCTTCGAGAGCGAAAAAGCCGAGGGCTGACCTCAGTCCGATGGCGAGCAAAAACACGAGCGGGAAAAGCACGATAGGCCGACGCTCCCCTTTGCGCGGCCGCGCTCCTCCTTCTCAATGCCGGTGTTTTCTTCGTTGATAACGATGCTAATTTATATTAATAATCAACTGACGCTGATTGGCGTCCACCAATCGAACAATCAACTAAGAAGACGAAGGGAGGAACGATGAAACTCAGGCTTATTGTCAGTGTCGCGGCACTCGCGGCCACGCTGTGCGGAACCGCGCACGCGCAGGAAAAACCCCAGCTCGCATTCGTCGTCAACGCGGCATCCGACTTCTGGAAACTGGCCGAAGCCGGCGTCAAGGCGGCCGAGCCGGAGCTTCCCGGCTACGAACTGCAGTTCCGCTATCCGGCGCAGGGAACGGCCGCGCTGCAGAATGCGCTGATGGATGACCTCGTGGCCGCGGGCACCGACGCGATCATGATTTCTTCGGTTGATCCGAAGACGTCGATCGACGCTTTCAACCGGATCGCCGCCCGCGTGCCGCTGTTCACCACCGACAGCGACGCGCCGGACAGCGACCGAATCGCTTATCTTGGCTCGTCCAACACGGCCGCCGGCATCCAGGCCGGCGAAATCGCGGTAAAGGCCTTGCCGAATGGCGGCACTTGCATGGGCTTCGTGGGCTTTCTTGGAGCCGACAACGCCGTCGAGCGGATCGCCGGCTTCCGTCAGGCGGTTGAGGGTCACGGGATCGAACTGGTCGATGTTCGTGGTGACGATGTCGACTTCGCGCGGGCGCGTGCCAATGTCGACGACGTGCTCGTCGCCAATCCGGAAGTTGACTGCATGGTCGGCTTCTATTCCTACAATCCCCCGAAGATCTATGAGGCGCTCCAGGCTGCCGGACGTCTCAACGAGATCACGGTGATTGCCTTCGACGAAGATCCGGTGACGCTCGGCGCGGTGCGGGCCGGCAACTTCGCCGGTACGGTCGTTCAGGATCCCTATCAGTGGGGATACCAGGGCATGAAGCTGATGGCCGCCTTCCTGGAAGGCGACAAGTCCGGCATTCCCGAAGACGGGCTGATCATCGTGCCAACCAAGGTCATCGATCAGTCGAACGTCGACGCTTTCGAAGCCGAGTTGCGCGAACGGATAGGCGGGTAGGTACCTCCCGGGACCTGCCCTGAACTGCGCGGGCGCGTCGCTGGCGCGTCCGCGCAGAGCTGGTGGCATTGCCCGCGGCAGGTGCCATGCAGGCGCAAATTCGTGGCCCGACAGGCAGCGTCGATGAAATCCGGTTTCACCATCAGCCTATCCGGCATTACCAAGGTTTATCCCGGCGTCGTCGCACTCGACGACGTCGACCTGATCATTTCGGCCGGTGAAATCGTCGGCCTGATCGGCGAGAACGGAGCCGGCAAGTCAACGCTGATGAAGGTTCTCGGCGGCAGCATCGCGCCCGACCGAGGCCGGATCGAGATCGACGGGCAAGGCGTCGCCAGCCTCACGCCCGCCGAGGCGACCGCCCGCGGCATCGCTTTCGTCCATCAGGAACTCAACCCGTTCACCAATCTTGACGTTGCAGGAAACATCCTGCTCGGTCGTGAGATCACACGGGGCCCGCTGGGCTCACTCGATCGTCGCGCCATGGCACGGGCCGTGCGGCCCATCCTCGACATGCTGGCGGCGCCATTCGGACCGGACGACCCTGTCTCCGGGCTCTCGCTGGCTGAGCAGCAACTGCTCGAGATTGCGCGCGCGCTCTCCATTGACGCGCGGCTTGTGATCATGGACGAACCGACCTCGAGCCTCACGCTTTCCGAAACTCAACGATTGCTCGGGGTCATGCGTGAACTCCGTGAGCGCGGCGTGGCGGTGCTTTTCATCAGCCATCGCCTCAACGAAATCGAGGCTGTCGCCGATCGCGTCAGCGTCCTTCGAGACGGCAGGAATGCCGGTGAACTGGCCGCCTCCGACATCAACCGAGACCGCATGATCGGCATGATGATCGGCCGTGACCTCAACCAGTTCTATGACAAGCCGACGCGCGCGCTTCGCGAGCCGGTCCTCGAAATAGGGAATCTGGCCACGCTGACCTTTCCCAACGCGCGGGCCAGCATCACCGTACACAAGGGCGAAATTCTGGGCCTTGCCGGCCTCGTCGGAGCCGGGCGCACCGAACTGGCACGCGCCATCTTCGGCATCGACCCGGTTGTAGGCGGAGCCATCCATCTCGATGGCCGCCCCCTGCCCTCCCACTCGGTCGCTGCGGCCATCAAAGCGGGCATCTGCCTCGTACCGGAAGATCGCAAGGGTCAGGGCCTGCATCTCGATTTTTCGATCGCCGAGAACATCGCGCTCCCCAGTCTGCCGAACCTCTCGAGCGGCGGCACCGTCGTCCGTTCGCGCGAGGTCGAGCTCGCGGAAGCCTCGCGCGAACGCTTCGGTATTCGCGCCGCGTCCGTTCGCAATCCCGCTGCCGAACTCTCCGGCGGCAACCAGCAGAAGGTAGTGCTGGCCAAGTGGCTGGCGCTTGAGCCGCGGCTCCTCATCATCGACGAGCCGACGAGGGGGATCGACGTCGGCGCCAAGGCGGAAGTCTACCGCCTGCTGCGAGCGCTCGCGGACCGGGGCGTCGGCATCCTGATGATCTCGAGCGACATGGAGGAACTGATCGGCGTTGCCAGCCGCGTTGCGGTGATGCGCCGCGGTGAGATCACGGGTATCCTCGAAGCGGATGAATTGACGGAACTAGCCATCCTCAATCTGGCTGTCGGGTAGGACGGGGAAGCCATGCACAAGAAGGACCTTGGCCTTGCGGTGCTGATCTTGATCGTCGGCAGTGTCGTCGCCTTCATCAATCCACGCTTCCTGTCGCCGATCAACCTGGCCAACACGGCGAACCTGATCGGGCTATTCGGCCTATTCTCGGTCGCCGAGGCCTTCGTCATCGTGACAGCCGGTATCGAGTTGTCGGTCGGTTCCGTCATCGCCTTGCTCGGCGTCATTTTCATCGACCTGATCGTCAACCAGGGGGTGCCGTGGCCAATCGCCTTCCTGATCGTGCTCGTGATTGGCGGCATCCTCGGTGCCGTCCACGGCTGGCTCGTCACGCGCATGCGCCTCCAGCCCTTTGTCGTGACGCTGTGCGGGCTCCTGATCTATCGCGGCATCGCGCGTTTCTATACTGCGGACGGCACGGCCGGCTTCTCCTTTGGCGACAGCTTTCCCATGCTCGAATGGGTGGTATCGGGCCGCACCGGCGGCGTGCCGCACTCCATCATCGCCTTCACCATTATTGCGGCGGTCGCCTGGTACGCGTTGCACCGGACGGTGTTCGGGCGCCACCTGTTCGCGGTCGGCAAGAACGAGGAGGCCGCGCGCTTCGCGGGCATCAACACGACACGGACGATCATCGCCGCCTATGTGATCTGCCTCGTGCTGACGGGCATCTCCGCCGTCTTCTTTGCCATGTACACGCGCTCCATTCATCCCGCCTCGCACGGCAATTTCTACGAACTCTATGCCATCGCCGCCGCAGTGCTCGGCGGCTTCTCGCTGCGCGGAGGCGAGGGTTCGATCGTCGGTGTCGTGCTCGGCGTTATCCTGCTCCAGGTGCTGCAGAACCTGGTCAACCTTCTCGGCATTCCCTCATCACTGAATTTTGCGGTGATGGGCAGTGTCATCCTGATCGGCGTGCTGGCCGACAATCAGTTCTCGCGCTACCGGGAACGCAGGCGCCAGGCCGCAAGCATGGCGGCGGCATCAGCGCAACAACATGCGTCGGCGGCTGGGATGGCGGTCCAACGCTCTGCCAAAAGCGAAAAGGACGCGAACGCTTTTCCCTGACGTCAAAGCAGCCTGCCTGTAAGCCCGAAGATCTTGACCGGTTGTTGAGAAAGGCGGCTGCGCGAGGCCATTTCAACCTCTTGGGGGAAGTGTCGTGCCTGGGCGCAATCCCGTCAAGCCGTCAGAACAGAGCCCGACAGGATCGCTTCATCAGGCCGCTGCGAGGCCTGCGCCGAGCCCGTCGGCGAGTTCCCGCACCTGCTCGGTCGTCAGAATGAGCGGCGGCGAGAGGATGATGTTTGATCCGGAAACACGCAACATCACTCCGGCATCGTAGGCCGCGTCTGCGACAACCTTCATCAGCGCCTTGTCGGCGGCTTTCTTGGTCGTGCGGTCCGAAACCAGTTCGACCGCCGCCATCAACCCCTTGTAGCGCACGTCACCGACAACATCGTGCCTGGCCTTCAGGTCCTCCAGCAACGAAGCCAATTCCCTACCGCGTGCCGAGGCGTTTTCGTCGAGCCTGAGCCTCTTCGTCTCGGCAAGTGCGGCGATGCCGGCCGCACAGCCGACGGGATGGCCGGAATAGGTGTAACCGTGACCGATCGCGCCGAAGCTTGTCCTGTCGGCCTCGAAGGCCTCCGCCATGCGCTCGCCGATCATGGTCGCGCCCAGCGGAAAGTAGCCGGATGTGATGGCCTTGGCGATGGTCATCATGTCGGGTCTGACGCCAACACCACGCGACCCTGACCATGATCCGGTGCGACCGAAACCGGTCACCACTTCGTCGGCGATCAGGAGTATCTCGTGCCGGTCGCAGATCTCGCGCACACGCGGCATGAAGCTTTCATGGGGAACGATCACGCCGCCGGCGCCGAGTACCGGCTCCATGATGAAGGCCGCGATCGTGTCGGCGCCCTGGAAGGTGATCTCGTCCTCGAGAGCCTTCACGCACAGCGTCGCGAGTCTCTCCGGATCCGGCTCGTCGAACGGGTTCCTGTAGGCGTTAGGCGCCGGGATATGGAAGACGCCGGGCAGCAAGGGTTCGTAATTGCGGCGGAAATTGGCGTTGCCGTTGACTGACGCACCGCCGAAATGCGTGCCGTGATAACCTTTCTTCAAGGCCAGGAACTTGGTTCGGTCTGCCTGCCCCCTGATTTTCCAGTACTGGCGCGCCAGCCTCAGTGCCGTCTCGACGGAATCCGACCCGCCCGAGGTGAAGAAGGCGCGGACCATGCCTTCGTGCGAAAACCACTCGGTCAGTTCCCAGGCCAGTTCGATCGACGGGCCCGTCGAGGTTCCCCGGAAGCCGGAATAGTAGGGTAGCGCATCGAGTTGATCGGCGATGGCCTTCTTTATCGGATCGCAACTATAGCCGAGATTGACGTTCCAAAGGCCCCCGACAGCGTCGAGCACGGTGCGGCCCTCAAGATCGGTCACGTAGGCACCCTCGCCCTTCATCACCACCCGCGGCGGGTCGTCGTGCAACTCGGCCGGATGCGCCATCGGGTGCCAAATCCGCCTGGCATTGTTTTCGACGAGGAAGTTGGTGTCGCGCATCTCTGCTCCTGTCTGTCACGCCGCGAGGCCGAACTGGCCCAGAGCCCTGGCAAAGGACGGCCCGGGTTCACGAACGTCGAAATGGACCGTACGCATGCCGACCGCCATAGCGCCGTCGACGTTGCGCTTCTGATCATCCACGAAGACACAAGCTTCCGCCGGCAGTTCCAGCGCGTCGGTGATGGCGGCATAGGCAAGCGGGTCCGGTTTCAGGATGCCGGTGTAGGTGGCATCGACGATGACCTCGAACAGCGACAGCAAAGGCAACCGGTTGCGAAACTCCGCGCCATAGAAGAGGTCAAGCTCGTTGGAAAGGATGGCCAGCCGCACGCCCGCCGCACTGGCGACATGAACGGCGCGCGCGGCCTCCGGGCGGATCACGGCCTCGGGGTCGGCACCGCGAGCCCGCTGCACGAAAATCTCCATCCGATCCCACTCTTCGCCCACCATACGGCCGACCTCGCCGGTACGTTGACGCCAGTACTCGCGCTCACTGATTTCGTCGGCCTGCATCGCCCGCCAAAGGTCGTCGCTGTCGGGCGCGAAGGGGCCGCGCCAGGCAAGCGCGCCCGCGGGCAAGCCCAGGGCCTTCTCGGTCAGGTCATGGGTCTCGAACAGGGTCCGCGTCACCACGCCGCCGAAATCGAGAACGAGCGCCTGTGGAGAGGTCATGCCGAAGCCGCCCCACGGGTGACACCGGGCGGGACGATACCCTCCGTTACCCAGGCGTCGAAGATAGAAAGGGCCTTGTCGACAAAGGCGGCACTGTTGATGTGGCCGGAAATCTCGTGCAGCGCGACGTTGCCGGGCACACTGCGCCGCATTTCCTCGACGAAGGCTTGCAAGGCATCAGGCTCGTGGAGTGGCTCGCCCTCCTGGTCCCATTGCTGGATGCCGCCTGTCGGGAGGATGAAGGCAGTGGGTCCCCGCGCCAATGCAAGCTTGGCGCCGATCGCCCGCGCGATCGCGCGTCGGCCCTGTGCATCGCTGGTGACGGAGCCGAGCAGCCTGTTGTGGGCATGATATGGACGATCGGCGAAACGCTCCGGTACCGGCTGCCAAGCCGGAATATCGACCATGTCGATAGCGCCCGGCGCCACGATCTGGGGCACGCCCGCACGGCCGGCATTCTCCAGGCGGTCGGCGCCGGACGTCACAACCGAGTCCGACAGGTGGTTGGCGAGTTCCTGGAGGCTGAAATCCATCACTGCCGCGAAGCCGCGTTGCTCCGCAATCGCCTCCAAGGCCCTGCCGCCCATGCCCGTCGTATGGAAGATGACGGTCTCGTAGCCACGTTTGTCCAGTGCAGGCTTCAGGTCGACCATGTAGGTCAGGCAGCTCTTGCCCAAAGAGCTGATGCCGACGACCGGCCGGTCGACGTCAGGCTTTCGGCCGACCCGTGCCGCCCCGACAACAGCTCCACAGGCTTGAGACAGCGCTGACCGGCAGGTGGAGTTGAGCCCGTAGAGCCCGCCGGCCCAAAGGATCATCATCAGGTCTGTGGCAATCCGCTCAGGCGGTAGCAGGTGCGAATAGGCGATCGTCGAGACGACGAATTTGGGCACGCCGAGCGGGAGCGCAAGCGCGACATCCAGCGCCAGATCGGTCCCCATGGTGCCACCGAGAGCGATGAACCCGTCGATCTCGCCCGCATCGTGAAGCCGTTTCGTCAACCGGGCCGCACCTTCGGCCATCAGTGTCATGGCGCTGTTTTCGTCACCCGAGGCAACGATTGCGGGGATCGTCGTGCCGGCGGCGGCCGCGACCGCATGCTTGTCATGCTCGGGAAGATAGGGCGGATCACCGAGCACGCTGACATCGAGCATGAGTGGTACGCCGCCGGCCTCCGCGACCTTCGCCCGCATGAAATCGAGTTCGTCGGCCTTGGTATCGCCGGTCCCGATCACCAGGATCCTGGGAGACCGTTCCCCACTGCCAGCTCCCGCACTCATGCCAGCGCCCTGCTGCTCAGAGCATCAAAGACTTCGCCATTAAGCTGTTCGGTGATGCGGCGCGCGGCCGCCGAGACCGCCTTGCCGCGCTCATTGGCGGCGGCTTTGGACGTGCGCACGACGGGTGCCGCGACTGCCAGCGTTCCAATCGCGTAGCCGTCGGGCCCCAGAACCGCCGCGGCAACGCCGAATACCCCTTCCTCGTAGCCCTGGTCACTCATCGAATACCCGCGTTTGCGCGTGACCTCGATCGCTTTCATGATCGTTGCCGGATCGGTGATGGTCCGGGGTGTGTGCGGCTGCAGCGGCCCGGAGAGTGCTGCTTTCAGCGCCGGCCCGCGCATGTGCGCCAGGTATGCGACACCCGAGGCCGTCGAATGCAGCGGCAGAAATTCGCCCACGTTGACATTGATCCTGTTGGCGCGCGCCGAGTGTTCGACATGAATGGTCAGCAACGTTCCGTTGCCCGCCTCCGAAAGATGGACGGTTTCCGCCGACTCGGCAGCAAGTTCGCGAACAAACGGCAGGGCGATCTGCAGGAACGGGAACCGCGCCTCCCGAATGCGGGCAAGCCGCGTAAGCCCGGGCCCCAGCCGGTAGTGGCGCGTTTCCGCATCCTGTTCGACAAAGCCGGCGTGGGTTAGCGAAACCAGAAGACGCCGGGTCGTCGCCTTGTCGAAGGAAGCCCGGCGCGCAATCTCGCTGAGCCCGAGTTCCGGCTCGTCCACAGTGAACAGATCCAGCAGCGAAATCGCCTTGCCGACCGTGCTCAAACACTCCTCCCATTGGCTGCGACGTCACCCGTAGATTCAGGTTGACAGCAAGGATAGCGATTTGCAAGTCTATATTTGAAACTAGAGTTCAAATAATGAACCACCGGGAACAAGCGAACGAGGATCGTTTGCGACACAGGAGGACATCATGAAAAGACTGACAGGCGTTCTGCTTGCGGGTGCCGCCTTGGCCCTCGCGGCTGCCGGCGTGGCCAGAGCTGAGTATCCGGAAAAGCCGGTCAGCTTCATCGTGCCCTTCCCGCCGGGTGACCTGGAAGACGTCCTTACGCGCATGATCGCCGAAGACTTTCAGGCCAAATACGGCCAGGCGGCCGCAGTCGTGAACAAGCCCGGCGGAGGCGGAGGCCCGTTCCCGGGCGCGGTCGAGGTGGCGAATGCACCGGCGGACGGCTACACGATAGGCTCCTTTGTCGTCGATGTGCCGGTCATTGGTCCCGAAATCGGCATTCCGGAGCTGAACCCGAACCCGTTCGAACCGGTCGGCATCTTCCTGACCTACCCGTTCGTGATCGCGACCTCCAAGGATGCGCCTTACCAGTCGATGGGCGAACTGGCCGATTACGCCAAGTCGAACGACGTTGTCCTTGGTCATTTCGGCGCGTTCCTGCTGCCGACGCAAGCAACGCTGGCGCTCGCGAAGAAGATGGGTTTTTCCTATGCATCCGACGCCGGCTTCGACGCGCTCGATTGCAATACTCTGGCCTCCGGCGATGTCGACGTCATGAACACGACGATCCAGCAGATCCTGCCCTGCCTGGACGAGGTCACATTGCTGGCCTCTGTCACCGGGGAGCGAATTTCCACCGCGCCCGACACGCCGACCGTCAGTGAGCTCGATCCGCAACTCGACATATCGCTGTGGAACGGCCTTTTCGTGCACAAGGACACACCGGCGGACATACGCGAGAAGATCGCAGCATCGGCGAAGGAGACGATCGCCAGCGAACGCGCTCAGCAATTCGCCAAGGAAACCGGCGCTCAGATCTATTGGAAGGACGCCGAAAACTCCGCCGCACAGATCAACGCCGACATCGAAACCGTCGGGGAAGTCGGCGGCATCCTGGAGAACTGAACTTGGCGGCGTTCCGCACCGCGCGGACCGCTGTTGTCATCGATACCGGACAAGGCGGTTCAGGCGATGACCGACGATCGTGACGAGAATGGTGTTGCCGATACCGACGCGCCGCCCCATCACGGCGCCCAGCTTGTCTTCGCTGTTGCATCTTTCGGCTTCGCTCTGTTCCTGGCCGCCAACATCCCATGGCAGACGGAATGGGCGAAGCGCCTGGATGTCGTCCGGCAACCTGCCTTCTGGCCGACGGTCGCGATAACCGCCATGGCCGGGTTCGGCGCGCTCGAACTATGGTTCTGCCTGCGCCGCAACCGGGAGCGCAGCGCCGATGGCACGCTGGGCGAGGTACGCCGGTGGCTCGGCGCGGCCGAATATGTCGGCTGGTTCATGGTCTATGTCTGGCTGGTGCCGCAGACGGGCTACTTCCCGACAACGCTTGTCTTCACGGGAGCTCTGACACTGAGGCTGGGGTACCGGTCGCCGGCAACACTTGCCGCCGCCCTGCTGACAGGAGCGACGACAGTTGTCGTCTTCAAGTCCTTCCTGGGCGTGCGGATCCCAGGCGGCGCAATTTACGAGTTCCTGCCGCCTGCGCTGCGCAATTTCATGATCCTTTACCTCTGAATGATCATGGATGTCCTTTTCGCCAGCGTCGATATCCTGCTGCGGCTCGACGTGATTGCGGCTTTGCTGATCGGATCGGTCGGCGGCGTGATCATTGGCGCCATTCCGGGCGTCGGGCCGGCGATCGCCATCGCCATCCTGCTTCCCGTCACCTTCGCGCTCGAGCCGATTGTCGGACTGACGCTGCTGCTCGGCATCTACGGCTCGGCCATGTTCGGCGGCGCGATCCCCGCAGTACTGATCAACACGCCAGGCACACCGGTCAACGCGCTGACCACTTATGACGGCTACCCGCTGACGCGCAAAGGTGAAGGTGCGCGGGCGTTGTCGCTGGCCTATGGCGCCTCCTTCTGCGGAGGCGTCTTCTCCGTCGTTTGCCTGATGGTGCTGGCGCCGTTTCTCGCCAAGGTCGCGCCACTGTTCGGCTCGCGCGAGATTTTTCTCGCTTGCCTGCTGGGCATGATCCTTGTCGTGATCGCGCATCGCGGGCAAAATCTTGCTGCCGGCGCGCTCCTTTCCTTCGGCATCTTTCTTCAGACCGTAGGCTTAGAGCCCGTTCGCTATTCATCGCGTTTCACGTTCGGCCAGAGCTGGCTTGCCTCCGGTATCGACCTGATCGTTGTGGTTCTTGGCCTCTTCGCCATCTCGCAGGCGTTGCTACTGTTGTCGGGACGCGATTCCGGCAATACTGCGCCGCAGGTCAGCGGTGGCCTGTTCCGTGGCCTGCGCGAAGTCTTCCGCTTTCCGCGCGTGGTTCTGCCTGCCGCGAGCTTCGGAACCATCATGGGCATCATTCCGGGCGTCGGCGAGTTCACCGCCCAGTTCCTCTCTTACACGTTGGCGCAAAAGACCTCGCCGGCCCCCGAGCGCTTCGGCAACGGGGCGCCGGAGGGCGTGATCGCGTCCGAGGCCGCCAACAACGCGGTGCCGGCAGCGGCCATGATCCCGCTTCTCGCGCTCGGCATACCTGGCGAGGCTCTGACGGCAATGATGCTGTCGGTCTTCTACGTCCACAATGTCGTCCCCGGGCCGGGGCTTTTCCGCGATTCGATGGATTTCGTCCTCGCGCTTTATCTGTGTCTGCTGGTCCTCAACATCCTCGCACTCGGCTTCCTCATGTTCGCGACGAAGCCGCTTCTCAAGGTGATCGCCATCCCCAACCGCTTTCTCGGAATGGCCATTCTCACGCTCTCCTTCGTCGGCGTCTATTCGCTGCGCAACTCGGCGACAGACTGCGCGGTGGCGGCCGTTTTCGGACTGCTGGGCCTGGTGCTGAAGCGTCTGAAGCTGCCTGTCGTACCGATCATCCTCGGCATGGTGCTCGGCCGTATCATGGAAGAACGCTTCCGCACCTCCCTGCCCCGCATCCAGTCGCCGCTCGACTGGATCGACCGTCCCATCGCCGGCACGATCTTCACCATGATCGTGCTCGTTCTCGTGGTTCACATCTGGTCGCTGTGGCGGGCGCGCAAGCAAGGTATCGACACCAGCAGAGGCCTCCATGAGCGACCAAACGGCAATTGACCGGCTTCGGACCGAAAAGATCGCAGCGCAGTTCCTGTTCATTGACGGCGACAGGCATCCGGCGATGGCCGGCGGCACGCTTGACGTGATCTCGCCGATCGATGGCAGCCTGCTCACGACCATCGCCGACGCGCAAGTCTCGGACGTCGACCGGGCCGTGAAATCCGCCCGTGCGTCTTTCGATCGAGGTATCTGGTCGCGCGCCGCACCAGCCTACCGCAAGAAGGTGATGCACCGGATAGCCGACATCGTCGAGAAGCACGCGCTGGAACTGGCCGTACTTGGCGTACGCGACAACGGCACGGAGATCTCGATGGCGCTGAAGGCGGAACCCGGAAGTGCGGCCGGCACGTTCCGCTACTACGCCGAGGCAATCGACAAGGTCTATGGCGAAATCGCGCCGACCGCGAACAATTTCCTCGGCCTGATCCACCGCGAACCGGTCGGCGTCGTCGGCGCAATCGTGCCGTGGAACTTCCCGATGATGATCGGGTCCTGGAAAATCGCCCCGGCGCTTGCGGCAGGCAACTCGGTGGTTCTGAAACCAGCCGAGACGGCTTCACTCACGCTGCTGCGACTGGCCGAACTCTGCGTCGAGGCCGGCTTGCCGGAGGGCGTCTTCAATGTCGTGACAGGTCGCGGCGCGGTCGCCGGAGAGGCGCTGGGGCTTCACATGGATGTAGACGTGCTCGCCTTCACCGGCTCGGGCGGCATCGGGCGGCGCCTGCTCGAATATTCCGCCCGCTCTAACCTCAAGCGCATCTACCTCGAGCTCGGCGGCAAGTCGCCCAATATCATCTTCGCCGACGCACCCGATCTGGACCAGGCCGCCAGGATCGCAGCGCATGGCATCTTCCGTAATTCCGGCCAGGTCTGCGTCGCCGGCTCGCGGCTTCTCGTTGAACGCTCGATCCACGAAGCCCTTGCGGAAAAGGTCGGCGCCATCGCAGCGGCCATGAAGGTCGGCGACCCTCTCGATCTCGTGAGCGAGGCGGGGGCGATCAACAGCGCCGAGCAGTTGTCGAAGAATCTCTTGCATGTGGAAAGGGCCGCCTCGGAGGGCGCCAGCCTGAAGACCGGCGGGAAACGCATCCTGGAAGAAACGGGCGGCTTCTACATGGCGCCCACGGTTTTCGACGCGGTGCGGCCAGAGATGACGCTGGCGCGCGAGGAGGTGTTCGGCCCGGTCCTGGCGATAATGCCGTTCGACGGTGAGGAGGACGCCATCCGCAAGGCCAACGCGACCTCGTATGGCCTCGCTGCCGCGGTTTGGACCAGCAATCTGTCGCGTGCGCATCGCATGATCGCGGCCATCAAGGCAGGCGTGGTGCACGTCAACACCTATGGCGGTGCAGACGGCACCGTGCCGCTCGGAGGCGTCAAACAATCCGGAAACGGCCACGACAAATCGTTGCACGCGCTCGACAAATACGTCGACCTCAAGACTGCGTGGATCGCCCTTTGATCGCGCCCATCTCGGCAGGCTGGCGTGCGGCCCACGCGAAACGCACGCTTGGCGTCCCACAAGGGTGAGGCAAACGCTGTGAGAAACGCATTTTCCCAGACTTCACAGGTATCCCATTTCCAAGCCGCTTCCCTCGTGACATAGACAGCCTCGATGCAAGAGGCGCAGGCTTTGTATCTTTTGAAGCGCATGTTCGGTGCGGCCGTGGCTGCCGCCGACCCCATGCGCGTGGTTGCGGATAGGCTAACCGAACGCGCGAGCGGCCGCACGGTCGTCGTCGGGGCCGGCAAGGCCAGCGCTCGTATGGCCGAGGCGGTTGAAGACGCTTGGGGCCCTTGCAGCGGTCTGGTCATCACACGCGACGGCTACGAACGGCCGCTGCGCGGGATCACGCTCAGGAGCGCATCCCATCCGGTTCCTGATCAGCGTGGCCATGAAGCAACCTGCGAGATGCTGAATATCCTCGACAGCCTCGGTGAAGGCGACCTGGCACTCGTCCTGATCTCGGGCGGTGGTTCCGCGCTGCTGGTCCAACCGGCCGGCAACATCACCCTTGCAGAAAAGCAGCAGGTCAACGAGGCGTTGCTCTCCAGCGGTGCGCCGATCGGCGAAATGAACGTGGTGCGGCGCCATTTGAGCGCGGTCAAGGGCGGGCGTCTTGCGGCCCGCGCCTACCCCGCACGGTGCCACACCCTTGCCATCTCCGACGTGGCTGGCGACGACCCTGTCTCGATCGCATCCGGCCCGACGGTCGGCGACGTCACCACTGCGGCGGATGCTTTGCGAATCCTGGCCAGGTGGAAGATCGACCCTCCCGACAACGTGCTACGGCATCTTCGTAGCGATCCGTCGTCATTGAACCCGGGCAGTCCCGAACTTTCGCGCACCAGCTTCGAGATCATCGCGGCACCGTCGCAGTCGCTGGAAGCTGCGTCGGAACTGGCGCGCGCCGAAGGGGCGAGGATCGTCAATCTGGGCGATGCGATCGAAGGCGAAGCCCGTGAGGTGGCCAAATGGCATGCGGCGAAGATGCGCGCCATCGCGAATGAAGCCGCGGACAGCGGCCGTCCGCTCGTGATCATTTCCGGCGGCGAATGTTCGGTCACACGAACGGGCAAAGGCGTCGGCGGCCCGAATGCCGAGTTCGCCCTGGCGCTGGCGATCGAGTTCGATGGACGCGCGGGCATCTATGCCCTGTCCGGAGACACCGACGGAGTCGATGGCGGCGACGAGATCGCGGCATCCATCATCACGCCGTCGACCCTTCAGCGCGCCCGGGACATCGGGATCGATCCGGCAGCATCGCTGGCCGACAACGACGCCCACACATTCTTTGCCAGACTGGGTGACCAGGTCATCACCGGTCCGACACTGACCAACGTCAACGATTTCAGGGCGATCATCGTGACCTGAGCGTCGCTGCGGCACGCTTACACCCACCCCGTCGGCTGTCGCGCGACAACTCGGCGTAGCCTTTTGGCGCGTGGGTGGCGTCCCCGGGAACGACACTCGACCTGCACCGAAACCTGAAGGCGCCACGCCGGTGTTGAGCGGCCGCGCGCAATGGACGAAGGCAATCATCCCGCCCTATATCAGAGCGAGAAACGCGTCAGGCGATCAGCGAACCGATGCAATCCATCGGCATCCGCATTGGCGAATGCGATGCGCAGGTAGTCGTCCTGGCCGGCGCCGAAGAAGCCGCCAGGGATCGTCAAAACACCGGCCTTGCGCGCCAGCGCCTCGGCCACCTCTCGCGAATCCTTGCCGGAAAACGGATGGCGGGCGAAGGCGAAATAGGCACCCACCGCATCGAGCCGCCAGCCTGGCGCAGCTGCCATCACGTCGCGCAGTACATCCGCCCGCGCCGCGATCTCGCGCCGATTTGCCTCGCGCCATCCCGTCAGGGCCGGAAGGCCTCGCGTCACGGCCACCTGCGGCGCCCGCGGCGCGCAGATCTGCAGGTTGTCCATGATCCCGGCGACATGGCCAACGATCCCTTCACCTGCGGTCACGGCGCCGAGCCTGTGGCCCGGAATGCAGAAGGACTTCGAGAAGCTGTAGAGCGAAATGAACGTATTCTCCCAACCTCGCCGTGAGAACAGGCCGTGCGGCGGCCCTTCGCCCGGCAGCAGGAAGTCGCGATAGGTCTCGTCGAGGATCAGCCAGATGCCGCGACGGTCGCAGAGATCGAAAAGCTCCGAAAGCAGGTCCGGCGGATAGACGGCGCCGGTCGGATTGTTGGGCGAGACCAGCGCCAAGGCGCGTATGTCGTCACCGATCGCCGCCGCGACGGCCTCCGGTTCGGGCAAGAAACCGTTCGCAGCGGTGCAGGACACGTAACGTACACCGATGCCGAGCATGGCAAGCGTGGTCTCGTGGTTGAAATAGCAGGGATTGGTAAGCAACAGACTGTCGCCGGCGCCGGCGACAGTCATGGCGGCGGTGACGAAAGCCTGGTTGCAGCCGGACGTGATATGCACATTGGCCGCGGCGAGATCGGCACCAAAGAGCTCGGCCTGGTGGCTCGCATAGGCGTGGCGCAGCGGCGCCTCTCCTTCGATTGGCCCATAGCCGGCGCAGGCGGCCGAGCCGGCGGCTTCCGCGAGCCAGGCAAGCAAGTCGGGATGCGGCGGATAGCCGGGCACGGCTTGCGAAAGGTCGATAACCGGTCCTAGATCGCCATCGTAAGCTTTGGCCCAGCGTTGCACCTCCGGGACCGGCGGCGTCGCCAGATTTGCGACAAGCGAATTTACCCTCATGGCCTGCTTACGGCTCCCTTGCCGGCTCTCGACCGCGCGCGTTGACCGGGCGGCTCGTCGCGGCGCTTGCTTCTCGACTGCGAGGCGGTGCGTCGCAACAACTTCTGGGCGGCGGCATGCGGCTCTGCCCGCGCGCCGTCGTCCTGCATGGCGGCAAAGAGCCAGTCAATGAATACCCTCACGATGGGCGCGGCCCGCGCCTCGTGGCGGCAGGCGACATAGAAAGCATCCACAGCCGGGACCGCGAGGTTGAATGGCGCTACGAGCAGACCGCGGGCCAGCAGCGACGACGCGGTGACCGTGTCGCCCAGCGCCACGCCGTGGCCGTGCACCGCCGCCTCGATCGACAGGCGGGCGTCGCTCATGTGATGCTGGCGGCCGCGCGCGATTTCCACCGCGTCGGCATGGGCGAGCCAATTATGCCATTCGCGCCCGTCATCGGCGTGCAGCAGCGTGTGTTCGCCGAGATCGCGAATGCTGCGGATCGGCTTGGTGTTGGCAAGCGTCGGGCTGACGACGGGAAAGAGATCGAGCTTCGACCATGGGCGAACCCAGAAGTCGGGCCAGTTGCCGTCGCCGTAGAGAATGCAGATGTCGGTTTCGGCGGAAGACAGCAGCGCGGGATCGTTGGCGGCATGGAGAGTGAGCTCGATCTCGGGATAGCGCGAGGTGAAGCCGTCGAGCCTGGGAATGAGCCAGTAGGAGAGCAATGCCGGAACGCAGGTCACCGCCAGCGTCCCCGTGGTCGTCGGCCGGGTCATGCGCGCCGTCGCCGATGCAATCGACTCAAAGGCAAACGACACGGCGGGCAGGAGTTCGGCGCCGTGCGGCGTCAATCGGAGGCGCTGACCCACCCGGTCGAACAGCTTGACGTCAAGCGAAGCCTCCAGCGCCCGGATCTGGTGGCTCACCGCTCCATGGGTGACGCAGAGTTCGCCGGCCGCCTTGGTCAGCGAGCCATGCCGGGCGGTCGCCTCGAAGGCCCGCAGCGGATTGAGTGGAGGAAGTCGCGCAGCCATAATTGCATCTCTGTGTGAGTTATTCTCACATTGTATTGCTTAACAATATCAATTGAATTTTCAATCCAGTCGAGCAACAATTTTCCGGTCGTGAAGGGAGATGGCGCTTATGGCATGGGACAGGGCAAGGCTCGACGCGCTGCGCGACAAGTATGGCGAGAGCCACGGCGGCGAACTGTTCGACCCGAGGTTCCGCCGCGTCGCCGACAAGATCTTCTCCGCCAGTGGCACGCGCCTCGCGCCCTATGCCGGCGTTCCGACCTTCCTGGCCGCGCCCTATCATGCGGTCGATCCGGCGACGCCCGATTTCGGCGACCTGCAGGTGGCGATCGTCGGGATTCCCATGGATCTCGGCGTCACCAACCGCAACGGATCGCGTTTCGGCCCGCGCTCTTTGCGCGCGATCGAACGCATCGGCCCTTACAATCACGTCCTCGACTGCGCGCCGGTGTTCGACCTCAGAACGGCTGACATCGGCGATGTGCCGTTCCGTAGCCGCTACCGCCTCGAGCAGAGTCATGAGGACATCGAGACGCATATCCGCCGCATCGTCGATGCCGGCGTCGCGCCGCTTTCGGTCGGCGGCGATCATTCGATCACACATCCGATCCTGAAGGCCGTGGGGAGGGACCGGCCGGTGGGAATGATCCATATCGACGCCCACTGCGACACAGGCGGTGCGTTCGACGGCACCAAGTTCCATCATGGCGGGCCTTTCCGCAACGCGGTGCTCGACGGCGTGCTCGATCCGACGCGCACCATCCAGATCGGCATTCGTGGTTCGGCGGAATATCTGTGGGAGTTTTCCCACGAAAGCGGGATGACCGTGATCCACGCCGAGGAAATGCCTGCGATGGGCATTCCAGCGATTATCGAAAAAGCGAGAAAGGTGGTCGGCAACGGACCGGTCTACCTTTCGTTCGACATCGACAGCCTCGACCCGGCCTTCGCGCCCGGAACCGGCACGCCGGAGATCGGCGGCCCTTCGACGCGCGAGATTCTCGAACTGATCCGGGGCCTCAAGGGGATCGACCTCGTCGGCGGCGATGTCGTGGAGGTCGCGCCGCAATACGACGCCACGAGCAATACCGCGCATGCCGGTGCCCAGGTTCTGTTCGAGATCCTGAGCCTCATGGTGTTCAGCCCTTCCATCGGTGCAAAGGCCGATTGATAGAGCTACGATCCAACGAAGAACGGGAACGCCGGGTGTCCGGCAAAGACAGAGGAGAACGAGAATGAACGGATTTCTTCGCAATTCGGTGAGTCGGCGCGCCGTGCTCGGTGCCGGCGTCGCGACGGCCGGCATGCTCGCCATGCCATCGATCCTGAGGTCGCAGGACCGCTCGATCAAGGTCGGCGTCTATGGCGGCTACTTCAAGGATTCCTTCGACAAGAACATCTTCCCGGAATTCACCAAGGCGTCCGGCATCGCCGTCGAGTCGATCGCGGAGCCCACGGGCGAGGCATGGCTGGTGCAACTCGAACAGGCGGCCCGTGCCGGCCAGGCGCCGGCTGATCTTTCGATGATGTCGCAGACGTCGACCCTGAAGGGTCAGGAAACGGAACTGTGGACGCCGCTGGACCCCGCCAAGGTTGCCAACTACGACGACCTGCTGCCGCATTTCGTATCGAAGTATGAGGATGGCCGTGTCGCCGGTATCGGCGCGGTGGCGTGGTACATCACGCTGGTCAGCAACACCGACGCCTATCCCGAAGCGCCCGACAGCTGGGCCGCGCTCTGGGACCCGGCCAACGCGGACAAGCTCGGGCTGCTCGCCCTGGTCTCCAACTCTTTCCTGCTCGAGGTGACCGCCAAGACCTTCATGGGCGGCACGGACGCGCTCGACACGGAGGAAGGCCTGTTGAAGGCATTCGAGAAGCTCGCCGAGGTCAAGCCCAATGTCAGGCTCTGGTACCGCGACGAAGCCCAGTTCGAGCAAGCGCTCAAGTCCGGCGAAATCCCGATGGGCCAGTATTACCATGACGTCACAGGCCTTGCAGCAGCCGACGGCCACCCGGTCCGTTCTACCTTCCCCAAGGAAGGCGGCATTCAGGATTCGGGTAACTGGGTCCTGTCAAAGGCATCCGGGAAGGTCGAGGAGGCGCACGTCTTCGTCGACTACATGTCGCAGCCGGAAATCCAGAAGCTGATGTCGCTCAAGGTCGGTACCGCGCCTACTCTTAAGCGCAGCGCGCTGGACATGACGGACGAGGAATTCGCGTCCGTCTCCTCCGAGATCGAACCGATCATTCCCCGCTACGATCTCTACACCAGCAAGTCCGACTGGCTGAACCAGAAGTGGACCGAACTGATCGTCGGCTAGACGGGGTTCGCAGGCGGCGGCATGCCCACTGCCGCCTGCCCGAAAAGCGCATCCGGGAGGGGAACCACCCCAGCGGGTTTCGTTCCTCTCCCGCCCGGAAAGCATCTAATGCGCCACCGCGCCGAGGCTGCGGCTATGGAAGGGTTGACCATGTCGGGATTGGCACTTCGCGAGGTTTCAAAACGGTTCGGCACCTTCAAGGCGGTCGACAATGTCGACCTCGAAGTTCCGCATGGCACCTTCGTCTGCCTGCTCGGTCCGTCGGGTTGCGGCAAGACCACGCTTTTGAGGATGATCGCCGGACTGGAAGAGCCGAGCGAGGGAGCGATCCTGCTCGACGACAAGGACATCACGCCGGTCGCCACCCATAATCGCGATTTCGGCATGGTGTTCCAGTCGCTGGCGCTGTTCCCGCATCTCGATGTCGGCGAGAACATCGCCTATCCGCTGCGCATTCGCGGCCAGTCGCGCGAGGCGCAGAAAAAGCGCGTCGAGGAACTCCTGGCCCTCATCCACCTGCCCGGCTACGCCGACCGCCCCGTTTCGCGGCTTTCCGGCGGCCAGCGCCAGCGCGTCGCGATCGCTCGGGCGCTGGCTCTTTCACCGCGCCTGTTTCTGCTCGACGAGCCGCTTTCGGCCCTCGACGCCAAGCTGCGCGAGGCGATGCAGGTAGAATTGCGCCAGTTGCAGGAAAAGCTTGGCATCACGACCATCGTCGTGACCCACGACCAGCGCGAGGCCATGACCATGGCCGACCTCGTTGTCGTCATGGGCCAGGGGCGCATCCATCAGGCGGCGTCGCCGGTGGAAATTTACCGCCGCCCGGCCGACAGCTTCGTCGCCGATTTCATCGGCTCCACCAACCTGATCGAGATCGAGGCGGACCGCGCTGGCCGCGCCACCGCCTTCGACGCTGCGTTGCCCGGTATTGAGCTTCCCGACGGCGCGACCAAGGCGCTCGTGTCGGTGCGCCCCGAGGACGTGCGGCTCGTCGCCAAGGATCAGGGTGCGTTTACCGGCCGGGTGAACTTCGTGCGCGATCTCGGCGGCACCATCGAGACATTTGTCGAGATCGGCGACAAGACCATCGTTGCCGTCACGACGCCGCGCGAGCGCACCGCGACGGTCGCCGGCGACGAGGTCGGCGTTTCGCTGCCGGCGGAATCCTGCGTGGTGTTGAAGCAATGAGACGCGAACCGCCCCGGACGCTGGTCGATTACGCGCCGATCGCCTTTCCGGCCCTGATGCTGATCGTCTTCTTCGTGGTGCCGTTTTCCACGATGATCGCCGTGTCGTTCTTCCGCCGCCAGCAGGGAGGCTTCTACACACCCGATTTCGTCATCGACAACTATGCGCGCTTTGTCTCCGCGTTTTTCGGCGGGGTGCTCGGCTTCTCGCTGATGCTGGCGATCATGGTCGCGGTCTGCTGTGTCGCCATCGGTTTTCCCTTCACCTACCTGCTCGCCCGCGCCTCGCGCCGCGTCCAAATCGTCTGGCTGGTCGGGCTGCTTTCGGTGCTGTCGCTCTCCGAGGTCATCATCGGCTTTGCCTGGTCGACGCTTTTCTCGCGCACGGCTGGGCTGACCAACCTGCTCGTCGCGATCGGCCTGATGGAGGCCCCGCGGGCGCTGCTGCCCGGCTTCGGCGCGGTGCTGACGGGTATGGTCTACCAGGCGCTGCCCTATACGGTTTTGGTGCTGTACCCGGCGATCGTGCGCCTCGATCCGACGCTTCTTGAGGCGGCGCGCACGCTGGGGGCGTCGCCGGCACGCGCGTTCTTCAATGTCGTGGTCCCGGCCCTGCGCAACACCATCGTGGCCACGTTGATCATGGTCTTCGTGTTTGCTCTTGGCTCTTACCTGCTGCCGCAAATACTCGGCCGGCCGCAGCACTGGACGCTTTCGGTGCTGATCACCGACCAGGCGATCTACCAGTCCAACATGCCGTTCGCCGCGGCGATGGCGGTCTTCCTCGTATTGATCTCGCTGGCCCTGGTGGCGCTGACGCTCTATCTCGGGCGGAAGGAGACCGCGTGATGGGCAGGCATCTCTCCAGACTGTACCTCGCGGCTGTCGCGTTGTTCCTGGCTCTTCCGCTGGTCGTCGTCGCCGGCGTCTCGGTCAACGAGAAACAGTCGCTGACGTTTCCGCCAGAGGGCTTCTCGCTGGCATGGTATGCACAGATATTCGTCGATTCCGGCTGGCGCAGCGCGCTGATCAATTCGGTGGTGCTGGCGATGACCGCGGCGGCGCTGGCTGTCGCCATCGCCTTCCCGCTGGCATGGTTTCTGTGGCGCCGCATCGCGCCCTGGGCCAACATCTTTCAGGTGCTGGGACTGGCGCCTTTCATCCTGCCGCCCGTCATCACGGCACTCGGCATGCTCACCTTCTGGGCGACACTCGGCTTCTACGGACAGGCCTGGACGGCGGTGATCAGCCACGCCATCTTCTTCGTCACCCTGCCGCTGGTCACGCTGTCGCTGGGCTTCTCGTCGATCGACCGCTCGCTGGTCGAGGCGGCGGCGACGATGGGCGCCGACGACCGCATCGTGCTCAGGACCGTCGTGTTGCCGCTGATCCTGCCCTACATCGTGTCCGGCTTCGCCTTTGCCTTTGTGCTGTCGCTCAACGAATACATCGTCGCCTACATGACCGTCGGTTTCACCGTGGAGACGCTGCCGATCAAGATCTTCAACGCGCTCCGCTACGGCTACACGCCCACCATGGCCTCGGTTTCGATCTTCTTCGTTGTGGTCGCAGCGGTGGTGTTTGCCCTGATCGCCCGTTTCGGCGACCTGCCGAAGCTGCTCGGCGCCTTGTCGGACGGCAAGTGATGCGTATCGCGGCCCTTCAGCTGCGCGCCGTTGCCGGCGACGTCGAGGCCAATCTCGACCGTATCGCCGCGGCGGCGCACGACGCCTACGGCGCCGGCGCCAGCCTGCTGGTTGCGCCGGAACTGGCACTGATCGGATACGGTGCCGGCGAGGCCATTCGCTCGCTTGCCGAGCCCGCATCCGGTCCGCAGATCGACCGGCTACGCCAGATCGCATCTGAGGCGAAGATCGCGATCGTGGCCGGTTTTGCCGAGCGCGACGGAGGCAACATCTACAACAGTGCCGCTGTCGTCGGCCCGAAGGCTCAATCACGTGTCTACCGCAAGTCGCATCTCTACGGCGACTATGAACGCTCCCTGTTCCGTCCCGCGCCGCCGTCGACCGTCACCTTCGATGTCGGCGGCATGAGGCTCGGCGTGCTCATCTGCTACGATGTGGAGTTTCCCGAAAACGTGCGACGGCTGGCGCTTGCCGGCGCCAAGGCGATCGTCGTTCCGACGGCATTGCCTGCCAGCAACCACGCTCGGTTCATCGCCGACCGAATGATCTCGGTGCGCGCCTTCGAGAACCAGGTGTTCGTCGCCTATGCCAATCACTGCGGTTCGGACCGGCTGTTCAGTTATGCCGGGCTTTCGCATGTCGCGGCGCCCGATGGCGGCACGCTCGTGCTGGCAGGTCCGCGTGGCGAAAAGCTTCTGATCGCCGACATGCGCCCCGGTGATTATGCCGCCTCGGCGGACGTAAACACCTATCTGAGGGACCTCGTGCAGCCGCCCGTTCCGGCGCAATAGACGCACGTTTTTCATGGGAGAACCGGATGTCGCGCAAAGTTGACGTCGCGATCATCGGCGGCGGCATTGCCGGCGTGTCACTGGCGTACTTCCTGGCGCCGCATCGATCGGTCGCGGTACTCGAACGCGAAGAGGCGCTCGGTTACCACTCGACGGGACGCTCAGCGGCTGAGTTCTCTCGACGCTTCCATACGCCCACCGTCGGCAAGCTAGCCGAGATCAGCTACCGGTTCCTAACGGAGCCGCCCGCCGGCTTCGCCGAGATCGGGTTGCTAAAGCCCCGCGGCAATCTGGTGATCGCCGATGCCGAGAACAGAACGCGGCTGCAGGAAATATTCGCCGGCGAGAGCGCCACCAGCCCGGATCTGGAAATGCTGTCGGTCGAAGAGGCATTAACGCGCGCCCCGATCCTCAATCCCGGATACGTAGCCGCGGCCTTCTTCGACCCCGAGTGCTGGGACATGGAGGCCGATAGCCTGCTGCAGGGTTTCGCAAAGGGCGCGCGTGTCGCCGGGGCCGAAATTCTCAACCGCGCCGAACTTTTGTCCGTCGCGCGCCAAGGCAAGCAGTGGGTGCTCGACACAGGCGCCGGGGAAGTGCGCGCCGACATAATTGTCAACGCGGCCGGCGGTTGGGCCGACACGGTTGCGCAAGTCTGCGGCGTTGGCGCTCTTGGCATCCAGCCGCTGCGCCGTACCGCCATCACCGTCGACGCACCGGACGGGGTCGATGTCGGCAGCCTGCCCGAGATCAGCGAGGTCAGAGATAAGTTCTACATCAAGCCGGAGGCCGGCCGTCTGCTCGTCTCCCCCTCCGACGAGACGCCGGTGGATCCATACGATGCGCAGGCCGAAGAAATCGACGTCGCCTACGCAGCCTGGTATCTGGAGCAGGCGACCACGGTGCAGGTGCGCCGTGTCGCCCATTCGTGGGCCGGGCTGCGCAGTTTCGCGCCAGACCGGGCACCGGTCGTTGGCTATTCGGGCAAGGCCGAAAGTTTCTTCTGGCTCGCCGGCCAGGGCGGCTTCGGTATCATGACATCGCCGGCGCTCGGTCGCCTAGCCGCCGAACTCATGGTCGACGGCACGCCATCGGATATCTTTGCCGAACATTGTCTGGAGTCCGCGGCGTTGTCGCCGAAGCGGCTTGAGGGCGATCCGTAGGTGATCCAACGCGCGCCTTCGGGAAAGGCGAAAACGTACCCAGTTCGGCACCACTCTGGGCATCACGGCCCCGTTCATCGGCGCATCGCGGTCCGCCGAACCTTACGACATGGAGGACGCGCGCGGGCTCCGGCCAAGCGCCACGACATCAGCCGGAAGCTCGATACGACTTGGGTTACTCCCACTCGATGGTGCCGGGCGGCTTCGATGTGACGTCGTAGACGACGCGGTTGATGCCGCGTACCTCGTTGATGATCCGGGTAGCGGCGCGGCCGAGGAACTCCATGTCGTAGTGGTAGAAGTCGGCGGTCATGCCGTCGACCGAGGTGACGGCCCGTAGCGCGCAGACATACTCATAAGTGCGGCCGTCACCCATCACGCCGACGGTCTGCACCGGAAGAAGCACGGCGAAGGCCTGCCAGATAGCGTCGTAGAGCCCTGCCTTGCGGATCTCGTCGAGGTAGATCGCGTCGGCCTCGCGCAAAATGTCGAGCTTGTCGCGGGTGATCCCCCCCGGGCAGCGGATCGCCAGTCCCGGACCCGGGAACGGATGGCGACCGATAAAGCTCTCCGGCAGGCCAAGTTCCTTGCCGAGCACCCTCACCTCGTCCTTGAAGAGCTCGCGCAGCGGCTCGACCAGCTTCATGTTCATGCGCTCGGGCAGGCCGCCGACATTGTGGTGCGACTTGATGGTGACCGAGGGTCCGCCGGTGAAGGACACGCTTTCGATGACATCCGGATAGAGCGTGCCCTGAGCTAGGAAATCGGCGCCACCGAGCTTCTTTGCCTCCTCCTCGAAAACCTCGATGAAGAGCCGGCCGATCGTCTTGCGCTTTCTTTCCGGATCGGCCTCACCCTCAAGCGCGCCGATGAAGCGGTCCGATGCGTCGACCGCGACGAGCGGCAGGTTGTAGTGACGCCGGAACATCTCGACCACTTCGGCAGCCTCGTTCTTGCGCATCAGACCGTGGTCAACAAGGATGCAGGTCAGCTGGTCGCCGACGGCCTCGTGAATCAGGAGCGCGGCGACGGAGGAATCGACGCCTCCGGACAGTGCACAGATAACCCGCCCTTCTCCCACCTGGGCACGGATTGCAGCTACCGCCTGCTCGCGATAGGCAGCCATCGTCCAGTCCCCCTTGAGCCCGGCAATCTTCACGACGAAGTTGCTGAGCAGCTTGGCTCCGTCCGGCGTATGCACGACCTCAGGATGAAACTGCACGGCGTAGAAGCGCCGGGCTTCATCGGCGATGGCTGCGAAAGGCGCGCCGGTGGACGTGCCGACAACAGAGAAACCGGGCGGCAGTTCGGTCACGCGATCGCCATGGCTCATCCAGACCTGATGGCGCGTGCCGGCGGGCCAGACCCCATCGAACAGCCTGCACTCCTGCTTCACCTCAAGGAAAGCGCGACCAAACTCACGATGGTGTCCGCCCTCGACCTTGCCGCCGAGCTGGGCGCACATGGTCTGCTCGCCGTAGCAGATGCCAAGAACGGGGACGCCAGCTGCGAAAATTTCATTCGGCGCTCGCGGCGAGCCTATGTCGATCGTCGAGGCCGGGCTGCCGGAAAGGATCACCGCCTTCGGCCTTATGCGGGCAAAAGCCTCGGCAGCAGACTGGAACGGAACGATTTCGGAATAAACCCCGGCCTCGCGTACTCGCCGGGCAATCAGCTGGGTAACCTGACTGCCGAAATCGATGATGAGGACGGTATCGGGATGGGCGGTCTCTGTCATGCAAGGGGACTATGCGGAAAAGCGCATGCGCGCAATGGCCACCGTGGCAGAGCAGCCTTGCACACACAGAAATGCGGGCTCGCGCTTCGGCAACTCTTGGAAGACATGCCAGTGGGCGCGAGAGGCGGCGCCGGCGGATGACCGCTAGCCCGCGATCCCCTCGCGGCCCTGGACGGTCATCATGGTGCCGGTCATCGTGGCGACGAGCTTGGCTTCGCCGCCATCGTCAAAGGCATAGGCCTGGCCGTCGGCAACGATGATCGTTCGACCCGGCTTGGTCACCGAGCCGCGGAACAGGAAACGTTCGCCCTTGCCTGGCGCTAGGAGATTGACTTTGAACTCGATGGTGAGGACCGCGGCGTCCGCCGGCATCAGTGAAAAGGCCGCATAGCCGCAAGCTGAATCGAGAGCGGTCGAGATGATCCCGGCGTGCAGGAAGCCATGCTGCTGCGTAAGCTTGTCATCGTAGGGCAATTCGATCTCGATCATGCCGGGCGTCACCCGTGTCAGTTCGGCGCCGATCGCTGTCATCGCCTTCTGGCGCGCGAAGCTGGATCTGACACGCTCCTCATAGCCGTCCTGCGGGACGATCATTGCCGCCATCGTTCACTCCTTCGGCTAGCTTGCTGAAGCTTATCGCAAAGCGATTTCGCAACGCAATCGATCTTGTTGCACCGCAACAAATCGGATCGAGCCGGGCGGTCAGCCTGCTTTGTGCAGCATCGAAAAGAAGAAACCATCGGTCCCCGAACGAAGCGGCGACAGGAGGATGCCCTTCGCGGCGTCAATGCGGGCGCGCGCGGCATGGCCAGGGAACCTGGTGTCCCAAAGACCTTCGTGATCGATGGCTGAGAATTGCGGATGGCGCGACAGGAACGCCTCGATCTGGTGATGGTTTTCCTGTGCGAAGACCGAACAGGTGATATAGGCGAGCCGGCCACCCGGTCGGACGTAAGCGGATGCCAGATCGAGGATGTCGGATTGCTCGGCAAGCCGCACTTCCAACTGGCGTGGCGTCAAGCGCCATTTGGCATCCGGACGCCGGCGCCAGGTTCCCGATCCGCTGCACGGCGCGTCGACGAGCACGAGGTCCATCCGGCCGGCCAGCGACTGCAGTTCGTCGTGTCGCGCCATCACCTGTACATTGCGGCTTTCGGAACGCTTGAGCCGCTCGAAGATCGGTGCAAGCCTTTGCTTTTCCGAATCGTGCGCGAAAATCTGTCCGCTATTCTCCATCGCAGCCGAAAGCGCCAGCGTCTTGCCGCCTGCCCCGGCGCAATAGTCGAGCACCTGCATTCCGGGCCTGGCGCCGGCAAGCTCGGCGGCCAGTTGAGAACCCTCGTCCTGGATTTCGAACCAACCCTTGCGGTAAGCGGGCTCTGCCTGAACATTGGGATGGCGTCCGCTACCCTCGATCGGCGCAATACGTATCCCGTGCGGGGCGAGATCAGAAAGCAAGGCGCCGGTATCCGATAGCTCCTGCAAGATGCGTTCGCGCTTCGCCCGCAACGGATTGACACGGAGATCGAGAGGTGGACGCGAGGCCAGCGCGCCAGCCTCGGCGATCCATTCGTCGTCGAAAGCCTCGCGCAACTGTTCTACGCACCAGTCCGGGCAGTCGCCTCTCACCGCACCGGGTGCATGGTCGAGTCCGTTGGCGGCAATGGCGTTGCGCTCGACAGCGGTCAAGGCCGGCGGCCCGAAACGGTCGTCGACCAGTTGCGCCTCAAGCGCGTCCGGAACGAGACCCCATTCCAGCAGCAGGGCACCGAAAGCCAGGGCGCGCGAGGTTTCCTCGCCGAAGAGCCATGCGGCCGACCGGCGACGACGGAGGGCGTCATACACAATGTTGCCGATTGCGGCGCGATCGCCGGCGCCGGCGAAGCGATGCGACAGGCCCCATTCGCGCAGCGCGTCCGCGGCCGGGCGGTGACGTGCTTGGATTTCCTCGATGATTTCGATGGCTGCGGCGAGCCTTCCGCCAAGACGCATTCCGGTTTTCCCGATTCGGCTACCCGATCGGCGGTTCCTAGCGAGTGGCTGGACAGTGAACAAGGGAAATATCGGCTGATGAAGAAACGGGCGCGGATTGTTCCGCGCCCGTTTCTGCAGCAGTTCGTTTGTCCTCGTCAGGCGAGGTCGAAACGATCGGCGTTCATTACCTTGGTCCAGGCCGCGACGAAAGCGGCCACGAACTTCTGCTTCGAATCGTCCTGGCCGTAGACCTCCGCGAGTGCCCGAAGCTGCGAGTTGGCGCCGAAAACGAGATCAACGCGACTGGCGGTCCACTTCAACTCGCCGGTCTTGCGATCACGACCCTCGAACTCCTCCTCCTCTTCGGACACCGGCTCCCAGACCGTACCCATGTCGAGCAGATTGACGAAGAAGTCGTTGGTGAGCGTCTCTGGCCGATCGGTAAAGACGCCTTGCCTGGAGCCGCCATGGTTGGCGCCGAGCACGCGCAGGCCACCGACAAGAACCGTCATTTCCGGCGCCGTAAGCGTCAGGAGCTGCGCCCTGTCGATCAGCAACTCCTCCGCCGGGATCGTGAACCGGGTCTTCTGGTAGTTGCGGAACCCGTCCGCGACCGGCTCGAGAACCGCGTAGTTCTCTTCGTCCGTCTGTTCCTGACTGGCGTCCATGCGACCCGGCGTGAATGGCACCTCGACTTCGTGGCCGGCGGCCTTGGCAGCTTTCTCGACGCCGACACCACCGGCGAGCACGATCAGATCGGCCAGCGAGACCTTCTTGTTGCCCGACTGGGCATCGTTGAAAGCCTTCTGAACGCCCTCGAGCGTCACCAGCACCTTGGCCAGTTGTTCAGGCTGGTTGACCGCCCAGTCCTTGGCTGGTGCCAGCCGGATGCGGGCGCCATTGGCGCCGCCACGCTTGTCGGAGCCCCGGAAGGTGGCTGCCGACGCCCAGGCGGTCGAGACCAGTTCGGAGACGGTCAGGCCGGTCTCGAGAATCTTGCTCTTCAACCCGGCAATGTCGGTAGCGTTGACAAGCTCATGATCGACGGCCGGGATCGGGTCTTGCCACAGCAGATCCTCGGACGGCACTTCCGGACCGAGATACCGGGTCTTGGGGCCCATATCGCGATGGGTCAGCTTGAACCAGGCGCGCGCGAACGCATCGGCGAACTGGTCCGGATTCTCGTAGAACCGGCGCGAGATCTTTTCGTATTCGGGATCGAAACGCAGCGAAAGGTCCGTCGTCAGCATCATCGGCTTGCGATGCTTGGACCGGTCATGCGCGTAGGGGATGGATTCAGGAGCATCCTTGGCGACCCATTGCTTGGCGCCGGCCGGGCTCTGTGTCAGTTCCCATTCGTAGCCGAACAGGTTTTCGAAAAAGTTGTTCGACCATTTTGTCGGCGTCGTGGTCCATGTGACCTCGGGACCGCCGCCAATCGTATCGTCGCCCATGCCGCTGCCGAAGCTCGACTTCCAGCCGAGGCCCTGCGCCGCCAGGCCGACCGCTTCGGGATCGGCGCCCACCAGCCCGGCATCCCCGGCGCCATGTGTCTTGCCGAAAGTGTGGCCGCCGGCAATCAGCGCCACCGTCTCTTCGTCGTTCATCGCCATGCGGGCGAAGGTTTCGCGGATGTCCCTGGCGGCGGCAACCGGATCGGGATTGCCGTTCGGCCCTTCCGGGTTCACGTAGATCAGGCCCATCTGCACGGCGGCAAGCGGATCTTCGAGGACGCGGTCTCCCGAATAGCGGTTGTCGTCGAGCCAGGTCTCCTCGGAGCCCCAATAGACGTCTTCCTCCGGTTCCCATACATCGGCCCGCCCGCCGGCAAAGCCGAACGTCTTGAAGCCCATCGATTCCAGAGCGACGTTGCCGGTGAGAATCATCAGGTCGGCCCATGAGATGCTGTCGCCGTATTTCTGCTTGATCGGCCAGAGAAGCCGGCGCGCCTTGTCGAGATTGACATTGTCCGGCCAGGCATTGAGCGGTGCGAAACGCTGCTGGCCGGTACCGCCGCCGCCGCGGCCGTCGCCGGTGCGGTAGGTGCCGGCGCTGTGCCATGCCATGCGGATGAAGAGGGGCCCATAATGGCCGAAGTCGGCCGGCCACCATTCCTGGCTGTCGGTCATCAGTTGGGTGAGATCCTTCTTCAGCGCGTCAAGATCGAGCTTCTTGAATGCCTCGGCATAATCAAATGCCTTGCCCATCGGATCCGAAAGCGACGAATTCTGGTGCAGTATCTTGAGGTTCAGCTGGTTCGGCCACCAGTCACGATTCGACCGCATGCTCACATTGGTGGCGCCGTGAACCACCGGGCACAGTCCTTGTCTTTCTACCTTCACGTCCATTTTCTTCTCCGTCTGTTCCTGCTCATTTTCTAGCGGCTGTCGCTCCCGAAATCACCCTCGCGATGGAGCAGCCGCCGTTCAAACCTGTTGCCCCGGGCGCGAGCGCGAACCGCTCAACGCCCGGCCTTCACACTGACCATCTTAACAGCGTCGCTTCCCTGCCGCGGCGCGGCTTTGACACAGGACAAGGCGGTGGGCGATGGCGCCCGCTGTTGTGGAACAGTTTTAAACTACGCCGCACTCGTGATAGATACAAATTGCGTTTTCTGTTCGTTTCGATAATTTTTTCCTATGTTGAAAGTCACGCTGCGGCAGATGGAATATTTCGAGGCATTGGCCGAGACGCTGCATTTCGGGCGGGCTGCGGCGCTGGCCGGCGTGACCCAGCCCGCTTTGTCGGTGCAGATCGCCGAGATGGAGGAAAAGCTCGGATGCCGGCTGTTCGAGCGCGGGCGGTCCGGCGTGCGGCTGACCGAGGATGCCCGCTCGCTGCTGCCGCGCATCGACACGGTCCTGAACGCCGCCCGCGACATCGAGGCCAGCACACGTCGCGAGCGACTTCCAATGACGGGCCGGTTTCGCCTCGGCCTGATACCGACGATCGCGCCCTATCTTCTGCCGCGCGTCCTGCCGCGGCTGAAGAAACAGTTTCCCGCCCTGCGGCTGGAGTTGCGGGAAGCCGTGACGGCAGCGCTGGTCGAAGAGACCGCGGCGGGCAAGCTTGACGCCTTCATCGCCGCACTGCCGATCGAAGCGCCCGGTATCGTCGCCTCGGTACTGTTCGAGGATCGCTTTTTCCTGGCGGTCCCCGCAGCAGATGCCGACTTCGACGCGCCGCCGGTACCGCCGGAGAGTCCTGCGCTAGAGCGACTGATGCTCCTGGAAGAAGGCCATTGCCTGCGTGAGCAGGCGCTGGCCGTGTGCGGCAGCGTGAAGCCGATTGCCATGGCCAGTTATGGCGCAACGAGCCTTACAACCCTCCTGCAGATGGTTGCGCACGGACTCGGCGTGACGCTGATCCCCGAAATGGCTCTGGCCGCCGGCGCTACGACACGAGACCTGAAAGTCGTCCCTTTCACCGCGCCGATGCCGGCACGTACGATCTGCCTCGCGCGTCGCAAGAACAGCGAGCGGGTACAGGAATGTGACGCACTTGCGGCCGCCATCTCGACGGTGCACGGCAAGGCCGGTGTCAGCGCGTCGCGGAATGCTCAGGCAAACAAGCGTCTCTCGGCTCGATAAGGGCGCAATCGCAGACCCTGGAACGCCAAGGAGACAACCTCGTTCTGGGGCGGGGCGTTGGATGGGTAATAAATGCGGAATGTCAGCCAGGAGATATCGTTTCAAATGAGGGACGGTCCGGGTAACCGCGAACCGGGACCGGATCGGCTCAAGCCGGACTGATGGCACAGTCGACCGGCATCGTTAGGTGTGCTTCCGTTTCGGTTTGGCTCGACGAGGCAGGCAAAGTGATCGATCTGCGATCGCGGCAACTGATATCCGAACCCGATTTGCCGCCTTCGTCGCCGTCTCGCAGACCTGTTCCTCGCTTCTCGCACCAGGGACGTGGCACAGCATAGAGGATACGGGCCTTAGTGATCTGACCTTCATAGTTGTCACGACGCCGATCAACGACATCTGAAAGGCGGCGGACATGACCGACACGGAGGTCGGCAACAGGCTGAAATCGCTTAAAGGCGGTATCCAGTCGCTTGAGCGCGCGGCGTCGCTGCTCGACGTGGTAGAAACCACGGGCGAAGCGGGCACAAGTTTGGCTGACCTGTCGGAAGTGCCCGGACTTCATGTGTCGAGCGTCTTCCACCTTGCGAAAACTCTGGAGGACCTCGGTTTCTTGGCGCGACTTGGCGAGGGAAAGCATTTCTCCATCGGGCCACGGCTGTTTTAACTTTCCGCGTTTCTTGCCGCCATGTGCCAGCAATGAGTCGTCAAGAATTCACATTCATGAAACTTTCCTTCCCGTCCGCGTCATCGTTGACTTGTCGCGTACGGGAAATGATCCTTTGTTTCGCGCCGGTGGAAATCGGCTGCTGGAGGACATGCAAGAACCGGTCACCTTGGAACGGCACCGCCCTCTCGGGCGGTGGCAAGGCTTTTTGACCCCTGATCGCCACGATGATCCGAGGCCTGCAGCCGTTTTCAAGCGTCACAAGCGCCCGCTTCGGTGCTGCTGATTTCGACCGGTCATGGGACGGAGGACGCGCGAGATGGCGCAAGACAGCAAGACGCCTGCTCCTGGAACACCGAGCCGTCGCGTCGACGTGATCGTCGTCGGGGCCGGGTTCGCGGGCATGTACGCGGTCTACAGGTTCCGCGAGATGGGGAAGCGGGTTGCCGGCGTCGAGGCGGGCAGTGATGTCGGCGGCGTCTGGTACTGGAACCGTTACCCAGGCGCACGCTGCGACCTGATGAGCGTCGACTACAGCTACGGCTTCTCTGACGCGATCCAGCAGGAATGGACGTGGTCGGAGCAGTTCGCTGCCCAGCCTGAGATCCTCGCCTACGCCAATTTCGTCGCGGACCGGCTCGACCTGCGCAAACACTTCGCCTTCAACACCCGCGTCGTCAGCGCGGTGTGGGACGATGATGCCAGGCTGTGGCGGGCCACGACCGACAAGGGCGACGTGATCGAGGCGCCCTATTGCATCATGGCAACAGGGCCGCTCTCGATCCCCAAGGATCCCGACATTCCCGGCATCGCGCGCTTCCAGGGCCAGTTGCTGCGCGCTCAGAAGTGGCCGCACGAGCCTGTCGATTTCGCGAACAAGCGTGTCGGTGTGATCGGCACCGGCTCGACCGGCGTCCAGATCGTCCAGACGCTCGGCAAGGAGGCCGGCGAACTCTTCGTCTTCCAGCGCACGCCGAGCTACACCCTGCCGATGCGCAACCATGTGCTCGAGCCCGACTATGTCGAGGAGATGAAGCGCAACTATCCGGCCCTGCGCGAGGCCATGCGCAACAATCCCACCGGCGGCACGCGCCCTGTCTCGACCCGGCCGTTCTTCAGCCTGCCGCCTTCGCAGCGTCGCCAGGTCATGGAACAAGCATGGGAGAATGGCGGCCACACCTTCCTCGGTTCCTTCGCCGACCTGATGATCAATCAGGAGGCGAACGACCAGGTCGCCGATTTCGTGCGCGGCAAGATCAGCGAGATCGTCAGCGACCCGGAGACGGCGGAGGCCCTGAAGCCGCGCGGCTACCCAATCTTTGCCCGCCGGCCGTGCCTCGATACCGAATATTACGAAACCTACAACCTTCCGAACGTTCATCTCGTCGACTGCCTCAAGGCGCCGATCGTGGAGATCACCGAGAAGGGTGTGCGCACCGAGGCCGGCGAGACCGAACTCGATATCCTCATCTTCGCCACGGGGTATGACGCGCTTACCGGCGCGCTGCTCGCCTTCGACGTGGTCGGACGCAACGGTCTGACGCTCAAGGAAAAGTGGAAGAACGGACCGGTCTCTTATCTCGGCTTCATGGTTGCGGGCTTTCCGAACCTTTTCGCGCCGAGCGGTCCGAACGGTCCGGCCGCGCTGGCCAATCTGATCACGATTGCCGAACACGACGTGGACTGGATCGCCGATGCCATCGAGCACATGGAAGAGAACGGTATCGAGACCGCGGAAGCCACCAGCAAGGCCGAAACCGAGTGGATGCAGATGGTTGCTCAACTCGCCGAGCGCTCGCTGATCCGCAAGGCCAAGACCTGGTGGGTCGGCTCCAACGTCAAGGGCAAGCCTCAGGGCCTGACGATGTTCGTCGGTGGTTTCAACAAATATCGCGATCTCTGCACCGCAGCGGCCGACGGCTATGAGGGGCTGTCCTTCGAACAGGCCAGGAAAAACGCAGCGGCTTGAGCCAGGAGGACCGGCTTCATGAGCCGGTGCGAACCGGCGCGTCGGGTCGATCCCAGGCGGCGACGCTTCTCGGCCGGTCGAGTTGCAACGCCGTCGCGGGCGGCCTCGCGTCCGGGTGGGCGTGGCTAAAGCCCAGCCAGTTGTTCGGCCTCGCGCGCAGATATTGCGGCGGGTAGCCGATGTCCTGACCAAGCATCGCGGCCGCATGAAGACCCCAGCGCGGATTGTCGAGCATGGGCCGCGCGAGAGCCACGAAATCGGCGGCCTCCGAAGCGATGATTTCCTCCGCCCGATGCGGATCGATGATCATGCCCACAGCCATGGCGGCAAGTCCGGTGTGCTCGCGGATGGCGGTCGCGAACGGCACCTGATGACCGGGTGTTGCCGGCGGGATCGCGATTCCAGGCCTGATGTTGCCGGAGGACATGACCGCATAGTCGAGCCCTTCGTCTTCTAGCGCCCGCGCAAGCGCCAAGGCATCCTCGAGCGATGACCCTTCTGCAGTCCAGTCGGTCGAATTGAAACGAAAGCCAAGTGCTCTGTCGGTCGGCACCACCTTGCGGACGGCCTCCACGACTTCGACGGCAAAGCGGTTGCGGTTTTCGAGGCTACCGCCCCAGCAGTCGCTCCGCAGGTTGGTGATGGGCGAGAGGAAACTGTGCATCAGGTAGCCGTGAGCGCCATGGATCTCCACCAGATCGAACCCTGCGCGCACCGCCCGGGCAGCCGACTGTGCGAAGGCCGAGATAATGCGCGCAATATCTTCCTCGCTCAGCGGCTCGGGCGTTTGCCATCCCTCGTCATAGGCCAGTGCGGACGGGGCGACGGGCGTCCACGCGCCCTCCTCCAACGGAAGCGGTTCGCCGCGCCAACGGTCAGGAATCGTGCGGGTCGCGGCCTTGCGTCCGCAATGGGTCAGCTGGATGCCGATGCGGGCCGATGACAAGCGCCTGAGTTCGCCTACCAGCCGGGTGAGCGCGTTTTCCTGCCCATCGTTCCAGAGGCCGAGATCGCCGAGTGACCCGCGGCCGGTCGCTTCCACCGCCGTAGCCTCGGCGATAACCAGACCGGCGCCGGACATCATCATCGAGCCCAGGTGAACGAGATGCCAGGTTTGTGCGACGCCATCGATGGCGCTGTATTGACACATCGGCGAAACGACAATGCGATTGTCGAGCGTCAGGTCCCCAAGCCGTCCTTCGCTAAACAAGGCGCTCATCGACACCTCCCGTCCTCCAAGTGGCGCCAGTCTCAAGCGGCGTGGAGCGGAACGCAAACTGCGGACGGCTGCCTCCCTCCAATTTCACAACCATGAAAGAACCCTTCTCCCATGGGTCTCGAATTGACTTGCGACTGGCCCGTCGCAAATTTGTCGCCTTGGCCTAGAGGGGTGGCCGATCGGGAGGATTTGACCATGCACGGTTTGATGCAGGACAGGCAGCTTCTGGTTTCCGGGCTGATCGAACACGCCGCGCGCTACCATCCCGAGGTCGAGATCGTCAGCCGCACTTGCGAGGGGCCGATCGTCCGAACAAACTGGGCGCAAGTCCGCTCGCGGGCCGCAAAGCTTGCCAATGCGTTGCGGCGGCTCGGCGTTCAGGCGGGAGACAGGGTCGCCACCTTAGCTTGGAACACACACCGGCATCTCGAGCTGTATTTCGCCGTGTCGGGAATCGGGGCCGTCCTGCACACGGTCAACCCACGCCTGTTTCCCGAGCAGATCGACTATATCCTCAACCACGCCGAAAGCCGGGTACTGTTCTTCGACATCACATTCACCGGACTGGTGACAAACCTCCGCCCCAGTCTCGTGAAGATCGAGCATTTCGTTGCAATGACGGACACGGCAAATCTCGAAGAAGATCTTGCCGGTTGCGAGGCTTACGAGGCGCTCGTCGAGAAAGAGACGGACGAGCTGATTTGGCCCCAGTTCGATGAACGTTCCGCCTCGTCGCTTTGTTATACGTCAGGAACGACGGGTAATCCCAAAGGGGTACTGTACTCCCACCGCTCCACCGTTCTGCACTCCTTCGCGGCTTGTGCAGCCGATGGACTGAGGCTGTCGAGCGCCGACAGCGTGCTTCTGGTTGTGCCGCTCTTCCACGTAAACGCCTGGGGCATCCCCTATGCCTCCGCGATGTGTGGCGCGAAACTCGCGCTACCGGGACCGCACCTCGACGGCAGAAGCCTGTTTGAACTCGCGGTAGCAGAGGCCTGCAACTTTTCCCTTGGCGTGCCGACGGTCTGGCTCGGTTTCTTCAAGCATATAGACGAGACACCGGGCCTCGACCTCGCCGGTCTGAAGCTGGAGCGCGTGGTCATCGGCGGATCTGCCGCGCCACGTGCGATCATCGAACGTTTCCGGCGTGATCTCGGTGTTTTCGTCATCCATGCCTGGGGCATGAGCGAGACCAGTCCTCTCGCCACCATCGGCAACCTGCTGCCTAAGCACATCAGCCTGTCGGATGACGACCAATCGGACGTTCAGGTCAGGCAGGGTCGCGCGATCTACGGTGTGGAGTTGAGGATCCGTGGCGAGGACGGCGAACCCCTCGCACATGACGGGTCGAAAGCCGGCGACCTGGTCGTACGGGGTCCGTGGGTCGCTGCGGGCTATTTCAGAGGCGAGGGCGGAGAAGTGCTGGACGCCGACGGCTGGTTCCCCACCGGGGACGTCGCAAAGATCGATGCCGACGGCTACGTACAACTGACCGACCGTTCGAAGGATGTTATCAAGTCGGGCGGCGAATGGATTTCGTCGATCGATCTGGAGAACGCCGCGGTCGCCCATCCGGACGTGGCCGAGGCGGCGGTGATCGGCATTCACCATGCGAAATGGCAGGAGCGGCCGCTCATGATCGTCGTGCCCAGGCCCGGTAGCATGCCCGACCATCAGGAACTGATGAGGTTTCTATCGAGCCGGGTGGCGAAATGGTGGCTGCCGGACGACATCGTCTTCGCCGAGGAACTCCCTCACACGGCGACCGGGAAGCTGCAGAAGACCAAGCTGCGTGAACAGTACCGCAACCACGTCCTCGCCCCTGATGCTTCACATCCATGAAAGAGGTTTGCAGTTCCGTGTTGTCGTTGTGCAGCGACCGCCCATCACCTACCGTCATGTGCAAGTCCACGATTGCCGGATCAGGGAGGAATGATGCCGCAAGCCGTACTCGACGATCCTGACGGGACCGTGGCGATGCTGCGCGACAGCGTAGCAACGCTCGCCTCACGGTTTCCCGGCCCGGCATCGGTGCGCGCCAAGCGGGCCGGTGGCCGCGACGGGGACGCAGCATTGTGGCAAGCCATGGCCGAGGCCGGCTGGACAGGCATTCTGTTGCCCGAAGATCTCGGCGGCGCGGGATTGACGCTTGCCGAACAGGTCGCGCTGAGCGAAGCGCTCGGGCGGGCTCTGGTCAGCGAACCGATCGCGACTTCGGCTGTTCTGTCCTCATGTCTGCTCGGCCAGGCGGCACAGTCGGCGGAACGGGATCGGCTGGCATCAGGCCTCGTCGACGGCAACCTCGTGCTCGCACCCGCGTGGATGGATATGCATGGTCGCGCGACGGTGGCGCGCACTGCGACAGGCGGTGGCTTCACGCTTTCGGGAGCCAAACGTCATGTCGATTTTGCCCTTTCGGCGACGGACTTCCTTGTCGTCGCCGAAACGCCCGACGGTGCAGGGCTGTTCTCGGTGCCCGTCGGCATTGCGGGTCTTTCGGTGGAGACGGCACCCGGCGTCGACGGTGCGGCCATCGGGACGATCCGCTTTGATCAGTGCGCGCTTCCCGCTGAATCGCTCATCGCGGAGGCCTCCTCGCCGAACAGCCTGCTCGACGAGCCCGTGCTCCACGCACGCGTGGCGCTGGCAGCCGAACTCGCCGGGCTCGGTTCACGCGCGGTCGAAATCACGATCGACTACACCAGGGGACGTGTTCAGTTCGGGAAGCCCATCGCGAGCTTCCAGGTCATCCAGCATCGCCTGGTCGACATGTGGACCGACGCAGAATTCGCCTGCGCAGCAGTCGTCAATGCTGTCGACACGATGGCGCTTGGCGATGCGCGCGCAGCACAGATGGCGGTCTTGGCGGCGAAGGCACGCGCGGGGGACGCGGCCATTTCGATCTGCCGACGTGCCGTGCACCTCCACGGCGCGATGGGCTTTACCGACGAATGCGACATCGGGCTCTACCTGAAGCGGGCGACCAGCCTCAACGCAACGCTTGGGCAGCCTGAGGATCTTCGGCTCGAATTCGTCAATCTGGAACGCGCCGCCTGAGGCAGGGAGGACCATTTGCAGAACAAGCTCATCAAGGTGACGATCGAGGACCGTATCGCAGTCGTCAAATTGGACAACCCGCCTGTCAACGCCTATTCACGCGACTTCTCCGACGAGTTGATCGAGGTGTTCGATGAACTCAACGATACGCCCGAGGTCCGCTGCATCGTCATCACCGGCCGCGAGAAGATCTTCTCCGCCGGCGCCGACATCAAGAACCGGCAGGCCGTCGGCGACATCAAGGGCGAGACCTATCGCCATCTGCGCCGCACGCGTGAGGTGTCGAACTGCATCATGGAGTGCAACAAGCCGGTGATCGCAGCCGTCAACGGCCCCGCGCTCGGCGCGGGCCTCGGCCCCATCTACGCCGCGGACATCATCCTGGCCTCCGAAAACGCCGTCTTCGGCCTGCCTGAGATCGACATCGGCCTGATGGGCGGAGCGCGGCACACGATGACGCTGTTCCCGAAATCCCTCGCGCGCCGTATGATCCTGACGGGCTATCGCGTGCCGGCGGAAGAACTCTACCGGCGCGGCATCGTCGAGGCCTGCGTGCCGCTCGACAAGCTGATGGACGAGGCGATGGCGATCGCCCGCACCATCGCCTCCAAGAGCCCGAAGGCGCTCAGCCTCGCCAAGCGGGCCATCAACACAGTCGAGCACATGCCGCTGCGCGACGGCTATCGCTTCGAGCAGAACCTGACAGTCGAGATGACCCGGCACGAGGATTCCAAGGAGGCCATGCGCGCCTTCGTCGAGAAGCGCCCGGCCGTCTTCAAGGACACGGTGTGAAGGCGGGGGCCATGGACTGGAACGCTCTCTCCGATGACGCCTTCCGCGACGCCTTCCACGATCTGGTGGAACGGCGGCTGCCGGCGGACCTACGCTTCATGCGCAAGCAGCGGCCGCTCTTCGACGAGGTAGCCGTCTGGTACCACGCGCTCGCGGAAGAGGGCTGGCTGGCACCGGTCTGGCCGGTCGAGCATGGCGGTATGGGCCTCTCGCCCGCCAAGCACATGATCTATGTCGAGGAATGGGGGCGGCTCGGCTGCCCGCGTATTCCCGATCACGGCATCGGTCTCATTGGTCCGCTACTGCTCGAGCACGGTACGGAAGAGCAGAAGGCGTACTATCTTCCGCGCATCCTCTCCGGCGAACACGTCTGGTGCCAGGGCTATTCGGAACCTGGCGCCGGCTCGGACCTCGCCAGCCTACGCACGGCCGCGCTCCGCGACGGCGAGGACTTCGTCGTCAACGGCCAGAAGATCTGGACAACGCTTGCCCATTGCGCCAACTGGATTTTCGCGCTGGTGCGCACCAGCCGTGACGAGAAGGTGCGGCAGAGGGGCATCACCGTTCTCCTCATCGACATGACGTCGCCTGGTGTGACGGTCCGCCCGATCGCCAATCTGCGCGGCGAGACCGACTTCTGTGAGGTCTTCTTCGACGAAGTACGGGTGCCGGTCGAGAACGTCGTCGGCGAGGTCGATCAGGGCTGGAACGTCGCGAAGTCCGTGCTCGGTCACGAGCGCATCTTTCTGGGCGCGCCAACCCGGCCGGAAATCGCCATCGAACGCCTGGAAAAGCTCGCTCAGGCCCGGGGTGCCTTCGACGACCCGGCGTTTCGCTCGCGCTACGCCCGGCACCGGCTCGATCTCTACGATCTCGGCTCCGCCTTCGAGCGCTTCGCCAAGGTGTTGCGCGACGGCGGGGAACTCGGTGCGGACGTCTCGGTGCTGAAGATTTTCACCACCGAACTCTACCAGCGCATCACCGAGGAAACGCTGACCCTGGCGGGCGAGGACGCGCGGTTTTTCGACGATATCGAAGCCGGCAACGGCCATGTGGACGCGATGAATCTGTTTCTTGATTCCCGTGCGCCGGCGATCTTTGGCGGGTCGAACGAGATCCAGAAGAACATCCTCGCGAAGGCTGTCCTGAAACTGCCGAGTTGACGAAGGCCGCGCGAAGCGCGGTGCCAGGGAGGAGAACATGGGGACCAATGCCGCCGTCGCGCCTCCAGGCGCGGTGTTCGCCAGCGATATTGCCGGCGATGCGCTCGTCGGCGAAGGGCTGACAAAGGTCTTTGGTGGTTTTGCGGCCGTGAAGGACGTGAACCTCGCGGTCCGGCGTGGCTCCATCCATGCGCTCATCGGACCGAACGGCGCGGGCAAGACCACCTGCTTCAATCTTCTGACGAAGACCCTGACGCCGACCAGAGGGCGTATCCTGCTCGATGGCGAGGATATTTCCCGGCTGCGGACGTCCGAGGTAGCACGACGCGGGCTCGTTCGCTCCTTTCAGATATCGGCTATCTTCCCGCATCTGACGGTGCTGGAAAATGTCCGCGTGGCTCTGCAATCATCCCACGGTTCAGGCTACCATTTCTGGCGATCCTTGCGCGCCATTTCCACTCTTAACGGGCGGGCCGAGGAACTGCTCGAGCAGGTCGGAATCCAGGACGATCGCGACAGCCCTGCCGCAGCTCTCTCTTATGGTAGGAAGCGGGCGCTCGAGATTGCGACGACGCTTGCGCTCGAACCGCGCGTCATGCTGCTTGACGAGCCCACGGCGGGCATGGGTCACGAGGATGTCGAGCCGATCACGGAGCTGATCAAGCAGGTCGCTGTGGGTCGGACGATCCTCCTGGTGGAGCACAATCTCTCGGTGGTCTCGACGCTGTGCGACAGGATTACCGTTCTTCAGCATGGTGAAGTCCTCGCGGAAGGCACCTACGAGGACGTGTCGAACGATCCGAGGGTTGTCGAAGCCTATATGGGAGGTATCGATGAATAGGGCGGCTCAAGCGCTCGCCCCGGCGGAGCCGGAAGCCGCAGCACCTAGTCTCGACGTTTGCGACCTGAGTGCGTGGTACGCCGAGTCGCGCGTCTTGCACGGCATGAGCTTCGATGTGCGTCCAGGGGAGCTCCTGACGCTAATCGGCCGCAACGGTGCGGGCAAGACGACCACACTACGCTCGATCGTCGGACTACTCCAGAAGCGGACCGGCGCAATCCGGTTCGAAGGTCGCGATCTCATTGGCATGCGGCCTTTCGAGATCGCTCGGCTCGGCATCGGCTACTGCCCGGAAGAGCGCGCAATCTTTTCCTCGCTGTCGGTCAAGGAGAACCTCTTTCTGCCGCCTGTGCTGAAGTCGGGGGGCATGACCGAGACGGAGCTATTCGAGACTTTCCCAAATCTCAAGGCACGCTCGGCGAGCCAGGGTACCAAGCTCTCCGGCGGCGAGCAGCAAATGCTCGCGATCGCCCGAATATTGCGGACAGGGGCGCGCCTGCTTCTTCTCGACGAACCGAGCGAGGGGCTTGCGCCGGTCATCGTCAAGGAGATCGGCGAGATCATCAAACGTCTCAAGGCCCGTGGGTTCACCATCATCCTGGTCGAGCAAAACCTGCATTTCGCTCGCCTCGTCGCCGACCGGCACGTCGTAGTCGAGAACGGAAAGGTGGTCGACGTCATGACCAATGCCGAACTGGCGGCGGATATGGGCCGCGTGAAATCCTACCTGGGGGTGTGAGCACATGTTCGATGGCATCAGCATTCAGCTTCTCCTCGGACAGGTCCTGATCGGCCTTATCAACGGCTCGTTCTACGCGATGCTGTCCATGGGCCTCGTCATCATCTTCGGCATGATGCACGTCATCAACTTCACTCATGGCGCTCAATACATGCTGGGCGCGTTCGTCGCCTGGCTGCTGCTCAACCATCTCGGCATCGGCTATTGGCCGTCTCTCATCCTCGCGCCTTTCGCCGTGGCGCTGTTCGGCATCTTCCTCGAACGCGTCCTTTTGCGACCGCTCGCGGGGCTCGACCATCTCTACAGCCTGCTCGCTACCTATGCCGTCGCGCTGATTGTCGAGGGGCTGGTACGAATCCGCTACGGGTCGACAGGTCTGCCGTACGACAATCCGATCCCCGGCGGCGTGAATCTCGGCTTCATGTTTATGCCCTACTACCGGCTCTGGGTGGTGGTCTTCTCGGTGATTACCTGCGTCGGCACGTGGCTGCTGATCGACCACACCAGGCTCGGGTCCTATCTGCGTGCGGCCAACGAGAATCCACGGATCGTACAAACGTTCGGCATCAACGTGCCCAAGCTCATGACACTGACCTACGGCTTCGGTGTCGGGCTCGCCGGTCTCTGCGGCGTGCTCGCGGCGCCGATTTATCAGGTTTCGCCCTCGATGGGCTCGAGCTTGATGATCGTCGTCTTTGCGGTCGTGGTCATCGGCGGCATGAGCTCGATCATCGGCGCCGTCGCGACTGGGTATATGCTTGGTGTCGTGGAAGGACTGACAAAGGTCTTCTATCCGGAAGCCGCAAGCGTGGTAATATTCCTCTTCATGACGGTTGCGCTCTATCTGCGTCCACAAGGCATCTTCAGCGGGCGGGAGGCAAACTGATGAGAGTGCCCGTTCTTTTCGCGCTGGTTGCGGTCGCGCTGCTTCTCGTTGCGCCCCTCTACTTCTATTCAGTCACCTTGATGACTATCCTGTGCTTCGTGGTGTTCGCCTGTTCGTTCAATCTGCTGCTCGGCTATTCGGGTCTGTTGTGCTTCGGCCAGGCAATGTTCTTCGGTGGTGCCGCCTACATCACTGGCCACATCCTCAAGACGACACCATTGTCGCTGGAGCTTGCCATCTTGTGCGGAGCCGCGTTCAGCGGGCTGCTTGGCCTCGCGATCGGTTTTCTGGCCATTCGGCGGCAAGGCATACAGTTCGCAATGATCACGTTGGCGTTCTCGCAGTTCGTGTATTTCATCTTCCTGCAATCGTCCTTCACCGGCGGCGAGGACGGAATGCAGGCCATCCCGCGCAACGCGCTCTTTGGCCTGTTCGACGTCTCCGACAACACCGCCTACTATTATGTCGTGCTGGCGGTGACGCTTCTGTGCGTTTTTGTCTACTACCGCATCGTCCACTCCCCCTACGGAGAGGTGCTGAAGGCGGTTCGGGACAACCAGCCCCGGGTCGAGTCGCTCGGCTTCAACCCCGAGCGCATCAAGCTGCTGGCCTTCGTGCTATCGGCCACCATGGCCGGCGTGGCGGGCGGCATGAAGGCGACCGTCTATCAGTTCGCGACACTCACAGATGCCTCCTGGCCGATCTCGGCCGAGGTCATCCTGATGACGCTGCTCGGCGGCCTCGGTACATTAACAGGGCCGATCTTTGGTGCCGGCATCATCATCCTGCTCAACGACTACCTTGCCGGCTTCGGTGAGTGGGCCCTGATCAGCCAGGGCGTGATCCTGCTCGTCGTGATCGTCTTCTTCCGCCGCGGGTTTGTTGGAGAACTTTCCGCGTTCTCGAGCTACCTGCGCAGCAGGCGCGCGTCCGTAGCGGATGCCAAGTCGGCTAGCCCGGCGCGAGCGCACTGACGCTTCGGAGCACAGCTGCAAGCGTCAGAGCTCGATGTCGATCGGCTGGTCGAAGGGATCACTCGGCGTGACGGACTTGGCGGCCCGCTGAAGGATGGTCAGGTATCGCTCCCGGTTCTTCCGTATGCGTTCGGCAGCTCCGCCGAGCCCCATTGCGGCCGGCTGGTTCTGGATGGTTATCGGCAACAGCACGCATACCGTCCCGCCGCCAAGGAATGGGATGTTCTCGGTCCACGCATAGCCTTGCCGCCGAATTTCCCGCACGCGATCCATCATGTCCGAGACCTTGACGCGGTCCGTGTTCCGTGGCGTGGCAATGTTGGCGCGCCGGACGGTATTGTCGATCTTGTCGTCAGGCATGGTAGAAAGAAGCAGCCAGCCGACCGCCGACTGCGTGAGTGGCCGTAGCGTGCCTTCGTCGACATGAAAGCGCAGTGCGTGCACCGACTGGATAATCTTGACATATTGCAGGTAAACATCGTTCCGAGTGTTGATGGAGACTGTCTCGCCTGTCGCGGCGTGCACGTCGTGGAGCGCCTCGAGTGCGCGTCCGGAACCAAAGAGCGCGCGCGGCACCCAGTCGCCGAGCGCCGTCACCTTGGGCGTCGGGAAGTACAGCCTCTCCTTGCGGTCGAAGTTCAGATAGCCAAGCGTGACGAGCGTCTTGAGCAGGACTGTCGCGCTTGATTGCGGATATCCGAGGGCGATGGCGATCTCCGACATCGCGCGCGGCTGTCTGAAACGCTTGAAGTACTCAAGGATTTCGATTGCGCGCGTGGCAGACTTGACCTGCGAATTCTGCATCGAACGCTCCTCCCAGCGATCGTCTTTTTCAAGAATGTGAAACTGCTCGCTACGTACCAATTGCTTCTGGTCCGACCGCACTGCGCATGACAAGCTACCTTTCGTCAAGGTCAGGCCACCGTCCGGTACTGGGAGGAAGAGCGGACAATGGCTGCGGGAAACCCCCGCGCCGGGAGGAAGACGAGCCACGCTGGCCGCTGTCTTCTGGAAAGATCAATTGTCTCGTCCGGCAGGTCAAGCCGGCAAGGCCTTTCGTGGTCAGTCCACGGGAGCCGGAGGCGTTGTGTTGCATAATCCTCTCCAGCCGGCCGACGGGGACCCGCCAACGGGCTTGGGCCGGTCGGCGCGAGAACGAGAACATTGGGAAGGAAAAGATGTCGGGGCGGCTTGAAGGTCGGGTAGCGCTGGTGACGGGAGGCGGACGCGGGATCGGTCGCGCGATCTCCGAAGCCTTCGCGCGTGAGGGCGCCGCCGTCGGCGTGCTCGACCTCAAGTCCGAAATCGCCGACGCTGCGGCTGACGGCATCAAGGCGGCGGGCGGACGGGCGATCCCGTTGACCGGCAATGTCGCGAAACGCGCCGATCTCTTCGCAGCCGCCGAAATGCTCAAGGACACGTTCGGCCCGGTCACGGTACTCGTGAACAACGCCATGTGGAACCGCTACGGATCGCTGCTCGAGCAGGACGAGGCCACGATCGGCCGGATGATTGATGTCGGCTTCAAGGGAGTCATCTGGGGCTATCAGGCGGTGGTGCCGCAAATGCAGGAGGCCGGCGCAGGATCGATCATCAACATCGCCTCGCCGGCGGCGCTGATCGCTATGCGTCATGGCATCATGTACAGCGCCGTCAAGGCTGCCGTTCAGGCCTCGACGCGCTCGGCGGCAGCAGAATTCGGTCCGATGAACATTCGCGTCAACGCCATCGCGCCGGGCTCGACGCGCACGGATGGAGCCAATCTCGTCGTCGACGAGGAAGGCTGGGAGCGGCGCAGGCAGAAAGTGCCGCTCGGGCGCCTGGGCGAACCCGAGGACATCGCCAACGCAGCGCTTTTTCTCGCGGGTGCGGAGTCAGGCTGGGTCAGCGGCGACATGATGCTGGTCGATGGCGCCATGACGTTCGCCTTTTTGTGAGATCGGCCGGCGCGGGGCGCCGGATGTGCAACCCGCTTCCGGCGGTGGAGACAAGGGCCGGAAGCAACAAGTGGAGGAAATTGACATGAACAAACTCGGAAAACTCGCCGTTTTCACCGCCGCGCTCGCCGGCTCGACTGTGCTCGCGTCAGCAGTTTTTGCGGAAGGCATCTCGGGCGACGTCGTCAAGATCGGTATCATGGCGGATCAGTCCGGTCCCTATGCCGACAATGGCGGACCGGGTTCGGTCGAGGCCGCCCGGATGGCGATCGAGGATTTCGGTGGCAAGGTGAACGGCAAGACGATCGAACTGGTCATCGCCGACGACCAGAACAAGCCGGACATCGGTGCGGCCATCGCGCAGAAGTGGGTTGACGAGGAAGGCGTCGACGCAATCGTCGGCGGGTCGGCATCCTCGATCGCGCTCGCCGTGCAGACGATGATGGCTGAGAGGAAGAAGCCGTACATGCTCGCGGGAACAGCCTCTTCCTCGCTCACCAACGACGCCTGCACGCCCTACAGCATGCAGTGGGTGCTGGACACCTACTCCCTGCCCAAGGCGACTGCGAAGTCGCTGGTTGAAGCGGGCGAAGACAGCTGGTTCTTCATCACCGTCGACTACACCTTCGGCAAGCAGTGGCAGGCGGACACGACCAAGTTCATCGAGGACGCCGGCGGTACCGTGGTGGGCTCGGTGCTGCACCCGCTCAACTCGAACGACTTCTCGTCCTATCTGCTGCAGGCGCAGGCGAGCGGCGCCAAGGTGATCGCGCTCGCCAATTCGGGCTCGGATTTCGCCAACGTCATCAAGCAGGCGCAGGAGTTCGGCATCACCTCCGCCGGCCAGAAGCTCGCGCCGCTCGGCGTACAGATCAATCAGGTGCATGGCATCGGCCTGCCGGTGGCCAAGGGCCTGCAGATCGTGACCCCGTTTTACTGGGACTACACTGACGAGACGCGCAAGTTTGCCGAGCGCTTCCGCGAGCGTTTCCGCGGCCGTACGCCAAACGAGACGATGGCCGGCACCTATAGCGCGGTCAATCACTACCTGAAGGCCGTTGCCGCGACCGGCACCGATGAAGGAGAGGCTGTGATCAAGTCTATGCACGAGACGCCGGTCAACGATTTCCAGATGAAGGATGTGACGATCCGCGCCGACGGCCAGGTGATGCGGCCGATGTATGCCGCTACCATCAAGAGCCCGGACGAGTCTAAGGGCGAGTACGACTACTACACCGTCACCGGCGTGGTTCCCGCGGAAGACGCTTGGCGGCCCGCCTCGGAGAGCAACTGCCCCCTGCTCAAGTAAGCCTCCCAAGGCTTGCGGGTGGAGGGGAATTCCTCTCCACCCTTTTCGCGCTTGCCGAACGACTGATCATGAAGTTCAGCTATTCCCTCGTCTCACCAACGCCGGACCTTCTTGGCGAAAGCCCTGTCTGGGATCACGAAAACCAGCGCCTCTATTGGGTCGATGGCGTCTCGCGGCTGATCCATTGCCATGTTCCTGCTACGGGCTCCTTCCAGTCTTGGCAGACGCCTTCAATGGTCGGCTCAATAGCACTTGGACAGGGTCGCACACTGGTGGTGGGTCTGGCCGACGGCATTTATCTGCTCGAAATCGACAAGGGCGATTTCTCGCCCCTGATGGTACCCGACCCTGTCGAACCAGAAGTCCGCTTCAACGATGGCAAGAACGACCGCTTCGGTCGTTTTCTCTGCGGCACGATGGGAGTCCAAGCGGATCCTCTGGGGAAGCTTTGGCGGGTCGACGGCGAGGGCAATTCAAGCGTCTTCGCGACGGGGATACGGATATTCAATTCGCTTTGCTTCAGCCCTGACGGGCTGACAATGTATTTCTCCGACAGTCTCGATCGCACGATCCGCGCCTTCTCTTATGGTCCGGGTGATGCTGAGATCGGCGATCCGCGCGTTTTCGTGGATACCGATGTCTTCGATTCGGGACCGGACGGCGCGACGGTCGACGCGGAAGGCTGCCTATGGGTCTGCCTGGTGCAGGTCGGCAAGATCGCTCGCTTTACACCGCGGGGAAAGCTCGACCGCCTGATCGACGCTCCTACGGACATGCCGTCCTGCGTGGCGTTCGGCGGCGAGGACTTCTCGATCCTCTACGTCACCTCGATCAAGGATTCGGGCTCGGGGCGCGCCATCTCCCGCCATCCGGAGGGCGGATGCTTGTTCGCCATAGAGGGACTCGGCGTCCGAGGTCTGCCGGAAGCGCGTTTCGGCGTGTCTCCCCGCGCCGGGAGTGAGACCGCCTGATGCACGGCCATACGAATTCCCTCGCGCCACTGCTCGCGCCGAGATCGGTGGCGCTGATCGGTGCGTCTGACGATCCGCAGCGCATTGGCGGTCGCCCGCTTCGCTATCTCCGCGAGGGCGGGTTCGCGGGCGCGATCTATCCCGTAAATCCCAAGCGTGAGAGCGTCCAGGGGCTTCGCAGCTATGCCTCTGTTGCCGACCTGCCCGAGGCGCCGGAGGTCGCGCTGCTGGCAGTCCCGGCTGCGGGTACGCTTGATGCCGTAAGAGCCTGCGCGGCACAAAAGGTCCGGGCCGCGATCGTCTTTTCGGCCGGGTTCGCCGAGGCCGGCGAGGCCGGGCGTTTGCTTCAGGAGGAAATGACTGCTGTCGCGCGCAAAAGCGGAATGCGGCTGCTCGGCCCGAACTGTCTCGGCGTCTTTAATTCCTCTGTAGCTTGGTACGGAACCTTCTCGGCCATTCTCGACGGCGAATTTGTCAGGCCGGGGCCAGTCGGCATCGTCTCCCAGAGCGGTGCCTATGGCTCGCACATAGCCCATCTTGCGCGACAGCGCGGCATGGGCGTCGGCAAATGGATCACGACCGGCAACGAATGCGATATCGACGTTGCCGAAGCACTGCGCTGGATGGTGGAGCAGCCCGACATCAACGTCGTGATCGCCTATGCCGAAGGAATCCGTAATCGAGACGTGTTCGTGGATGCCCTGGAGACCGCGCAGCGGATGGAGAAGGCCATCGTCTTCATGAAGGTCGGCCGATCCGAGGTCGGCGCCCATGCGGTGAGTTCGCACACGGCCGCGCTGGCGGGTTCGGACGCGGTCTTCGACGCCGTGCTGCGGCAATACGGAGTGTGGCGGGCAAGAACCACCGCCGAACAGCTCGATGTCGCCCAGGCCTGTGCGCGCGGGATCTATCCGGAAGGCAACAGGATCGGCATCTTCACCCTGTCCGGCGGCTTCGGCATCCAGATGGCCGACGATGCCGAGGCGGCCGGCCTCGACGTCGCGCCCATGCCGGAAGATGCACAGCGCGACCTCAAGGCGATGCTGCCCTATGCCTCGCCGCGCAACCCCGTCGACGCGACCGCGCAGGCGCTGACCGACCTGCCGCTGATGACGAGCTATGTCGCGGCCATGCTCGAACGCGGCGGCTACGACTTCTTCACCGGCATCTTCGGCAGCGGTCCGGCCAGCCCGAGTTTCGCCGGCCGGCTGCGGGACGTGCTCGAGACGGCGTCGCGCGCTTCGGCCAGGACGATCATGTCGCTGACCATGTCCGCGCCGGCCGACATCGTTCGCTCTTACGAGGACAAGGGCTTCATCGTGAACGAGGACGGCAGCGCGCTGATGACCGCGCTGGGCGCGCTCGTCCACTTCCGCAGGAGTTTCGACCGCGCCAGGGCAAACCCCGCGAGGCTCGCGGCCGTACCAGCCGTCGATCTCGGTAGCGGACCACTCAGCGAACACGAGGCGAAGACCATCCTGTCCGCTGCGGACATCCCGTTTCCGGCTGAGGCACTAGCGCGGGACGGCGACGATGTCGGCGCGGTGGCAGCCGCGATCGGCTTTCCCAGCGTCATCAAGATCGCCTCGCCGGACATCGCCCACAAGACCGAGATTGGCGGGGTCGCCGTGGGCGTCAAGGACGAGGCCGCAGCGCGGGAGGCGGGCGCGGCGATCCTCGCCCGCGCGGCCGAACGACGGCCCGATGCACGCATCGACGGCCTTCTTGTTTCACCCATGATCGCGGGCGGGGTCGAGGTGATCGCCGGCGTGTCGAGCGACCCGACATTCGGCCCGGTGGTGATGTTCGGCCTCGGCGGCATCTTCGTCGAGGTTCTGAAGGACGTTGCCTTCCGCGTGGCGCCATTCGATACCGCCGAAGCACATCGCATGATTCGCGAAATCCGCGGCCATTCGATGCTGGAAGGCGTGCGCGGCGCTCCTGCGGCCGATGTCAACGCCTTGGCCGAATTGCTATCGGCGCTTTCGCGCTTTGCGGCCGCCAACGCCGCCGCCATCGCCAGCATCGACCTCAATCCCGTCCGCGTGCTTGACGCTGGCAAGGGTGTCGTCGCACTGGACGCGCTGATCGTGCCGCGTGCGGCCAACAGCTGAAGAACGGAGTGCCATTATGGACGAGGCCGAACTGACAGAGCTCCTCGACCGCGAGGCCATCCGCAACTGCATCTATCGCTATTGCCGGGGCATCGACCGCGCAGACGAGGCGGCGCTGCGGTCCTCCTATTGGGAGGACGCACATGACTGCCACGGCGCCTATGACGGGCCCGCCGACGGGTTCATCCGTTACGCGCTCGAGGTCTTCAAGACCGACCCGCGCAATGTGCACCAGGTGGCAAACATCCTGATCGAGTTCTCCGGGCCTGATGTCGCGGCAGTGGAAAGCTACTTCAATGCCCTCCAACGGGGGCCTGACGCCAAGGGGGTCGCGCGGCAATTCCTGCTCGCCGGGCGCTATTGCGATCGTTTCGAGAAGCGCAACGGCGAATGGCGGGTGGCGCGTCGCACGGTTGCCTACGATTGGGTGGAAGAGCAGATTCCGCCGGCCGACGACGAAGCCACCCGTTTCGGGCCGCGTCGGCCGATCGGGGCAGCCTATCCGGACGACCCGATCTACCAGTTGCTGGCCGACGTCCAGCTAGCATCCAGCTAAGAATCATCCGGCCAGGGATACGGGCCGCGATCACCTCCTCTTTCGAGAATGGGTGGCGAAACCTTGGTGACGAAAGCGACGGAGCGACGATAGTCATGTCTTCCCGCCGACCAGCACGCACCGACAGGAAGGTTCGTCGCGGACAAACGGGCGGCGACGCCAACGTCACCGGGAAGGACGAACAGCGTGCCTGGCCCGCCGTTGGCGAGTTCGAGTTCAAGGCCGCCATACGGCAAGTGGCGAGCGCCGTCTTTGTGCTCACTGCTCGATCGGGCGAAAAGGTCAGCGGGTTGACGGCGACCTCGCTCTGCTCCGTGTCGAGCGAGCCGCCGCTTGTCCTCGTCTCCGTCAACAGCCAGGCCACGGTCGAGCGCCTCGTTTCGGAGAGTGGGGCTTTTGCGGTCAACTTCCTCAGCGAAGACCAGCATCGGATCGGGCGCCTCTTCACCGGCACCGAATTCACCTCCCGAGAGCGTTTCGCCGAAGGGGTTTGGGAGAAGCTCGTGACCGGCGCGCCGATACTCGACGCCGCGATGGCGACCTTCGATTGCGTCGTCGAGAGCACGTTCGTCCATGGCTCGCACACGATCTTTTTCGGCCGGGTTGTTGCGGCGCTGTCCCTCGACCAGGAGTGCCTGATTTATCGCGACGGGTCTTTCCGCCGCTTGGCTCCCGTCATTTGATTAAGCCGCAGGAGGAAGAACTTCATGGAAGGCAGGGTGGTTGTCGTCACCGGCGCGGCCGGCGGCATAGGCAGGGCGCTGGTCGAACTTCTTGCTGCGGATGGCGACCGGGTTGTCGCGGTCGATCTGCCGGGCACGGATGTTGTGCGGCTCGCCGAGGACCTCGGCCCTCGGCATGTCGGACTCACCTGCGACGTCTCGAACGAAGCCGAGATAACCGCGCTTTTCGCGGAGATCGATCGCCGTTTCGGTCGGGTCGACGTGCTGATCAACAACGCGGCCATGGGACCGACCATGGCGCCGACGATTGACACGACGCTCGAGGCCTTTCGGCGGGCTGTCGGCGTCAATCTGATCGGCCCGTTCGTACTGGCTCGCGAGGCGGCCCGCCGGATGAGACCGGGTGGAGCCATCGTCAACACAGCCTCCCTTGCGGGCGTGCTCGGCAATCCGCGGCGCAATGCCTACGCGGCCTCGAAGGCCGGTCTCATCTCGCTCACCAAGTCGCTGGCCTGTGAATGGGCAGCGCTGGGCATTCGTGTCAACGCGGTGGCACCGGGCTATGTCCGCACGCCCATGGTTGCCGAACTCGAGCGGCTTGGCAAAGCGGACCTTGCAGCGGTGCGGCGGCGCGTGCCGATGGGGCGTATAGGCCGCCCCGACGAGATCGCCGAGGCGCTGCGGTTTCTCGCTTCCGACCGGGCGCGCTACGTCACCGGGGCGGTGCTTGCCGTCGATGGCGGCTGGGCCTCGTTCAACCAGCCGGGTGACGCGCATCCTCCGGCGGAGGCTGTCCCCACCGAGGAGCTGGAGCGGCCCGACTACTCGCAGCGCAACCGCATTGTCGTCATCACAGGTGCCGGGCGCGGTATCGGCGAAGCCATGGCGCGTGCGTTCGCGGCGAACGGGGACACTGTCGTGGTCATCGACCAGGATGGACAGCGCGCCGCGGCTGTCGCGGCCTCGCTCGGTGCACCGCATGTCGGTTTTGCGATGGACGTAACCTCGGAAGAGCGGGTTGTTGAGACGTTTGCGGGGATCCGGGCGCGTTTCGGCAATATCGACCTTCTCGTCAACAATGCGGCGATTGCTGACGCCTTCAAGCCGGCATTTGCTCAGTCACCGGCGGACCTCGAAGCCGTATTGGATGTGAATCTCGCGGGAAGCTTCCTCTGCGCCCGCGAAGGGCTCAAGGCCATGGAACCGGGCGCCATGATCCTCAATGTCGGATCGATCAACACCTTCCTGCCCTTTTCGCCGCGGCACGCTTACGGCGCATCCAAGGCTGGGGTCGACATCCTTACCCGTTGCATGGCGGCGGAACTCGGTCCGCAAGGCATCCGTACTGCAACGGTCGCGCCTGGCTACGTTCGCACACCCGGGGTTGCAGAGCTTGAAGCCGCGGGCCGGATCGACACAGATGCGATAAGGCGACGGATCCCGCTGGGCGACATGGGCCGGCCGGAAGATGTCGCCGATGCCGCACTCTTCCTGGGATCGCGGGCCGCTTCCTATATCAACGGCGCGATCCTTTATGTCGACGGTGGCTGGACCTCGTTCGGGAACGCGGGGCCGGCCAGCGATTCGACAATTCCCGAGGCTTCGAGAAACTCGCTAGAGTAGCAGGCCGAGATTGTTCCGATTTGGGCGAGGCCGGTCTGCCCACCAACCTTCTGACCTGCCGGGAGGGCGGTCACTCGTTTGCCCTCGCCGACTGCATGGGAAGCCGAGATCGCCAGCTCGGCGATCAGGAAGCTCGAAGCGGGAACAGAAAAACAAACCGGCCGACAAACCGGCGCAGCCGGTTCCGGGCCACAAGTGGAAAAAATCCAAGAAAATCAATTGGCTGGGGAACCTGGATTCGAACCAGGACTGACGGAGTCAGAGTCCGCTGTTCTACCGTTAAACTATTCCCCAACGGTCCGCCTGCGAACGCAAGGCCACGATCAGCCGCGGAAGCCGGATCGCCGGCCTTCTAACCACATTCGCGGCATCGATCAAGTGCTTACTCGCTCGTCACGTGCCAACGCCTGCACCACCCTTCCGGCCACCACTCCCATCCCCCTTGGTCTTCTCCCGCGCCGCTGCTACATTGCATACAACTGAATGATCGCGGCGCCTGCGGCGGCCCAGAGCTTGCGCGGCGCCGAAAGGACGGCACTTTGAAGAACCTCGAGGACGGCGCGCCGACGCCGGACGCCGAGGCTTCCCATCGTTTCCCCGGCAAGAAGCGCCGCGGAAAACGGAAAGCGGCACGAAACAGGATGCAAGGCGCCGGCGAGGCGCCGGCGTCGCCCGCCGGAAAGCCTGGCCCACAACCCGACAAATCCGGCCACCGCCGGCGCAGAAAGCGTCGACGCGGACGCAAGGTGTTTGCCCGCGACGGCAAGCCGCCTACGCCAACACCCGAGAACGACCCCGAGCGTGGGGGGAGCGGTACCGATCCCGGTGGCCGGTCGGAGCAACGCCCGGCCGACGGCCAGTGCAATGGCCACCCGCATGCCGTCGGTGTCCCCCCTGCCGGGCGACCGCGCAACCTTCGCCGCCCCGACGAGGCATCGGCGCTGCCGGCCTATGCGGCGCTTGATCTCGGCACCAACAATTGCCGCTTGCTGGTCGCGATCCCCGGTCGCCCGGGACGTTTCCGCGTGGTCGATGCCTTTTCGCGCATCGTGCGCCTCGGCGAAGGCCTGACGGCGCGAGGCCGCCTCGCCGACGATGCCATGGCGCGGGCGCTCGAGGCCCTCAAGATCTGCGCCGGCAAGCTGGATGCGCGCACGATACGGCGTTCGCGCCTGATCGCAACGGAGGCTTGCCGTTCGGCGGTCAACGGTGCCGAGTTCATCGCCCGCGTCGAGGTCGAGACCGGGCTGGCACTGGAAGTCATCGACCGTGAGACCGAGGCGCGGCTGGCGGTGTCGGGCTGTGGCTCTCTGGTCGAGCGCGAGACCCGCGGTGTCGTCCTGTTCGATATCGGCGGCGGCTCGTCCGAGATTGCGCTGATCGACATCTCCCGGCGGCGCTCGCGACGCCTCGCCAATCACATCGTCTCCTGGACCTCGCTGCCGGTCGGCGTGGTTTCGCTGTCGGAGCGTTTCGGCGGCCGCCACGTGACGCCGGACATCTTTGCCTCGATGGTCGACGACGTTACGGCAATGATTGCGGCTTTCGAAGGCCGCGAGCGCCTCGGCGACATCGTCAAGGGCGAAGGGTTTCACCTGCTCGGCACCTCGGGCACCGTAACCACGCTCGCCGGCATTCATCTGGAGCTCCCGCGCTACGACCGCCGCCGCGTCGACGGCCTGTGGATGACCGGCGAGGATATCGACCGCATGATGGAGACGCTCATCGGCTGGGAATTCGAACAGCGCGTACAGAACCCCTGCATCGGTGCTGATCGTGCCGATCTGGTTCTGGCCGGCTGCGCCATCCTGGAGGCAATCCGGCGCACCTGGCCCGCCAATCGGCTGCGGGTTGCCGATCGCGGCCTGCGCGAGGGTATCCTCACCGAACTGATGGCTGAAGACGGTGTCTGGGACCGGGATCGTCGCTTCCGGGGACGCGCCTCGTGAAGAAGCCGGGCAAGACCGGCGGCCGTGCGCTCAAGGCCCGGATCAAGCGCAAGAGCGGGCTCAAGGCTTCCTCGCGCCGCTGGCTCGAGCGCCACCTCAACGATCCATACGTGCATCGTTCCAAGGCCGAGGGTTATCGCTCGCGGGCCGCCTACAAGCTGATCGAGATCGACGACCGTCACAAGCTTCTGAAGCCCGGAGCCAAGGTCATCGATCTCGGCGCGGCACCTGGCGGATGGTCGCAGGTCGCCGCGGCCCGCACCGGCTCCGAGCCCGACGCTCCCGGCGTGGTGGCGATCGACTATCTCGGCGTCGACCCCATCGCCGGCGTCACGATACTGGAGATGGACTTCCTCGACGACGACGCGCCGGCCCGCCTGCTAAAGGCGCTGGGCAGCGCACCCGACGTGGTTCTGTCCGACATGGCGGCACCGACCACAGGGCACAAACGCACCGACCACATCCGTACGATGCATCTTTGCGAGGTGGCGGCCGACTTTGCCGTCAAGGTGCTGCGGCCCGGCGGACATTTCCTGGCCAAGACTTTTCAGGGGGGGACGGAAAACGCGTTGCTGACGATGCTGAAGCAGAACTTCGCGAGCGTCCACCACGTCAAGCCGCCGGCCTCGCGCGACGAATCGGTCGAGCTCTATCTGTTGGCGAAGGGCTTCAAGGGCCGGCCTGATCAAGACCCTTGACGCGGCGGCACGACCTGGGTGCGCGCGTTGGCGCCGGCCATGCGATGACCCGAAACCGTGCTGCCGGCCGCCGGGTGGAGTGCCAGGAACGGCAGTGCCGCCAGCGCGGCAGCGGACGCGACCATGTAGAGCGCGATCGAGAAGGCGCCGCTGTCCAGCATCCCGTCGTTGAAGAAGGTGACGACCTCGAGGATCGCGCCGGCAAAGGCAACCCCGAGCGCGATGCTCACCTGTTGGGTCACCGCCGCGATGGCAGTCGCCTGACTGGCCTCGGCATCGGAGAGGTCGGCAAAGACCAATGCGTTCACCGAGGTGAAGAACAGAGAACGCAGAAAGCCGCCGGCAACCAGCACCGCGATGATCGCCCAGGCCGGGGTACCGGATGAAAACAGGCCGCAGAGCCCGATCAGGAAGCCGCCGCCAACGGCGGCAAGCACGAGTACCGTCCGGAACCCGCCCCGCCTCAAAGTGCCCTGCGCGAAGAATTTCATGCCGATCGCCCCGAAGGCGCCGGCAAAGGTCAGCATGCCGGACTGAAACGGTGTCATGCCGAAGCCGAGCTGGAACATCAGCGGCAGCAGAAAGGGCGTCGCGCCGGCGCCGATCCTGAACACCGAACCGCCGGCGATCGCGGCGCGGAAGGTCGGCTGCGAAAACAGACCCAGATCGAGGATCGGCCGCTCCGCCCGCCGGGCATGGCGGACATAAAGCATCGTGCAGATGACGCCGATCGCCAGCGTGACGACCCCGACGACCGGCGGCAGCGCCGGAAGGCTGACGACCGAAAGCCCGAAGACGATGCCGGCGGCGGCCAGCCCCGAAAGGACAAAACCGCGAAAGTCGATCGGTGTCGCTTCAGCGTCGCCGAACTCGGGCAGCAGGAACATCGCCGCCACGATGCCGGCAAGTCCGATCGGCACATTGATCAGGAAGATCCAGTGCCAGCTGAAATAGGTGGTTATGAAGCCGCCCAGCGGCGGACCCAGGAGCGGCCCGACCAACGCCGGAACAGTCAGCCAGGCCATCGCGCCGACGAGCTCGCTACGCGCGGTCGCCCGCACCAGGAGCAGCCTCGCCACAGGCGTCATCATCGCGCCGCCCATGCCCTGCAGGAAGCGCGCGCCGACAAAGCCGGCAAGCGAATTGGCCAAGGCACAAGCGATCGAGCCCACCACGAACACGCCGATCGCCGCGCAGAACACGCGCCGTGCCCCGAAACGGTCGGCCATCCATGCGCTGACCGGAATGAAGATCGCAACCGAGACGAGATAGGCGGTGAGGGCCAGCTTCAGCGCGACAGGGCTTGTGCCGATATCGGAGGCGATGGCCGGAAGAGATGTCGCGATGACGGTGGAATCGAGGTGCTCCATGAACAGGGCTACAGCGAGCACCAGCGGGACGATGCGGTTCAAATTCTTTGTCCGTGGAATCCTTTGCCGGGCGCCTAGCATGTCCATCGCGGCTTGTCGCCATGGAACGGTTCGGCCAGGCCTATCCGTCGCCGCCCTTTGCCGTAGCGGTGATTTCCCGGGCATAGCGCCTAGCTTCCTCGATCCGCTCCGAGGTGGCCGGGTGGGTGGTCAAGATAGCGCCCTTGCCGGTATCGCCGAACCGGTCGCGCATCACCTCGAAGAAGCGCGCGATCGCCTCCGGATCGCGGCCAGCACGGTGCATGATCTCGATACTGTAGCGGTCGGCATCACGCTCCTGATCACGCGAATAGGAAAGGGAGAGCAACGCCGATCCCTGGATCAGAACATCCTCGACGCCGCTGCCGATGTCGCCGCCGATCAGAATGATCAGACCGGTGATCCCGGCCGCGCGATAAAGCCGCCGCAGGCTGTGTTCGTCCGCGACATGGCCGATCTCGTGCCCGAGCACGCCGTAGATCGAGTCATCGTCATCGCCGGCAAGTATTATCAGTTCGTCGGTGATGATGATCGTGCCGTCCGGAAGCGCCAGAGCGTTGGGTCCGATCGCGCCGCCCTTGCGGAAATACAGCGTGTAGCCGTCGCTCCCGCGCGGCGCATGTGCCGCCAGGGCCTTGAACCCGTTCGTTATTTCCTGTTGCCGCTCTGCATCGAGCTCGCTTTCAGAGAGCACCGCCTCATCGAGCGTGGCGAGTGCACCACTGCTCATCAGCCCGGGCACGACGTCTGGTGTTACGGCAATGGCCACCTCGACCAGGACCGGCACCGCATAGCGATAGACGGCAAACGCAAGCACGGCGATCAGTGCCACTGCGATTGCCAGACGTGGCCGGAAGCGCTCCATCTCGACAAGCCATTTCGTGCCCCGGCCGACTGACGCACCGAGAAGCCGGTCGACCCCGTCATTGTCGCGCGTCACGAACATGCTCTGGTCGGGGAAGAAGATGCGTCTCGGTACGGATCCGACCCGACGCGATATCCTGATCTGAGCAGAGGCGGCCGACACGAGTTCCCCGCCGCTCTCCACATCGGCAACGCTCACGTTTCCGTCGGCGCTCCGCACAAGCCGCGCAGCAACGTCGCGTCCAGACCGCGGAGCGTGCCACTTGCCTTCCAGTTCCGGGTCAGAAGCCAAAATCGAGCCCCTCCACGTCCATGTATTCCTGGCCCACGGCCGCGCCTTCGTGTTCCACCGTATCGACATATTCGTCGAGCGAGCCGACCGTATCCAGCGCTGTGCAGGCCGCCAGGTAGTGTGCCATGCGAACGGCCGCCCACGGCCTGAGCAGTCCGAGCGAGGCGACCGTCGCGGCGAAATTGCTGATCGCAATCCATGTGTAGCGCCAGCGATTGATCGACGAGGCGAGCGCATGCTGGCCGTCGATCACGGTCTCTTCGAAGGCAACGTTGCGCGAGCCGGCATGGTAGAGCAGGCCGACGGTGACATAGAGCAGCACCAGCGGCAGCAGGCCGACATAGATCAGCGCCAGAATACCCGCAGTCAGCGTGCCCACGCCGCCGCCGCCGCCGACCAGTTCGGCCAGTTGCGGCCCGTAGACATAACCGAGTGCAATCGATCCGGTCAGGAACAGGCCGATGCCGCCGGCAAACAGGATCGCCGGTAGCCACCACTGCCCGAACAGCTTCTCCAGCCGCGGGTCGCAATCGATCGGCCGACCGCCATAGGTCAGGTTGCCGAGCGTGTAGCTCCATATCCAGCGCGACGCCAGCGGGGCGAGCACGCCGAGCGTACTCCAGGTGAGTATGCCACCCAGCACATAGGCCAGAAAAGCGCCCCAATAGCCGCCCTCGAAGTCGAAGCGGACGTTGCGGTAGCTGGTCACGCGGGCCCGGAAGCGCAGCCCGCGCATCACGAGATATGGAAGTGCCGCTACCAGCACGATGCCGAGCAACAGGCTGGCAGCCGGAAAGAAATTGAGGGCCAGGTTGTAACCGGCAATCACCGCCAGGGCGACGATGCGCCCAATGAGTATCTGCACTGGCCGGGCATGATATTCGAAGCTCGCGTCGCCCAATCTGGTGCTGCCATGGAAATAGCGCATCCGACGCACCTTGGCCCAGGCCGAATAGACGCCCAGCGTCAGCAGCGTCAGCAGGATGTTGACGATCCAGATACCGAAATACTCGCGCGCCGTACCCGTGAAGACAAACGGCTCACGTTGCATGCGGACACTTTCGCCCCAGCCCTGTGCTGTATCGTTCATCGAAAGACGACTTTCGGCCAACCGCTCCTGCTCCGGCAAAATCTTGGACCGCAACAGCCATGACGGCAAGCGCGGACTTTGCGGTGCAAGGGCCTTCGCGGCTTCTTTTCATCGTCATGTTTACGTGGTACCAGCCAGCGCCAATCCTTAAGGGAACGAACGAATCGGCGCGGCCGGAACGGCACGCGGCGGCTCCTCCATTCCCGCTTTCATCGGTCAAGGAATGGCAATGGCAAAAATCATCGAGAGCGCGACCGGCGCCGAAGCGCTGACCTTCGACGACGTGCTTTTGCAACCGGCACATTCCGAGGTGCTGCCGGGGCAGACCGATGTGCGCACGCGCATCGCAGGTGACATCGAACTCAACATCCCGATCCTGTCGGCGGCCATGGACACCGTGACCGAGTCGCGGCTCGCCATCGCAATGGCTCAGGCGGGCGGCATTGGGGTCGTTCACCGCAACCTGACGCCCGAGCAGCAGGCCGAAGAGGTCCGCCAGGTCAAGAAGTTCGAATCCGGCATGGTGATCAACCCGGTGACGATCGGACCCGACGCAACACTGGCCGATGCCCAGGCGCTGATGCGCGCCCATGGCATTTCGGGCATTCCCGTGGTCGAGAATGGCGGCGTGGGCGGACAAACCGTCGGGCGGCTTGCCGGCATTCTCACCAATCGCGACGTGCGCTTCGCATCGGACCCCGACCAGAAGGTCGCGGAACTGATGACACGCGACAACCTCGTCACCGTGAAGGACGGCGTCGACCAGCAGGAAGCCAAGCGACTGCTTCACCAGCGTCGAATCGAGAAGCTGCTCGTCGTCGATGATCAGGGGCGGTGCATCGGGCTGATCACCGTGAAGGACATCGAGAAATCGCAGCTCAATCCGCACGCGTCCAAGGATGCACAGGGCCGGTTGCGCGCCGCGGCCGCCACCAGCGTCGGCGACGACGGGTTCGAACGTGCCGAACGGCTGATCGACGCAGGCGTCGACCTCCTGGTGATCGACACCGCGCACGGTCATTCGCAGCGCGTGCTCGACGCCGTGGCGCGCGCGAAGAAACTGTCGAACTCGGTGCGCATCATCGCCGGCAACGTCGCCACCGCGGAAGGGACGAAGGCGCTGATCGACGCGGGCGCCGATGCGGTGAAGATCGGGATCGGTCCGGGTTCCATCTGCACCACGCGTGTGGTCGCAGGCGTCGGCGTGCCCCAGCTTTCCGCGATCATGGCGGCGGCCGAGGAAGCCGACAAATCCGGCATCGGCGTCATCGCCGATGGCGGCATCAAATATTCCGGCGACCTTGCCAAGGCGCTAGCCGCCGGCGCCGCCGCGGCCATGGTCGGCTCGCTTCTGGCAGGCACCGATGAGAGCCCCGGCGAGGTCTATCTGCATCAGGGCCGGTCCTACAAGGCATATCGCGGCATGGGGTCGGTCGGCGCGATGGCGCGCGGCTCGGCCGACCGCTATTTCCAGGCCGAGGTGCGCGACACGCTGAAACTGGTACCGGAGGGGATCGAGGGCCAGGTGCCCTACAAGGGGCCGGTCAGCGGGGTGCTGCATCAGCTTGTCGGCGGCCTGAAGGCGGCGATGGGTTATGTCGGTGCAGCGAACCTCGACGACCTGAGACGCCGCGCCACCTTCGTGCGCATCTCGGGAGCCGGCCTGCGGGAGAGCCACCCGCACGACATCACCATCACCCGCGAAAGCCCCAACTATACCGGATAGGGGCCCACGCGTGTTCCCGGGCGTGAATCGCTGGGTCCGTTGTCAATGTCGACGGCTTGGCGCTAGTTTGGCGGCATCGAAGGGTGGGTTTCGGAGCAGGGCGTGACGCTTCCAGTTCAGGACAGGATCAGGTTCTACATTCCCGGTGCTATCTACTACCGGCACAAGGTGTGGGCGGACATTCGCAAGGGCGAGCCCGAACTCGCGGTGCTGAGCGACCTCGTTCCACCCGGTTCCGCCCTCGCCGTTGATGTCGGGTGCAATCGTGGTGTCTACAGCTACGCGCTTTCCAGGCTCTGCGAGAAGGTCATTGCCTTCGAGCCCAATGGCGATCTGATCGCGTTTTCGCGCCGCAAGCTTCCGCCGAACGTGGAATTGCGCCAACTGGCGCTCGGCAGGGAAAACGCGTCCGGCAAGCTCCGGATACCGATCTCGCCGTCCGGAAACGAGCGGCACCTGAGCGCCAGCCTGTGGGATGCCGAGGATGCCGGGCCGTCACGTATCCAAGAGGTGGACGTACGCCGGCTCGACGATCTGGGCCTCGGTCGACTGAATTTCATCAAGATCGACGTCGAAGGCACCGAGATGGACGTCCTCGCAGGCGCGGCGGAAACCATTGCCCGCGAGCGACCCACTCTGCTGATCGAGATCCTGGCCGGCTACTATTCGCAGCCGATCGAGAAGATCGAGGCGATCTGCAGCCAATATGGCTACGAAGCGCGATTGCTGGCCAATGATGGCAGCTGGCAGGATGCCGTCGATTACCTTCACGCTGGCGGCTCTTTCAGCACCCGCAACGTTGTCTTCCAGCCGCGCAAGACGAACTAGACGCTCCAACCCGGACCGACGCCATGAACTCCACCGCCATCTTCTGGCCGATGATCGCGCATGTTGCACTGGTCTACGCCGTCTATGCGCTCATATCACGCCGGCGGATCGCCGCGATCAAGGCCGGGACCGCGACAGCGGGCCAGTTCCGCGAGAACGAGGTCGAGCCACCTGAAAGCCGCTTCGTTCGAAACAACCTGGCCAACCAGTTCGAGCTCCCGGTCCTGTTCCATTCCGCGTGCGTCGCGCTGTTTGTGACAGGAGCCGCGACATGGCCCGCCATCGCGCTCGCCTGGCTCTTCGTGGCGTCACGCTATGTTCATGCGGCGATCCACGTCACGACCAATCGCATCCGCCACCGGCGGCCGGTCTTCGTGATCGGTTTCGTCAGCCTGGCCCTGATGTGGTTCTGGCTCGCCCTGCATCTTGCCGGGCTTGTGTAGGCGAGAGCAATTCCAGGACATACGGAACCCGGTTCGCCGTCCGTAATTGCGCGGAAAATGAGCTGTTCGACGCTCGTTCTGAGACGGTGAACGGCCTTAGCCGTCGTCTTCGGAGGTGACGTTGTCGGCCGGCTCGCCGGGGATCACGTAGCGGCCCGAAAGCCAGCGGTTGAGGTCGACATCCTTGCAGCGCGGCGAGCAGAACGGGTAATCGGCTCTTGTCGACAGCTTGCCGCATTCGGGGCATTTCGTGCGCGGCTTGAGCGGCGTGACATTGGAGCTCTTGCCCGGGTTCAAAAATCCATCTCCAGCCTGCTCAAGGTTCATCGGCACCGCCGATGACCATGACTGCCCCCACGCGGGCAACGGTGTCAACCCGCCTCGCCTCCCCCGAAGGGACTGGAGTCAACTACAGCAGCTCGCAGCCAATCCGGGGCCGCGGGTATCGGCCACGACGCCTGTACCGCCAGGAGGAGAATACCCAGGGCTCAGCTTTCGAGCCAGACCTTGTCGAAATGCTGTTCGAGGGACTGGTGCTGCTCGATCCCCATCACGCCCTCGCGATAGGTGCGGTAGACCGAGCGCCAGTAAGGCTGGATGATGATGCCTGAATCACGCAGGTTCTGCTCGATCTTCGCCATGATCTCGCGACGCGCGCCGGGTTCAGGCGTGGCCAGCGCCTCGTCGAGCAGGCTGTCGAATTCGGGATCGGAATAACCGCTCTCGTTCCAGGCCACGCCGGACTTGTAGGCTAGCGCCAGGACCTGAACACCGAAAGGACGGCCCAGCCACTCCGTGCACGAGAACGGGTATTTGGTCCAGTCGTTCCAGAAGGTCGCCGCCGGCAGCACGGTCCGTTTCACGTTGAGACCGGCATCGCGCAACTGGCCGGCGATGGCGTCCGCCGTCGCCTTCTGCCAGTCGACATCGACCGAAATCAGCTCGAATTCATGGTCCCCCTTGCCGGCTTCGGCAAGCAACGCCTTTGCCTTCTCGATGTCGCGGACATGCGGGCCGATATCGGCATATTCGACATGCATCGGGCCAACGTGATGATTTTCGGCCTCGGAGCCGCGCCCGCCAAGGCCGATCGCCAGGATCACCTTGTTGTCTACAGCGAGTTGCGCGGCACGCCTGACCCGCGCGTCGCCATAGGGCTCGGCAGCCGCGCTGAAGCGCGCCACGATAGTCGATCCGGTGGCGATCTCGGAACTCGCCAGTCCGATCGCCTCGGCCTGGACCAGCGTGTCGGCGGCGGTCTCGTGATTGGTGTCGATCTCGCCGGATTCGAACGCCGAGAACATCGGATTGGGGTCGGAGCCGTAGTCGGTCCAGCGAATGCCATCCAGATGGAAGTCCCCCCTCCACCAAGGCGTTTCCTTGCGCCGCACCTCGGCAGAAACCTCAGTATCCCAGCCGACGAGTTCGCACGGTCCCGTGGTGATCGCCAGCGCCTTGAGCGGATCCTGCTCGCCGTCATAGCTGCGGTGCATGATCAGGGCCGGATAGTCGGCCATGCCGGCGATCAGAGATATGTCGGGCTTGGGAAGGTTGAGGCGCACCGTGAAGTCGTCGACGCGCTCGATCGCTCCCTCGACCGCCTTCTTCGTGGCGGGATCGACGAGCGCGCCCATGCGCGTGGCGACAGAGTTGCCTTCCGCCGTGGCGTCGCACCAGCGGGTCAGGTTGTGGATCACGTCATCGGCGGTGAAGGCATCGCCGTTCGACCATGTGACTCCCTGGCGGACGTTGAGCGTCAGCGTGCGCGCATCGTCACTCGCCTCCCAGCTTTCAAGCAACCACGGCTCGAAACTGAAGTCGGTATTCCAGCGAACAAGATATTCATTGCACTGGCGCGCGACGTTCGCCATCTCGACCCCGTCGAAGGTGCGCGGGTCGCGCCAGCCCTTGATATTCATGGCAACGCGAAGGACACCACCGCGTTTCGGCTCGGCGGCGCGCACCGGCGCCACCGTGAGTCCGCCGAGGCCCAGCGCACCGGCCGCACTCACGCCGAGACCGGCCATCAGCGCCAGGTATTCGCGCCGGCTGACGCCGCCGCGGCGGAATTCTTCTGCCACCGGCTCGGCTTTCGGATGCAAGGGCCGTTTGGTCAGCATCACGTTTTTCATGCTCGCTTCTCCCGGGGTTGTCCGGCCTCGCCCTCGGTCTCGGACGGCCGCGCTGGCATTTTTCGGATAAGGAATCCTACGATCAGACGCGCCTGGTCCGCGTGCCAAAATCCGCATTTCTTGTGCGAAGTTCGGTGATCGTGACATGCTCAAGCTGCGGTCGGGCAACGCCTCGCCCCGGCAAAGGGCTCCTCACCTCGTGCCAGGGCGGTCAGCCCGCTCGCGATCCTCGAAAAGGCTTCGGCCGCCCGCGGCACCATCGCGCGGGCGCGAAGAAAGCCGTGGACCAGGCGCGGCTCCTCGCGCCACCAGCCGCGTCCCCCGGCGGCCAAGAGGCGGTCGCGGTAGATTTGGCCCTCGCTGGACAGGGGATCACATTCTGCGGTGATGATGGCGGTCGGCGGCAGGCCGGCAAAATCCTGATCACACAACGGCGCGAATGACGGGTCTCCGAACGGCGGGGCGTCGCCGCTGCGCAGGTTGTCGTAGCGATCAACGTCGCTGGCCGAGAGCAGCGGAGCGTGCGCGTGTTCGACGAAGGAACCGGCCATTCGGTCGCTGCCGAGCGTCGGATAGACCAGCATCACGCCAGCGGGCCGACGGTTGCCGAAGCGAACGGCGTGCGCGACGGCCGCGGCGAGGTTGCCGCCCGCGCTTTCGCCACAAAGCAGGACCGGCCCACGACTGGTCGCCGCCACGGCATCGAACACGACCAACGCATCCTCGAACGCCGCCGGGTGCGGGTCTTCAGGCGCCAGCCGGTAGTCGGCCGACACCACATCGAAGCCCGTTGTCGCGCAGAGTTCTGCGCAGATGTCGTCATGGCTGTCGAGCCCGCCAAAGACAAAACCTCCACCATGGTAATAGACGACCACGGCGTTGGACTCGGTGCCGCCGATCGAGTAGCGGCGCGCTGGCACCGTGCGCCGCGCAGCGCCGAAGCGCAGATCGCTGATCCTGACGCCCGGCGGGCGTCCGGCGTGGAACGCCTGACACATCGCATCGTACGCAGCACGCTGCCACTCGATCGGAAACCCTTCGGCAGCGGCCGGGAAGAGCGCGTAGGTCCGGTCGATGAAAGGCCAAAGCCCGGCATCGATCAGGCATTCGTATCTGCCGCGGCTCGTCATGCCCGGCTCCCGATCGCCCTGACCGGCATGACACCGCCGAACGCCCTAGAGTTCTGCAAAAAGGCTGGCCGCATTGTCGTAAGTGAAGCGTAGCGGCACGGAACCTTGCACCCGCCATGCCTCTACAGCTTCGCCATTGATCAGCCGGCAGGCGCCGTCAGTGTCGGTGATGGCGCCGCCGTAGAGCCGGTTGGCGATGTTGAGGATAGCCGTCTGGTGCATGGCGGCGGTACCACTGCCGCAGGCATCCTTGACCAGCAGCACCCTGAAGCCATGGCCGATTGCGTCCTTGACGGTGGCCGCAATACAGGCCTCCGTCCAGACGCCGGCGATCAGCAGCCATTCCACGTCGCGCGCCTTTAGCATGGCGGGTAACTTGGCCTCCGCCAGCGAACTGGCCGTGGTCTTGATCAGCAGCACCTCGTCCGCCGCTGGTCCGACCTCGGCGCAGATCGCCGACAGAGGGTCGCCAACATCACTGAACGCCGAACGCCCGTCCTCCAGCATGGGGTGGAAAGGGCTCGCGCCGCCGTTGCCGGGATCCACCACATAGGCTGAATGGAACACCGGCATGCCGGCCGCGCGCGCGGCGGCCTGCAAACGCCTGACCCGCAGGACAAGGTCGTCAAAGCCCTCCACCAGGTAGCGGCAATCCTTGCGGTGTTCTTCCTGGAGATCGACAAAGAGGGCGGCGCTGCGCGCCGGATCAATCGCAAGATTTGTTCTCATTCAGGCATGACCATCGAGGAAGTCTTCTTCGTAAGGGAATCGTGACAGAAGCTCGGTGCCGTCCTCCGTGATCAGGATCTCGTCCTCGAGTTTCACGCCCTCGCAGCCGCCCTTCTCGCCGATATAGCTTTCGACGCTGATCACCATGCCAGGCTGCAAATGACCGTCGCGGCCATAGGTCTCGTAGTCGATGGCATGGGCAATGAAGGGCGTCTCGCCGTGCATGCCGACGCCATGCATGACCGACGTATAGCGCTGCTCGACATAGCGCTCCGGAATCTTCCAGGCTTTTTCTGCAATCTCGCGAAAGGCCATCCCCGGACGCACGATGGAAATATTGTACTGCACCTGGTCATAGGCCATGCGGTAGAGCGTCTTCTGGTCGTGGGTCGGCTTTCCCGGCCCGCAGCGGAAGGTGCGGGAGAAATCGGAATAGTACCCGTAGCAGCCGATCGTGTCGGTATCGAGCGCGACCAGTTCGCCGGGCCGGACAACACGGCCGCTCGCCTCGCTGAACCAGGGGTTGGTGCGCTGGCCGGAGGTCAGGAGCCGCGTTTCGATGAACTCACCGCCTTGACGGATCACCTCGTGATACATGATCGCGAAGAGCTCGTTCTCGGTGACACCGGGCTTGATCGCCTCGCGCACCGCGGCCACCGCGGCTTCGGCCCCGGCCATGCTGGCCTGCAGGCATTTGACCTCCTCAGGGGTCTTGATCGCGCGCACGGCGAGGATTTCCGCCTGGCAGTCGCGCACCTCGCAACCCGCTTCCTCAAGCGCCAGCGCATGGAGATGGTTGCAGCGGTCGAGGCCGATCTTCATCAAGCCGCCGCCCTGGGTCTTCAGGAGATCGGCGATCTCCGAGGCAAAGTTTCGTGCGGCCTCGTCGTCCCGGTCGGAGACCGACGACCAGACCAGCTTTGAGGGCCGGGCCTCGTCGACCGTGTCGAGCACCATGGAGACGTGGTAGCTCTGCGGGTATTCGAACAGGATGATCGGCCCCTCGACCGGCACAAAGAAATAGCGTGTCGAGTTGCGCAGGAAATAGCCGAACATGTTGCGCGAGCCGGTGGCGTAGCGCTGGTTGTAGGGGTCGAACAGGACCACGGCGCCATAGCCCGCCTCGGCCATCCACGACCGCAGGCGGCCCAGTCTGCCCTGACGCAACGCAGTGACGTCTATGAAAGACGGCTCGGTATCGGAAAGCCACATGCCGCCGGCCGCATCACCTGCCGCGGGGTGACGCATGCGATCTGCAAAATCGACATCGTCGGTACGATCCGGGTCGAAAACAACTACGCTCATGATGGCCTCCGATGCGGCCGAAGACTGGCTTACGGTCCCATCCGGCGTTGTGCCAGATTCCGCATCACTTGAGCGGAACTCCGCAGCTAGCGCCTACGCATCATCGTCGGCGACAGGCCGTGCTCTTCCCGGAAAGCCCTGGCGAAACTGGACATGCTGACGAAGCCGCAGGCAAGGGCGACCTCACGCACCCTGAGCGTCGAATGGGCAAGAAGGTCGGCGGCGCGTTTCAGACGCAGGCGCCGGTAATAGCTGTTGGGCGACATGTCGAACTCGTCTCGGAAGCTGCGCTCGAGCCTGTCGGAGGAAACGCCGAGCCGGCTGGCAAGCCTCGCCATGGACAGACGCTCTTCAACCTCGTCCTCCATGATCGCGATGGCCGACAGCACCAGTTCGCTGCGCACGCCCGTGCGCAGCCTCAGCGGCATCAGCTTGCGGTCGACGCTGTTGCGGAGCGGGCTGTGGACAAACCACTCGGCGACGCCGGCCGCAATCTCGGCGCCGCAGTCGCCGCCGATGATCTCGAGCATCATGTCGAGGCTGCCGACGCCGCCCGCCGAGGTGAAGCGTTTGCGATCGATGACGTAGAGATCGCGCCGCAGCGTGATCTCGGGAAAGGCTTCGACGAAAGCGGCCTGACTCGTCCAGTGCAGCGTGCAGGCATGCCCATCGAGGAGCCCAGCCCGCGCCAGGAAGAAGGCGGCATCAGCCACGGCACCCAGTTCGCTCCCGCCGCGCAGGCACTTGCGGATCCAGTCGACCGCGCCCTCGGCCACGACCTGATCGGCGTCACCGCCGGAGCAGACGACGATGCGATCGGGGCGCGGCGCGTTCGCCACGTGAAAGTCGGGATGGATGACAACCCCGTTGGAGGCTTCGACAGGTTCTGCCGTCGCCCCGACGGTCAGCCAGCGGTAACGCCGGCTCTTGGCAAGCGCGTTTGCGGCCCGCAGCGGCTCGATGACCGAACTGAAGGCCATCATCGGAAAGCCCGGAAAGATCAGGATGGCGAATGACAGCGGTGGGTTGTCCGCCAGGCGGTCGCCGATCGTATCTTCCTGGCTGTTCATCGGTTCTTTGGTCGCCCCTCCGGACGGCCGGAATCTGGAGCGGTGGCGGCCGTTGCGTCAAGCACCTCCGCCATGATCGCCAGAACACCGTACCTCGCGAACGAACGGGCCGCCCGAAGGCGGCCCGTGGAGTTACCATTTGCCGGAGATGCTCAGTTCGTCGCGGCGGAGCCGTCGATCACGTCGCCAAACAGTTCCCAGCGCTCGCCGTTGAACTTCATCAGCTGCATCTGCTCGATCGGATAGAAGTCACCTTCGCTGGTGTTCATGGTGATGCCCGGAAGGGCTGTATCCGTGGTCATGTCCTGCATGTTGGCAGCAGATTTCATCACGCCAGCGCGGGTGAAGTCGTCACACGACGCCTTCAGAACCTTCTCGAGCGTTTGGGTGACGCCGTAACCGTAGACCGTGAAGCTCGAGGTCTTGTCGCCGTCGGGATAATACTTATCCATGAAGGCGTGCCATTTCTTCATGCCTTCATCGTCAGCCCACTGCGGATCCTGGGGATCCTTGCCGTAGTTGGCGCTGATGATCTCCTTGGCGTTCTCAAAGCCGGCCGGCTTCAAAACCGAACCCACGGAGTTGGACACGCTGTTCAGGATGTGTAGCGGCTGCCAGCCGATCTCGGCCGCCTTCTTGATCGCCTGCGCCGCGAACTTCGGCGTTGTGATATTGACGAACACGTCAGCGCCCGCGGCCTTGATGTTGATGACCTGGGAATCGACGGTGGGGTCGGCGACCTCATAGGGCTGTTCCGAAACGATCATCTCATCGGCCTTGTCGCCGAGTGCGTCCTTCAGACCATTGAGATAGTCCTTGCCGTAGTCGTCGTTCTGGTAAAGCACGCCGATCTTGCCGTCAGGCTTGGTGTCCAGAATGTAGCGGGCGTAGATCCGAGCCTCCGCAACGTAGTTGGGCTGCCAGCCCATCGTCCACGGGAAGTTGTCGGGATCACCCCATTTCGACGCGCCGGTGGCGACGAAGAGCTGCGGCACCTGCTTCGCGTTCATGTATTTATGGATCGCGGAATTGGTCGGCGTCCCGAGGCTGTTGAAGATCAGGAACACCTCGTCGCTCTCCACCAGCTTGCGCGCCTGCTCGACCGTCTTGGGCGGGCTGTAGCCGTCGTCATAGCTGATGAACTCGACCTGGCGACCGCACACACCACCGGTCTCGTTGATCATGTTGACATAGGCGACCGAGGTCTTGGCGATCTGAGAATAGGCCGAGGCCGGTCCGCTATAGGGCTGGATGTTCCCGATCTTGACAGTCGTGTCGGTCACGCCCGGATCCTGCGCGGCCGCCGCGAAGGCGACAATCGAGAATCCGACGGCTGCGCCAAGTCCGCCAATACGTCTGCTGGTGCTGGTCTTCATGGCTCACTCCCTGCGTTTTTGGTTGGGCGACGGTCAGCGCCGCCTCAGGCGATCCGATACGGTCCGGATCAGACCTCCCGCCCCGGTCGGCATCAGGTAGATCAGCAGGATCAGCATGACGCCGTACATCGCGCCCGAAAGACCCTTGCTGATCTCCTCGGCGATGTTCGGGACGAATACGATGAAGGCGCCGCCGGCGAGCGCGCCCGGCAACCAGCCAACCCCGCCGACGACGAGGCCGACGAGCAGGGCGACGGACAGCACGAAGGTGAAGCTGTCTGGCGCGACGAACTGGATGACGATCGCGCCGAGCGAGCCGGCGATGCCGGTGAAGAAGGCGCTCACGCCGAAAGCGAGCGACTTGTAGAGCGCCACGTTGATGCCCATGGAGCGCGCCGCAAGCGGATTGTCGCGAATGGCCATCAGCGCTCGCCCGGAGCGGCTCGCCACGATGTTGCGCGCGGCCCAGTAGAGCAGCAGCCCGATCGCCAGCGTGAAGAAATAGAGCCACTGGTCCTGGCTCAGCGGTAACCCGAACGGCGCGTCCGGCTTCAGGATGACGATGCCCTGCACGCCCCCTGTCCAGTGCTCGAAGATCGAGAGTTTCAGCATTTGCGGCGTAGCGACCGCCAGCGCAAAAGTGGCGAGCGCCAGATAGACGCCTTCCAGCCGCAGCGCCGGCAGGCCGAACAGGAAGCCCGAGACAAAGCAGATCACGCCCGCCGCCGGCAGCGTCCAGTAATAGCTGACGCCAAACTGGTCCATCAGGATTGCCGCGGTATAGGCGCCGATTGCATAGAAGGCGCCATGGCCGAGCGAGAACTGGCCGTTGAAGCCTGTCAGGAGGTTCAGCCCCATAATGGCGATGGCGTAGATCAGCATCAGGTTGAGCTGGAACACCTGGAAGCCGCTGATGAAGAATGGGCACAGGACCATCACCGCCAGGAGCAGCAGCGAAAGCGCGGTGCCCGGGCTCAGCGTGCGGGCCGCCGCTGCCCGTTGCGCGGGTGTCGTCACCGAAACGTTTTCCTCGCCGACCGTCATCCTACACCCGCTGTATGACCCTGTGCCCAAAGAGGCCGGTCGGCCTGAAGACCAGCACCGCCACGATCAGGAAGAGCGCGATGGGCAGCTTGAGCTCCGCGCCGACGACCGGAATGTAGGTTCCGGCAAGGTTCTCCACGACGCCGACCGTGAAGCCGCCGAAGACGGCGCCGCCCGGGCTGGTCAGCCCGCCGAGCACGGCGCCGGCGAAGCCGTAGAGCAGGATCGAGAGCATCATGTTGGGCTCGAGAAAGACCATCGGCGCGATCAGGATGCCTGCCACCGAGCCGATCGCCGACGCCATGCCCCAGCCGAGACCTGTCATCGTGCCGACGCGAATGCCGACAAGTCGCGCCGATTCCGGATTGGCCGCGGCCGCGCGCATCGCCAAGCCTATGCGCGTGTAGCGGAAGAACGCGAAGAGGAGCAGAAGCACCACCAGCGTAATGACGATCATGCCAGCCTGATGAGCGCCGATCAGACCCTCGCCGAACAGGGCGGCAGAGCCGAACGGGCTCGGAAATGGCTTGATGGTGAAGTCCCAGATGAAGCCGGCGAGACTGTTGAAGATCGCGAACAGGGCGATGAAGACAACGATATGACTGAGGACCGGAGCGTTCTCGATGGGCTTGAACACGGTGCGTTCGAGAATGAAGCCGCCGGCGAGCGAAATCATCACCGTCAGGCCGAACGCCAGCCAGTAGGGGATGCCCCATTGCAAGAGCTGCCAGGCGATGAAGGTCGAAAACATCGCCATCTCGCCCTGGGCGAAATTCAGATGGTGGATAGCCTGGTAGATCATGACCACGGCAAGCGCCATGCACGCATAGATGCCGCCCGTCGCTATGCCGGCCAGAACCTGTTGAACAAAGGTCTCCATCGCGCCCTCAGTAACCGAGATAGGAATTGCGGACGGAATCGTTGTCGCGGATTTCCGCAGCGCTGCCCGAAAGCGCGATCGATCCGGTCTCGATCAGGTAGGCCTGGTCGGCGAGTTCCAGCGCCATCGTGGCGTTCTGCTCCACCAGAAGCATGCTGACGCCCATATTGGCGCGAATGTCGGCGAGGATGGCAAACAACTCGCGCACGATGAGCGGCGCCAGACCGAAGGAAGGCTCGTCGAGCAGCATCAGGCGCGGCCTCAGCATCAGCGCGCGCCCGATCGCCAGCATCTGCTGTTCGCCACCCGACAGCGTCCCGGCCTGTTGCGCGGCGCGCTCTTTGAGGCGTGGGAAGAATGAATAGATGCGGTCGATATCCTGGGCGATGTTGTCGCCGCCTCGGCGCGTCATGGCGCCGAGTTGAAGGTTTTCCTCGACGGTGAGCGAGGTGAACGTGCCGCGACCTTCCGGAACATGCGCGATACCGAGACGGACGATGTCTTCGGTCTTCATGCGCGCGATGGAACGGCCGTCGAACTCGATTGTTCCTGAACGCCGGATCATGCCGCAAAGGGCGCGCAAGGTGGTCGTCTTGCCGGCCCCGTTGGCGCCAAGCAGCGTGGTCACGCTGCCCTCGGCAATTTCGAAATCGAGCCCATGCAGCACCTTGAAGGCGCCGTATGAGGCTTCGAGGCCGCGTACCGAAAGCGAGGCGCTCATTTGCCGTCACCGAGGTAGGCTCGGATCACTTCCGGGTCGGCCTGCACCGTCGCCGGCGAGCCCTCGCTGATCTTGCGCCCGAAATTGAGCACGACGACGATGTCGGAGATCGCCATGACCAGGTTCATGTGGTGCTCGACCAGAAGGATGGTGACGTTGCGGTCGTCGCGGATCTTGCGGATGCGCTCGCCGAGTTCGGTGATCTCGTCATGGTTGAGGCCGCCTGCCGGCTCATCGAGCAGCAGCAAGGTCGGCTTGCTGGCCAGCGCCCGCGCCAACTCGACCCTTTTCAGCGTACCGAACGGCAAGCCGGAGGCCGGCATGTCGGCCACGCGTGCCAGTTCGAGGTAGTCGATCAGTTCGTCTACGACGCCATCGATCTCGGCCTCGTTACGTCTCACCCAGGGTAGCCGCAGTGCGTCGCTGGCGATATCGCTGTTGCTTGCCGAATGCGCGCCGATGCGAATGTTGTCGCGCACCGAAAGTCGCGAGAATGTCGCCAAGTTCTGGAATGTGCGGCCGATGCCGCTCTCGGCAACGCGGTGGGCCGGGCGATCGAGCAGCGTAGCGCCCGCGAACAGGATATCTCCCGAGGTCGGCGTGTAGAGGCGGCTCAGGCAGTTGAAGAGCGTGGTCTTGCCGGCGCCGTTGGGGCCGATCAGGCCGAGAATCTGCCCGCGCTCCAGTCCGAAGCTGACCCCGTCCAGCGCCTTGATGCCCCCGAAGTGAACGGCGATGTCGCGTACCGAAAGGAGCGGCTGCCGATCCTGCGCCTGCGCGAAGGCGTTCACGCCGGCATCCCCCCGAACGCCGGCCGGCCGGCAGCCGCTATCGCCCGAACGAGCCTTTTGGAAGCCGACCTGCCGTTGATGAGGTATGCGGGCTCGTCGCCCGCCTGCACAGGCAAGGGCAAAGTCGATACTCCTCCCGTTCCGCATTGCGAAATTTGCTTTCGCATTTTGTTGGCAATTGTTATGCATCCACCTGTCGCAATGTCAACAAGGAGAAGACAAACGTGTTGGGCAAACCGCCCCAGGATGCCGAGGACGATGGCATCGGGGACGTCCAGATCGGTCAGGACCGCAAGTTCGTCGTGTCGTTGGCGCGTGGTCTCGAAGTGCTCAGGGCCTTTCGCGTCCGTGACGGTTTTCTCGGCAATCACGAGATTGCCGAACGTACCGGCCTGCCGCGCCCGACGGTGACCAGATTGACCTACACGCTATGCCAACTCGGCTACCTGATGCAGGTGCCGCGCATCGGCAAGTATCAGCTCGCCCCTTCTGCGATCACGCTCGGCTATTCCGCACTTGCCAATCTCGGCGTGCGCCAGGTGGCGCGTCCGCTGATGGAAGAAGTCTCCGACAGGCTCGCCGCCCCGATCGCGCTCGGCGTGCTCGACCGCAACCGCGCGCTCTATGTCGACATTTCACGTGGTTCCTCGACCTTTACCGTCCAGCTCGACATCGGCGCCCGCGTGCCACTGGCGAAGACCGCGATGGGCTGGGCGCTGATCGCCGCAATGGAGCCCGCCGAGCGAGATGCGGTCTTTGACCGTCTCGCCGAACGCCATGGCGACGATTGGCCGGCGTTGCGGGCCCAGATCGAGGCCGCGATCGAACGCTATCCACAGCGCGGCTTCGTCGCCTCGGAGGGAAACTGGCGTTCCGACATCAACGCCGTCGGCGTGCCTTTGGTAACCGCTGACGGGTCGGGTGTTTATGCCTTCAACTGCGGCGGGCCGCCGCACCAGTTCACCCGTGACAAGATGGAAACCGTCTACGGTCCGGCCATCGTGGCGCTCGTACGCGACATCGAACGGGTTCTCAACGGCACGTAAGACCGGCGTCAGTGTCGATCGAAATTCCTCCTTCGAGCCTTCACGGGCGTGCCGGCGCCGCGATCATCTCGGCGCAGGCGCGCACCGTGGCGAGACGCTCAGCCTTGGTGCGTCCGGTCTGCAACAGCGCCTCGCCGAGCATGAAGGATTGAGCAATCGCGGCTCGCTTTGCCGCTTCCTCGCCATCAAGGCCGAGGTCGGCCATCAATTCGCGGAAAAAGTCGGCACGTACCTCGTCGACTTTCCTGACCGTGTCGGCCGCCAGCTTCTCGCGGCGCGCCCAGGATCTCACCGCGAGCTCGATCTCGGCGCCGCGCTTGTCCGGCGGCGTGTTCGCCGGCAGCGACAACAGCCGCTCAAGTCGCTCCAGGCCGCCTTCCTCCTCCGAACGGGCCCAGCGCGTGACCTGTATCGTCGCCCGGTCCATCCAGTGTTCCAGGACGCGTTCGACCAGATGTTGGCGGTTGCGGAAATGCCAATAGAAGCTGCCCTTGGTCACGCCCATCTCGCGTGCCAGTTCCTCAACGCGGATGTCGTCGAAGTTGGCCTTGGCGATGTGTCGGAACGCTGCGTCTATCCATTCCCGTTCGGTTAGCCGGCTGGCGGCGGCGCCCCTGGGGCGAATGCTCGGTTCGTTGCGGTCGGACGTGATCGACATCACCGGATTGTCGACAAGGCGCGCTGGAAAAGCAACCGAAATCTCCATACGACAGCGTATTGACACATACCTTATGTTCGGCCAACATAACGAAAATACATAGAAAACAGCATACGCTTCCGTATGGTATGAATTGTGCAATGCACAAATCCGGAGGCTGAACTCATTGCGGTGCAACCGCGGAAGCCAGTCGTCGGCGAGGCTCGCCATATCGACGCGAAAGGGAGGATACCGATGAAGCATCTGAAATACACGACGGCCATAGCCGGCATCGCCGGCCTGCTCGTCGCAACGCCCGCGGTCGCCGACGTATCGGTCTGCATCACCGTTTCTGCCACAGGCCCGGCGGCCTCGCTGGGTGTGCCCGAAAACAATACGATCCCGATGCTGCCGGCCGAGGCCGGTGGCCAGAAGCTCAACTACACCGCATTCGACGACGCAACGGATCCTACCGCGGCGGTGAAGAACGTGCGCAAGTGCATCGAGGAACAGCAGGCGGACCTGATCATCGGCTCGTCCACCACACCGACCACGATCGCCGTGGCCGGCGTGGCGGCTGAGACCAAGACACCCGTCGTGGCGCTGGCGCCGGTTGGCCTACCTCCGGAATCCGAACACTGGACTTTCCGCGCGCCGCAGCCCGTCGGTCAGATGGCCGACGCCATCGTCGAGCACATGAAGGCAAGCGGCGTGAAGAGGCTCGGCCTCATCGGCTATTCCGACGGCTACGGCGAATTGTGGATCAACGTGATGAACAAGGCGCTGGAAGGCAGCGGCATCACGATGGAGCCTATCGAACGTTTCGCGCGCAACGACACCAGCGTGACCGGCCAGGTGCTGAAGCTGATCTCGGCGCGTCCTGACGCGGTGCTGGTCGTTGCCTCCGGAACGCCGGCGGCGCTGCCCAACCTGGCGCTGGCCGAGCGCGGCTATCGGGGCCAGATCTACCACACGCATGGCTCGGCCAGCCTCGACTTCATTCGGGTCGCGGGTGCTAGCGCCGAAGGCACGATCCTGCCGGTCGGTCCGCTGGTCGTGGCCGCTCAGTTGCCGGATTCGCACCCCTCCAAGGCGCTCGGCGTCGAATACACCAAGGTCTACGAAGAGGCGCACGGCGAGGGTTCGCTGTCCTCGTTCGGCGGGCATATGTATGATGCCGGCCAGATCATCCTGGCGACCGTGCCGAAGGCGATGGAAAAGGGCGAGCCGGGCAGCGAGGCTTTCCGGGCCGCGCTTCGCGACGCGCTCGAAAACATGGAAGAGGTCGTGGGTGTGCATGGCGTCTTCAACACCACTGTCGAGGACCACTATGGTCACGACGAGAGAAGCCGCGTCCTGGTGAGGGTCGAAAACGGCGCCTGGAAATACATGGAATAGGCGCTCACCGATGGTTGCGGCGAGGAGGAGCGTTGCCGACATGCCTGCCCTGTTTGCAGAACCCCGCGTGAATGCCGAAAGGCGCGCGGACGGCACGCTCATCCTGTCGAGCCCGGTAGCACTGCCGGAGCCGGCGCGCTCTGTCGGCGCATGGCTGGTCCGGTGGGCCAGGGAGGCGCCCGGGCGCACCTTCCTGGCCGAGCGCGCCGACCCGGCCGGGCCGTGGACGAAGCTTGCGTATGGCGAAGCGCACGAAAGGGTTCGTGCAGTCGCATCCTCCCTGCTGGCGCGCGGCCTTTCGGCCGCGCGACCGGTGGCGATTCTTTCCGACAACGGAATCGACCACGCCGTCCTGGCGCTCGGAGCGATGCATGCCGGCATTCCGGTGGCAACGATCTCGCCAGCCTATTCCCTGATGTCGTCCGACCACGAAAAGCTGCGCGCGATGATCGCGCTGCTGACGCCCGGGCTGATCTACGCCTCGGATGCCGCGCTGTTCGCGCCGGCGCTGGCGGCGATCACGGGCGATCACGACGGATTGGTCGTCGCGAGCCGCAATGCCGGCGACGGCATCTTGCCGTTCGCCGAACTTCTTCCGGAAACCGATGAGGCTGCCGTCGATGCGGCCTTCTCCTCCGTGGGCCCCGACACGGTTGCGCGCTATCTCTTCACCTCCGGCTCGACCGGCTTGCCGAAAGCGGTCATCAACACGCAAAGGATGCTGACCGCCAGCCAGGAAGCCCGCGCTCTCACATGGCCGTTCCTTGAGTCCGAGCCACCGGTCATTCTTGACTGGCTGCCATGGAGCCATACCTTCGGCGCCAACCACAATTTCAATATGGTCCTGCGCAATGGCGGTACGCTGTACATCGATGGCGGCAAGCCGGCGCCGCATCTCTTCCACATTACCGTCGCCAATCTGAAGGATGTCGGACCCGACATCTGCTTCAACGTCCCGCGCGGCTTCGACATGCTCGTCGCTGCGCTGCGCGACGACGAGGAACTGCGACGCCAGTTCTTCACCCGCACCCGGCTGATCTTCTATGCCGGCGCCGCTCTGCCGCAGAACCTGTGGAGCGCACTGGAGACGTTGTCGCGCGAGACGACCGGGGCTGTGGTGCCGATGGTCAGCGCCTGGGGCTCGACCGAGACCGCGCCGCTCGCCACCGATTGCCATTTCCAGGCCGACCGCAGCGGCAATATCGGTGTTCCGGTGCCCGGCACGGAACTGAAGCTCGTGCCCTCCGCCGACAAGCTGGAAATCCGCGTACGCGGTCCGAACGTGACGCCCGGCTATCTGAACAACCCGGAACTGACCGCGCAGGCGTTCGACGATGAAGGTTACTACCGTATCGGCGACGCGGTGCGCTTCAGTGATCCCGAACGGCCGGAAGCAGGGCTCTTCTTCGACGGCCGGGTGGCGGAGGATTTCAAACTCACCTCCGGCACCTGGGTCAGCGTCGGCGATATCCGGGTGCAAGGTATCGCCGCGCTCGATCCGGTCGCGCAGGACATCGTCGTCACCGGCCACGATACCAACGAGGTCGGCTTCCTCGTCTTTCCGAACCTTGCCGTCTGTCGCAAGCTTGCGGGCCTCGGAGACGACGCGCCGGCGCGGGCGGTCCTCGACCATGCGGCGGTGCGCGCGCATGTGAAAGCCGGCCTGAGGAAACTGAAAAGCCAGGGCGGCGGCAGTTCACGCTTCGCGACGCGGGCCCGCCTGCTGGCATCGATGCCAGCCGTCGATGCCGGGGAGATCACCGACAAGGGCTACATCAACCAGCGCGCCGTCTTGGCGCGGCGGAGCGACGAGGTTAGGCTCCTTCAGGGCGACGACGACACAGCGTGGATCGGCCTCGACTGAGATGGCCGCGTTCACCCTCTCTTCCCGGACCTTCTGAACGGCGGACCGACATTGGACAGCACGATCGCCCTCTTCCTGATCCAGGACGGCGTCATCAACGGCGCCATCTACGCGTTGCTGGCCGTCGCGCTGGTGCTGGTCTTCGCGGTCACACGCGTCATCCTGGTGCCGCAGGGCGACTTCGTCACTTTCGGTGGGCTGTCGCTGGCCGCCCTCGAGGCAGGCCGGACGCCCGGTGCGATCTGGTTGCTGGTCGTGCTGGCGGCGATGGCGGCGCTGATGGACGCGGTCGTGGCGCTTCGCGAAGGCGATACGCTGAAGGCCGGCAAGCTGGCGCTGCGCAACATCGCGCCGGCGGCGATCGTCGCCGTACTCGTCCTCGTGCTGGCGCCGCTCAAGCTCGGTCTCCTCGTCAACATCCTGCTTTGCGTCGCCATCATCGTGCCGATGGGCCCCTATCTCTACCGTGTCGCCTTCCAGCCGCTCGCCGACGCCTCGGTGCTGGTGCTGCTGATCGCCGCGGTCGGCGCACATCTGGCGCTGACCGCGCTCGGGCTGGTGCTGTTCGGGGCCGAGGGCTACCGCACCTCGCCGGTGCTTTCGGGGTCGTTCGAGATCGGTCCGTTCTTCGTCACCGCGCAGAGCCTTCTGGTCCTCGGCGCAACCCTTGCCCTGCTGGCAGGGCTGGCGCTGTTCTTCGGCCGCACCCTGACCGGCAAGGCGCTCCGCGCATCGGCGATCAACCGCCGTGGCGCGCGGCTGGTCGGCATCCCGACCATGCTTTCCGGCCGTATTGCCTTCGCCATGGCCGCGGCGATCGGCGTCGTCTCCGCTGTGCTCGTCGCGCCGCTGACCACACTTTATTACGACAGCGGGTTCATCATCGGGCTCAAGGGTTTTGTCGCCGCCATCATCGGCGGGCTGGCCGCCTACCCCGCCGCGGTCGCCGCCGCCATGGCGGTCGGGTTGCTGGAGGCCTTCTCCTCCTTCTGGGCCAGCGCCTTCAAGGAAGTGATCGTGTTTGCCGCCATCGTGCCGGTGCTCCTGTGGCGATCGCTGACCTCGCAGCACAGCGACGAGGAGGAATAGGTGAGCGGCCCTGCCCTGACGCGTTTTCTGGTGTTTGCCGTCGTCATGCTGGCAATCCCGCTGCTCCCCTTCGTGCCCGATTTCTGGGTCACGCTCCTCGACTTCGTCGGCCTCGCCAGCCTTGTCGCCCTCGGCCTGGTGCTCCTGACCGGCGTCGGCGGCATGACATCGTTCGGACAGGCAGCGTTCGTCGGCTTCGGCGCCTATGCCAGCGCGCTCCTCACCACAGCCTATGGCTGGTCGCCATGGATGACGCTGCCGGTGTCGCTGGCCGTCACCATTGCCGCGGCACTCCTCATCGGGCTCGTGACGGTGCGGCTTTCCGGACACTACCTGCCGCTCGGCACCATCGCCTGGGGCATAAGCTTCTATTACCTGTTCGGCAATCTGAAGGCGCTCGGCGCCTATGACGGCATCTCCTCGGTGCCGCCGCTCAGCCTGTTCGGCTACGATCTCCTGGACAGTCGTGCCTTCTACTTCATCGTCTGGGGCTTCGTGCTGCTCTCGATTCTGTTGACGGCAAACCTGCTCGATTCGCGCGTCGGCCGGTCGATCCGGGCGCTGCGCAGCGGCGCGGCAGCTGCTGAATCGGTCGGCGTCAATGTCTGGCGCGCCAAGCTCACCGTCTTCGTCTACGCCGCCGTGCTGGCGGGCCTTTCCGGCTGGCTCTACGCCCACTTCCAGCGCGCCGTCACTCCCGGCGTGTTCAACCTCTCCGCCGGCATCGAATATCTGCTGATGGCCGTTCTCGGCGGCGCCGGCCACATCTATGGCGCGATCCTCGGCGCCGGCATCGTGGTCGTGTCGAAGAACTTCCTGCAGGACCTGCTGCCCGTGTTCTTCGGCCACACCGGCAATTACGAGGGCATCGTCTTCGGCGTCATCCTCATCGCCATGCTGCAGGGCGCTCGCGAGGGCATCTGGCCGCTGATCGCAGCGCGCGTTGCCCGCGGCGAAGCGCGCGCCGTCGATCCCGCCGGCACCCTGACCGGCCGCGGCTTCGACGCCAAGGACGAGACGCTGCTGTCGGTCCGCTCGGTGCGCAAGGAGTTTGGCGGCCTCGTCGCCGTAGACGACGTTTCCTTCGATGTCGGTCGCGCCGAGATCGTCGGCCTGATCGGTCCCAACGGCGCTGGCAAGAGCACGACTTTCAACCTGGTGACCGGCGTCCTTCCGTTGTCGGGCGGCGAAATCCACTTCGCCGGCGAACGCATTGACAGGCTGGGGCCCGAAAAAATCGCCGAAAGGCGCATCGCGCGCACCTTCCAGCACGTCAAGCTCGCGCCTGCCATGAGCGTGCTCGAAAACGTCGCCATCGGCGCCCATCTTCGCGGCAGCGCCGGGCTCGTCGCCGGCATGCTCAAGCTCGACCGCGCCGAGGAGCGCGACATTTTCGGCGAGGCAGCCCGCCAGATCGAGCGTGTCGGACTGGCCGACGTCATGCATCGGCCGGCCGGCACGCTGGCGCTCGGCCAGCAGCGGCTGGCCGAGATCGCCCGTGCACTCTGCGTCGACCCACGTCTGCTCCTGCTCGACGAACCGGCGGCTGGCCTGCGTCACATGGAGAAGCAGGCACTCGCCGACCTCATCCGCGGGCTGCGCGAGGAAGGCATGAGCGTGCTCCTGGTCGAGCACGACATGGATTTCGTGATGCGCCTGACCGACCACATCGTCGTGCTGAATTTCGGAGCCCGTATCGCCACTGGCGCGCCCGCCGCGATCCAGAGCGATCCCGCCGTCATCGAGGCATATCTCGGGAGCCCGGCATGACAGCCCTGCTTTCGATCGATGGCCTGTCGGTCAGCTATGGCCGCGTCGAGGCCGTGCGTAACGTGTCGCTCGCCGTCGAGCGCGGTCGCATCGCCACCGTGATCGGCGCCAACGGAGCAGGCAAGACGACGCTGCTTGCCGCGATCATGGGATTGCTCCCAGGCTCCGGCGAGATCAATTTCGACGGCGAGGACATCGCCCGTGTGCCCGCCGAGGAGCGCGTCGCTCGCGGCATCAGCCTGGTGCCCGAGCAGCGCGACCTGTTCGGGACGATGAGCGTGGAGGAGAATCTCGAGCTCGGCGCCTTCCGGCGCGGCCGCAGTGAGATCGCCGACCGGCTCGATGGCGTTTTCGCACTGTTTCCCCGGCTCAAGGAACGCAGACGTCAGGATGCCGGCACCCTGTCCGGCGGCGAGCGGCAAATGCTCGCCATGGGCCGCGCACTGATGGCGAAACCGAGCGTGCTCATGCTCGACGAGCCGAGCCTCGGCCTGGCGCCGCTGATCGTGCGCGACATCCTGCGCACGGTTTCTGAGCTTCGCGACAAGGGTGTGTCGGTCCTGCTCGTCGAGCAGAATGCGCGCGCCGCACTCGCCATCGCCGACCACGCCTATGTCATGGAACTCGGAGAGGTGACCCTCCAGGGCCCGGCCAGCGAACTCGCAGCCGATCCGCGGATCGCCGAGGTCTATCTCGGCGTCGCGCACGGGGCTGCGTAAAGGCATAGACAGAAGTAGGGAAAGCGGCCGCCTACGGTTTGCCGCGTATTTCGGCCCGGCTCAGCATGTAGCGCTCGGCCTCTTCCATATGCTCCTGCATGAGCCGGCGCGCGCCTTCGGCATCACCAGCCTTGAGCAAGCGGATCAGCCGCACTTGATAGTTCAGCGCCGTCTCGCGCAATTCCGGGTTTGGCTTGGCGTAGATTGCGCGACACACGGTCATGTCACGCAGCAGCGTGTGCAGGAACACGCAGACAAAGCCCAGCAGCTGATTGTCGGCGAAGCCGGCCAGTACGGACTGGAAGTCGAGCTCGGCAATACGTTGCCGGAACTCCTCTTCCGCAGTCGTTGGCTCGTTCTCGTAAAGTCGGATCGTTGCCTGCAGGTCCGCATAGGCCTTGTCATCGAGGCGACCGGCCAGGCTTGCCGCCAGCGACGGCTCCAGCAGCTTTCGCAGCGCATATATCTCCGCGATGCCGGGCGGGTTGAACAGGAACAGATTGCTCAGGAGACCCATCGCCTGTTCGCCGGAAAGCGCGGTCACGAAGGCGCCGCCACCGGGGCCGGTACGCGTCTTGATCAGGCCCTGCGTCTCCAGCGACTTCATCGCCTCGCGAACCGTGCCTCTGGAGGCACGCATCTCCTCGCGCGCCAGCCATTCCGCCGGGATGCGGTCGCCGGGCTTCAGGCCCTGCAGGGAGATCAGATCGCGGATATGCGCCGCGATCAGGTCCGACCGCTTCTGCCGCCCGGCCGGCATCGCCACGACTGGTTTTTCGCCCGGTTTCATGCCCTGCCGGCTCACCCCTTTCTGACTTCTCCTGACATCGAAGCCGGGTGGAAGCAAGCAGCGACGTGGCTGGGCGATCCGGGCGCCGGCTCCAGCGGCGGCTGGCTTTGACGGCAGTCGGCCTTGGCCGCCGGACAGCGTGCGTGGAATGCGCAACCCGCCGGGGGATCGTAAGGGTCGGGGAGTTCGTCCGTGCCGGTATCGGCAACCGACAGCACTCGCCCGGGTACGGGCGCCGACGCAAGCAGCAGCCTTGTGTAGTGATGGCGCGGCTGGCGGAAGATGTCCTCGGCCGGGCCAAGTTCGGCGATGCGGCCGAAATACATGACTGCGACGCGGTCGCTGACGCTTTCGACCACCGACAGGTCGTGGCTGATGAACACGTAGGTCAGGCTGAAGCGGGTTTTCAGATCGTCGAGGATGTTCAGCACCTGCGCCTGAACCGAAACGTCGAGAGCCGAAACCGGCTCGTCGAGCACGATCAGTTCCGGTTCGGCGGCGAGCGCGCGGGCGATGCCGATACGCTGGGCCTGCCCACCGGAGAACTCGTGCGGGTAGCGGTCGAGAAAGTCGGCGCGCAGATTGACTGCGTCCATCAATTCGGCCAGTCGCGCCGCGCGCGCATCGCGCTTCATGCCGAGAAGGTGAATAAGCGGTGCTTCCAGGATGTTGCGGATGGTCTTGCGCGGGTTGAGCGAGGCTACGGGGTCCTGGAAGACATACTGGATACGGCGCGCCAAGCCGCCCTTGCCACGGCTGGCCGAATCGAGGCTTTCGCCCTTGAAGCGGATCGCGCCGGCGGTCGGCTCGTCGAGACCACACAGCAGGCGCGCCAGCGTGGACTTGCCGCAGCCGGACTCGCCGACGATGCCAAGCGTCTCGCCCTGCCTCACCTCGAGGCTGACACCCTGGACGGCATGCACCGCCAGTTTGTCCACCCCAAACAGTGTCCGCCCGCCGCCGAAGCGGCGCACCACATCGTCGATATCGAGCAAGGGGGCCTGGCGATCAAGCATCGGCTTCGGCCCTTTCTCCGGGCGCAAGCGGGAAAAGGCAGCGCACCGCACGTTCCTCGCCCTGCGATCCGAGCGCGATGTCCCCCTCCCGGCATGCTGGTCGGGCGCGCGGGCAGCGCGGGGCAAACGCGCAGCCAGGCGGCAGATCGCTGACGGCAGGCGGCAGGCCCTCGATCGCGTCGAGACGTCGGCCGGGTTGCCCCAGAACCGGCACGCAGTCGATCAGCTTGCGCGTATAAGGGTGAGCGGGGGAGGACAATATGTCCTCGGTCAGCCCGGTCTCCACGATGCGGCCGGCATACATCACGGCGACACGGTCGCAGATCGCCGAGACGACGCCAAAATCATGGGTGATGAACAGGATCGACGCACCGCTTGAGCCGCGCAGCCGGTTCATCAGCGCCAGGATCTGCGCCTGCACCGTGACGTCGAGGGCGGTGGTCGGTTCGTCGGCGATCAGCAGCCGTGCATCGTTTGCAAGCGCCATGGCTATGCAGACGCGCTGGCGCATGCCGCCCGAAAGCTGGTGAGGATAGGCCGAGAGCCGCTGGCCCGGGTTGGGAATACGTACCAGCGCCAGCAGTTCCTCGGCCTTCCTCGTCGCCTCGGTCGTTGAAAGCGACTGATGCGCGCGGATCGCCTCGACAAGCTGGTCGCCGACAGTGAAGAGCGGATGCAGGGTCGACAAGGGGTCCTGGAAAACGTGGCTCACCGCGCCGCCGCGCAGGGAGCGGATGCGGGCGTCGGTCGCAGCCAGCAGGTCCTCGCCTTCAAGCAGGATGTTGCCGCCGGCGATACGGCCGGGCGGCGTCGGCACCAGTTGCATGACCGACATCGCTGTGACCGACTTGCCCGAACCGGATTCTCCGACGACGCCGAGGCACTCGCCCTCGCCGATATTCAGGTCGACACCACCAACGGCCCTGTGCACCGTCTTGCCGATCCGGAACTCCGTCTCGAGCCCCGCAAGCTTCAGGACGTCGCCGGCAGTTGCCTTGGCCGGTCCCGCACCGTCTGCCGACCTGGCAATCGCCGTGCGCGCGACCGGTCTTGAGAGTGCGCCAGACTTGAGCCGCGGGTCGAGAACATCGCGCACGCCGTCGCCGAAAAGGTTAATGCTCATCACCAGCAGGAAGATCGCGATGCCGGGAATGATGGAGACATGCGGCGCGGTGAACAGGATCTTGCGGCCCTCACCGAGCATCGAGCCGAGATCGGCCTGAGGCGGCTGGGCGCCTAGGCCGAGGAAACTCAGCCCGGCTGTTTCCAGGATCATCCAGCCAATCGTGGTCGACATCGTCACCACGATCACCGGAAGAACGTTGGGCAGTATCTCGGTCGCGAGGATGCGGATGTTCGACTTGCCCGACAGCTTCGCCGCATCGACGAACTCGCGGTGCGCCAGGCCAAGCGTGACGCCGCGAATGTTGCGCGCAAAGAACGGGACGTTGACCACGGCGATGGCATAGAGCGCGTTGAGCAGGCCCGGCCCCAGCGCGGCAACGATGGCGAGGGCCAGGAGGATGTAGGGAAACGCCATCACCATATCGATCCCGCGCATCAGCAACGTGTCGGTCCGCCCGCCGGCATAACCCGCCACCAGCCCGATCATCGACCCGAACAGCGCGGCAATCAGCGTGGCCGAAATGCCGACTGCGAGGCTGACGCGCAGCCCCCAGACAAGACGGGAGAGGATATCGCGGCCGAGCGCGTCGGTGCCAAGCAGATGTCCCTCCGCAAGTGGCCGCAGCAGGCGGTTGGCCGGCGCCGTCACGTCCGGATCGGCAAGCCCTAGGAACGGCGCGGCGAGCGCCAGCAGGATCATCAGAACGAGGATGACCAGACCGGCCGTGGCGAGCCGGTTGTTGAGAAGCAGCTGGACGCTGTCGGGACGCCCGCCGGCGCGCCGCACTGCGGGTTTCGCTTCGGCGGTCGCCGTCATCGCCGAAGCCTCGGATCGAGCAGCGACTGCACGACGTCGGCGGCCAGGTTGAACAGCACATAGCTTGCCGCCACCACCAGCACGCCGCCCTGGACGAGCAGGATGTCGCGCGTCGAGATCGCGTTCACCAGCATCGCTCCAATGCCCGGCCACTGGAACACGGTCTCGATATAGACCGCGCCGCCGAGCACGAAGCCGGCCTGGATGCCGATGACCGGGATGACGCTGACCAGAGCCGCCTTGAAGGCATGATGGTAGATGACGCGGCGCTCGCTCAGGCCCTTGGCTCGGGCGGTGCGGATATAGTCCTGGCGCAACACCTCCAGCATCGCGGTGCGTGTAAGCCGCGCGATGACGCCGGTCGCCACGACGGCCAAGGTGACCGCCGGCAGGACGAGATGGTGGATGAGGTCCGGCAGGTCGCCGCCGCCATAGATGGCGAACATGCCGCTCGCCGGGAACAGCCGCATCTTGACCGCGAAGAAAAGGATAAGGAGCAGACCGAGGAAGAAGGACGGCGTCGAGATGCCGATCAGCACGAAGAAGGTGACGATGCGGTCGGTCCAGCCAAACTGTCGCACGGCCGTGACGACACCGGCGAGAAGACCGAACACCGCGCACAACAAAAGTGACGTTCCCGCGAGAATGAGCGTGGCTGAGAACCGCCCGAGCACCTCGTCGAGCACCGGCTTGTTGAGCGCATAGGAGCGCCCGAAATCACCTTGCAGCAAATTGCCGAGCCAGATCAGGTATTGCTGGGGAAGCGGCTTGTCGAGACCTAGCGCCTCATTGATCCGGGCGACATTTTCCGGGGTCGCGTATGAGCCGAGGATCGCGGTCGCCGGGTCGCCCGGAATCATCGCCATGATCAGGAAGACGATCACCGACAGGCCCAGAAGCACCGGGATCGCGGCGAGCAGACGCTTGGCGATGTAGAGTCCCATGAACTGGCTCCGGGCTTGTTCCGGGGAGAGGCCCGGGCGGGGTTCACGCCCGCCCGGGCCCGAAGCCCATTGAGGTCAGGGCTTGGCCACGTCCTGCAGCATCAGGAAGAACGAGGGCTGTAGCTTGAAGTCCTCGACGCTGGCCCTGGTTACCGCGTTCTGCTTCCAGTTGGCGACGAACACCCAGGGAGCGTCCTCGTAGACGATCTCCTGCATCTCCTTGTAGAGCTTCGCCCGCTCGTCCTGGTCGGTCGAGGTACGCGCGTCGGACAGAAGTTCGTCGACCTTCTCGTTGGAATAGTAGCCCGAGTTGAAGCCGCCTTTTTCCGGCCACGCCTCGGTGCGCAGCGCCAGGAACGGCAGCGTGTCGGGCGAGTTGGTCATCCACGCCATCTCGGCCATGTCGGCCTTGCCTTCCAAGCCGGGATTCACCTTGCCTAGGAAGGTGTTCCATTCATAGGTCTCGATGTTGACGGTCATGCCGACAGCCTTCAGGTCGGCCTGGATGGCCGTGCCCATGGCGATCGGATCGAGCATGCCCGAGCCCCCTTCGGTGACATAGAAGGTCAGTTCCTCGCTGTCATAGCCGGCTTCCTCAAGAAGCTGCTTCGCCTTATCGGGATCGTATGGATAGGGCTCAAGCGTCTCGTTATACGCCCAGGCAAAGGCCGGCGGTGTCGGTCCGGCAGCAACTTCGGCAGTGCCCTGGAGGATGTTTTCGACCAGCGCCGTCTTGTCGATGGCGTAGTTGGCCGCCTGGCGCACCTTCTGGTCGGCGAAAGGCCCTTCCTTCAGGTTCAGGATCAGGAACCACAGATGCGGGCCCGCCTGCTCGTGAACGGTAAAGCCGGGATCGTCGCGGAACTGCGCCACACTGTCCGGCGGTACCTCGACCATGACGTCGAGTCCGCCCGAAAGCATCTCGGCGATGCGCGTATTGGCATCGTTGATCGGGCGATAGATGACCGCCTCGAGCGGTGGCGCGCCGTCCCAGTAGTCCGGGTTGCGTTCGACCACCACCCGTGAGTTGTCCTGCCATTCGACGAATTTGTAGGCGCCGGTCCCGGACGGGTTGCGGCCGAAATCCTTGCCGTGTTCCTTCACCGCCGCCGGTGACACCATCAGGCCGGGCGTATAGGCAAGATTCGACAGGAACGGCGCAAACGGCTCCTTGAGCTGGAACTCGACCGTGTGATCGTCCACCACCTTCACCTCCTCCACGGCGGAGAAATAGAAGGCGAGCGGAAACGGCCCTGTGTCATGCGAGGGATGATCTTCGTCGATCATGCGGTCGATGTTGAACTTCACCGCGTCGGCGTTGAAAGGCGAACCGTCATGGAACGTCACGCCCTCGCGCAGATGGAACGTATAGGTCGTTCCGTCGTCGGAAATGTCCCAGCTCTCGGCCAGCGACGGCTCGACTTCGAGCGTGCCGTCCTTATAGCGCACCAGCCCGTCATACATGTTGAAGACGATGCGGAAATCGTTCACCGCCGTGACGGCGTCCGGGTCGAGTGATTTCGGCTCGGCGATCTGGCCGACCACGAGCACGTTGGGTGGGGTCTGCGCCAGGACCGGCGCTGACAATGACATTGCAAGGGCCGCTAACGCGGAAGCGATCGTCCGTTTCATGGGCTGGCTCCATTCGGCTCGAATGTGACGCGTAATTAATCCCCATAAAATTGCACTTTGCAAGAATTTATCATTATAAATAGGCTTATGCAGGATATGAACACGAAAGCTGAGTCATGAACGGCAGGTCCGCCCCGGCGATCGACAGCGGCCGGCTGCGCGAATTGCTGAGCGACATCAACAGCTTCGGTGTTGACTCAAGTGGCGGATATAGCCGGCCGGGCTTTTCTGATGCCGACATGGCGGCTCGGCACTGGCTGAAGGACCGCATGACGTCTGAAGGCCTTGCGACATGGCTGGACGCGGTCGGCAACCTGTTTGGCAGGCTGGGTCCGCAAGACGGGCCTTGCATCATGACTGGCTCGCATCTCGATACCGTGCCGCAAGGCGGCGCCTATGACGGCGCGCTCGGCGTCGCGGTCGCACTCGAATGCGTGCTTGCCATCCGCGACGCCGGCATCGAGCCCGCGATCCCCATCGAGGTCGTCGCAACCAGCGAGGAGGAAGGTCGCTTCGGCGGCATGCTTGGCTCACAGGCGATTGCGGGCCTGGTGACGTCCGAATGGATCGCAAACGCCAGCGACGCCGATGGCGTTCGCCTGCCCGATGCAATGCGCGCGCAGGGTCTCGATCCGCTCCGCGCCGAAACGGCACGACGCGAACCGGGAATGGTGACCGCTTTCGTCGAATTGCATGTCGAGCAGGGCCCTGTGCTCGAGGCGGCGAGTGTACCGATCGGCATTGCCGACAGCGTCTCCGGCATCATTCACAGGGGCGTCACGCTGTCGGGCGCAGCCAACCACTCAGGCACCACGCCGATGGAGATGCGCGCCGACGCCTTTGCCGGGCTGGCCGGCATTGCCGCCGCGATCCCCGATATCGTTTCGGCAGCCGGCACCGATCAGTCGCGGATCACGATCGGCAAGGTCGAGCTCAAGCCGAATTTCCCGCACACGGTCCCAGGCGAAGCTGCGTTCTCCGTCATCATTCGGGACACGGATGAAGCCGTCATGCGACGCCTTGCCCGCGCCATTGATGACGCCATCGAGCAGGGCGCGAAGCGAAACCGCCTCAGATACGAGTTGGTCGAACGCAGCCGGATCGCCCCGGTCCTGCTCGACGTCAGGCTGGCCGATCTTCTGGCGGCGGAGGCCGAAAAGCTTGGTCTCGGCCATCTGCGCATGGCCTCCGGCGCCGGTCACGATGCCCAGACCATGCAGGCGCTGTGCCCCTCGGCGCTGATCTTCGTTCCGAGCCGCGGCGGCATCAGTCATGCGCCGGAGGAATGGACCGATTGGGAGGCGATCCTGGCTGGTGCCAGGCTGATGCTGGCCTCGCTGATGCGTCTTTCGGCATCCGACCTTAGGTTTGCCGCGACGCGCTAGGAGAACATGCCGGCCCATTCCTCGCGAAGCTCGGAAGCCACGGCGGATCTCAGGCCACTTGCGCCGATCGCGGTCGCGGTCGCCTCGACCAAAGCCGCGTTGTCAGGGGCACGACGGCCGTCCGGCAGAAAAAGATTGTTCTCGAAGCCGACGCGGGCGTTACCGCCAAGCAGCGCCGCAGCCGTGACGCATGCCGTCTCGCGCAATCCGAAGGCGCAAAGCATCCAGCTCTCGAAACGCGGCATGTCCGGTGCCAGGAATGGCAGCACGTCGTCTGGGGCGGATTGCTGCCCTGGCACGTAACGGCCAAGGACAAAAAGGACTGGAATACTGTCGAAAGGTATGACCCCGCGGCGGGCCATGTCGTCCAGCCGGCACGCTTCCCCAGGTTCGTAGAGGATGATCTGCGGCACGATGCGTTCTTGCGACAGCCACGCCAGAAACGTGGCGAATTCGGCCTCTGCCGCTTCGTCGGGCGCCAGTTCGCGCAGCGCGAGCGAGACCGCTTCGGGGCGGACAGACCGCACCACATCCATCTGCTCCGCCGGCGAATAGATGCCGAGCGCCTCGCTGGTGATCTGGACTACCAGCTCGTCGCCGACCGCTGCGCGGACCGCATCCGTCGCCCGCCGGTAGGCTTCAGCGTCGAGCAGGTGCCGACCGTCCCGGTCGCGCACATGCAGGTGGATCATGGCAGCGCCGGCGTCACGGCAAGCGGAAGCCGTGGCGGCAAGCTCGCTCGGCTCGACGGGAAGCGCGGGGTGGTCGGCTTTCGTCAGACGGCCGCCATTCGGCGCCACCGCAATCGCCACGGGTCGATGAGCGCTCGCGTCCATGTTTCACCTTTTGTTGCTTTATCGACAATTGATGCAACATTTGTTGCACAAGATCGCACCGCAGTCTAGAATGCACCCATGGATCGTAACGCCCTCGCCGCCAAAATAGCTGACAACTTCGCCGAGCTACCGCCCGAACTTGCTGCAGCGGCACGCTACATCGTCGACAATCCCGACGACGTCGCTCTGTTTTCCATGCGCGAGCAGGCGCGCCGCGCCGGCGTGCGCCCATGGACGATGACACGGCTCGCCAAGCGGCTGGGTCATGATGGTTACGATGCCATCCGCGCCATCCATGCCGAGGCGATCCGGCAGGGCGACCTTGGCTTTGCAGGCCGTGCAGGGACACAGGCCGCACGGCAGGCCGGCACCGGCGACGCCGCGTTTGCCGCCGACATCGCCGACACGGCCGCAGGGCAGATCGGACAACTGGCGGCGCCGGCAACACTCGAGGGCATGGTGACAGCCGCTTCACGGCTCGCGGCGGCGCGGCGCGTCTACTGCCTCGGGTTGCGATCGAGCCATGCTGTGGCGGCGCAGTTCTCCTACGTGCTGTCCTTCCTGGGCGACCGCACGACATTGCTTGGCGCCGACGGGTTCAGGGGTTTGGACGCCATCCGAATGGCCGGCCCGCAAGACGCGCTCTTCGCCGTCAGCGTCGCGCCCTATTCGCGCGCCACGATCGAGGCCACGGGCTGGGCCGCGGACCAGGGCGTTCCGGTTGTCGCGCTGACCGACAGCGCGGTTTCGCCCTTGGCAACGCGTGCCGACGTATCGGTCATCGTGGCGACGGAAAGCCCGTCCTTCTTCCATTCCATGGCTCCCGCCTTCGCCGTGGCCGAAATCCTGGCGGCGCTGATCGCCGGTCGCGGCGGCGCGGAAGCGCTCGCGGCGATAGCGCACGCCGAAAGGCAACTCGCCGATTTCGGTGTCCATCATCAGCCCCTTTCGAAACGGACCGATCCATGACCCATATCCTCCACCGACAGATCCATGCCTCTCTCCCGGTCGCCACGGCCGGGCGAGGCGTCGAGCTCTTCGACGCCGACGGCAGAAGCTATATCGACGCCTCGGGCGGCGCCGCGGTCTCGTGCCTCGGCCACGGCCATCCTGATGTGATCGCCGCCCTGCACCGGCAGGCAGACAGGCTCGCCTATGCGCACACCGGCTTTTTCACCAGCGAGCCAGCCGAAGCGCTCGCCGACCGCCTTGTTGCCGGCGCGCCGGAGGGGATCAGCCACGTCTATTTCGTCTCCGGCGGCTCCGAGGCCGTCGAGGCGTCGCTGAAGATGGCGCGGCAATATTTCGTCGAGAAGGGCGAGAGCGGGCGCCGCAACATCGTCGCGCGGCGGCAGAGCTATCACGGCAATACGCTCGGTGCGCTGGCCGCGGGTGGCAACGAGATGCGCCGTACGCAATTCCGCCCGCTACTGGTCGAAACCCACCATATCGACCCTTGCTACGCGTACCGGTACCGCCGCGAGGGCGAAGGCGAGCGGGAATACGGGCAGCGTGCCGCGCAGGCCCTTGAGGACAAGCTCCTCGAACTCGGGCCCGACACCGTGATGGCCTTCATGGCAGAGCCGGTCGTCGGCGCGACGGCGGGCGCGGTGCCGGCGGTGCCGGGCTATCTGAAACGCGTTCGCGAGATCTGCGACCGCTACGGCGTTCTTCTCATCCTCGACGAGGTCATGTGCGGCATGGGACGAACGGGCACCCTGCACGCCTGCGAGCAGGACGGTGTGGCTCCGGACCTGATGACGATCGCCAAGGGGCTGGGCGGCGGCTACCAGCCGATCGGCGCCGTGCTCCTGTCCCGACAGATCTTCGACACCTTCGCTAACGGTTCGGGCATGTTCCAGCATGGGCATACCTATATCGGTCACCCGATGGCCTGCGCGGCGGCGCTTGCCGTCCAGGAGGTGATCGAGCGTGATGACCTGCTGGCCAATGTGCGGACGATGGGCGCGCTCCTGAGAACCCGTCTCGACGAGCGTCTCGGCCAGCATGCGCATGTCGGCGACATCCGCGGCCGCGGTCTGTTCATCGGGCTGGAGATGGTGGCCGACCGCACAGACAAGACGCCCTTCGACCCCAAGCTCAAGGTCCATGCCCGCATCAAGAAAGCGGCCATGGAGCGCGGCCTTGCGGTCTACCCGGCCGGAGGCACGGTCGACGGCGTCGAGGGCGACCACGTGCTCGTCGCGCCGCCCTTTATCGTTAACGAACACGACGTCGATCAGATTGTCGACCGCCTGGCCGGGGCGATCGACACGGCGACGAAGGACTTCTGAGCCGGGAAAAGTCTCGTCTCAGGCCTTTTCCAGATCGCGCACGACGAATACCGACTGGCGCGCATGGCGCACCACGCGCGCCGCGTTCGGCCCGAGCAGGTAGTCCTTCAGTTCCGGCCGGTGCGAAGCCATGACGATCAGGTCGCTGCCGAGCGCGTTCGCCGCCTTCATGATTTCGTCGTAGATCGTGCCGTGCGCGACATGCCCCTTGACCGTCACCTTGCCGTCCGGCCGGGCGTCGAGCATTTCCTTCAGTCGCGCGCGCACGGCCTCAAGCGTGGTCTCGGCGAAATCCTTGGGAAACGCGGCCCCGACGATCGACATCGTATAGGTCGGCACCACGGTCAACACGTCGAGGCGGGCGCCATGTTTGTCGGCAAGTTCCTCGGCGACGGCCAGCGTGCGGTTGGCGATATCCACTTCACCGAGGTCGACCGGCACCAGGATACGTTCGAACATGGCCGGTCTCCTCAGAATGCCGGGACGGTCTGGCGACGGCGCTGGAACAGCACGATCACGCCGAGAAGCAGGACGGCCGGGATGTAGAACACCTCCTTGGGCATGCGCTCCGCCGCCGTCTGCACCAGCTTCACCTGCACCGGCTCGTCACCGTAGAAATCGAACGTGTCAGTGAAGTCGGTAAAGAACCGCGTTCCAGCGAACGGCTCGTCGAGGACCGCCACCCCGTCTTCGATGCGGACCGGCAGGCCGGCCTGGTCGAGCCGCATCAGCCCGTCGCCTGCCGCGCCGAGCTCGGCAAGGATGGTGCGTTCCACGATCTCGTCGGGATTGTCGAAGTCCGGTCCCGAGATCACCATGCGCAGGCTGGCATTCTCCGGCAGTTCAGCCGCGATATCGACCACCTCGGTCCCCGGCCTGTCAATGTATGGCGGCTGGACGTAGTCGAGCCAGAAGCCGGGCCGGAACAGAGTGAAGGCGACCAGAAGCAGTGCGAGGGTCTCCCAAAGACGACTCCGGGTCAGGAAGTAGCCCTGGGTGGCGGCAGCAAACAGCATCATGGCGATGACGGCCACGATGAAGATGAAGACCGCCTTGTAGACCGTCACGTCGATCAGCAGCAATTCGGTGTTGAAGATGAACAGGAACGGCAGCAGCGCGGTGCGGATATCGTAGGTGAAGCCCTGCACGCCGGTGCGGATCGGGTCGCCGCCGGAGATCGCAGCCGCCGCAAAGGCCGCCAGTCCGACCGGCGGCGTATCGTCGGCCAGGATGCCGAAATAGAACACGAACAGGTGCACCGCGACCAGCGGTACGATGAGCCCCGTCGAAGCGCCGACCGAGACAATGACTGGGGCCATCAGCGAGGAGACGACGATGTAGTTTGCCGTCGTCGGCAGGCCCATGCCGAGGATCAGGCTCATCACCGCCACCAGCAGCAGCATGGCGATCAGATTGCCGCCGGACAGGAATTCGACGAACTCGCCGACGACCTGGTGGGCGCCCGTGAGCGACACCGTGCCGACGATGACGCCGGCGGCGCCGGTCGCCACGCCGATGCCGATCATGTTGCGCGAACCGGCGATCATGCCATCGAAGAAGTCGTTCCAGCCCTCGCGGAAACCCTCTCCGTGGCCGCCCTCTCCGCGCAGCATCCGCTTCAGCGGCTTCTGTGTGAAGACGATGAAGATCATCGACACGGTTGCCCAATAGGCCGACAACGTCGGCGACAGGCGTTCGATGAGGATGCACCAGATCAGGATGACGATCGGCAGGATGAAATAGAGGCCGGTGACGGCCACATCACGGGGCCGCGGAAGGACGTCCATCGGTGCGTTGGGATCGTCCTGTTCGAGATCGGGATGGCGGGCCGCCCGCGCAATCAGCACCAGATAGGCGACCAGGAACAGCAAGGTGGCGGTCCAGAAGGTCATGCCGGGGAAGGCGACCTTGATCCAGCCGAGACCGTAATAGACGACGCCGGCAAGCACCATCATGACGATGAAGCCGAACAGCACGCCGGCGAGCCGTTGCGCAAGGGTGCCGACGACCGGCGGCCGCTCCAGTCCCTTGAGCCCAAGTTTGAGAGCTTCGAGGTGAACGATATAGACCAGCGCGATATAGGAGATGATCGCCGGCAGGAAGGCGTGCTTGATCAGGTCGGGATAGGACACGCCGGTGAATTCGGAAATCAGGAAGGCAGCTGCGCCCATCACCGGCGGCGTCAGCTGCCCGTTGGTCGAAGATGCCACCTCGACCGCGCCTGCCTTTTCCGGCTTGAAGCCGGTGCGCTTCATCAGCGGGATGGTGAAGGTGCCTGTCGTCACCACGTTGGCGATCGACGAGCCAGAATAGAGCCCTGAAAGCGCCGAAGCCATGACCGCCGCCTTGGCCGGACCGCCGCGGAAATGGCCGAGCAGCGCGAAGGCGAGCTTGATGAAGTAGTTCCCGGCGCCGGCCTTCTCGAGCAGCGAGCCGAACAGCACGAACAGGAAGATCATCGAGGCCGAGACGCCGAGCGCTACGCCGAAGACGCCCTCCGTCTGCATCCAGAAGTGCCACATCGCCTTGCCGAAGGACGCGCCCTTCCACTGGATGGCGTCCGGCATCCAGGAGAGGTGGCCGAAGAAGACGTAGAAGACGAAGACGCTGGCGACGATCACCAGCGGCAGGCCGAGCGCACGGTAGACGGCGATGCCAAGCGACAGCATGCCGATAGAGGAGAAGACGAGGTCGGCCGTGGTCGGCAGGCCGGCACGACCGGCGATGTCTTCCTTGAACCAGAGCAGATAGAGACAGGAAGCCGCGCCGAGGATCGCGAGTCCCCAGTCATAGAGGGGGACGCGGTCGCGCGGACTCGTCTTGAACAGCGGATAGGCGAGCATCGACAGCGCCAGCGCGAATGCGAGGTGTACCTGGCGCGCTTCCTGGTTGTTGAAGACGACGTTGATGCCGGTCAGGCTGGTGAGCGCGAAGGGGATGTTGGACGCGATGTAGATCTGGAAAAGCGCCCACACGAAAGCCAGCGCGAGGATGATCTTGCCCGCCAGACCGGCAGCGTTTCGCGCCCCGCTCTCGACCTCGGCGACCATCATGTCGACGTCGACGCCGGCTTTCTTGCTTTCAGCTGAAGTGTTGTCGGCCATTGGCTGGCTCTCCCCTCACATCATTGGGCCAACCGGCCAATAGAAGGGCCCGGGCGCGGCAACGCCCGGGCCACACGGTCGGATTACATCCAGCCGCGTTCCTTGTAGTACTTCTCGGCGCCCGGGTGCAGCGGCGCGGAGAGACCGTCCTTGATCATCTCCTCTTCCTTCAGGTTGGCGAAGGCTGGGTGCAGCTTCCTGAAGTCGTCGATATTGTCGAAGACCGCCTTCACCACAGTGTAGACCACCTCCTCGGACACATCGGCGGAGGTGATGAAGGTGGCGCCGACGCCGAAGGTGGTCACTTCGCTGTCGGTGCCCTTGTACATGCCGCCCGGAATCGTGGCGATGCGGTAGTAGGCGTTGTCCGCAACCAGCTTGTCGATCGGAGCGCCGGACACCGAAACCAGTTCGACGTCACAGGTGGTTGCAGCCTCGGTGATGGCCGCGGCCGGATGGCCGATCGTATAGATCATCGCGTCGATCTTGCCGTCGCAGACGGCCTGGGCCATCTCGGAACCCTTGAGTTCGGCCGCGAGCGCGAAATCGTCCATGGTCATGCCGAAGGCTTCCATGACGATCTCCGTGGTCGCCCGCTGGCCGGAGCCCGGATTGCCAACATTGACCTTCTTGCCTTTCAGAGCCTCGAAGCTGTCGATGCCCGAACCCTTGCGGACGACCAGCGTGAACGGCTCGGCGTGGACGGAGAACACGGCGCGTTCCTTCTCGAACGCCCCCTGCTCCTCAAACTTCGAGGTGCCGTGATAGGCGTGGTATTGCCAGTCCGACTGCGCCACGCCGAACTCCAGTTCGCCGGCGCGCACGGTGTTGATGTTGTAGACCGAGCCGCCGGTCGATTCGACCGAACAGCGGATGCCGTGCTCCTTGCGATCCTTGTTCACGAGGCGGCAGATGGCGCCGCCGGTCGGATAGTAGACCCCGGTCACACCACCGGTGCCGATGGAGATGAACTGCTGATCCTGGGCAAATGCCTGGCCGGCCAACCCGCAGAGCGCCACGCCGGACAAAGCCCCGACGACCAGTTTTTTCATGGTTTCCTCCATTTACCTTCGGTTAAGTGAAGGCCCATTCAGGCACCATCGCGCGCGCCCGTCAACCGACCGTTGCGACTTTGGCGAATACCGGGCAGGCTCTGCTGCCATGAAGGCAGTCGTCCGCACTTGACTCCCGAGCAAAACTAGTCAAACGTTTAAACAACAGGGAGGAGCCTGCCGCGATGCTCAGTGAGCCGAGGCCGGAAAACGACGTCAGTACGGCCATCCTCTATGCCGGTGAGCGCGCCTTCGCCGAGTTCGGCTACAACGGCGCGTCCATGCGCGCGATCGGCCGCGAGGCAGGCGTCAACCAGGCCATGATCGCGTATTATTACGGCTCCAAGGAGGGACTGCTCGAGGCGATCATGCGCAAGCGCTCGACCTTCGTTAACACGCAGCGCGAAGAACGGCTCGCGGCACTGAAGGCGAAAGGCACACCCGCCGTCGAAGAACTGATTGAGGCGTTCCTGCGCCCGCTGATCGAACTCGGCACCGACAACAAGCGCGGCGGCTACGCCTATGTGAAGCTGCTGGCGGTGCTGACGCATTCCGTCGACGATCTCGCCAAACGCATCGTGGCCGAGAACTTCGACGGCATCGCCCGCCGCTTTGTCGACGCGTTCCGGGAACTCGATCCGCAGATGAGCGAAAGCGACAGTATCCGCGCCTATCTGCTGTCGCTCGGCGCCGGCATCGCCTCGATCGGTATCGAAGGTCGCGCGGGCCCGATGTCGGAAGGCCGCTACGGCCACGTAGCGACCGACGAACTGATCCGCTCCGTCGTCGCTTTTGCCAGCGGTGGCGTCAGGGCGCTGATGCGGAAGGACTGAACGAGACAAGCTCGAACATAGGGAGGAAAAAATGTTCGGACCGACTTTACGAAGGACCATGATCGCCGCAGTCGCGGTGACGGCGGCGAGTTCCGCGCAGGCCGAGGCGATTGACGTGACCTATGTCGCAGGCCACCCGCCGGTTTTCCGCTGGGTCCGCCTCGCCAACGAGGTCTTCATCCCCTCCGTCAACAAGGCGCTGGAGGGCACCGAATACACGATCAACTGGGACGAGCAATACGGCGGCTCGCTGGCCAAGGTCGGCGATGAACTCGAAGCCGTCGAGGAAGGCCTGGCCGAGATCGGCGGCATCTCTTCAGTCTTCGATCCGGCGAAACTTTCGCTGCAGAACGTGACCTACTACACCCCGTTCGTTTCCAGCGACGCCAACCTCGTCGTGGAGACGGTCGACAAGCTGCACGCCAACCCGGCCATGAAGGCGACGTGGGAGGAGAACGGGCTCGAATATCTCGGCGGCCCGATCGGCATCGACGACTACCTGCTGATGACAACCTTCCCGGTCAATTCCATCGAGGACCTGCAGGGCAAAAAGATCGGAGCGCCGGGACCGGCGGTGAACTGGCTCGAGGGCACCGGCGCGGTCGGCGTTTCCGGCAACCTCACCACCTACTACAACGAAATCAAGACCGGCGTTTATGACGGTGTCATCGTGTTCGCCACCGCTGCCCTGCCGGGCAAGCTGCACGAGGTCGCGCCCTACATCACCAAGGTCGGCTTCGGCGCGCAGTATGCAGGCGCGATCGCTGCCAACAAGGACTGGTACGACAGCCAGCCCGAGGCGGTGCAGAAGGCACTGAAATCCGCCGCCGATACCTACAAGGCCGCTTACCTCGCAGATCTCGACAAGGCGGTGACGGCCGGTTTCAAGGCGATGGCCGAACAGGGCGCCACCATCTCGGAAGTCGACGACGAGTTCCGCCAGAAATGGGCCGCCGGCATGGACAATGTCGCCAAGAAATGGGCTGCCCAGGTCGACAGTGAAGGCAAGGCCGGCACCGAAATCCTGAAGGCCTATCTTGACGCCATTCGCGAAGCCGGCGGCACGCCGGTTCGCGACTGGGACAAGGAATAGTACCACCTCAAGGAGCGCCTCCCATGACAGCGCACCAGACGCCGGAGCCGCCGCAAGGCGGCTCCGGGGCCGGGCAGCGGTTGCGCGCGGCCGCCGACGCGATCTCCAACGGCCTCAACGTGATCGGCACGCTGCTGATCCTCGGGCTCGTGGTCCTCGTCAACGCTGACGTCATCGGCCGCGAGCTTTTCCTGGCGCCGGTCTCCGGCGTCCCCGAGATCGTCTCCATGTCGATCGTGGCGATCGTCTTCCTGCAGGTGTCGCAGGCTTTCCGCATGGGCCGCTTCACCCGGACCGACGCCTTCCTCGACATCGTGGCCAGGCGTGCACCGCGGCTCAGGCACGCGATCGAACTCGTCTACACGGTCGCCGCTTTCGCGCTGGTCTGGTTCGTGTTCTCGGCCAGCTACCCGCTGTTCCAGAAAGCGTGGGAGCGCAACACCTATGTCGGTACCTTCGGCGACTTCACGGCGCCCGACTGGCCGGTAAAGCTCGTCATCCTGATCGGTTGCGCGGCGCTCATGATGCAGATGCTGATCACTGGTATCGTCGCCGCCTGGCACCTGTTTGCGGGTCAGCCGGATGCGCCTGCGGAGAACGGCCGATGAGTTCTCTCGAAATCGGGCTCGCCACGCTCGGCGCCATGGTCGTTCTCGTCTATGCCGGCCTGTGGGTGCCGATCGCGCTGATGTTGTGTTCCTATGTCGGCGTCTGGCTGATCAAGGGCTCGCCACTGCTCGCCGGCAAGCTCCTGGCGCTTGCTGCCTCCGAAACCATCTCTTCCTATTTCTTCGGCGTCGTTCCGCTGTTCGTGCTGATGGGCTTCCTCGTCTCGGTCACCGGGATGGGCCGCGACGCCTACGACGTCGCTGCCCAGCTATGCCGGCGCCTCAAGGGCGGACTCGGTGTCTCAACCGTCGCCGCCAACGCCATTTTCGCCGCCATCACCGGCATCTCCATCGCATCCGCCGCCGTCTTCACCCGTATCGCCGTACCGGAGATGGTGCGTCACGGCTACACCAAGCAGTTTTCCGTCGGCGTGGTCGCCGGCTCCTCCGTGCTTGGCATGCTGATCCCGCCGAGCCTGCTCCTGATCCTCTACGGTCTGCTCACCGAGCAGTCGGTCGGCGACCTCTTCATCGCCGGCGTCATTCCCGGACTGCTCCTGGCGGCGATCTTCGCCGGCGGTGTCATCGCGATGGCCTATTTCTGGCCCTCGTTCATCGGCAGCGACCTGACCCCGGACGAGGAGCACGACCTGTCGAGCCGCGAAATGCTGACAAAGGGCCTGCCGATCGCGGTTCTGATCCTTCTGGTGCTGGGCGGCATCTATGCCGGCGCCTTCACGCCGATCGAGGCCGGCGCCGTCGGCTGCCTGGGCGCGATCCTGATCGGCCTCTGGCGCCGGGCACTCACCTTCTCGAATTTCTGGGACGTGCTCACCGATACCGGGCTCGTTACGGCGTCGGTCTGCTTCCTCATCATCGCGGCGCAGATGTATTCACGCATGCTGGCATTGTCGGGGGTGCCCAACGAGTTCGGCGCATTCGTCGCCAACGCCGATATCGGCTACTGGGGCATCATCATCGCCTATGTGCTCCTGGTCGTGGCGATGGGCACGATCCTCGATTCCTCCTCGATCATGCTGATACTGGTGCCGCTGATGCTGCCGGTGCTGCAGCCGCTTGGCGTCGACCTCGTGTGGTTCGGCATCGTGACGGTGATAGCCGTCGAGATCGGCCTGTTGACGCCACCCTTCGGCATATCGGTCTTCGTCATCCAGTCGACGCTCGACGACGATTCGATCAGCCTCGGCGACATTTTCCGCGGTGCCGCGCCCTTCGCGCTGATGATGGCGGTGGTACTGATCCTGGTACTCGCCTTCCCGTCGCTCGCAACCCTCCCCCTTGGCCGCTGAGGACGCCTGCCCATGCCACGCAAGATCATCGACCTGTCCGTACCACTCGAAACCGGCATCGCGTCCGATCCGCCCATGGCGCTGCCGCAGATCGATTATTTCGACCACCAGGTGACAGCCGACCAGATCACCGGGTTTTTCCCCGGACTGACGAAGGAACAATTGCCCGACGGCGAGGGCTGGGCGGTCGAGCAATTGCGCGTCTCGACACACAACGGGACCCACCTCGATGCGCCCTGGCACTACGCCTCGACCATGAACAATGGCGAGCGCGCCATCACCATCGACGAGGTGCCGCTCGAATGGTGTTTCAATCCCGGCGTCAAGCTCGACTTCAGGCATATGGATGACGGCTACGTAGTCACGGCCGCCGACGTCGAGGCGGAACTGAAGCGCATTGGCCACGAGTTGCAGCCATTCGACATCGTCGTCGTGAACACAGCCGCCGGCGCCCACTACGGCAAGCCGGATTTCCTCGCGAAAGGTTGCGGCATGGGCCGCGAGGCGACGCTCTACCTCACCGAGCGCGGCGTACGGGTCACCGGCACCGACGCCTGGAGCTGGGATGCGCCCTTCGTCCACACGGCGAAGAAGTTCGCCGAGACGCACGATCCGAGGATCATCTGGGAAGGCCACCGGGCCGGGATGGAGATCGGTTACTGCCACATCGAGAAGCTGACCAATCTCGATCAGCTGCCGGCGACCGGCTACGAGATCGCCTGCTTCCCCTTCAAGATCAAGGCGGCGTCTGCGGGCTTCACCCGCGCTGTCGCCATCTTCAACGACTGAGGAGAATGCCTGAATGGCCCGCAAGAACGACAAGGTCATCATCACCTGTGCGGTAACCGGCGGCGTGCACACGCCGACCATGTCCGACGCCCTGCCGGTAACGCCTGACGAGATCGCGCAGCAGTCGATCGCCGCTGCCGAAGCCGGCGCATCGATCATACATCTTCACGCGCGCGACCCCGAGACCGGCAGGCCGACGCCCGACCCGGCGGTTTTCATGCAATTCCTGCCGCGCATCAAGCAGTCGACCGACGCGGTGGTGAACATCACCACCGGCGGCGGTCTCGGCATGACCATCGAACAGCGTCTGGCCGCACCGCTCAAGGCCGAGCCGGAGCTCTGCTCGCTCAACATGGGCTCGATGAACTTCGCCCTGCACCCGCTCGCCGGCAAATACAAGGAGTGGAAACACGATTGGGAAAAGCCGTTTCTCGAAGCGAGCGACGACTTCATCTTCCGCAACACGTTCCGCGACATCTCCTACATTCTCAAGCATCTCGGCGAGGGCTGCGGCACGCGCTTCGAGCACGAATGCTACGATGTCGGGCACCTCTACAACCTCGCCCATTTCGTCGATCAGGGGCTGATCAAGCCGCCTTTCCTGGTCCAGTCGATCTTCGGCATCCTCGGCGGCATCGGCGCCGACGTCGAAAACGTCGGCTTCATGAAGCAGACCGCCGACCGCCTGTTCGGTGACGATTACGTCTGGTCGGTGCTTGCCGCCGGGCGCTTCCAGATGCCCTTCATCACCCATGCCGCGTTGCTCGGCGGGCATGTCCGCGTCGGGCTGGAAGATTCGCTCTACATCGGCAAGGGCAAGCTCGCGCAGTCGAACGCCGAGCAGGTCGCCAAGATCAGGACCATCCTCGAGGAGATCGGCCACTCGATCGCCAGCCCCGCCGAAGCACGCGAGATGCTGGCGCTCAAGGGCGGCGACAGGGTGAAGTTCTGATGGCCGAGGCAATGCAGAAGGCCATGGTGCAGTTCGATTGCCGGGGCACCGCCACCGGCAAGATGCGCAACGAACTTGATGTCAGGATGGTGCTTCCCTTCGAGGAAGGACCGTTCGAACTCGCAACCGACGAAGGATCCTTCCACGGCGGCGACGCCAGCGCGCCGCCGCCGCTGGCGCTTTTCGTCGGCGGGCTGACCGGCTGCATCATGACCCAGATCCGCGCCTTCGCGAAACGGCTCGGCGTGACGGTCGCAGACCTCAAGGTCGATACCCGGGTGCAATGGAACTGGGAAGCCAAGGGGCGCATCTACGAGACGGCGCCGCATAGCTTCGAAATCGACGTCATGATCGACAGTCCCGACGAAGAGCAGAAGGTTGTGGCGCTGATCGAGGCGGCCAAGAAGGGCTGCTTCATCGAGCAGACACTTGGGCGGCAGAATACGATCCGCCACCGCATGAAGACGGCTGACGGCTGGAAGGAGGTCTGAGATGGCGGGCAATCCGATCGATGGCTTCACGGTGTCCAAAGCCGATATCCGGCATGTCGGCCACGACCTGCAGCGGCCGGAATGCATCCTCGCAGAGCGTGACGGCAGCCTGTGGGCGGCCGATGCGCGCTCCGGCGTCATGCACATCCGCCCCGACGGCTCGCAGCAGCTGATCGCGCAGAGCCACGTCAACGCGTTCGAGACCACGACCGACGAAGCCAAACGTTTCACCGAAGGCACCTTGCCCAACGGGCTCGCCTTTGCCCGCGACGGCTCGATCTACATTTCCAATTTCGGCACCGACTGCCTGGAGCTGATGACCCGCGACGGCGACACCAGGGTGCTGATCGACAAGGTTGACGGCCGGCCGATCGGCAAGGTCAATTTCGTTTTGCGCGATTCGAAGGACCGGCTCTGGGTCACGGTCTCGACTCAGATCAGGAACTGGATGGACGCTGCCCGCTCGCTGATCCGTGACGGGTCGATTCTGCTCGTCGACGGCGACAGCGTGCGCACCGTCGCGACAGACATCGCCTTCACCAACGAGGTGCGTCTCGACGCCAATGAGGAATGGCTCTACGTCGTCGAGACCACCGCCCGCAACATCACCCGGTTCCGGGTCGCGGATGACGGTTCGCTGTTTGACCGACAGATCTTCGGGCCCGAGGATCACGGCGCCTTCATCGACGGCATCGCGTTCGACGAATACGGAAATCTCTGGGGCACGCATGTGATGAGCGACCGCATCTTCGCGATCACGCCCGAGGGTGAGCTTCGCATCATCCTCGACGACGAGAACCCGGAGCCGGCCCGCCGCCTTAAGGATGCCTTCGACCGTGGCGAGGCAACGCCGGAGCTGATGCTGGCCGCCGGCGGCACCATCGCGCCGTGGTTCGCGAGCGTCACCTTCGGCGGGCCGGACCTCAAGAACGTCTATATCGGCTCGCTGCGCGGCACGACCATTCCATGGTTCCGCAGCCCGGTCGCCGGCCTGCCCATGGTTCACTGGAGCGACCCGCGGCCGTAGGCCTGCCCGCAGTCAGCCGGCGAGCGCGACCCTGCCGGACTCCCACCGGCCGGCATTGGCGAGTATGCGGTCGGGATCGGCGTAGCGCTCGCGCAACAGCCTTTCGTAGACCGCCGCCTCTTCTTCGCGATCGAGCGGGCGCGACGCGCCCGTCACGATCATCAGCGCCTCGCCTAGCGCCTCGACCGTCCCCGACCCTTCGTCGAACTGCGCCTTCTTGCGCCATACCAGTTCGCGCGGCAGCAGGTCGGCGCAGGCCTTGCGCAGCACCCATTTCTCCGTCGTCGGCCCGGTGCTGTCGCCACCCTGCGGGTCGGTCCGCCTCAGCTTCATGGTCGCCGGGATCGTCTGGGCGAAGTCGATCAGATCGCGGTCTAGGAACGGCGTGCGCGCCTCCAGGCTCTCTGCCATGGTGACGCGGTCGACGCGTTGCAGATTGATGTTGTGCATGGTGCCGAGCGAGCGCGTCAGCTCGTCGGCTAGCTCGCGCGGGCGGTCGACATAGGCGTGGTGGTAGGTGTAGCCTGCAAAGAGCTCGTCTGCCCCCTCCCCGGTCAGCACCGCCTTGACGTGACGTCGCGCCAACGCAGCGGCGAAGTGGGTGGGCACCGCGCTGCGGACCAGGTCCACGTCGGCGCTTTCGAGATGGTAGATGACATGCGGCAGCACCGCCGCGACGTCGGCCGGCGTGAAGGCATGTTCATGGTGGTCGGAGCCGATATGCCCGGCCACCCGGCGCGCCGCTACGAGATCGGGGCTGCCTTCGACACCCACCGAGAACGTCTTCAGGCGATAGGGCGCGGCCCGAGCGGCGAGTGCAGCGATGATCGAACTGTCGAGGCCGCCGGAGAGGAACGAGCCGACCTCGACGTCGGCCACCATCCATTTCCTCACCGCGTCCTCGAGCACGAGACGCAATTCGCGCCACACCGCCTCCTCCTCCAGCCCCGGCTCGGCCTCGGCCGCGCCCTGCGGCATGCGATACCAGCGGCGCATGCCGTTGATGCTGTCGAAAAGGCTGCCGGGCGGGATCGCCCTGATCGAGGCCACCTCGATACCGTCGAAGGCCTTCAGCTCGGAGGCGAAGGCAAGCCCCTCGCCGATCGTGGCGACATAAAGCGGCTTGATGCCGAGCGGGTCGCGCGCGGCGATGATGCGCTCGGGCGTGGCCAGAACGAAGGCGAACATGCCATCGAGCTGCGATACCCAGCGCAGCGCGTCGGTACGGAAGAGGTGCAGGATCGTTTCGGAATCGCTCTTGGTCTCGAAGGCGCTTTCGCCCAGGATCGCTCGGAGGTCGGCATGGTTGTAGATCTCGCCATTGGCGACAAGAATATCCTTGCCCTGATAGATCGGCTGGGCGCCGTCCTGCGGTCCGATGATCGACAACCGGCAATGCGCCATGACGACCGGGGCGTTTTCGGCCCGCACCACCGCGACGGCATCAGGGCCGCGATGGGCGATCCTGGTGATCATCGCCGAGGCCAGGGCCTCGTCGCCGATGTTCCACAGGCAGACAAATCCGCACACGGCAGGAAGCTCCTCGGGTTGTTCCGAGTGCCTTGCTTAGCCGGTCAGGAAACGAAGCTCTCACAGGAATGCGACGTCTTTTCCAGGACTCCGGGCACGATCACGGGGCGGCGCGGGACTATCCGCGGCCGTCACCGCCGCCTTGCCGGCGCGAGAAACCAGACGACCGAGACGAAGGCCAGCATCAAGAGCGCCGCCGCGATCGGATGGGCGAGCAAGTTGGCCGGGTCTCCGTCAAGGATCACAAGCGTCTGGGAAAGCGAACGCTCGAAATTGCTGCCGAGGAAGAAGGCGATAATGAAGACGATGACAGGATAGCCGAAGGCGCGCATGAGAAATGACGCTATCGCCGCCAGAAGCATTACGGCGACGCCGAACATTCCCCCGGTCGAGAGATAGACGCCGACAACGCAGAAGACGAGCGCGGAGGGAAACACCACGGACGCCGGGGCCCGGATGACAGCGGCCCACAGATTGAGGCTCATCTGCCCGACGGCAAGATTGGCGACATTGGCCATGATCATCGCACCGAACAGCCCGTAGATCAGCCTTCCCTGGTTCTCGAACAATAGCGGCCCCGGCTGCATGCCGTGGATCTTGAAGGCGGAGATGAGAAGCGCGGCAGAGATCGAGCCTGGAATGCCGATCGTCAGCAGCGGGATCAGGTTGGCGCCCATCACCGCGCTGTTGGCTGATTCCGTGGCGGCGATGCCTTTCGGGTTGCCGGTGCCGAAGCTTTCGCCGTCGGGCGCGCTGCGCTTGGCTGACGCGTAGCTCATGAAGGCGGCCGCGGTCGATCCGATGCCTGGAATGGCGCCCAGCACCGTACCGATCACCGCGCCGCGCGCGATCACGAAGCGGCAGCGCCAGTACTCCGCAAAGCTGATGCGCGAATTCGCCGGATCGCTCTCGTCCTGCCGGGCTATCGCGGCCGCCTGGCCGGAAGTCTCCTCGACCAGGCGCCTCAGGATTTCGGCAACCGCCAGCATGCCGACCGCGACCGCGATCAGCGGCAACCCGTCAAAAAGCTCGAAATAGCCGAAATAGAGCCGCGGCGTGCCGTGTTCGGGATCAAGACCGATCGTCGCCGCCAGCAGCCCGAGCGCGGCAGCGATCAGTCCCTTCAGGATCGAGTCGCCGACCAGCCCGGCAATCACAGAGAAGGCGAAAATCATCAATGCGAAGACCTCGACCGGACCCATCTTGAGCGCCAGAACCGCCAGCGGCACCGAGACGGTGATCAGCACGAGGTCGCTGAAGGTGTCGCCGGTGACCGACGAGTAGAGCGCGAAGCGCATCGCCTTCTTCGGCTGGCCCTTCCTGGCCATGGGATGGCCGTCGAGCGCCGTCGCCGCCGCGTCGGGCGTGCCCGGCGTGTTGATCAGGATCGCGGGAATGGCCCCGCCGAACAGTCCGCCCTTGTTGATGCCGATCAGGAAGGCGATCGCCACCAGCGGATCGAGGACGAAGGTGAAGGGGATCGCGATGGCCATCGCCATCACCGGGCCGATGCCAGGGATGGCGCCGACGATCTGTCCGATCGCGACGCCGGCGACGACGAAGGCGAGGTTGGTCAGGCTGAACGCGTCGCCGAGGCCGAGAAGTGCGGTCGAAAGGTCCATTCCCCCGCTCACGGCAGCGAGCGAGCGAGCATGTGCTCGATGATCAGCCAGGTGGCGGCCGGAACCGCGATGGCGACCGGTCCGACAAGCAGCGGCCGCCGTTCGCCACTCGCCAGCATCAGCGCGATCATTGCCGCGATCGCACCCGGCAGAAAGCCGAAGCGGCTCATCACCCAGAGGCAGGCAGCCACGATCAGCAGCGCGCCGAGAAAGCGCAGCATTTCGCGAGCGTCCAGAGCCGTGGTTCCGCCGCCGCGGATGACATGTGCAATGCCCAGCACCGCCAGCGCGACGCAGCAGGCGAGCGGCAGCGTATCCGGTTTCATCCAGCCCGAGCCGACCGTCTCCGTGTGGGCCGGGATGACGAGAAAGGCCATCGCAAGCGCGAACAGCAACATCGCGAGCCCGCTCATGCGGTTGACGGTCATGGTGTCTCTCGGAACTGCGGGCCGGCGGATGCCGGTCCTTTCTTGCGGCCTATTTGCCGAACAGCTTGCCGACATTGGCAAGCCCGTCCACCATCATCTTCTTGGTGCCTTCAGGACCGAGATTGGTCGGGTCAGCCTTGAAGGCGTTGTTGATGGCGGTCTTGACCTCGTCGGAGGCGATCGCCGCGGCCAGCGCATCGCCGAGCGCCTTCCTGGCATCGTCCGGCAGGCTGGCCGGGCCGGCGAAATAGAAATACGGGTCGACATAGATGTCGTAGCCCTGCTCGCGCACCGTCGCGACATCCGGCGCATAACCGTGCCGTTCGGCATTGGCGCTGGCGATCATCTTCATGTCGCCGCTTTCCAGGTAGGGAATGTGCGCGCCGGCCGAAAACGATGCGATGACGTGGCCGCCAAGCACGTTCTGGATCTGCTCGGCGCTCGATTCCATCGAGACGAGCTTGAACGGCGCGTCGGCCTCCTTGGATACCAGGTTGAGCAGCAGTTCCTGCGGCTTGGCGTCAAACCCGATCAGCGCGCCGTCATTCTCCTTGGCATATGCAATCAGGCCGGCAAGGTCGTCGAACGGGGCGTCGCTCTTGGCAACGATGCCAAGCTGCGCGTAGGCCGCGGTCCCCAGATAGTCGAAACTGTCGAGATCGAACGGCAGTTCGTCGCCGCGCAGGGTGAGGTTGACCAGCACAGGCATGCTGACCCCGAGCCCGATCGTCTGGCCGTCCGGCGGCATCACCGCGATCTGGGTGAACATGGCGAGCCCGCCGCCGCCCGGCTTGTTTTCGGCCACGATGTTCCAGCCCGTGTTTTCGGCCATCGTCTTGGCCACAACCCGCCCGATCGTGTCGGTTTCGCCGCCGGCGCCGAAGCCGATCTGCAGCTTGATCGGGCCCGACGGCGCCCATTCGGCCAGCGAGCCGGTCACGGCCGCGAGCGAGAACGCCGCAGCCAGTGCCAAGGTCCTGATTTTCATTTTTCTCCTCCCATTTTTCGAATTGGCTCAGGCGAAAGGCCCGAACATCGCGGCCATGCGCGGCACATCGGGACCAGCGAAAGGCCGGTCCTGCCGGTCGGGCGGCCGCCCCCATCTCGACGGCAACAGCACCTAACCCGCGCGTCAGCGAGTTGCGCCGCCACGCCAAAACATGCCCAGCTGCCTTCAGCAGCGGACATACCACTGGGTATCTTGGCACGGTTCGGAATGCGGGGAAAGTGCTCGCCGGCCGGCGGCGCGCCGGCGGTCAGGACCGCGTCTGCTGGCCGCATCTAGACAGACACACGCGCGGCCGAACGCCCGGCGCAAGAGCGCCGGGCGCCCTCGTCAGCGTTCAGCCGGCGACGAGTTCGATGTGGCGCCGGGCCTGGCGCAGGGCCGAGACGAGGCGGTTCTGACCGCGCACGAGCTGGGTCTTGGCAAAGCCGATCGTGGCGTCGTCGAAACCGTCGAGGGCCGCCGCCTCGGCGATCGAGGGCAGCGGCGGCACGGTCAGAGCCGGGTCGTGGCGGAACCGGTTCACCCGGGTGAAATTGATCGGCACCAGAATGCGCGCCAGATCCTGGATGACGCGGTTGGCCTTGTCGGCCGGCACCTTCCCGTCGGCGACGCAGCCATAAAAACCGTCGAGCGCCGTGGCCAGTTCCCCGACCGCGTCCTTCGACAACGTCAGATCGAAACGCTTGCCCGCCGCCTTCTGATATTCCGCGACCGTCTCGGCAAACTCTTTCGTCGTGGCCCGCCAGTCGAACGGCAGAATCTCTGCGTTGGCGTTGCGCAGAACCGCCAGCAGATAGACCTTGATGTCGCGCAGTAGGATGTCCTTGTCGGCGATCTCCAGAGTGTCGTTTTCGGTGTGCCACGCGATGTTGCCGCCGCAGCCGCCGACCGTGTAGTAGCCCTTTTCCTCGCGCTGCACGTCCGGCATGGTCGAGGACAGCATCAGGTAGCTGGAGATGCCGATATTGTTGAAGGAGTAGTCGCCCGCCCGGTGCGGCCGTTCACCCTCGATCGCCTTGCCGGCGACGTCGCCGATCACCTCGGCGAGGAATGCCTCCGTTTCGCTCATGCGGCTCAGATTGATGAACTCGGTCGCCCAACGGCAGCCGGGGCTGTCGCAATTGACCTGGGCGACACAGTTCTCCTCCAGGTCGAGCGCGAATGTGTCCGAGAACCAGGTCGAACCGGCATAGCGCCCGGTCGAGTGGCCGGGCCACCAGCAGATGCGCACCGAGCGTTTCAGCTTGCCACGATTGGCCCATAGCACGCGTGCGACCTCAAGCATGGTGGCGTCACCCGTGGCGTTGTCGCCCACGCCGACATCCCAGCTGTCGAGATGGCCATGCAGGAAGACATATTTGTCCGGCTCCTCGCTGCCCTTGATGAACACTTCCGGCAGCTTCGAAGTGAACCAGCCTTCCTCCATCTCGGTGTAAAGCGTGACCTCGCCGCCCTTGTCCGCGATCTCGGCCAGTGCCTCGCCGTCCGGCTTGTTGACGGCGACGGCCGGAATCTTGGGCTTGCGCGGCAGGTCGTCGAGGTCCGGCGTGCCCCAGATGGTGGTGCAGATGCCCCAGTGGATGTCGACGCCGGGATTGATGCCGATGACGCCGATCGCGCCGATCTCCTCGAACTGGGAGACCAGCCCGGGACTGGCGAAACCTTCGGAGATCACGATCTTGCCGCGCACCATCCGGGCAAGCTCGTCCGTGGTGTCGACCTTCTGCTCGAACATGTCGGTGATCATCGCGTTGTGGCGGGCGCCGACATAGACGAGTTGACCCTTCAGGCCGCCACGCGCGTCGGTGCTGTAGGCCGGCGGCTTGGCGCGGAACGTCTTGCCATCGGCCTCGACTCGGGCAAGGCCCGGCAGGCTCAGGTAAAGGCTCGGCTCGTGCACCGTCACCTCGACACCATGCTTGCGCAGCCGCGATACCACCTCGTCCATGCCGCGATTCACGTCGTCCGGGTGTTCGCGCTTGAAAGTCGCGAAGCTTTCCACCAGTCCCCATGGCTCGTCCAGGGTCACGGCATCGAGGATCGCGGATTCGGTCTCGTTCATGGCGAACACTCCCTCTTGTTTTACTGAATGAAACGTTGTTTTACTATTTGACGAAACGCTAACAGAGCTTCGCGCGACCCGCAAGCCACGCCTTCGCACACTCGCCGCCGGGGAACGCCTGCCAGGCAGGGTGATTCGCCTCACGCAAGCGCTGGGCGGCTCTTCAGGTCACGAAAGGATCAGGAACGCAGATGCAGGGTGCGCTCAGGCGATGGACTTCGCCTGCGCCGGCAGTTCGTGATCAGTGCGATGCAAGGAGAGCTTGGACGAGATCGCCGCGGCGGCGTCCTGCACCGCTTTCAGATGGCTTTCGCGCCGCTCCTCGTTGTAGCGCGCGACGGCGCCCGCGACCGAGATGGCCGCGATCACCTGTCCGTCGATGCCGAGGATCGGGGCGGCGATCGAAAATGCGCCCTCGTCTAGATCGTTGAGCGCGATGTTGTAGCCATTGGCCCGGATGCGCTCCAGCGTCTCGCGGAGTTTCTTGCGGTCGGTGATCGTATGCGGCGTGAACGCCTCCAGCGGGTCGCCCAGCACCTTGTCGATGATCGCGCGACCGGCATAGGCCAGAAGCAGGAGTGAACCGCCGCCGGCATGCAACGGTCCGTTGCGGCCGGCCTGTGCGAACAGGCGGATCGAATGGTGGCCGGCGCGCGTGGCCAGCACCAGCGAGCGATGCCCTTCGCGCACCACAAGGTTGACGTTTTCGAGCGTCTGGTCGCGGAGCGCATCCATGACCGGGCGTGAAGCGAACAGCAGGCTGCCGTCGCGCCCGACCCGCTCGCCCAGAACACCGACACGGTAGCCGAGCGAATAGACCGCCCGCTCAGGGTCGCGCACGACGAAGCCGCGATCCTCCAGCGTCTGCAGCAGCCTGAAGACAATGGTCTTGGTCAGCCCGAGCGACTTGGCCAGCGCGGTGACGCCCTGATCTGGCCTGTCGGCCAGGGCCTCGAGCACGGAAAGGGCACGGTCGACCGCCGCGATCCTGTAATTGTTGGTGCCGTTCATCGCCAGCGATCCCCTTGGCACAATTATCGGTCGTTGCCGGGTTCTTGCAATATTGCAGGAATGTGATTTACTCAAGAAAATAAGAAACAACGTTTCAATCACTGAAACAAGAGGGGCGAATATGCGAATTGCCTATGTGGTGCCCGGCCCGATGTCGAAGGGGCCGATGGGAGCCCGGGAGATGCGCCGCCGCGAAGAGCTTCTGAACGGCTGGGCTTTTGCCGGAACCGAGGTCAGCGTCGTCGACGTGCCCGATGGGCCGGCCTCTATCGAATCGGCCTATGAGGAGGCCATGTCGGTGCCGGCAACCGTCGAGCGCATCATGCAATGCGAGCGCGACGGTTTCGACGCCACCATCATCGGCTGCTTCGGCGACCCCGGCATCGAGGCGGCGCGCGAGCTTGCCACGATTCCGGTCGTTGGTCCGTGCGAATCCTCGCTGCTGATGGCGGCCGGCCTTGGCCACAGGTTCAGCGTGCTTACGGTTTTCGACAGCCTGATCGCCGGCCAGGAGATGCTCGCCATCCGCGCCGGCGTGCGCGACAAGCTGGCTTCCGTGCGTGCAACCAACATCCCCGTGCTGGACCTTATGAAGGATCCGGACGTTACGAAGAAACGCCTGATTGAGGTCGCAGGCGCCTGCGTCAACGAAGACCGCGCCGATGCCTTCCTCTTCGGCTGCATGACCATGTCGTTCCTCGACATGGGCGACGAGATTTCGGCCGCGGTCGGCGCGCCGGCCGTCAATGCCGGACGCGCCGCGCTCAAGCATGCCGAAATGCTGGTCTCGATGGGGCTCTCCCACTCCAAGAAAGCCTATCCGATGCCGCCGAAAATGGCGGCCGGCCAGACCTTCGAAGCCCTGCGGGTCGCCTGAAGCGGCTCGCCAATACCAAAGACAAAACCACTCGTTCCAGAGGAGAATAGCCATGAGATTGACGAGAAAGACGGCGCTGGCGACCGCACTGGCCACGCTGTTCGTGTCGGCGCCCGCATTCGCCGGCGATCCGATCCGCACCATCGACCTGTTCACACGGCCACAGGCTGCTCAGCCGCAGGAATTCCAGTCGGTCCAGCTGATCGCGCAGGAGTGGCGCAAGCTCGGGCTCGACGTCAACGTGCGCGTGATGCCGTGGGAGCAGATGGCCGACGTCGTCTGGTACCAGCGCGACAAGTGGGACACCACCGCCTGGCAGATGGTGGGGCGTCCGGAGCGCTCGGACCCGGACGAGATCGTCTACAACCTGTTCCATTCCTCGACCGCCGAGAAGGGCTACAACTTCATCGGCTACAACAACCCGGACTACGACAAGGTCGTCGAGGCGCAGCGCGTCGAGATCGACGAAGCCAAGCGCAAGGAACTGGTCTATCAGGCGCAGGAAATCCTGGCCGCCGACCAGCCCAACATGATGCTGGTGCACCCGAAGTCGACCTTCGCCTACGACAAGACGGTGTGGAACCCCGATTCCGTGGTCAACCAGAGCGGCATCGGCATCCGCAACACCTGGACCTTCATGTCGCTCGAGCCGCTGGGCGACAAGCGCGACATCATCCTGAACTCGGGCGACAACATCCAGGGCATCAACCCGCTGTGGATTTCCGGCGGCGTCGACAGCTGGATCACCGAACTCGTGTGGGACCGCCTGGCGCGCGTCGGCCCCGACGGCCTGCCGCAGCCGTGGGCGGCGGAGAGCTACGAATGGAAGGACGACAAGACTCTCGAGGTCAAGCTGCGCTCGGGCATGCAGTGGCATGACGGCAAGCCGGTCACCGTCGAGGACGTCAAGTTCTCCTTCGACGCCGTGGTCAGCGGCGAGGCGCCGATGTACCGGCCCTTCGCGACCAATGTGGCCAGCATCGACATCGTCGACGATACCACGATGGTGTTCCACCTGAACCAGCCGGCAGCTTCCTTCGTCACCTCGAGCCTGGCCAAGATCAACCTGATCCCCAAGCATGTCTGGGAGCCGATCATCGAGGATCTGAAGACCAAGGAAGACAATGCCGAAAGCCACCAGGAAGCGACACCCATCGGTTCCGGCCCGTTCAAGTTCGAGCGCTGGCTGACCAATGAGGAAGTGGTGCTGGCGGCCAACAAGGATCACTTCAACGCTCCCAAGGCCGACCGCTGGATCCTGCGCATCGTGCCCAATGTCGAGGCGGCACTTGGCATGTTGCGCTCCGGCGAGATCAACTTCGTCGGCGAGTTCTCGGGCGATCCGCAGGTGTTGATCGACGCCGCCGAGGCCGACGGCGACCTGAACGTCGTCTCAACAGTCGACATCGGCTTCCGCTACGTCGCCTTCAACGCACGTCGTGCGCCCTTCGACGATCCGGCCTTCCGCCGCGCGCTTTCGGCCGCCGTCGATCGCCGCCTGATCGTCAAGGCCGCCTTCAAGGGCTTTGCCGAAGCTTCCAACTCGGTCGTCTCGCCGGCGCTGGAATTCTGGCACGACGCCTCCGTGGTGGAGAACTTCGAGGCCGGCCACGAGGTCGCCAAGACGATCCTCGAAGAGGCCGGCTACACGCTCGAAGGCGACCGCCTGCACTATCCTGGCGACAAGAAGGAAGAGTTGGCCCAGTAAGGTGCCATCGGCGGCCGCGCCGGATATCCTCCGGCGCGGCCGGCCCGCGGCAGCGGGCCTTCTTTCCGACGCCACGACGGGAGCGCATTCGGCATGTTTCAGCTAAAGGCGGCGGCTGGCCGAACCCTTCAGCTCGGCCTCGTACTCTGGGCCGTGGTGACGATCCTGTTCCTGATGTTCCGGCTGATGCCCGGCAATCCGATGGCGGCCTATATCGACCCGACCTTCACCGAGGAACAGCAGCAGGCGCTGATGGCCCAGTTCGGCCTCGACCGGCCGCTGTGGGAGCAATATCTGATCTATCTCGGCAACCTTCTGCAGGGCGAGCTTGGCCAGAGCTTCCGATACCGCGAACCGGTTGCCGAACGCATCCTCACGCTGTTGCCGAACACGCTGATCCTCACCTTCACCTCGCTGATCATTGCCTATGTCTTCGGCATACTGGCCGGCGCCTATCTCGCCTGGCGGCGTGGCAGCGCGGTCGAGCAGGCCGCCATCCCGGTGGTGCTGACGACACGGGCCATGCCCGAATTCTGGCTGGGCATGGTGCTGCTGGCGATCTTCTCCTTCTGGCTCGGCTGGTTCCCGGCCGGCGGCACGCGCTCGGCCGGCATGGACCATGGCAGCCTGCTGGGCCTCTACACTTCGGCCGATTTCCTGGCCCACCTCGCGCTGCCGGCGCTGACGCTCGCGATCTACAGCCAGGGCCTGCCGCTGCTCCTGATGCGCTCCAACATGCTTGACGTGATGAAGGAAGACTTCGTCACCATGGCCCGCATCAAGGGGCTTTCCAACTGGACCGTCGTCGTGAAGCACGCCGCGCGCAACGCGCTGCTGCCGGTGATGACCTCCTTCGCCATCGCGGTCGGCTATCAGCTCCAGGGCAACGTCGTCGTGGAATCGGTCTTCTCGTGGCCGGGGCTCGGACGCGAACTCGTCAATGCGGTCGCGGCTTCCGACTACCCGCTCGCCCAGGGCGCGTTCCTGATGATCGCGATCGTGGTCATTCTGATGAACCTGATCGCCGACCTGCTTTACGCCCTGCTCGACCCGCGGGTGACCCATGTCTGAGGCCGCCGTCGCCCGTCCTGGTCTTCTCGCGCGCCTTTTCGGCGCCTTGCGGCTGCCGACCAACGACCCGTTCGCGGTCGCCGGCCTGGCAATCTATGCCATCTTCGTTGTGACGGCGATCTTCGCTGACCAGATCGCACCCTACGACCCGACCGAAATCCTTTATACCGAGGATTTCGATCTTGCCGCCGACCTCAGGCCGGGCGAACAGGGCTTCGTGCTCGGTACCACCAGCCTCGGCCGCGACATCTTTTCCCAGATTGTCCACGGCACCCGCTCGGCCCTGCTGATCGGCGTCACGGCGGCCTTCATGGTGGCGCTGATCGGCTCGATCGTCGGCCTCGTGTCAGGCTATTTCGGCGGCTGGATCGACGCCGTGCTGATGCGGCTTGCCGATGTCGCTTTCGGCATCCCGTTCCTGCCCTTCGTGATCGTTCTCGCCGCCTTCCTGGAGCCGTCGATCTGGAACGTCGTCTTTGCGATGGCGCTGGTCCTGTGGCGTGACACTGGCCGCGTCATTCGCAGCCAGGTCCTGACCTTGCGCTCGCGCGGTTACGTCGAGGCGGCCCGCGTCGCCGGCTCGTCCAATTTGAAGATCATCGCGCGCCACATCGCGCCCAACATCCTGCCGCTCTCCTTCCTCTACGGCTCGATCGCCATCGGCTGGGCAATCCTGACCGAGGCCTCGATCTCCTTCCTCGGCTTCGGCGATCCGAGCCAGATCAGCTGGGGTTACATGCTGCAGGACGCGTTTGCCTCCCAGGCGCTCGCCAAGCAGGCCTATTACTGGTTCGTGCCGCCGGGCATCTGCATCATCCTTGTCGTCAGCGCGGGTTTCTTCATCACCCGCGGTTATGAAAACATCCTGTTCCCGAAGCTGGGCCGATGAGCGAGACCTTGCTTTCCGTGCGCGATCTCGAAGTCGGCTACAAGGTCGGCGACCGCGTGATCCACGCCGTGGACGGCGCGAGCTTCGACGTGCCGCGCGGCACCATCGTGGGCCTTGTGGGCGAATCCGGCTGCGGCAAGACGACGGTCGCCCGCGCGCTCACCCGGGTGATCGCCGACAACGCCAAGATCACCGGCGGCGAGATCGTCTTCGACGGCCGTAACATCGCCGCCCTGCCGGAGCGTGAGATGAACCGGCTGCGCTGGCGCGATATCGCCTTCATTCCGCAAAGCGCTATGAACTCGCTCGATCCCGTTTACACGATCGAATACCAGTTGAATGAGGTGCTGAAGAACCGCGGCGGCATGGACGCGCGCCGGGCCCGCGCCCGGGCCGAGGAACTGTTCGACATGGTCGGCATCGAACCCGGCCGGCTGCGTGACTTCCCGCACCAGTTTTCCGGCGGTATGCGCCAGCGCGTGGCGATCGCGCTCGCCCTGGCGCTCGACCCCAAGCTGATCATCGCCGACGAGCCGGTGACCGCGCTTGATGTGATCGTACAGCGCCAGATCCTTGACCAGTTGCGCGAATTGCAGTCGCGGCTCGGCATCTCCGTGATCCTGGTCACGCACGACATCTCGGTGGTCGCCTATGTCTGCGACCGCGTCGTGGTCATGTATGCCGGCCGGGTCGTCGAAGCCGGGCCGATGGCGGCCACCATCACCGCGCCGGCGCACCCCTACACGATCGGCCTGCGCAACGCGTTTCCCGATTTGAAGGGTGCTGCGACCGGCATGCTGGTGCCGATCGAGGGCGCGCCGCCCAGCCTGGTCGAGCCGCCGCCGGGCTGCCGTTTCGCGCCACGCTGCCCGTTCGCGCTCGATATCTGCCGCACCGAGGTTCCGCAGACCGGCGCGCGTTCAAACGGCCACTCCGCCGCCTGCCACCGGGCGCATGAGGCCGAGATGCTGCGTACGGAAGGATCGAAGACCGAGACATGGCTCAACGCATCATGAGCGCGCCGAAAAAACAGCACCCGGTCTTCGTCTCGGTGCGGGACGCGCAGGTGCATTTCCGCGCTGGCGGCGCGCTGGCGGCGCTGCGCGGCAGGGCGCGTATCATCAAGGCGGTCGACGGCGTGAGTTTCGACATCCGCAAGGGCGAAAGCGTCGGGCTTCTCGGCGAATCCGGCTGCGGCAAGACCACGACCGGACGCATGCTCCTGAAGCTTGAGGAGGCGACCGGCGGCTCCGTCACCTTCGACGGCGCCGACCTCGGCGAATTGCGCGGCGAGGCCCTGAAAAACTTCCGCACCCGGGCGCAACTGATCTTCCAGAACCCCTTCGACGCGGTCAATCCGCGCTTCACCATCCGCGCCACGCTGGCCGAACCGCTGGAGAACGCGCGCGTTCCCGCGGCCGAACGTGAGGACCGTATCCTTGCCGCGCTCGAGCTGGTGCGCCTGCCCAACCCGGCCGAGTTCCTCGACCGCTATCCGCACCAACTCTCCGGCGGCCAGTTGCAGCGCGTCGTCATGGCCCGCGCGCTGATCCTGCAGCCCGACTTCGTCGTCGCCGACGAGCCGGTGTCGATGCTCGACGTGTCGGTGCGCGCCGGCGTGCTCAACGTCTTCCGCGACGTGCGCGACCGGTTGAACCTGACCGCGATCTATATCAGCCACGATCTGGCGCTGGTGCGTTACGTCTGCGAGCGCACCATCGTCATGTATCTCGGCCGCATCATGGAAGACGGGCCGACCGAGGATATCGTCCACGAGCCGCTGCATCCCTATACGAAGGCGCTGGTGGCCGCCGTGCCGGTGCCGCATCCCGATCAGGATCATGCACCGCTGCCAATCGGCCGCGGCGCGCCCGACCCGCTCAATCCGCCCTCGGGCTGCGTTTTCCGTGACCGCTGCCCGCAGGCGCATGAGCGCTGCGCGGCCGAGATTCCGGCGCCGCGCCCGGTCGGCTCGCGCCTCGTCGCCTGCCACCTCTACGAAGAGACCGCCATGGCCCCGGCGAAGGAGATGGCCTGATGCGCGCCGCCTGCTACACCCGCACCGGACCGGCGGCCGAGGTGCTGGAGGTCGGCGAACGGCCGGACCCTGTCGCTGGCGAAGGTGAGATGCTGGTGCGCGTGCACGCCTCCGGCATCAACCCGGCCGATGTCAAGCGCCGCGCCGGCTGGCGCGGCATGGCGATGGAGCACCCGCTGGTCATCCCGCACACTGACGGCGCCGGCGAGGTCGTCGCGGTTGGAGCCGGCGTCGACCCGGCGCGCATCGGCGAACGTGTATGGCTGTGGAACGCGCAGGGCGGCTACGGCGAGGCCGGCCGCGCCTTCGGCACCGCCGCCGAACTGATCGCGATTGCCGCTGCCCAGGCGGTGCCCTTGCCCGACGAAATCGACTTCGCCGCCGGCGCCTGCCTAGGCGTGCCGGCGATGACGGCCTTCCGCGCCGTCCACGCCGACGGCCCGGTCGACGGCCAGACGATCCTCGTCAACGGCGCATCGGGCGCGGTCGGCCACATGGCGGTACAGATCGCCGTGGCCGACGGAGCGCGCGTCATCGGCACCGCGGGCAGCAGTGAGGGGGCCGCCCATGCGCGTGCGGCGGGCGCAGACGAGGTGATCGATCGTCACCGCGAAGATGTCGCTGCGCGCGTGATGGAGCTCACCGGCGGGCGCGGTGTCGACCGCGTTATCGAGGTCGATTTCGGCGCCAATCACCTGCTCGACGTGGCGGTGCTGAAGGTCAACGGCACCATCGCCGCCTATTCGTCGACGAGCGCGCCCGAGCCGGTGCTGCCTTATTACGCCTTCGCTAACAAGGGCGCCAATCTGCGCTTCGTCCAGGGTTTCGCGATTCCCGCCGACGCCCGGCATGCCGGCCACAAGCGGCTGGCGGAACTGGCGGCGGCCGGCAAGCTCGCCGTCGCGGTTGCCGCAACCTACCCGCTCGCCGAGATCGCCGCCGCCCATGAACGGGTCGAGAAGGGCAGCATCGGCAATGTCGTCGTGACGCTCTGAGAGACGCTGCAGTATCGATTTTCGAGGAAGAGATGATGCTTCAATCCATTGACAAGAAGAGACCTGCGGCCGATGCGAGCCGCGTCTGCGACCCGGTCTCGCTCGAGATCATCCGCGGCGCGGTGGCGGCCGCGCAGTCGGAGATGGAGGCGCTCTTGGAGCGCACCGCGATTTCCGCCTTCATCCGCGAGAAGAAGGATTTTTACACCGCGCTTTTCGACGCCGAGGGCGAGATGGCGGTGGGTTCCATGGTGCCGATCTTCGGCGACATGACCGGCCCGGTGCTGGAGAAGTTTCCGGCCGACACGATGAAGCCCGGCGATCTTTACTGGTACAATGATTGCTACGGCTCGCGCGGCGCCGTCTCGCACTCCAACGATCAGGTGCTGCTCGCCCCGGTCTTCCGCAACGGCCGCCGCTGCGCCTTCGTGATGAGCTGGGCGCACTTTGCCGACATCGGCGGCATTCGGCCCGGCTCGATCAGCCCCGATGCGACCGAGATCTTCCAGGAAGGCATCATCGTCCCGGTGACCAAGCTCATCGACGGCGGCGTCACCAACGAGACGGCGCTCGAAATCTTCCACCGCAATTCGCGCTTCCCCGAGCAAAGCATCGGCGATATGCGCGCCCTGATGGCGAGCGTCGAACTCGGCGTCCGGCGCGTCGCCGAGATCGTCGACCGCTTTGATGCCGACGTCTTCGCCGACGCGCTGGCCCAGCTCCTTGCCCGCACCCGGCGGCTGGTGCGCGAGAAGCTGGCGGAAACCTTCGACTACGGCACCCATCGCTTCACCGACGCCATAGACGGTGACGGACATGGCAACGGGCCGTTCAAGATGCGCTTCGCGCTGACCCGCGAGAAGGGCGGCGACGGCGAGGACCGCTTCGTCTTCGACGCCACGGAGAGCGACGACCAGGCTCCCGGCCCGGTCAACTACCTGATGAACCGGGGCGTACCAGGCATGGCGCTCGGGCTTTATTATCTCGGCGGCGATCCGGGCCAGGTGTGCAATGCCGGCGGGCCGCACGCGCTCGACGAGGTGCGGCTGCGCGAAGGCTCGTTCCTGCTGCCGCGCTTTCCCGCCCCGCTCGGCATGCGCGGCTTGACCGCGATGCGGGTGATCTCGGCCATGAACGGGCTCGTCAACGTCGCCGGCGGCGGCGCTCCGGCCGCCAACTCGGCCTATGTGATCTCGATCATGCGCGGCAATTTCCGCAACGAGGCCGGCGAGCTTGAGCGCTTCCTGCTCGCCGACGGCATCGGCGTCGGTTACGGCGCGCGCCCCAACGCCGACGGCATCGATGCCGTCTATTTCGTCGCCCAGGAAAACTACCCGGTCGAGTTCCTCGAGCTCGGCTACCCGGTGCGGCTCCTGCGTTACGGCATCGTGCCCGATTCCGGCGGACCCGGCCGCTTCCGTGGCGGCTGTGGAATCGTGCGCGAGTACGAGGTTCTCGCCGAGGACGCCGTGCTGGCCGTGCGCATCGACAGCGTCAAGAACCCGCCCTGGGGGATCGATGGCGGCATGGGCGGCGGTGCCGGACGCGCCACCGTCAATCCCGGCACCGACCGCGAGCGGGTTCTGGCGCCGTTGTCGGACGGCAATCGCCTTGTGCGCGGCGACATCTTGCGCATGGAGACGGGCGGCGGCGGCGGCCACGGCCATCCGTTCGAACGACCAACGGATCGGGTACTGGAAGACGTGCTTGGCGGTTTCGTCAGCGTCGAGGCCGCACGTGAAAGATACGGCGTTGTGATTGATGGCGGCGCCGTCGACGCGGATGCGACCGCCCGGCTGCGCGCCACGAAGCCGGCCGTGCGCCGCTTCCATCGCCAGGAGTATGTCGATGCCCTCGTCTGACCAGCTTGCGATCGCCGTCGACATCGGCGGTACCTTCACCGACATCTCGCTCCTGGAACGCGGCTCCGGGAAGGTCTGGCGCGCGAAGACGCCGAGCGTGCCGTCGGACCCTTCCGAAGCCTTCCTGACCGGGATCAGGCTGGCGCTGGCCGATGCCGGGCGTGACGCCGGCGCGCTGGCGCAGGTGCTGCACGGCACCACCGTCGCCACCAACATGATCCTGGAAAACAAGGGTGCGCGCACCGCCCTGGTGACGACCCGCGGCTTCCGCCACGTGCTGGCGATCGGTCGCCAGGACATTCCGCGCAAGGCCAATCTCTACAACTGGGTGAAGCCGGAACGCCCGGTGCCCGCCTCGCGCATCGTCGAGGTCGACGAACGCATCGCTGCCGGCGGCGCCGTGCTCGAACCGCTCGACGAGGCGAGCGTGCTTGCCGCCGCCGAAAGGCTCAAGGGCATGGACATCGAGGCGGTCGGCATCTGCCTGCTGCATGCCTTTGCCAATCCCGACCACGAACGGCGCGTCGCAGAGATCCTCCGCGAGGCGCTGCCGGGCATGGCCGTCACCACCTCGACCGACGTGCTGCCGGTGGTGCGCGAATACGAGCGCTCGCTGACGACCGTGCTCAACGCCACCGTGATGCCGGGCGTGACAACCTATGTCAGCCGGCTCGAAAAGCGGCTGGAAGACGAAAAGGCCGCCGCCCCGCTGCTTCTCATGCAGTCGAATGGCGGCGTGGCGGGAGCGGCGGCGATCCGCCAGGCGCCGGCGCTGACCGCGCTTTCCGGACCCGCCGCCGGTGTCGTCGGCGCCCGCGCGATCGCCGCAGCCTGCGGCATCGACGATCTGATCACGGTCGATATCGGCGGCACCAGCGCCGACATCTGCCTGATCAAGGACGGCAAGATCGGGCTGACCCAGCACGGCAAGGTCGGCGAATGGCCGTTGCCGCTGCCGATGGTCGACATGGTCACCATCGGCGCCGGCGGCGGCTCGATCGCAGCCGTCGAGGACCACACGCTGACGGTCGGCCCGCGCAGCGCCGGCGCCATGCCGGGCCCGGCCGCCTACGGCAATGGCGGCGACAACGCAACCGTCACCGACGCCCATGTCGTGCTCGGCCATCTGCCGGCCCGTCTCCTCGGCGGCAGGATGGCGCTCGATGTCGATGCGGCGCGCGCCGTGATCGAGAAAAAGGTCGCCGCGCCGCTACGGCTGACGGTGGAGGAGGCCGCGCGCGGCATTCTGGCGATCGTCGACAACCACATGATCGGCGCCGTGCGTGTCGTGTCGGTCGAGCGCGGCCACGACCCGCGCGACTTCACACTGGTGCCGTTCGGCGGCGCCGGGCCGCTGCATGGCTGCGCGCTGGCCGAGCTCCTCGGCATCACCCGTGTGCTGATCCCGCCGGCACCCGGTGTGTTGTGCGCGGACGGCCTGCTGGCCGCCGACCTCAAGGCCGAGTTCAGCCGAACCTTGCCCAAGGCCGGCCCGGTCGACATCGAGGCTGCGCAAGGCATCTTCGCCGAGTTGGAAACGCAGGCCCGCGACTGGCTGCAAAGCGAGAATGTCGCCGAGGAAAACCGCCGCATCGTGCGGGTGGCGCTCTTGCGCTACCACGGCCAGGGCGGCGAGATCGCCGTGCCCTGGGGCGATACGGCGGCCGCTGTCGAAAAGGCCTTCGCGGCGGAGCACAGGGCGCTCTACGGCTTCACCCTCGATGCGGCGATCGAACTCATCACGCTGCGGGTCGAGGCAACCGGCCTGACCGCACGCACGGCGCCGGAGACCCTGGCTCCCGGGAACTCCGTCGAACCCTATGACCACGTGCCGGTCCATCTCGGCGCTGCCAAGGCAAACGTCCCCGTGGTCGATCGCGCCGCGCTCGGCGCCGGCGCGCGTCTCGCCGGGCCGATGGTCTTGACCCAGCTCGACACCACCACGCTGGTGCCGCCCGGCTGGAACGGCGGCGTCCACGCGACCGGCGCACTGATCCTGACCCGCAACGAGGACGACAGAGCGTGAACGAGCATTCCTCGCCGCTTGCCGGCATTTTCGACCATATCGAGGCCAACCGCGACGATTTCATCCGCCGGGTGATGGACTATGTGCGCCATCCGAGCATCAGCGCCCACAATCAGGGTATCGGCGAGGTCGCCGCGATGCTGGTGGGCTTTTTGCAGAAACTCGGCATGGAGGCGGAGACGGTGCCGACCAGCGGCCACCCGATGGTGCTCGGCCGCCGCGACGTTTCGCCCGACAAGCCGACCGTGCTGCTTTACGGCCACTACGACGTACAGCCACCGGACCCGCTGGAGCTCTGGACCAGCCCGCCCTTCGAGCCGACGATCCGCGACGGGCGCATTTACGCGCGCGGCATCGGCGACAACAAGGGCCAGCATTTCGCGCAGCTGCTGGCGCTTGAATCGCACCTGGCCGTCAATGGCGAGTTGCCGTGCAACGTCATCTTCCTGCTTGAGGGCGAGGAGGAGATCGGCAGCCCGCATATCGCCGAGTTCGTGCATGCGCATGGCGACAGGCTGAAGGCCGACCTCGTCGTAACCTCGGACGGGCCTCTGCACGAGACCGGCGCGCCGGTCGTCACCTTCGGCGTGCGTGGCGTCGCCGCCTTCGAACTCAGGGCCAGGACGGCCTCACGCGACGTCCATTCCGGCAATTTTGGCGGCGTGGTGCCCAATGCCGTGTGGACTTTGGTGCACCTGCTCGCCACGATGAAGAACGAGGACGGCGAGATCACCATCGAGGGTTTGACAGAGCCGGTGATCCCGCCGACCAACCTGGAGCGCGACGCCGTCGAGCGCCTGCCGCTCGACGTCGAGGCGGTCAAGCAGGAGCTTGGCCTGGAACGCCTTGATGCGCCGGCCGGGCGCGCCTATTTCGACCGGCTGATGTTCCATCCGACGCTCACCATCAACGGCTTCCACGGCGGTTATGGCGGGCCCGGCATGAAGACCGTTCTGCCCTGCGAGGCCTTCGTGAAATGCGACATCCGCCTGGTCGAGCCGCTGACACCGGACTACGCCTTCGACAAGGTGCGCGCCCATGTCGAGCGCCACGCACCCGAGGTCGAGTTCGTGCCGCTCAACGGCATGCTGCCGTCGAAGACGCCGATGGACTCGCCCTTCGCCGAGCCGATCCGGCGCGCCGTGGTCGCCGCACGCGGCGTCGAGCCGCTGCTTTACCCGACCGTCGGCGGCAGCCTGCCCGACTATGTCTTCACCAAGATCCTCGGCCTGCCTGCCTTCGTCATCCCTTACGCCAATGCCGACGAGGCCAACCACGCCCCCAACGAGAACCTGAAGCTCGACAATTTCATCGACGGCATCAGGACAGGCGCGGCGCTGCTGGCCGAATTGGGCGGGATGCGGGGCTGAGCGGCCTTCGCCCCGAACTCCGCGCTTGGAGGTGCTGCCAGGATTTCGCAACTGGTTTGAGGGTGGAGCGGGCGATGGGAATCGAACCCACGACATCAAGCTTGGGAAGCTTGCGTTCTACCTCTGAACTACACCCGCGCGGAGAACATTAATCGGCGACCACCCGCTTGCCGTCAAGGCCTCCGATGCAGGTCGTGCAAACGAAGCTCACGCAACCCGCCGGTAAAGGAAATACCGCCCCGCGGCGACCGTCGGCGGCAGGTCGAGTGGTTCGAGCCTGGCATCGTTGAGCGGCATGCCGCTGGCGGCGAAGCCGCCCGGCTGCAACAGCGGCACTGTAATATCGGCCAGCCAGGTGATGGTCTCGTCATCGATCTCGGCATAGCCGGTCGCCACGTCGGAATGGACGAGCGCGGCATCGATGCCGGCGAATTCAGGCGTCGTGTCGTGGATCTCGCCCTCGACGAAATCCCTCGCGGCCGGCTTGGAGGATGCAAAGGCGGCCATCTTGCGGTCAAACACGATGATGCGGCGTTCCGGGAAAAGCGAACGCAGATGATCGTAGGTGCGCCCGTTGCCCAGCCCGAGTTCGACGATGGGCCCGTCGAGACCGGCGACATCCTCCGAGATGACGTTCAGGATGTCGCGCTGGGCCGACATGCGGCGGATGAAGCTGTCGAGACGGCTCATTCGCTCCTCCAGCAACCGGAAGCGGACCAACTCCGGCATCTGGTCATCTAGTGTCGGAGCCGCCGCTTTTTGAGTCCCTCGGGGCATCAATCGGGCTGGTCGTGGCTGCACCGAACGCCTATCTCGGAGCCGAAGCCAGCCCGCTTTACCCGAAACCCCGTGATCCAGCCCGGAGCCCTCCCGCCGTGACCCGCCTCAAATCCCTGATCGAATCCCGTCATTTCGACCTCGCCATCACGGCCCTCATCATCGTCAACGCGATCACGCTGGGGCTTGAAACGTCCGAGCGGGCCATGCAGGCGGTGGGCCCGTTGCTGGTCGTGCTCGACCGCGCCATCCTCGCCGTCTTTGTTGCCGAACTCGCGACGCGTTTTGCCGTTTACCGAAAGAATTTCTTCCGCGATCCGTGGCGTATTTTCGACCTCGTCGTGGTCGGTCTGGCCCTTATGCCGGCCACGGGCAACCTGTCGGTGCTGCGGGCCCTGCGTATCCTGCGCGTGCTGCGGCTGGTCGGCATGGTGCCGTCGCTGCGCCGCGTCGTCGGCGGGCTGATTGCCGCCCTGCCCGGCATGGGCTCGATCATGCTGTTGCTGGCGCTGGTCTATTACGTCTTTTCGGTCATGGCGACCAAGCTGTTCGGATCGGCCTTCCCCGACTGGTTCGGAACCATCGCGCATTCCGCCTATTCGCTGTTCCAGATCATGACGCTCGAAAGCTGGTCGATGGGCATCGTGCGTCCGGTGATGGAGGTGTTCCCGTGGGCGTGGCTGTTCTTCATCCCGTTCATCGTCTGCACAACCTTCACCGTGCTCAATCTCTTCATCGGCATCATCGTCTCGGCCATGCAGGAAGAGCACGACGCCGAGGCGACGGCCGAGCGCAAGGCGCTGCACACCGAGCAGGAACTGATCCTGGCCGAGATCAGGGCGATGCGCGAGGAGTTGCGCTCACTGGCCGAGACAAGCAAGAATTGACCGGATATCGGGAGGAAACATGAGCAGGTTCATCCGCGCGGCGCTCGTCATCCTCGTCCTGCTTGTGGTGGCGGGGCTCGGCATCTTCTTCTTCGTCGCGCCGCAGATGGTCGAGCGCTCGATGAACCCTGTGGGCGCCTCCCCACCCTACGAAGTCAGCGACGAGGCGCGCCGACTCCACGAGACACTGACGGTTGCCGACCTCCACGCCGATTCCCTGCTCTGGGGCCGCGACCTGGTCGAGAAGGGCGACCGTGGCCATGTCGACATTCCGCGCCTGATCGAAGGCAATGTCGCGGTGCAGATGTTCACCCTGGTGTCGAAGACGCCGCAAGGGCTCAACATCGAGCGCAACGACGACACCACCGACAACGTCTTCTGGCTCGCCGTCGGCCAGCGCTGGCCGCTGCGCACCTGGTTCAGCCTCAAGGAGCGCGCGCTCTACCAGGCCGAAAGGCTGCACGACATGGCGGCCCGTTCAGACGGCCGCTTCGTCATCGTGAAATCGAAAGCCGACCTCGCCGCGTTCCTGGAACGCCGGCGCAGCGAACCGGGAATCGTCGCCGGCGTGCTCGGCATCGAGGGCGCGCAGGTGCTTGAAGGCGATCCGGCCAATGTCGATGTCATGTTCGAGGCCGGCTACCGGATGATGTCGCCGACGCATTTCTTCGACAATGCCATGGCCGGCTCCGCGCACGGCATCGAGAAGGGCGGGCTGACGGAGGCCGGACGCGAGATGATCCGACGCATGGAGGCGGTCGGCATGATCGTCGACATTTCGCACGGTTCGGTGCCCCAGATCGACGATGTGCTGGTGATGGCGAAGCGCCCGGTGGTGGTCTCGCATACCGGGGTCAGGGGAACCTGCGACAACAACCGCAACCTGAGCGACGACCAGTTGCGCGCCATCGCGGCCAATGGTGGCCTGGTCGGCGTCGGCTTCTGGCAAACCGCCATCTGCGGCAACGATGCGGCGGCCATCGCGCGGGCGCAGCGCTACGTCGCCGACCTGATCGGGGCAGAGCATGTCGGGCTCGGCTCGGATTTCGACGGCGCGGTCGGGGTGCCTTTCGACGCCAGCGGAACCGGCCTGCTCACCGAGGCGCTGCTCGCCGAAGGCATGGCGGAACCCGATATCGCCAGGGTGATGGGCGGCAACCAGATCCGGCTGCTGCTGGAACTCTTGCCGGACTGACCGGTATCACCATGACAGATGCCCTACCGGGGTATACGAACACGACAGATCGGGAAGATCAGATGATGCGAGTGACCTTGCTTAAGATGGCTGCTGCCGGCCTTGCGCTGGGACTGATGGCCGGTGCCTCCCGTCCGGCGCAGTGCAGCGCCGACAGCTACAAAGCCGCCGCAGGTAAGCTTGCTGCCTATCTGAGGACGGCTGGTTTCACGAAAAATCAGGTCGCGTTTCTAAGAACGCAGGCTGACCGAGAAGTCCGTACGTTGCGGGCGAACGCGCTTGGTAGCCAGGCCCGGCCATGCGGGATCGACTCCGCCCGCGCACACGTGATCGCCTGCACGCGTGCCCAACTCCCCCCGCTCCTTGCGAGCACCAAAGCACCGCTCGATTCTGTCTCCAAACAGGCGATCTGGGGAAGGTCCGACCGCACCGTTCGCGAAGCCTTGTTCGCCGGTGGTTTTTATTCCTGTCTTGGTGCCGCGAAGGACGCGCTGTTCGTCAACTAGCTGGCACAGCGCTCGCGCCACCATCGTTGCTAGCGGAAATGCTTGGAGAGCTTCAGGCCCTGGGCCTGGTAGTTGGAGCCGAGATCGGCGCCATAAAGCGCCTTCGGGCGCGACAGCATGTGCTCGTAGACCAGCCTGCCGACGATCTGCCCGTGTTCTAGGATGAAAGGAACCTCATGGCTCCTGACCTCCAGAACGGCGCGGCTGCCGGTGCCGCCGGCGCCTGAATGGCCGAAGCCGGGATCGAAGAAGCCGGCATAATGCACGCGGAACTCACCGACCAGCGGGTCGAACGGCGTCATTTCGGCGGCATAGTCGGGCGGCACATGCACGGCCTCGCGCGAGACGAGAATATAGAACTCGTCGGGATCGAGGATCAGTTCCGGCTGGTCGCGGATGAAAAGCGGCTCCCAATAATCGACGACGTTGAGCGCGTCGCGCTTGTCGACATCGATCAGCGCGGTGTGGTGCTTGGCTCGGTAGCCGACGAGCCCGCCTGCCCCGGCCGCGCCCTTGAGGTCGATCGACAGCGCGATGCCGCCGCCATTGACGTTGGGCTGCTCCGACGCGACCAGCGTCTCTGTCCGATGGAGATCGAGCAGTGCCTCGCCGTCGAGCGCAGCCTTGCCACGCCGGAAGCGGATCTGTGAGAGGCGGGAGCCGGTGCGCGCGACGATCGGGAAGGTGCGCGGGCTCACCTCCAGATAGAGCGGGCCCGCATACGCCTCCGGGATCTTGTCGAACTCGGCGCAATGGTCGGCCATAACGCGGGTGAAGATGTCGAGCCGTCCGGTCGAACTCTTGGGATTGGCGGCGGCCGCCACGCCCGCGGGCAGATCGAGCCGTTCCAGCAACGGCACGATGTAGACGCAGCCGGTCTCCAGCACCGCGCCGTCGGTCAGGTCGACCTCGTGCAGCTTCAGGCGGGCAAGCTTGTCGGCGACCTTGTGTTCGGGCCCGGGCAGGAAGCTGGCGCGCACACGATAGGCGGTTTCGCCGAGGCGCAAATCGAGGCTCGCGGGCTGGATCTGGCCATCGTCGAGCGGCCGCGGCGTCGTCAGCGCGCCGGCCTCGAACAGCGCGGAAATCTCTCGATCCGGTAGGATGCCCGTCTTGCGCAAGGGTCGCCGCTCCTCAACGGGTCCGACGTTTAGCCGAGCCAAAGATTGACGCAAGGCCGCTTCGGGGCTATTGGACCTTTATCCCGTGGTGATTTGGCCGGTCGGCTTGCAGCCACGTTAAACAAGTCGCTAAAGGGCCGAACGCAAGACCGGCATGCGACTTCCGCGGCCGGTTTTTTTGTGTTCGAGGCAAGGCGATGACAACCGAAACGAAGCGCAACTGGAAGCCGGCAACGGCACTGGTTCACGGCGGCACGCTGAGGTCGGCCTTCGGTGAGACGTCAGAGGCGATGTATCTCACCCAGGGTTTTGTCTACGACAGCGCCGAGGCGGCCGAAGCCCGTTTCAAGGGCGAGGCTCCGGGTTTCATCTATTCGCGTTATGCCAACCCGACCGTCGACATGTTCGAAAAGCGCATGTGCGAACTGGAGGGCGCGGAGGACGCGCGCGCGACCGCATCGGGCATGGCCGCCGTTTCCGCAGCGCTGCTTTGCTCGGCAAAGGCGGGCGACCATGTGGTGGCTGCGCGCGCGTTGTTCGGCTCCTGCCGCTGGGTAGTCGAGACGCTGATGCCGAAATACGGCATCGAGACCACGCTCGTCGACGGCACCGACATCGAGGCCTGGAAGCAGGCGGTGCGGCCGAACACTAGGCTGTTCTTCCTGGAGAGCCCGACCAATCCGACGCTCGAAGTGATCGACATCGCGGCGGTCGCCGCGATCGCCAATGAGTGCGGCGCCAAGCTCGTGGTCGACAATGTGTTCGCCACGCCGCTGCAGCAGAAGCCGCTGGAACTCGGCGCCCACATCGTCGTCTATTCGGCGACCAAGCATATAGACGGCCAGGGCCGCTGCCTCGGCGGCATCGTGCTTTCCGACAAGAAGTGGATCGACGAGAAGCTGCACGACTTCTTCCGCCACACCGGCCCGAGCCTATCGCCGTTCAACGCCTGGACCCTGCTCAAGGGTCTGGAGACCTTGCCCTTGCGCGTGCGCCAGCAGACCGAGACGGCCGCGCGCGTCGCCGGCCACCTCGCCTGCCATTCCTCGATTGCCCGGGTGATCTATCCGGGTCGCAACGACCACCCTCAGGCCGACATCATCGCGCGCCAGATGAAGGGCGGTTCGACGCTGATCTGCTTCGAGGTCAAGGGCGGCAAGCCGGCAGCGTTCTCGTTCGAGAACGCGCTCGACATCATCCGCATCTCCAACAATCTCGGCGACGCCAAGAGCCTGGTCACTCACCCAGCGACGACCACCCACAAGAACCTTTCCGAGGAGGCGCGGCTCGAGCTCGGCATCAATCCGGGCACGGTTCGGCTTTCGGTCGGGCTGGAGGACGCCGACGATTTGATCGACGACATTGACCGCGCGCTCGCCAGGGCTGCCTGAGTCTCAGAAGCTTTTCGCTGCGAGCACGATACGTGAGACGGTGGTGTAGGCGGTGACCGCAGCGAAGGCATAGGCGATCACCGGGAACCAGTCCGGGAACAGGCAGAAACCCGCGAAAACCGCGATGGTTTCCGTGGCTTCCGCCAATCCCGTCGAAAAAAACAGCGACTTTTCACCCCGGGATTCGCTGGAGAGGCCGCGCTTTTCGGCCATGATCGCGAAGGCGAGAAAGCTGGCGCCGTTCACGTAGAAGGCGAAAATCAGCACCGCAGCCGCGACGGCATTGGCCTCTGGATCGGCCAGCGCGAAGCCGAGCGGCACGGCGCCGTAGAAGACGAAGTCGAGCACAATGTCGAGGAAGCCGCCATAGTCGGTCTTGCCACTGAGTCGGGCGACGGCGCCGTCGAGCCCGTCGCCGAGCCGGCTGAGCAGGATCAGGAGCAGGCCAAGCCATTCATTTCCAAAGGTAATCGCCACCGCCGAGGCAAGGCCGACCACGCAGGCGGCATAGGTGACGGCATTGGCGCTGACGCCCCTGCTGGCAAGGCCCGCCGCCAGCCTGTCGAGAACCGGGTCGAGGCGTCGCCGCGCCCACCCGTCAAGCATCGCAGTACCGGCAGTGCACCAACCCATTGCCCGCGCGAAGCCACCCAGCCTTGACCGGAAAACCGTTGCCGGGACAAAGGTTGACCAGCCAGGCCTGCTCGGCGAACAATCGCATCATGTGCACCCAGGAGCCTCGGACATGTATCGGGCCGTGACGCGGAACATAGAGGTGAGCGTAGAGCCTTTCTATCTCGACGACCGTTCGGACCCGTCACAATCGCGCTATGTCTGGGCCTACCGGGTGACGATCGCCAACAATTCGGACGCGTTCGTCCAACTGCTCTCGCGCTACTGGCACATCACCGACGGCGACGGCAAGGTGGAGGAGGTGCGCGGCATGGGCGTCGTCGGCGAACAGCCGGAGCTCAATCCCGGAGACAGCTTCCAGTACACCTCGGGCTGTCCGCTCACCACGCCATCGGGCATCATGGTCGGGCACTACACCATGCGCGACGCGGCGGGCGATCTGTTTGAGATCGATATCCCGGCCTTCTCGCTCGACCTGCCGGATGCCGGCCGGACACTCAACTGAACGGGTTCAGCCCTTGTCGCCCGCGGTGAAATCGGCCGGATCGAAGAGATATTCCTTGGAGCAAAACTCGCAATTGACCTTGATCGCCCCGGCTTCGACGCTTTCGGCAATCTCCTCGTCGGAAAAGCTTTCCAGGATGGCACTGATCTTCTCGCGCGAGCACGTGCAGTCGTCCGCGACCTTCTGGCCCGGAAACACCACGACACCGTGCTCGTGGAAGAGACGGTAGAGCAGCCGCTCGGCGCCGATCGTCGGGTCGAGCAGTTCGTCGGCCTCGATGGTCGCAAAAAGCGCCATCAGTTCTGTCCAGGCGTCGTCGACCTCGACTTCCGAACCTGCATCCATGGCCTCGCCATCGCCCCCGGGCAAATCGGGAAGCCGCATGCGTTCGAGGGACTCCGGCAGGAACTGCGCCAGCACGCCGCCGGCGCGCCAGCGCCCGCGCTCCTCGCCCGGCATCAACTGGCGGGCGACCGAGAGCCGCACATCGGTCGGGATCTGTTCCGACTGGCGGAAATAGGTGCGCGCCACATCTTCCAGCGAGGCGCCGTCAAGCTGCACGATACCCTGGTAACGATGCATGTGCGCTCCCTGGTCGATGGTCATCGCCATGACCCCGGTGCCCAGCAGGTCCTCCGGCGCGGTACGGCCCTCGGCCTGCGCCGCGGCAAGCCTCTCCTCATCGTAACGGGCATAGGCGCGCATGGACCCCGGCGTGGCGAAGTCAGCAACCAGCATGTCGACCGGCCCGTCGGACTGCGTTTGCAGGGTCAGCTTGCCCTCGAACTTGATCGAGCTGCCGAGCAGCGCAGTCAGCACGATGCTCTCGGCCAGAAGGCGGGCGACCGGTTCGGGATAGGCATGGCGGCCGAGAATGTCGTCGAGCATCACGCCCAACTGGACGGCGCGGCCGCGCACATCCAGCGCGCCGACATGGAACGGCACGATTACGTCGTCGCCGGCGTGACCGAAATTGCCTAGCCGCGGCTGCTCACTCACTCGGACCTTCTCCCAGAAGGCACCAGGCAAGCACCGCCTTTTGCGCATGCAGGCGGTTTTCAGCCTCGTCGAAAACAACCGAGTGCGGCCCGTCGATGACGCCATCAGTCACTTCTTCGCCGCGATGGGCCGGCAGGCAATGCATGAACAGCGCGTCGGGTTTCGCTTTCTGCATCAGCCGTTCGTTGACCTGATAGGGCACGAAGACGTTGTGTCCACGGGCACGGTGCTCCTGGCCCATCGACACCCAGGTGTCGGTCACGACACAGTCCGCCTCGCGCACGGCCTCTTCCGCCGTCTTGCAATAGGTGACGCTCGCACCCTGCGATCTCGCCCAGTCGACATAGCGGGCGTCGGGCTCCGAGCCCTCCGGGACCGCGATGTTGAGCGCGAACTCGAACCGGGCCGCCGCCTCTACGAGGGAATGAAGCACATTGTTGCCGTCCCCTGTCCAGGCGAAGAGACGCCCCTTGACCGGCCCGCGGTGCTCCTCGAAGGTCAGGATGTCGGCCATGATCTGGCAGGGGTGTGTCTCGTCGGTCAGTCCGTTGATGACCGGCACCGTGGCGTTCTCCGACATCTCCAGCAGCCGCTCGTGCGAGGTCGTGCGGATCATGATGATGTCGACGTAGCGCGACAGAACCTTGGCGGTGTCGGCGATCGTCTCGCTGCGGCCAAGCTGCATTTCCGTGCCGGTCAGCATGATCGTCTCGCCGCCAAGCTGGCGCATGCCGACGTCGAACGAGACGCGGGTGCGCGTCGACGGCTTGTCGAAAATCATCGCCATGACCTTGCCGTCGAGCGGCTTTTCGCCACTTCCCGCCCTCAGCGCCGCCTTGCGTTGCTTGGCGTCCTCGATGATGCGGCGCAGCGACGCGCGCGACACCGTCGACAGGTCGGAGAAATGCCGCGGGCCAGCGCCCGCTTGCAATCCGCGGTTCATCTCAAGCATCGGCCTTGGCGTCCGCAAGTACCGCCGCGGCAGAGCGTATGCGATCGATGGCCTGGCGAATATCGTCGTCGGTGGCGGTCAGAGGCGGCAGCAGGCGCACGACATTGTCGCCACCGGGCACCGTCAACAGGTTCTGCTCGCGGAACGCCAGATTGACCGCGGTGTTGGGCAGCTTGCATTTGAGGCCTAGGATAAGGCCGGTTCCGCGCACGGCCTCGATGACATCAGGGAACTCATCCACGATTGCCGCGAGACCCTGCTTCATCAGCAGAGACTTGCGCTGCACCTCGTCCAGGAAGCCGGGTTCGAGAACCACGTCGAGCACGGCGTTGCCGACGGCCATGGCAAGCGGATTGCCGCCGAAGGTGGTGCCATGCACGCCGGCGGTCATGCCCGTGGCAGCCTCGTCTGTTGCCAGGCAAGCGCCCAGCGGGAAACCGCCTCCGATGCCCTTGGCGATCGCCATGATGTCGGGTTCGATGCCGGCCCACTCGTAGGCAAAAAGCTTGCCGGTGCGGCCGACACCGCACTGGACCTCATCGAGGATCAAAAGCAGTCCGTTGTCGTCGCAAAGCCGCCGCATCGTCTTCAGAAGCTCGGTCGGCACGGTGCGGATGCCACCCTCGCCCTGTACCGGCTCCACCAGGATCGCCGCCGTTTCGTCCGTGATCGCTGCTTTCAGCGCATTCTCGTCGCCAAAGGGCACTTGATCGAAGCCTTCGACCACGGGGCCGAAACCTTCGAGATATTTCTTCTGCCCGCCGGCGGCGATGGTCGCGAGCGTGCGCCCATGGAAGGCACCCTCGATCGTGACGATGCGGTGCCGCTCCGGCCGGCCGTTGACATGGTGGTAGCGGCGCGCGGTCTTGATCGCGCATTCCAGTGCCTCGGCACCGGAATTGGTGAAGAAGACCTTGTCGGCAAAGCTGTTGGTCACAAGCCTCTCGCCCAGGCGGCGCTGGCCGGGGATTTCGTAAAGGTTGGAGACATGCCACAGCTTGCCGGCCTGCTCGGTCAGCGCAGCAACGAGGTGCGGGTGGCTGTGCCCAAGCGAGTTGACGGCGATACCGGCGGCAAAGTCGAGATATCGCTCGCCCGACGCCGTGACCAGCCATGCACCTTCGCCATGGTCGAACGCGAGCTGCGCCCGCGCAAAGGTCTCGTAAAGCGCCGAACCGCTCATCTTCTCCTGCTCCGATCCGGTTTCCAGAAACGGCCGGACAACCTTGCAACAGCGGGTCCCGGCCACCAAATCAAAAAGCCGCCCTCGGGGCGGCCTCGCGCGCAGCATATTGGTTTTTTTGCCGCGGAAGTCAACGGAAAGCTCCCGTCACGAGGCGTTGCGCGCCTTGTGGTGATGGTCGCGTCATCGGAGCAGGCAAGTTGGGGAAAACCGGAAAATCGGAATCGGCGTACCAGCCCGACTCTTGTCACAGAGTCGGCACCTATTGTAGTTTCGGATCAAGAAACGACTACATTTCGTGCGGCGGACAATCTCACCCGAGTATATCTGGTGTCCTCCTGGCGGTGGCCGGGCCGGATAAGGATTCTGATTCCTCCGCGCGACGTACCAGGAGCAGATGCGGATGAACTGGACAGACGAAAGGGTCGAACTGCTGAAGAAGCTCTGGGCCGAAGGTCTCAGCGCCAGCCAGATCGCGGCCCAACTCGGCGGCGTGAGCCGCAACGCGGTGATCGGCAAGGTCCACAGGCTGAAGCTTTCGAGCCGCGGCCGCGCGACCAACACCCAAAGCCGCGCGAAAAAGCCGCCGCGGCCGGCCGGAAGCAAGTCGACGAGCCGGACCGGCTCGTCGCGTGCGATACCGCAAACTGTGGGAGCAAACGCCCTCAGCACGGCATTCCAGGCTCAGCCGGTCGAACGCGTACGGCCGATCGAGGACGTGGTGGTGCCGATCTCGCGTCGCCTTTCGCTTGTCGAACTCAACGAACACACGTGCAAATGGCCGAACGGCGACCCGCTGCACGAAGATTTCCACTTCTGCGGCAACGAGGCGATGGAAAGCGGCCCGTACTGCACCTATCACGCCCGCCTTGCCTTTCAGCCGGCCTCGGAACGGCGGCGGCAACGCTGACCATTGGCGGCTCCGCGCCGCCGCAACAAGCGCGGCGGGGCGGCGGCACTACTTGGCCGCCAGCACGACCTTGTGGCTCTTGTCTTCCTTGGGTCGCTCAGCCGCCATCTGCTCACCGGTAACGATGTGGTAGACGGTTTCGGCGATGTTGGTCGCATGATCGCCGATGCGCTCAATGTTCTTTGCGCAAAACAGCAGGTGGGTACATGCGGCGATATTGCGCGGGTCTTCCATCATGTAGGTCAGCAATTCGCGAAACAGCGACGTGTACATCGCGTCGATGTCATCGTCGCGATCGCGGACAAAGCTAATGCGGGCGACCGACCGCGTCGCGAAGGCGTCGAGCACTTCCTTGAGCTGGGTCAGGGCCAACTGCGCCAGCGCCTCCAGCCCGCGAAAGAGCTGGATCGGCTGCGGGTGATCGGTGATCGAGATGACGCGCTTCGCAATGTTCTTGCCCAGATCGCCGACACGTTCGAGATCGGAAGAAATCCGGATAGCGCCGATGATCTCGCGCAGATCGTCGGCCATAGGCTGCCTTCGGGCGATGATGATGACGGCCTTGTCGTCAATCTCACGCTGGCTCTCATCGAGCACGAGGTCGTCGGCGATCACCCTGCGGGCAAGGTCCGTATCGTAATTCACCAAAGCCTGCACCGCCTGATCGACCATGCGTTCGGCATGCCCTCCCATCGACGCAATCCGGTTGGCAAGGAACTTGAGCTCCGCGTCATAGGCGTTGACTATATGCTGCGTCGGCATGATGGCGCGTTTCCGATGTTCTGCTCAGGTGGTTATACGCGACCCTCGTGACCGAAAAAAGAAAGCAGTGCCAAGACTATCGCGGCGCGAAGTGGACGGTAAAGGACGCTCCTTCGTTGAGTTCGGAACGGATCGTCAGTCGCGCATTGTGGCGGGTGAGGATGTGCTTGACGATCGCGAGGCCGAGGCCGGTTCCCTTCTGCGCGCGGCTGGTTTCGACGTCGACCCGGTAAAAACGCTCGGTCAGGCGAGGAATGTGCTCTTCGGAGATCCCGGGGCCGAAGTCGCGAACCGTGACGCTGGGTCCGTCCGCGACGCCGTCACCCGCGTCCACGGTCACCACGACGCGACCGCCGGTCTGCCCGTATTTGCAGGCGTTTTCGAGAAGATTTTCGAAGACCTGAATCAGTTCGTCGCGCTGCCCGAGGACAGGTACCGGGCCGTCGGCACCTTCCCTGACGATCTCGACGCCGACCTCCTCCGCAAGGTGACGCAACGCGTCGATGACCCCGCGCACGAGATTGGTCAGATCGATACTGTCTGATGGATTGGCATAGGTCTTCATCTCGAGCCGCGAAAGGGACAGAAGATCGTCGATCAGGCGCGCCATGCGGCCGGTCTGTTCGTGCATGATCTGCAGGAAGTGCTCGCGCGCCTTGGCATCGCCGCGGGCAGGGCCGCGTAACGTCTCGATGAACCCGGCTATCGAAGCCAGCGGCGTTCGCAGTTCATGACTGGCGTTGGCAATGAAATCGGAGCGCATGCGGTCGATGCGGCGAACCTCGCTCTGGTCCTTGAAGACGAGGACGGAGAGCCCGCTGCCGTCGCCGGCCGGCCGGCCGACGACACGATACCAGCGCTCTATCGGCACGCGTTCGGCATATTCCGTCATTTGCGGCCCTGCCTCGTCGGACAGCAGACGTGCGACAAACGCCTGGAATTCGGGCGTGCGGAACCGCAATTGCAGCAGCGTTCCGGGTCGGAAGTCGCCGAATGCCGCCCGCGCGGCCGCGTTGGCAAGCACGATCGCGCCGTTGGCGTCGATGATGATCAGGGGGTCGGCAAGAGCCTCGGCAAGATGGTCGACCGAAAGACCGGCGAACCCGTTCGTTGAGACAGGGTCGGTGTCCTTTCTTGCCTTCGTGGCGAACCTGCCCGTCGAGAACACTATGGCGGCCGCAAACGCCAATGCGGCAACCGCGAGTGCGACCTGCCAGGGCAACACTTCCAGAAGGGTCAGCAGGGCGAGGAAACCCAAGGTCCCGACCAGCAACCAGCGGACCGCTGAAGGCCGGTCGCTGCCAAGCAGCGGGGCAAAGACATTCATGCGGACTTCATTCCCCGCCTCGTTGCGGCCGTTCCGCCGGATCGGGAAACGTGCTCTGGACGCCGAATTGGCCACTCAATAGCATGATGCTCGACAACACTGGAGTGCAAGCATGGCGAAGGCCGAACTGGCGCATGCCGAACTGAACATCGAACCGATTACGCTCACGATCGATGGCAAGAACCGGGTTTTCGACATCGGCGATCCCGAACTGCCCGACTGGGTGAAGGACAACGACATGGCGTCCGGCGGATACCCCTATGCGGACCGGATGAACAAGAAGGACTACGAAAAGACGTTGGAGGCGCTCCAGGTCGAACTGGTCAAACTGCAATACTGGCTGCAGGAGACCGGCCAGCGCGTCATGTCGATCTTCGAAGGACGCGACGCCGCCGGCAAAGGTGGCACCATCTTCGTCGTGCGCCAATATATGAACCCGCGCATTGCGCGCAACGTGGCCCTGCCGAAGCCGACGGAGAGGGAACGCGGCCAATGGTATTACCAGCGTTATGTCGCGCATTTCCCTGCAAGCGGCGAGTTCGTCACCTTCGACCGGTCCTGGTACAACCGGGCCGTTGTCGAGCCGGTGATGGGCTTCTGCACCCCGGCCGAAACCGAGAAATTCCTTGCGGAAACGCCTCAGTTCGAGCGCATGATCGTCAACGAGGGCATCCATTTCTTCAAATTCTGGCTCAATATCGGCCAGGAAACGCAACTGAAACGCTTTCACGACCGCCGTCACGACCCACTCAAGATCTGGAAATTTTCGCCCATCGACATTGCGGGCATGAGCCGCTGGGAGGACTATACGAGCAAGCGTGACGCGATGATGAAGCGCACCCACACGGCCCATGCGCCATGGGTGGTGCTGAAATCGAACGACAAGCGGAGGGCGCGCATTGCCGCCATTCGCCATATTCTTTCATCGCTACCCTACGATGGCCGCGACGACGATCTTGTCCTGCAGAAGGACGACAAGATCGTGCTGGCGGGACCGGACATCATCGGGACGTAGATCGACGCGGGTCGGGCGCACCCGGCATGCGCAAGCGGTCACGCACCGTGACAGGCGGACGAACGCGGCCGATGCTGGGCTTGTGCGGCGTCTTTTCCCAATGGTGGGGCCGGCGGAACAAATGCCAACCTGCGCGCAGGGCGGCAAACGACATCATCAGCCAGTAGGCCGGCGTGAACAGGACGCTCTTCCAGAAGCCGCGTTTTTCGGAACGGTGAAGGCAGCACCAGCCAAGCAGCAGGAAGGAACCGTAGCCCAGAAGCAGGTTGACCAGCGCGATCCCCAGCAAGATCCGCTCATGCGAGGCAAGGCCATGCACGGCGGATTTTGCGAGGAAGCCACCTATGCTGGCCAGCAGAACCGGATGCGCCAATGCGGAGGCGACGAGGCCGGCCAGCATGATCTGGACGGTCAGGAAAGAGCCCGGGCCCAGTTGCTGCATGAGCAGCAAGGGCCGGCGCATATGGACGAACCAGGTCTGCATCCAGCCCTTGAACCATCTCGTGCGCTGTCCCAGCCAGACGCCGGCCGCGTCCGGCGCGTCCTCCAAGGTCGGACAGGCGATGGTACCGCAGCGAAAGCCATGGCGGGCGAAGCGGGCGCCGAGATCGGCATCCTCGGTGACGTTGTAAGGATCCCATGCGCCGACCTCTATCAATGCCCTGCGGCGGAAATGGTTCGAGGTGCCGCCGAGCGGAAAGAACAGCCCGCGCCTTGCCAGCCAGGGCAGAATGCCGTTGAAATGCAGCGCGTATTCCAGCCGAAACATTAAAGGCAACATTCCCGCCTCTGCATTGGCGATAACCAGCGGAGCCTGGACGCAGGCAAGCCTCGGATCGGCGCGAAAGCGGCTCCACGCCTCCAACAATTGCATCGGATGCGGCCGGTCCTCGGCATCCAGTAGCGCGACAATCTCTCCGCTGACGGCCGGCAAGGCGTAGCAAAGTGCCTTGGGCTTGGTGCGCGGCTGCGAGGCGGGCACCTCGATCACCTCCATCCACGGCTCAAGCCCGCGGCGGGCGATCGCGGCCAGCGTCGCCTCGTCGTCGGCTTCGCAGACGAACTTGATCTCCAGCTTGCTGCGCGGCCAGACGATCTTGCCCAGAGCGCCCATGAGTTGGTCGACGATCGCTGCCTCCCCGCGCAGGGCAATCAGGATCGAGTAGACCGGAAGAGAACCTGCGTCCGGCGTCGGGACCGATATCGGACGGGCGGGGGCCGCACCTGCGAGCGCGGCGATCCGCAGGCCGACGCAAAGCAGGAACACCGCGGTGGCAAAGCCCAATAAAGCCGTCAGCGTCGCGACCGGGGAAAGCGCGTAGGCGACCGGGGCCGCAAGCAGCATCATTCCGAAAACGACCCCCTGCCAGGACGTACTCACCAATCTTGCCGAATATTCCGGCTTCCGGGAAAAGAGCCCATGGCGGGCCTCGTCGAGGAACCGGGTCCGCGCACGCTCGAACAGCGCCGCGCGCAGAACACGCGGCGGCGCCAGCAGAAAGCGGCGGCGCAAGCCGGGCCGACCTTCGAGGCGCGACTTCATGGCCGGCAGGTCGAGAGCCCGCGAGGCTACCAGGAGAGCCGTGGTATCGTGCTGGAGGTGACAGCGCACCGGCATATGCGAGAAGGGCCGGCTTAGCAGCGTGCCAAGGTCGCTGTCACGCACGATCAGGCTTTGCGGGTCGACCCGCGAGGCGAAGCCGACCCCGAGTTCGGCAGCCAACGCTCCAGTGAGCGATATCTCAGGGACGACGTTGTCGGTGACAAGCTGCGTATGAAAGCCGGTTCCGTTTTCACGGGCGCGCGAGGCGACCCTGAGAGCGACGTCATCGGTGATCCCGAGCCGCTCAAGCGCGCCATCCCAGCCGTTGAAAAGACGGAGCCGCTCAAGCAGGCGGGCCCCTTCGTGCCAAGCGAAACGCCGTTTCCAGAAACCCGGCCGCTTGTGGCCGCCAGCGATACGGCCAACCGGCTCGCGCCGGCCTCCATGTACTTCCTGTTGCATCTCCCCTCCCCCGAGGGATGGGCATTCCGGAACTATCGCTGCCCCGATCCGGAACGCCCTCCGGTCTCCCCCTGAGCCGTCAGGCCGCCATGCGCGCGATCCGTGCCAGGCGGCGAATGGTCGCCTCGTCTTTCAGCGCATCGTGGAACAACGAGATTTCGCGATCGATGCGCTCGCAAAGCTGGCGGCTGTCTCCCTTGAGCAGGCTCCGCGTCTGCGCCAGTGCCCGCGCCGGCTTCTTGGCAAGACGCCTTGCTACGCGGCGGGCAGCCAGTTCCGGCTCTTCCGTCTCCACGACGTCGGTGACGAGGCCCAGACGTGCGGCACCTTCGACGTCGAGTTGCTCGCCAAGGCAGAAGAAGCGGAACGCTCCCGCGTAGCCAAGCTTCTCTGGAGCCAGGATGCTGGTCGCCGCGTCGGGCACCAGCCCGAAGTCGACGAAAGGCACCCGGAAGGTGCTTTTGGCGGAGGCGAAAACGAGGTCACAATGAAACAACACCGTGCAGCCGACACCGACCGCGTCGCCGTCGACGCAGGCGAGGAGCGGCTTCGGGAAGGTCGCCAGCATGCGAAACATGCCGGTGACGGCATCGATCAGCGACTGGTGCCGGCTTGAATCGAGGAACTCCGACAGGTCGCCGCCGAGGCAGAAGCACCCCGAAAGACCGCGCAAGATGACGACGCGCACCTCGTCATCGCGGGCAGCCTCCTCGAGTTCGCTCGCAAGCCGAGCATAGGCGCGGTGGTCGAGCACGGGACGGCCGTCCTGATCGGACAGGGTAAGAGCCAGAGTATGGTTGCTGAAGTCGATCGTGGAATGGTTGGCCATGGTCATTCTCCCATTTTCACAGCCGTGCGGCGTGGCGCCGCTTGCCCAGGCATGATCAGGATGCCTGCCGGAAGATTTCGTCCTCAGGCATGCCGCGGCTCAGCACGGGCGCGTGGTGGTTGCGGCGATTGCGGACAACCTCCAGGGTCTGGTTGTTGAAGGTCAGAAGCGTCGCAACGACCTGCTGGCGACCGTAGGTACGCTGGTAACCGAGCGGGCGGGCAAGGAAGTTAAGCTGCAGCGCCCTCAGAACCCACATCGGCTCGAACTCGATGATGACCTGGTCGACGCCGCGTTCCATGCCCCATTCGACAAAGCCGGCGATCAACTCGCTTCCGACCGTGGAAACGCCGCGACGGCCGTCACGATGCTCATGAGCGACCGCGTAGCGTGTCAGTTCGTAGACGTTCGGGCCGCGCGGGCCTTCACCTTCGCAGAGGTCCGCAAGAACGTCGGTGAGGAGATGTGGTCGTGTGGTTGGCAGCATGCGCTGGTAGCCGGCAAGCCGGCCATTGCGCATGCAAAGGTGATGAACGGCTTCGTCATGATCGAACTGATCCGTCTCGAACTGCTCAGGGCTGCGCAGATCTTCCCAACCCATCTCCTCGACGAATATCGTATGGCGGAGCCTGTGGACCGCGTCCCGCAGATCGGGGCGTTCGGCCAATTCAGCGGTGGTCAAGGCGTAGATCATCTTTTCCCTCCTTTGGATGGAAGGAAAAAATCTACGCCCCGACCACTTACCGAATATTACGTGATCGCGTAATCACGATATGTAGCCGTGCCTGATCGCTTCCGCGACGGCATGAACCCTGTTGGCAGCCCCCAGCTTGCGCTTGGCGTTGAGCAGATGTTTCTCCGAGGTGTGCTCGGAGATGCCGAGGATTTGGGAAATTTCCCATTCCGACTTCCCCTCGGCGGCCCATTTGAGACACTCCGTCTCGCGCGGCGTCAGGTCGGGCCGCTGGTCGAAGATGTCCTGCGCACTCTGCAACTGCATGGCGCGACCGATCGCGTAGGTGGAGGCCAGTGAAACCACGCCGACACCTTCCTGCGAGATGTCGACGCGCTCGCCGCCCAATGAGACCATCACGATGGTGCCTTCGATCGTGACCAACGGGAAGGCGAAGCCGTCATTGAGCTTGAACTCGCCCGCGTCGCCCATGACGCGACGTGCGGTCTGGCCCGCCTGCAACTCGATGGCGGCGTTGCGCCAATTGACCATCGTGGGCGAGCGCTTGATGTAGGTCACGACCGGATCGAGGTCGACATAGTTGCGCTGGACGTAGCGCTCCAGCCAGTCCATCGGCCAGTCACACAACATGACGTGGCTTTTCTGTTTCGCGCGCGGAGTCCCGGGGCGCGGCACAGTTCCCGCCATGATGGCGGTGAGCCCGTAGTTGCTCGTCAGATCCAGCAGCAGGCGGCAAACCGTATCGGGTGTTTCCGCCCGATCCAGTTCATCGATGAACTGCAAAGTGTCGTCGAACTGCCCCATCTTGAGACCCCAAGGGACGCGTCGGCTTTCACGGCACTATAGCGTGTGCAGAATTATGATCTATTAACCCAGAGTTGCAAATCGATAGTGCGATTGTCGCGAGCAAGGCCGCCGAGTATGAAAATCCGGGCACGATATGGTAGCGCTGCGGTTGGCGGTCAGGGGAACGGTAGAATGTATCGAATAGCGGTTGCAACGTGTGCATTTCTGGCGTTTCTGCTCCCCGCGACAGCCGCCGAGCCGGTCATCCCCAACTTCTGGGATACGCGTGAACGGCTTCAGAAACCCGACCTCGGCGAGTTGCAACGTCTGCGTTTCCTGACAACAATCGATTTCCCGCCATTCAACTTTCTGGACCGGGAGGGGCGACTCAGTGGCTTCCATGTCGAACTGGCACGGGCCATCTGCACGGAGCTCGAACTGAGCGAGGCCTGCCAGATCCAGGCGTTGCCCTGGGAAGAACTGCCCGGCGCGCTGTCGTCGGGACAGGGCGAAGCAATTATCGCGGGCATCGCCGTTACCGCGCAGTCGCGCCAGCAATACGGCTTCTCCAGGCCCTATTTGCGCCTGCCCGCCCGCTTCATCGCCCGCAAGGAGGCCGGACTGACGGAGCCGCTGCATGAAGCTTTGGCCGACAAGCGCATCGGCGTGCTCGACGGCTCCGCGCACGAGCGCATCCTGCGCGACCTCTTTCCGCGTCTCAGGCCGGTCACCTATTCGCGCGCTGACTGGATGTACGAAGACCTGCGCGAGGGAAATACCGACGCGGTCTTCGGCGACGGCATGCGGCTGTCCTTCTGGCTGGCCGGGTCAGGTTCCGACGGCTGCTGCCGTTTCGCCGGCGGCCCCTATCTGCTGCCTTCCTATCTCGGCAACGGCATGGCGATCGCGACCTCGCTCGACACGCCGGAACTGGCGGCGGCGTTCGATTATGCGCTGCGCGAAATCAACGCCAACGGGACTTTCACCGAACTCTACCTGCGCTATTTCCCGGTCAGCTTCTTCTGAGCCCTACCGGCGCGATTTGAGGGCGCGGAACGGCAGCGCCAGCATCCAGAAAAGGCGGGCCGTGTCCCTGCCCCGATAGTCCGCAAGACCGATCTCCATGCCGTGGTGTCCCAGCCGTGGTTGGTCGTTGTAGGTGCGGAAGAGCCTATCCCAGAACGGAAAGTTGAAACCGTAGTTGGAATCGGTCTCGACCCTGATCGAGGAGTGGTGGACGCGGTGCATGTCCGGGGTAACCAGCACCGTCCGCAGGAGGCGATCCAGGCCCAGCGGCAGCTTCACGTTGGAGTGGTTGAACATCGACGTCCCGTTGAGCACGATCTCGAAGATCAACACGGCGAGGACAGGAGCGCCGAGCGCGACCACAATCGCCGCTTTCCACACCATCGAAAGAACGATCTCCAGCGGGTGGAAGCGCAGCCCGGTGGTGACGTCGAAGCCATTGTCGGCGTGATGCATGCGATGGATGCGCCAAAGTAGCGGAATCTTGTGGCTTGCGACGTGCTCGAGCCACACCGCGAAGTCGAGCAGGAAGAACGCGATTATTCCCGAAAGCAGGATCGGCAAATCCAGCCACCTGAGCAGGCCCCAGCCTTCGCCCTCCGCCCAGATGGCGGTTCCGACGGCCGCGGCGGGAAACAGGATGCGCAGCACGATCGAGGAAAGCAGCACCATCGACAGGTTGGCAAACCAGCGCCGCGCCTTGAGCGCTCCCGCCATCTCGGCGCGCTCGAGGCGCGGGGACCAGAGTTCGAACGCCGCCATGGTGCCGAAGATCAGGACGAAGGCGGCCAGCCGCACCATCGCTTCCGACAGGAGTGCACCCTCGATCATCGCCTTTCCAAATGCCCCGAACGTCTTCGGCGAGGTCGCATCATCCAGCGGATAATACCAATCAAAGGCCCATCAAGAGATAGTGAGCACAATCAGGCGTGCCGGTGACGGACGACGGCGGCGCGTTCGATCGCCGCCGCCGTTAGCGTGTCGATGCCGAGTTGCGCGCGCAGCAATTGCAGGATGCGCATTTCCTCGGGCCGCACATGCAGGTCCGCAGCGGCGATCTCGACAGCGATGGCATAGGCGGTATCGTGCAGCCGCGATGGCACCGCCTCGACGATCGAAGCGAGGATGGCGTTGAGGGCGCCTTCCTGCTGCAGCACCTCCTGGCTCTTCTTGGCGACGTCGAGGAGCCTGTCGGGGTCGAAATCCGCAAAAACCGGCATCGTGCGGACTACCGAGCCCATCTTGGCAAGTTCGCGGTCGGTCATGTTGCTGTCCGCGGCGGAGACCACGACCATGATGTGAATAAGTGCTTCCGTAACGGATTCGGGCTTGATCAACGGGCGACTCCCCTCGCGACGAACCGGCGGCACGTTAGAAACCGGCCTTTCGCACTGCAAGGAAAAAAGCGCCCGCCGATTGACGCTTTTTGCAGCGAAGCCTAGACGGGTGCCGCGATCCCGAAAGTAGCCAAATGCAGCGAAACGCAGAAAACGCAGCCGACCTTTCCGCCGACATCCTCACCGCCGCCCGCGACAGCAAGGCCTGGCCATTCGAGGAAGCCCGCAAGATCATAGCGCGCTACGAGAAATCAGGCTTTCCCGAAACCGTGCTTTTCGAGACCGGCTACGGCCCCTCCGGTCTTCCGCATATCGGTACTTTCGGCGAGGTCGCGCGCACGACGATGGTGCGCCATGCGTTCCACGTACTCACCGCGGGGACGGTGAAGACGCGGCTTCTTTGTTTTTCCGACGACATGGACGGGATGCGCAAGATCCCCGACAACGTGCCCGACGCGAAAGCGCTGGCACCGCATCTGCACAAGCCACTGACCGTAGTTCCCAATCCCTTTGGCGGCGATCATCAGAGTTTCGGCCATCACAACAACGCCATGCTACGCCGGTTCCTCGACACGTTCGGATTCGACTACGAATTCGCGAGCGCGACCGACTACTACAGGTCTGGCCGCATGGACGCCATTCTGCGGCGGGTCGCCGAGCGCTACGACGCGATCATGGCGATCATGCTGCCGACGCTGGGCGACGAGCGCAAGGCGACCTATTCGCCGTTCCTGCCCATCTCGCCGAAGACCGGCAGGGTGCTCTACGTGCCGATGAAGCACGTCGATGCGGAGGCCGGCACGATCACCTTCGATGACGAGGATGGCACCGAGACGGTGTTGCCGGTCACCGGCGGCCAGGTGAAACTGCAGTGGAAGCCCGATTTCGGCGCGCGCTGGGCCGCGCTTGGTGTCGACTTCGAGATGTTCGGCAAGGACCACGGCCCCAACATGCCGGTCTATGACCGCATCTGCGCCGCTCTTGGCGGTCGTCCGCCGGAGCATTTCGTCTACGAACTGTTCCTCGACGAAAACGGCGAGAAGATCTCCAAGTCGAAAGGCAACGGTCTGACCATCGACGAGTGGCTGACCTACGCGCCGACCGAGAGCCTGGCGCTCTACATGTTCCAGAAGCCGCGGACGGCGAAGCGGCTCTATTTCGACGTCATTCCGCGCGCCGTCGACGAGTATTACCAACTCCTCGCCGCCTATCAGCGCCAGGACTGGCCGGCGCGTTTGTCCAACCCGGTCTGGCACATCCACAACGGCGCGCCGCCGGTGATCGACCTGCCGGTGCCGTTCGCCATGCTGCTCAACCTCGTCAGTGCATCCAATGCACACGACAAGGGCGTCCTGTGGGGTTATATCTCCGGCTACGCCCCCGGCGTGACACCCGAGACCCATCCCGAACTCGACCGGCTTGTCGGCTATGCGATCCGCTATTTCGACGATTTCGTGAAGCCGGCGAAAAAGTTCCGCACACCCGACGAGGTCGAGACGGCGGCGCTGGAGGCAATGTCGGCGAAGCTCGGAGAACTGCCGGACGACGCCGACGGCGAAATCATCCAGAACGCGTTGCTGGACGTCGCGCGCGGCATCGAACGCTATCAAGACCACACCAAGAAGAGCCCAAGCGGCGGGCCCGGCGTCTCGGGTGCGTTCTTCCAGATGATCTACCAGGTGCTGATCGGTCAGGAGCGCGGACCGCGCTTCGGCTCCTTCGTCGCCCTTTACGGAATCGACCAGACAAGGGCGCTCATCGACCGGACGCTGGCCTCAGCCGCCGCCGTCTGAGGCCTCCGCTTCCTCAGGTGCCAGGATAGAGGAGACCGGCGGCGCGGCTTCAGGCAATGCCGGAGGCCTGCCGGCAAAGATGCCGCGGCGGGCCTCGACCGCCCGCGCCTGCTCCTCGGCGTAGGGGCCGCCGCTGGCGGCCATTGCCCAGCCGTTCTCCACAAGCCAGGCGCCGAGGTCACGCTCGCCGAGCCTGCAGGATGCCGGCCTGACATCACCGGCGCTGGGCTCTGCTTCCGGCAGGTCGCATTCGACTGCGCGCCCGCGCAGGAACGCCCGGAATGCTGTTCGGGCGCGCATGCCGCACGGCCATTGTCCGCCCTGCCCGTCCGAGCAAGTCTGCGACGGCTCGACAATGTCGATCCCGGCGATCGCGATCCTCGCATCGTCGCCCTCGAGACGGCCGGCGGCGCTCGCGACCGGCCGGAACATGCGCCACCCCTGCTCGCCGGCGGCAGGCCCGGGCGGCCGCGGCCGACCAAGCTCGCCCAGCGGCGCGCGCGGCTCGGCGCGTTCCAGCGAGTCAGGATCGATTTTCGGCGGCGCGACGAGATCGGGCGCGACCGTGCGCACGCGCGACTGCGCGACAAGCATGCGCTCGTAGCCATCGGCCGCAGCCGGTGCGGGACTGGTGATCGCGGCGACAGTCGCCAACAGCAGCATCCAGAAAGCGGCCGGCACGCGGCGGCCTACTGGCTGGCCCAGACGATGCGGGCGATCCACTCAACCTCCTGCATCGGCACCGAACGCACCGGGTGTTCCGGGTTGAGCGACTGGAGTTCCACGAAACGGGTGGTCTGGCGCGTCAGCACTTTGGCCATCACCTCGCCGCCAATGGTTTTGACCACCACGCGGTCGCCGCGCCGTACGGTCGCGCCCGGCTCGACGATCAGGACGTCACCGTCCCGGTAGAGCGGCAGCATTGAATCGCCCTGGACGCTCAAGGCATAAGAGCCGTCGCGTGCGCCCGCCGGAATTTCCACCATCTCCCAGCCTTGTCCGGCGGGAAAGCCGGCGTCATCGAAGAAACCGCCGGCACCGGCCTGCGCGAAGCCCAGCAGCGGTACGGTGGAGCGCTGCGCCGGCAGGGCGCCGCCGGCTCTGGGCCGCTCTTCGGCCACCAGCGCGATGAACTCCTCGAGCGTCGCGCCGGTCGCCTCCATGATCTTGGCGAGCGATTCCGTCGAGGGCCAGCGCGGACGGCCGTCGGCGGACCGGCGCTTGGACTTGTTGAAGGCCGTGGAATCGAGGCCGGCCCGCTTGGCCAGACCCGAAGCGGACAGTGAATAGCGGTCGGCGAGCGCGTCGATCGCCGCCCATACGCGCGCATGCGAGAGCATGGAGCACTCCTCGCAGGACAGGAAAAAATACCTTTTCCCGTTATCTAGGACCGCAGCGCGCGCATGTCCAGCGCAAAGACGCCCGGCGACTATTCGGGCTTGAAGGGTGCGCGGCCCGTTTCGAGCGCCAAGGCCAGATCTTCGATGCGGTCCTGACCCCAGAACACCTCGCCGCCGAGCACATAGGCGGGCACGCCGATGGCGTCCGCGGCAACAGCATCGGCGGTGTTCCTGCGCCGGGTCTCGGCGACCTCGTCGCTTTCGGCGGCGGCCAGCACCTTCGCCGCATCCTGGCCCTCCGCCTCGAGATAGCCGGCCAGGGTAGCCGCGTCGGCGACATTCTCCTCCTTCGCCCAGACACCAGAGAAAACGCGGGCCATGAAGCCCTCCGGATCGGCCTGCATTTTCAGAAGTGCGACCACGACATGGTCGGCAAGCGTTGGATCGGCAGGAAAGAACTTCGGGTGCAGATTGATCGGCAACTGGCGGCGGAAGGCGGCGCGCTGCAATTCGAGCAGCCGGTAGCGCTGGCGCGTCGGCGAGCGCTGGCCCAGAGGCACCGAGCCCGAGACCTCCCAGACCCCGGCAAGCCCCACCGGCTTGTAGTGGATGGCCGCACCGTGTTTGCGCGCTACCTCCGAGATCGCCTTGTGCCCCAGATAGACGAAGGGTGAAACTGAGGTGAAATAGTAGTCGATGGTGGACATGGCGATGCGGCTCCGGCTTCGATGCGATGAGCCCGCACATTAGGGAGGGTGTGCGCCAGCGCAAAGCGGCCCGCGATCACATTCGCGCGGGCGACGCCGACGGCGGCGAAGACTATTGCGCGGAGGACGTGCCTTCCAACGGAGGCACGTCGGACGTCTCGCTTGCTCCCTCCCCGGCGCGGCCGGCGCGGATCGCGTCGCGGACCATGCGGCCCCATTCGACGAACGGAAACAGCACCAGCCTCACAACGTCGTTTTTCGGCACGCCCTCGGCGCCGACCTCTGCCCGGCAGGTACCCGGCACGTAATAGGTACCGAAGGCGACGTCGAGGAAGGGAAAGACGTTGGCAAGGTTCTTGCCGTAGGCCTCCGGCACGTCGGCGTGGTGCCAGCGGTGGAAACGCGGCGAGGCCAGCAGCAGCCGGAACGGGCCGTGGCCCCAGTCGACGTTCACGTGGACATAGAAATTGAGCAGGCCGAGGAAGACGGCCGCGCCGCCGAGCACGCCGGCGGGCAGGCCGAGCCAGCCGAGCAGCACCGTATAGACGGTGAGCATGACCAGCGGCTCGAAGACATGGACCCGATAGGTAGTGAGCCCGTTCACCTCCGGGTCGGAATGATGAATCGCATGAATCGGCCACAGCCATTTCATGTGCATCAGGCGGTGGCTCCAGTAGTTCGCGATGTCGAACATGAAGACCGCGAAGGGGATCAGCAGCCAGGCCGGAACGCCCTGCCAGAAGAAGGGATCGACATGCGGGATGCCAGTCGCCTTGTAGGCGTCCTCGAGCAGCTTCGCGAGCAGCAGGACGTAGGGGCCGAACAGCAGGTTGACGCCGTAGATCGCGGCAGTGGCGAGAACGCTTTCGATCTTGCGCCACGGCCACACAATGCGGAAGCCGCGACGCACGAAATCGACGGCGACCAGCAAGGCGGAAGCCAGCAACGCGTAGCCGAGCACTTCTGCCGAGGCAATATGATCCACAAGCCGGCCAAGATAGGCGAGCATCATGTCCGCTACCGTCTGGCCGTCCATCGCAATCGTCCCGTCATCCCCAGGCGCGCAAACGGGCGTTGCGCGCAACGGGCCGACTATTCGCCGCCGCCGTTAAGATTGGCTGAATCGCGGACGGGCGGGAACGACTTGGCAAGCTTCCTGAGACCGTCGTGAGAGGCCATGAAAGCCTTCTCCTCGCCATGCGGGGCGCGGGGCTCGACGTCCGCGCCAAGTGCTTCGACGACCTCGTCGACCTGCTGAAAGCGGCGGTTGCGGAAGTCGTAGACACCGGCGGTGGTCATGATGATGGCCGCCGTCTCGCCGTTCTCCAGTACGAAGCGATGGCGGCCGATGACCTGGGTATCCTCCCAGGTCTGGATCGAGGAGAGCAGGTCGAAGCGTTTCCACAGCCTGATCTCACGCACATAGACCGATTGCAGGCCGCCCATCATCGGCGCCCAGCCCCGCCGGCGCGACAAGGAAAGCAGGCCGGCGCGCAGGAAGATGTCGATGCGGCCGAGATCGGCCAGCATCATGTAGCGGGCATTGTTCAGGTGGATGTTGGAATCGATATCGGTCGGCAGGCAGCGGAAGGAGAGCCGGCTCTCCTCGCCGAGCCGGTAGGCACCGCGCGACTTGAAAGTCAGAGCAACACGCAGCAGGCGGCCCCAGACATACATTGCGCGCTCACCCGTGACCGGGGAAGAAGGTCATGTCGGCTCCTCAAGGAATTGCGCGGCGCCCTGCGGGACGTCCACCCCGGGCAGTTTGCGGCTGACCCAGATATGGATGGCATCCGCAAAATCCACCGGCTCGTCAAGCGACCCCGCCTTGACGGTAACCGTCTCGGGCGAACCGGAATTTTCGTGCCACAACAGCGTGCCGCAAACGGGACAGAAGAAGCAGTTGACAGTGTTGCCGCTGTCCGCCTGCCGCTGCCAGTTTTTCGGACTGCCTTGGAGGAGGCGCAGATCGTCCCGCGGCGCCAGATAAGACATGCCGAATGCCGAGGCAGATTGCCTGCGGCATTCGTTGCAGTGGCAGACAAACAACGCCACCGGCGACCCAGCACACGCGAAAACGACGTTTCCGCACTGGCAACGCCCGGTGCGCATGCCGCCGGCTAGGCCGCCTCCTTCACCTTGCCGGCATAGGGGTCGAAGCGCTCGTAGAAGCTTTCGCCCTTGGCCGCCATGTCGAGGAGAAGCTTTGGCGCCTTGAACTGGGCGCCGTACTTCTTCTGCAAGGCCTTGGCGAGCTTGACGAACTCGGCCGTGCCCATGCCGTCGATGTAGGACAACGCGCCGCCGGTATAGGGCGCGAAGCCGAAGGCGAGGATCGAGCCGACATCGGCCTCGCGCGGATCGGTGACGATGCCCTCGCCCATGACGCGCGCCGCCTCCAGCGCGATCGTGACCAGGAAGCGCTGCTTTAGCACCTCGACGTCGACATCTTCAGGCGCCTTCTGCGGGTAGAGTTCCTTCAGACCGGGCCATAGGTGCTTCTTCGCCGGCTTGGCGGGATAGTCGTAGAAGCCCTTGCCGTTTTTGCGGCCATGACGGCCATGCTTGTCGACCATGGTGTTGATCAGCGCGAACTGTTCTTGGTCGACAGCCTTTTCGCCGAGATCACGAATGGTCTGCTTCATGATCTTCTGCGCAAGGTCGATCGCGGTCTCGTCGGTGAGCGCCAGCGGGCCGACAGGCATGCCGGCCATCTTGGCGGCATTTTCGATCATCGGGGCCGGAACGCCCTCGATCAGCATCTGATAGGCTTCCGACATGTAGCGTAGCACGCAGCGATTGACGTAGAAGCCGCGCGTGTCGTTCACGACGATCGGCGTCTTCTTGATGGCGCGGACATAGTCGATCGCGACAGCGAGCGCCTTGTCGCCGGTCTTCTTGCCGAGGATGATCTCGACCAGCATCATGCGGTCGACCGGCGAGAAGAAGTGGATACCGATGAAGTTTTTCGGCCGCTTGGAGTTCTTCGCCAGCCCGGTGATCGGAATGGTCGAGGTGTTGGAGGCGAAGGTCGCCGACGGCTTCAGCACAGCCTCGGACTTCTCGGTGACGCCCTTCTTGATCTCGGAATCCTCAAACACCGCTTCCACGACAAGGTCGCAGCCGTCCAGCTGGCCGTAGTCGTCGGTCGGCGTGATCAGCGACAGGAGCTTTTCCTTGTCTTCCGCCGACGCGCGGCCCTTCTTGATCAGCCCGTCCATGAGGCCGGCGGAATGGTCCCTGCCCTTTTCGGCCGACGGCATGTCGCGATCGAGAAGCACGACCGGAATGCCCGCCTTCGCCGTCACATAGGCGATGCCGGCCCCCATGAAGCCGGCGCCCAGCACACCGATCTTCTTGAACTTCGTCGGCTCGACGCCGTCGGGGCGGCGTGCACCCTTGTTGAGCTCCTGCAGCGAGATGAACAGCGAGCGGATCATCATCGCCGCTTCCGTCGTCTGCAGGATCTCGGTGAAGTAGCGCTGCTCGATCCGCAGCGCGGTGTCGACCGGGACCAGCAGGCCTTCATAGACACATTTCAGGATTGCGGCGGCGGCCGGATAGTTGTTCTGGGTCTCGCGACGCAGGATGGCGATTGCCGGTGGCCAGAGATTGGCGCCTGCCGCCGAATAGACCGGCCCGCCGGGCAGGCGGAAGCCCTTCTCGTCCCAGGGCTGCACCGGCTTCAGTCCGCCCTTGATCATGTCTTTTGCCGCATCGACAAGCCTTGCGGGCTCGACGATCTCATGGATCAGGTTCATGCCCTTGGCCTTCTTGGGCGACAGGCTCGAACCGGTGGTGAGCATCTGCAGCGCCGACTGCGGGTCGGCCAGACGCGGCACGCGCTGGGTGCCGCCGGCGCCCGGAAACAGTCCGACTTTCACTTCCGGCAGGCCCATCTTGACCTTGTCGCCGTCGGCGGCGACACGGCCATGGCAGGCGAGCGACAGCTCGAACGCACCGCCCATGCAGGTGCCGTTGATCGCCGACACCCACGGCTTGCCGCAGGTCTCGATCTTGCGGAAAAGCCAGCTCATGCGCCCGGCGCCCTCGAACAGCATCTTGATCGCGGCGTCGTGGTCCCTGGCGTTCTCTTCATTGAAGAGCTTCAGCATGCGCTGCAGCATGGTGAGGTCGGCGCCGCCGGAGAAAGAGTCCTTGCCGGAGGTGACGACCACGCCCTTGACCTTGTCGTCGGCGGTGACCTGATCGGTGATCTTGTCGAGTTCGTCCATCACCTCCTCGGTGAAGACGTTCATCGAGCGGTCGGGCATGTCCCAGGTGACGAGCGCGATGCCGTCGGCGTCGGTCTCGACGGAGAAATTCTTGTAGGTGGTCATTGGAGACGTTCTCCTCGGCGGTGCGGTTCCTCCCCTCGAGGGAAGGATGGCCCGAAGGGCCGGGTGGGGTCTTGAGGGCCGTGTTCGGCCTCCATATCGGTTCAGTCGGTGGAGGTTACCCCACCCGACCAGCCTTCGGCTGGCCACCCTCCCCGGGGGGAGGGAGTACGGCGCTATACCCGCTCGATGATCGTCGCGGTGCCCATGCCGGCGCCAATGCACAGCGTCACGAGCGCGGTGTTCAGGTCACGTCGCTCGAGTTCGTCGAGCACCGTGCCGAAAATCATCGCGCCGGTGGCGCCGAGAGGGTGCCCCATGGCGATCGCACCGCCATTGACGTTGATCTTGTCGTGGTCGATGTCGAAGGCCTGCATGTAGCGCAGGACGACCGAGGCGAAAGCCTCGTTGAGCTCGAAGAGGTCGATGTCGTCGAGCGTCATCTTGGCCTTCTTGAGGAGCTTCTCAGTGACGTCGACCGGGCCGGTCAGCATGATCGCCGGTTCGGAGCCGACATTGGTGTAGGCCTTGATCCTGGCCCTCGGCTTCATGCCCAGCGTCTTGCCCGCCTTCTTGGATCCGAGCAGCACGGCCGCCGAGCCGTCGACGATACCCGACGAGTTACCGGCATGGTGGACGTGGTTGACGCCCTCGATCTCGGGATAGCGCTGGACCGCGACGGCGTTGAAGCCACCCATCTCGCCCGGCATGACGAAGGACGGGTTGAGCGAGGCCAGCGACTGCATGTCGGTCGTCGGGCGCATGTGCTCGTCATGGTCGAGAATGTTGAGGCCGTTCTGGTCCTTGATCGGGATGACCGAATCCTTGAAGCGGCCGTCCTTCCAGGCGGCGTCCGCGCGCTTCTGGCTTTCCACGGCATAGGCGTCGACGTCGTCGCGTGAGAAGCCGTATTTGGTGGCGATGAGGTCTGCGGAAACACCCTGCGGCATGAAATAGGCCGGCAGGCCGACCGACGGGTCCATGAACCAGGCGCCGCCGGAGGCACCCATGCCGACGCGGGACATCGATTCCACGCCGCCGGCAATGACGATGTCGTCGCCGCCGCCCGCGATCTTGGCCGCACCGAGGTTGATGGCGTCGAGGCCGGAGGCGCAGAAGCGCGAGACCTGGATGCCGGGCGCCTCGGTGGCGTAGCCGGCCTCGAAGGCGGCGGCGCGCGGGATCACCGAGCCGGCCTCGCCAACCGGATCGACGCAGCCGAAGATGATGTCGTCGACCTTCGAGGTGTCGAGACCATTGCGGTCGCGAACCGCCTCCAGCGTCTTTGCCGCCAGCCTGACCGCCGGCACCTCGTGCAGGGAGCCGTCCTTCTTGCCGCGACCGCGCGGCGTTCTGACGGCGTCGTAGACATATGCATCAGCCATTGGGTGTCTCCTTTGTCGGCGCCCGGTCCGTGGCAACCGGACGCTTCGTGGTTTGTGTCTGCTATTGGCCGGACGGCATCAGCGCCTCGGGCGCCTGCCAGCCGGGAATTGCCTTCAGCCGCTCCAGCCAGGCGGCAATCGCCGGAAGCTCCTGCCAGTCCGCGCCGATCTGCTCGGGCCAGTAGAGATAACCGCAAAGCGAGAGGTCGGCGATGGTAGGTCGGCCGGCAGCCACCCAGTCGCGGCCCTGAAGATGGGTTTCGAGAACCTGCCAGGCATCCTTGGCGCGCGAATAGATGAACTCGGCCGTCGGATCGCCGGCCTTGCCGCGGAAATGGCGCATGAAGCGCTCGGTTGCGGTATAGCTGGTGAGCTTGTGATTATCGAAAAGGATCCAGCGCAGGATCTCGAACTCCTCGGCCTCGCTCTCATGGCCGAACTTGCCGAAATGCCGCGCGAGATAGATGAGGATCGCGCCCGACTGCGACAACGTGAAGTCGCCGCCGTCACGATGATGGATCAGCACCGGCGCCTCACCCATCACATTGATCGCGCGGTAGTCGTCCGAGCGGGTCTCGCCCTTGAAGAACTGGACACCTTTCGGCTGCCAGTCGGCGCCGCACAGTTCGAGCATCAGCGCGACCTTGTAGGCATTCCCTGACTCGGCAAAGCAGCGGAGGGAAAATTCGGTCATGCGCCTGCTGCCTTTCGATCACCCGATCCGCCGCCGATCGGTGTCAGCTTGCTGCTCGAAACCGCCCGCGCGGCCATTACGCCGTCCTTGTCGAAGAGTTCGGCCTCCAGGAAGGCCACGCTGCGCCCGGCGCGAACGATGCGCGCCTCGACCTCGGTGCGGCCATAAGCGACAGGGCGAAAGAAGTGGGTGTGGATGTCGATAGAGGCCTGCGCATTCTTCATGCCGAGGCTGATGAAGGCGTTGAAGCCCATCGCGTCGTCCATCATCGCGACCAGGAAGCCGCCCTGGACAACGCCGCCGAAATTGATGACGTCGCGCGGCGGATCGAAGGAGACGCGCAACTTGCCGGCCTCGCGGTCCCAGGACACCACGTCCATGCCGAGCCATTTCGCCGTGGCAGGCGCCTGGTCGGTCGAAAAGCCCGGCACAATCGGCTTGCTCATCGTCACAGGCTCCGCGCGATCAGAAGCTTCATGATCTCGTTGGTGCCGCCATAGATGCGCTGCACGCGGGCGTCGCGATACATGCGCGCGATCGGGTATTCGTTCATGTAGCCGTAGCCGCCGTGAAGCTGCAGGCATTCGTCGACGATCTTTCCCTGCAGATCGGAGAGCCAGTACTTGGCCATCGAGGCGGTGACCGGGTCGAGGCCGCCATCGACGTGGCGCTCCACGCAATTGTTGTAGAAGACGCGGCCGATCGTGGCCTCGGTCTTCAGTTCCGCCAGCTTGAACTGCGTGTTCTGGAAGTCAATGACCTTGCGGCCGAAGGCGCTGCGCTCCTTGACGTAATCGATGGTCAGCGCGAGCGCGCGCTCGATCATGGCAATTGCCGAGCCGCCGATCTGCAGGCGTTCCTGCGGCAATTGCTGCATCAGCTGGATAAAGCCCTGCCCTTCCTCGTGGCCGAGCAGGTTGGCGGTCGGCACGCGCACGTCGTTGAAGAACAGTTCCGACGTGTCGTTGGACTTGAGGCCGATCTTGTCGAGGTTGCGGCCGCGCTCGAAGCCCTCGACCTCGTCGGTCTCGACCACGATCAGCGAGGTGCCCTTCGCGCCCTTCTCCGGGTCGGTCTTGGTGACGACGACGATCAGGTTGGCCAACTGGCCGTTGGTGATGAAGGTCTTGGAGCCGTTGATGCGGTAGTGGTTGCCGTCCTTCTCGGCGCGGGTCTTGACGCCCTGCAGGTCCGAGCCGGCGCCCGGCTCGGTCATCGCGATGGCGCCGATCAGTTCGCCGCTGGCCATCCGCGGCAGCCATTTCCTCTTCTGCTCTTCCGAACCGTAATGGGCGATATAGGGCGCAACGATCGAGTTGTGGAGCGCGATGCCGAAGCCGTCGACGCCGACATGGCTCAGCGCCTCGATGATGGCACTCTCATGGGCGTAGGTGCCGCCCGAACCGCCATATTCTTCCGGCATCGACGCGCAAAGGAGACCGTTCTCGCCAGCCTTGCGCCAGCTTTCGCGATCGAATATCTCGGCCTTCTCGAATTCCTCGTAGCGCGGTGCGATCTCAGCCTCGAGGAATTTTGTCGCCATGTCGTAGAGCATGCCGACGTCCTCGCCGGCCCAGGAGGCCTTGGGCAATCCGAGAACGGTGGCGGGATCGGTGGCCATGAACGCTCCTCCTTCGTTATCGCCAATAGCAAATTCGTTCAAATGTGAACAGAGGCGATCGCCGTCAGAACGCGTCCGCCTGCAGCGCCATCATGGAATCGGCGCCCGCCGAGATTCGGGCGAGATGCGCCGCCGTCTCCGGCATGACCCGCTCCATGAAGAAGCGACCGGTCACGAGCTTGTTCTCACAGAAAGATGACGCTCCGTTGGCGCCCTCGGCAAGCTTGGCCTGGGCAACCTTCGCCATCATGGCCCACATGTAGCCAAGCGAGACCAGCCCGAAGAGATGCATGTAGTCGGTCGAGGCAGCACCGGCATTGTCCGGCTTCTGCATGGCGTTCTGCATCAGCCACATGGTGGCGGCCTGCAGGTCGTTGAGGCCCTTCTTGAGTGCCTTGGTGAACGGCGCCATCTTCTCGTCGGAGCGGTTTTCCTCGCAGAAGTCGCCGACCTCCTTGAAGAAGGCCTGGATGGCGCGGCCGCCGTTCTGGGGCAGCTTGCGCCCGACCAGGTCGAGTGCCTGGATGCCGTTGGCGCCCTCATAGATCATGGCGATGCGGGCGTCGCGCACGAACTGGCTCATGCCGTGCTCTTCGATGTAGCCGTGGCCGCCGAAGACCTGCTGCGCCATGACCGCGTGGTCGAAACCCTTGTCGGTCAGCACGCCCTTGATGACCGGCGTCATCAGGCCCATGTGGTCGTCGGCCGCCTGGCGCTCCTTGTCGTCGCCCGAACGGTGGGCGACGTCGGACTTGATCGCCGTCCACAGGATTAGCGCGCGGCCGGCTTCGTTGAAGGCGCGCATCGTCATCAGCTTACGGCGGATGTCGGGGTGGACGATGATCGGGTCGGCCTTCTTGTCCTTCTCCTTGGCACCGGTGAGCGCGCGGCCCTGCAGGCGCTCCTTGGCGTAGGCGACAGCGTTCTGGTAGGCCACTTCGGCAACGGAATGACCCTGCATGCCGACGCCGAGACGGGCCTCGTTCATCATCACGAACATGGCCTTCAGGCCACCATTCTCCTCGCCGATCAGGAAGCCCTTGGCCTCGTCATAGTTCATAACGCAGGTGGAGTTTCCGTGGATGCCCATCTTCTCCTCGATCGACCCGCAGGAGACCGCATTGCGTTCGCCGGTCTCGGCGTCGAACTTGGGAACGATGAACAGCGAGATGCCCTTCACCCCTTCCGGCGCGCCCTCGATGCGGGCCAGCACCAGATGGATGATGTTTTCCGACATGTCGTGCTCGCCGGCGGAGATGAAAATCTTCTGGCCGGAGATCTTGTAGGAGCCATCGCCGTTGGGGACGGCCTTGCTGCGCAAGAGACCAAGATCCGTACCGCAATGCGGTTCGGTGAGGTTCATGGTGCCGGTCCAGGTGCCCTCGACCATCTTGGGCACGAAGGTCTGCTTCTGCTCGTCCGAGCCGTGGACGAGGATCGCAGCGATGGCGCCCTGCGTGAGGCCGGGATACATCATCAGCGCCATATTGGCCGAAGACATGTATTCGCCGACCGCGGAATGGACCGAATAGGGCAGGCCCTGACCGCCAAATTCGACAGGAGCAGCCAGACCCATCCAGCCGCCTTCGCGGTACTGATCGTAAGCTTCCTTGAAACCCTTCGGCGTCGATACCGACCCGTCGTCGTGGCGAACGCAACCCTCTTCGTCACCGACCCGGTTCAGCGGATGCATGACGTTCTCGGCCAGCTTTGCACCTTCGGCGAGAATCGCTTCAAGCACGTCCGGCGTGGCATCGGAGAAGCCTGGCAGGTTGGAATAGCGCTCGTAGCCGAGCACGTCCTTGAGGACGAACAGGGTGTCTTCGACAGGGGCGCGATAGGTCGGCATGGGGTTCCTCCAACAAAGGTCTCGCCGCGCTCAAACCGTGGCAGCGCGCGGCGGCAATCTTCAGGAGGATGCCCTAGCAAAAATTGACGTTTGCGTAAACGTCAATTTTTGCGCTGCGTCAAAATGCGAGTGAAGTGCGTCCGGTCAGGAGGCCGCGCGTTCGTCGAGGCGCTGGCGAACCACACCCATCGCGTCCTTGAGCTGCGCGATCGCCTCATCAATCGAGGCGCGCTGTTTTTCCAGCCGGGTCAACTGCTTCTCGGACTTTTCGAGCGCCACCCTGAGCTGCCGAACGTTGCCGCCGGAGGGTTCGTAGAGATCAAGAAGTTGCTTCACCTCGCGCAGCGAGAACCCGACATTCCGGCCGAGCAGGATCAGCTTGAGCCGGGCTTTTTCCCGACGGGAATAAAGCCTTGTCGTTCCTTCGCGGCGCGGGTTGAGCAGCCCCTTGTCCTCGTAGAAACGCAGGGTGCGAAGCGAGACGCCGTGCTCGCGGGCAAGGTCGCCGATGCGCTCATAGCCGTCCATGGTCTCGGAAAAGGCATCGGATGCACTGGCCATCGCCTCGATGGCCGAAACAGTCTTCATCATGAGGGTCGTTCCAAATCTTGCGCGATGCTCCGCACGCAAAGCACGCCGGAGGCGATCCAGCCCCTGCGGTAGTCATCACTGCTGTGGGTTCGGGCGTCGCGAATCGCAACGCATCTCCGCATTTGTGCAGTGCACATAATTCTGACGTTGGGGAAATTCAACTCACAGTTTGACATCGAACTGTTTCAAACCAGAGCCAAATCGTCGCACCCGAAGCTGCACGGTCCGATCGGGTGTTCGTTGCCGACTTGGTAAGTTTGGTTAACGCGTTGTTTACCACACGTGGAGAATTGTGCGTGTGTCGATTTCCCGTGGCTATCCTGTTTCAGCGTTCTTCACGGCGATGCGCACCGAGGAGAAGAGACGGATTCCGGTCGGATGCCGGAGCGACATCTCCCGATGCGTACACTCCAGGGACCGGAGAAACCCTCCGGGACAGCGAACTCGAACGGGCGTCCTGATGAGCAGCAATCGTTCCTATCTCGAGACCCTTAACACCGGGCGCCAGCGTCGGCCGCGGACCGCCATCGAGGATCTCAACCGGACGCTCGACGATCTGGAGAGCCGTTTCGCGCCGCCGCGGACCGAACGGGAAGACCATCATGGCTCATCGGGCGCGGACATGCGCTCGCGCCGCGCACGCCGGCTGGCGTCGGGCACCAGCATGGAGCGGAGCTATGGCGACGATGCCGAGATGCGGGGTTATCGCCGAGAGCCGGCCGTCCAGCCCCGGCCCTATCCGTGGGAACAGGACCGGCGCGGCCGCGAGGCCAATGCCGACATCGCCGGCGAACTGAAGGCGCTGCGCGAGGAGCTGCATCGCCAGATTTCCGGCGATCTCGGGCAGGAGTTCGAAACCCTGCGGCACAAGATCGACACGCTTTCGACGCGGCACGGTTCCGCCGGCGGCCAGGAACTGATGGCTGAGTTGGAGCGGCTTTCCGATTCGATCCACACCATGGCGAACCACAGCGACGACCGCGGGATCGGCATGCTGCGCCTGGAGCTGGAACAGGTGCGCGAAACCCTTTCCGAACTGGCGCGCGAGGACACCGTGCGCTCGATGGACGAGCGCTGGCAGAGCCTGCAACACCGGGCCTCAGGCGCCAAGGCCGACCCGGCCGTGGAGGCCCTGGCCGAGCGCCTCGACAAGATCAACGACGCCGTCAACGCGCTGCCGGAATCGCTGTCGCTGCGCTCCCTCGAGGACAAGGTGCGCACGCTCGCGGGCGCAGTCGAGAGCTTTGCTGGCGGCCGCCACGCGTCTGGCGACGATAAGAAGCTCGAATCGCTCGAGGCCCGCCTCGACGAAATCTCGCGCGCGATCGCCGCGGCGTCTTCCGGCCCCCTCGACCATGGGCCGCTCGAGCGGATCGAAGCACGTATAGCGGCACTGACCGAGCAGATCGGCGAAAGCGATTCGCTGCCGGATGAGCTTTTCGAGCGCCTGAACCAGCTTTCCGACCGGATCGAGGACGTGGCTCGCAGGGTGTCGCTGCCCGAACGCGCGATCGAGGATCTTGCCGGTCACGTCGCCGACATCGCCGCCAAGCTCGAATCCGGAGTATCCGGGCGCCGCGACGGCGCTATCATCGACAGCCTTGAACGCCGCTTTTCCGAACTGGCCAACTTGCTCGAAGAGCGCCAGCTGCACGCGGCCGCGGAAGGCAAGGCGCTGTTCAGCGAACTGGATCGTCGGCTTGAAGACCTCAACGCGCGCTTTGCCACTCAGCAGCCGGGCGGCGCGGGGTCGGACCCTGAACTGTTGCGCGCGCTGGACGAAAAGTTCGCCGACCTGTCGGAGCGAATCGACAACCGGCCAGTGCAATCGCCTGGCCTCACCGCAGATCTCGAACGTCGGCTGGCCGAAATCTCGAGCCGGCTCGACAGTTCAAGCGGCAAGGTTTCCGACATCGATCCGAAGCTGATCCGCAGTCTGGAGAGCCAGCTCGCCGACCTGACCGCGCATCTCTCGCGTCCGGCCAATGCAAGCGAAGGGCTCGACAGCCTTGCGCCACGGCTCGACGACATCGAGAAGTCGCTCGCCGATCAGCGCGACGCGATCATTTCGGCTGCACGTGAGGCCGCGGAAAACGCTGTGCGCACGCTTGGCACCGACGGCATACCGGATGAAGACGCGGCGGCCCTGGCAGGCGACCTGAAGACACTCGAAGGTCTGTTCCGCAAGTCGGACGACCGCAATTCTCGTACGTTCGAGGCGATCCACGACACGTTGCTGAAGGTAGTGGATCGGCTTGGCGCTCTAGAGACCCGTCCCGCCAGGACGTCGGAGAGCAAGATCTCGGTGGCTAGCGCGCCGCCGATCGCACCGGAAGCGTTCGAACCCGCACAGGAAGAGCCTGCCCCGGCTGTTCCGGCCGGCAAGGCGTCGCTGCTCGGCGGTCTGACGCGAAACAACCGCTCGCCAGCCGAAGCGGCGGCGGAGGCGGCCGAGGCGGCGGTGAAATCGTCGCCGCGCGATGAAGAGCCGGCAAGCGCCGGCAAGAAGTCGATGCTGGGTGGGCTCGCGCGCGCCCTCACCGGTCGCAAGGCCGACGCGGAACACGCCACCTCCGACAAGAAGCGGGTCAGCGAGCCGGTCATGTCGAACGAGGCCTCGCTCGACGAGCCGCTCGACCCACCAGCCGAAGACAAGCCTCTCGACCCGGGGTCCGGCGCTCCCAATCTCAACGCCATCATGAAGCGCGTTCGCGACGAGCGCGCCCAAGGTGCCTCGAAGGCCGATCCAGGAGCCGCCAAGGCCGACTTTATCGCCGCCGCCCGGCGCGCCGCGCAAGCCGCCGCCGCCGAAGCCGATTCGTTCAAGCGCGGTTCCGAAAAGGGTGGTTCGTCGCGCAAGTTTGGTGCTGGCGAATTCCTGCGAGCCAAGCGCAAGCCGATCCTGATGGCGGCAGCCGCGATCATGATGGCGCTCGCTGGACTGCAGCTTGGCAAAGCCTTTTTCGGCGGCGGCGAAATGACGGCGGCTGATGGCACCTCGGCGGACGGTCTTCCTCCTCTGGTCGCAAGTGCACCTTCCGAACCGGAAGAGCTGACCGTCGAGACAATGGATGAACCGGCGGCCCCGGTTCGCGTGATCGACAATGCGAGCGAGGCGCCGGCGCGGGCCGACATGGCGCCGGAACCGGCAACCGAAATCGCCGATGAAGGCGAAGACGCAACCGACACCGACGGCGAGATGACCCTGGCCGATCCGATCGAAGCGGTTCCGGGCACCGACGAGCCCATGGTCGAAGCCATGGAGACAAGCTATGAGCCCGCTCCGGTCGAGGCCGGCCCGATCGCGCTGCGCGAGGCCGCCGATTCAGGCGATCCGCGCGCCATGTTCGAAATCGGCAGCCGCTACGCCGATGGACGCGGCGTCACCGCCGACCTTGCGAAGGCCGCCACATGGTACGAGCGCGCTGCAGAAATGGGACTTGCGCCGGCGCAATACCGGATCGGCAATCTCTACGAAAAGGGCGTGGGCGTGGAGCGCGACCTCGGCAAGGCCAAGACCTGGTACCAGATGGCCGCCGACCAGGGTAACGCCAGCGCCATGCACAATCTCGCGGTGCTGTTCGCCATGGGCGGCGACGGCGTCAGGGACAATGATTCGGCCGCCCGCTGGTTCGTCAAGGCCGCCGAACTCGGCGTCAAGGACAGTCAGTTCAACCTCGGCATCCTGAGCGCCAAGGGGCTCGGCGTTCCGCAGAGCCTGGAAGAATCCTACAAATGGTTCGCGCTCGTGGCGAAAGCGGGCGACAAGGACGCGGCATCCAAGCGTGACGAGGTCGCCAAGGCGCTGCGCCCCGAGCAACTCGCCAAGGCGCGTGCAGCGACCGACCTCTGGAAACCGAAGCCGGTCGTCGAGGAAGCCAATACGGTCGACATCCCGGAGACGTGGCGTGAAAGCGAGGCGACAACCGCCGGCATCGACATGAAACAGGCGATCCGCAACATCCAGGCGATCCTTAACAAGAACGGCTATGATGCGGGTCCTGCCGACGGCATCATGGGTGACCGGACCAAGACCGCCATTGCCCAATTCCAGAACGACAACGGCATGGACGCGACTGGCGAGATCGACGAACGGCTGGTGCGGGCGCTGCTGGAGAAGAAATAGCGCCCTACCCCGCGGACCTTTCCCTCCCCGTCGAAAACCGCCTCAAACGGCCATTCGGTCGTTTGACTCTGCCCAGATGTCGGCGCAAGAACACCTTAAGCATCCTGCGGTAATGTAAGAGCAATTCGGGCTCTTGCATCAGTCAGATCGGTCGAGTTCTTCGCGTGGGCATCTACCTCCCCATAGCTGAAATGTCCGTCAACGTGTTCGTGCTTCTGGCGATGGGCGCGACCGTCGGTTTCCTGTCGGGACTTTTTGGTGTCGGGGGCGGCTTTCTGATCACGCCGCTGCTCATCTTTTACAACATCCCCCCGGCGATCGCGGTGGCGACCGGCGCCAACCAGGTGGTCGCTTCGTCGTTTTCCGGCGCGCTGGCGCATTTCAAGCGCGGCACGCTCGACATGAAGCTGGGCTCGGTGCTGCTGGCCGGCGGCATCGTCGGCTCCACCGTCGGCATCTACGTCTTCTCGCTGCTCCGGCAGCTTGGCCAGCTCGACCTGTTCGTGTCGCTGCTCTACGTGGTGCTCTTGGGCACCGTCGGCGGCATGATGCTGGTGGAAAGCGTCAACGCGATCCGCAGCGCCAGGCGCGGCGTCACCAACACGCTGAAGAAGCCCGGCCAGCACAACTGGGTCCACAAGCTGCCGCTGAAGATGCGGTTCAGAGCTTCCAAGCTGTTCGTCAGCGTCATTCCTGTTCTGGTTCTCGGGGCAGCCATCGGCTTCCTTGCCTCGATCATGGGCGTGGGCGGCGGCTTCATCATGGTGCCGGCCATGATCTATCTCCTGAAGGTGCCGACCAACGTCGTCATCGGCACATCGCTGTTCCAGATCGTGGTCGTCTCCGCGTACACCACCGTGGTGCACGCCACCACCAACCAGACCGTCGACATCATCCTGGCACTGGCGCTCATGGTCGGCGGCGTGGCCGGCGCGCAATACGGCGCCAAGGCCGGGCAGAAGCTGCGTGGCGAACAATTGCGCGCGCTGCTCGCAACGCTGGTGCTGGCGGTCGCGCTGCGACTTGCCTACGACCTCTTCGTCCAGCCTCCGAACCTTTACTCCCTCTGGCCGCTGGAGCGGACATGAGCGGCGGTTGGCGAAAGTCGCTCGCCGCCATTGCGATGGCGCTGCTCGCCGCGATGGCGACCGGCGCGCGGGCTCAGGGTCCGGCGCCGAGCCGTGCGCCCGACGCGCCGGCCAACCCCGAAAGCATCCAGATCGGACTTTCGACCGACCGCATCTCGATCACCTCGGATTTTTCAGGCGCCGATCTGACGATCTTCGGCGCGCTCGACAACGCCGACCCGCTCATCAACCGGCAGGGCCGCTACGACGTCATCGTCGTGCTCGAAGGGCCGGCGCGGCCGGTGGTCGTCCGGCGCAAGGACCGCATCCTCGGCGTCTGGGTGAATACCGTTTCGGAAACCTTCGTCAACGTTCCGGTCTCCTATTCCGTGGCGACGACGCGCGTGCCGCAGGACATCACCGATCCGATCAATTACCGGCAACTCGCGCTCGGTGTGGAAAATATCTATGTCGAGCCGCTCGACAGGGAGGGCGATCCGGCCACGATCGACGAGTTCGAGGCCGCCTTGCGCCGGTTGAAGAAGTCCAGCGGGCTCTATTCGGAGCGCATCGGCGGGGTACAGTTCCTCACCCAGAGCCTGTTTCGCGCGACTCTGACGCTGGCGCCCAACGTGCCGGTGGGCACGCACAAGGCGAGGGCCTTCCTGTTCCGCAATGGCGTCTTCATCAAGGAAAACTCCGCCCAGCTGGCCATCTTGAAGGCTGGTTTCGAGCAGACGGTGTTCCGCATGGCGCACGAGCAGAGCCTGCTCTACGGCATCTTCGCCGCGGTCCTGGCCGTCTTCACCGGCTGGCTCGGCCGCATCTTGTTCAGGCGGGACTAGGACAGTGGCCGAACCGGACCCGCTGAACGAACGCGACGGCGAGGCGCGCCTGCCGGGAGCCAGGATGGCCGCGGTCCTCGCCTTCGCGCCGATCGCCGCCCTGACCCTCTGGCTGGCCGGGATCGCCGACGACCACCCCTGGCGGGACGCAACCGTCGACCTCCTGCAGACCTATGCGGCACTTTCGCTGGCCTATGCAGCCGGCACCCGGCGCGGCGTCATGCTGGCGGCACAAGACCAGCACCGGACCCAGCCGCCAGGGATCGACCCGCTGCTGTGCCTCGTTGTGCTTCTGGCCGCGTGGGCGCTTTTGTTCGCGTCGCCGCCGCATGTCTTTGCACTGCTCGCGGTGGCGTTCGCGGCCCAGGGCGCCTGGGACGCTTTTGCCGTGCATGCCGGACAAGCCGACGCCCGCTTCGGCCGCGGGCGCATCTCCACCACCTTGCTGACGGTCGCCGCCATGGTAGCGGCATTCCTGGCAACTGCGTAAGATCAGCCGGCCCGGAGCATCGCGCCGGCGATCGGATAGACCCGGCCCTTCCCCATCATGAAGGCGCGAAACCGCGACGCCTCAAAGAGCGGCCATATGGCCCGGTCGCGGACATTGAGCATGCCCGTAAAGGCACCGAAAGACGGCATGATCAGGCGCGCGCCGTCGGTCGCGAAGCAGCGGCGGCGTACCGAACGGCCGCGGCGGACGATACGGGCGCCGGGGTGCAAGTGGCCGGCAACCTCCCCGTCTACCGGCCCTCGTGACGGTTCGTGGCGGAAAGTAAGCGCGCCGAGCGCGAGTTCGCGCACCGTGTCGCCCGGCAGGCCCCGGGGCGGCTCGGGATCGTGATTGCCCGCCACCCAGAACCAGTCACGGCCCCTCATCAGACTGACGAGCCGGTCGCGGAAGGGTTGCGGCATGCGCGCGGCCCCGCCGCCATCGTGGAAGCTGTCGCCGAGGCTGATGACAATTTCGGGACGATGATCGTCGATCACGTCGGCCAACAAGCAGAGTGTGGCCGCCGAATCATAAGGCGGCATCATCACGCCGCGCCGGGCGAACGACGAGCCCTTTTCCAGATGAAGATCGGAGATCACAAGCAGCCGGTGTTGCGGAAGCACAAGTGCGCCGCGATGGTCGAACAGCGCGGGCTCGCCGGCAACGGCCGTGAGTGCGGCTCCGGTCTCGTGCCTCGTCGCGACATTCATGCGCTACCCAGCGCCTCCTCGATCAGATCGTCCGCTGCTTCGGAAAGGAGCACGTCGCTCGCCTCTCCGTTCACCCGCTCGCGGCCGATCTCGAGCATGACCGGCACGGCGAGCGGCGAGATCCGTTCCAGGTTCTTATGCACGATTCGTCCGCGGATACGCGACAGCATTTCGCCGAGGCGATGAATGTCGAGCAGGCCGGCTGCTGCATCGGCACGCGTGGCCCGCAACAGCACATGGTCCGGCTCATGCGTCCGCAGGACGTCGTAGATGAGGTCAGCAGACACCGTGACCTGTCGCCCTGTTTTTTCCTTTCCGGGATGGCGCTTCTCGATGAGGCCGGCGATCATGGCGCAGGCGCGGAAGGTGCGCTTCAGGAGCCAGCTCTCGGCAAGCCATGCCTCGAGGTCGTCGCCGAGCATGTCCTCGCCGAAGAGCTCCGGCAGCGACAGCCGGCCTGCAGCGAGCATGCCGCCAAGGTCGCGCAGTCCCCAGATGGCGAGCGAATATTCTGTGGCGACGAAGCCAAGCGGCTGGGCACGGGCGCGCTCCAGCCGGCGGGTCAGGAGCATGCCGAGGGTCTGGTGCGCCAGTCGCCCCTCGAACGGGTAGGCGATCATGTAGAAGCGCTCGCCGCGCGGAAACGTCTCGACCAGCAGGTCGCTACGCTTCGGCAGCACCGACTTGTCGCGCTGCAGCCGCAGCCAGTCGGCGACCTGCGGCGGCAGGGTCGTCCAGCGGTCGGGATCGGCAATGATGCCGCGCACCTCGTCGGCCAGGTAGCTGGAGAGCGGAAACTTGCCGCCGGCGTAGGAGGGAACCATGGCGTCGTTGCCGGCGCCGTTGGAAACGAAGGCTTCGTTTTCGCGGATACCCTCGAAGCGCAGCACCTTGCCCGAAAACATGAAGGTGTCGCCGGGGCTCAGCGTCTCGAGGAAATATTCCTCGACCTTGCCGAGCACGGGCCCGCCGCGCGCTGCCGTGCCGCGGCCGCTGCGTACATAGCGGACATTGAGCATCGGCGCCTCGATGATGGTGCCGACATTGAGCCGGTATTGCTGGGCGATGCGCGGGTGGCTGATGCGCCATAGCCCGTCCTTGGTCTGTCGGATGCGTGCATAGCGTTCGTAACTCCGCAAGGCGTAGCCGCCCGTCGCGACGAAATCGACGACGGCATCGAAGGTCGGGCGATCGAGCCCGGCGTAGGGTGCGGCGGACCGGACCTCGTCATAAAGCGCATCGTCGGAAAACGGGGCCGCGCAGGCCATGCCGAGCACGTGCTGGGCGAGCACGTCGAGCGCCCCGTCGGCAAGCGGCGGCGTGTCCTGCGCTCCAAGGTAATTCGCCTCCAGCGCGGCCCGGCATTCCATGACCTCGAAACGGTTGGCCGGCACCAGGATGGCGCGGCTCGGTTCGTCCATGCGATGGTTGGAGCGGCCGATGCGCTGGGCGAGCCTGCTGGCGCCCTTGGGGGCTCCGACATGGATGACGAGATCGACATCGCCCCAGTCGATGCCGAGATCAAGCGTCGAGGTGGCAACGATGGCGCGCAGGGTGTTCTCCGCCATCGCCTTTTCGACCTTGCGCCGCTGGCCGACGTCGAGCGAGCCGTGGTGAAGCGCGATCGGCAGGCCGTCCTCGTTGACACGCCACAATTCGCGAAACAGCAATTCGGCCTGGCTGCGGGTGTTGACGAAGAGAAGCGTCGTCCGGTGCCGACAGATGGCGTCATAGAGGTCGGGAATGGCGTAGCGCGCCGAGTGGCCGGCCCATGGTACGTGATCGTCGGAATCGAGGATCGATATCTCCGGCTTGGCGCCGCCTGCGACGGTGATGATGTCGGCCATCGCGCCGGGCGGGTCCTGCGGCATGAGCCAGCGCCGCAGCGCGTCGGGGTCGGCGACTGTCGCGGACAGGCCAATCGCCTGGATATCCGGAGCAAGCTTGCGCAGGCGGGCGATGCCTAGCGACAGAAGGTGCCCGCGCTTCGAAATGACCAGCGAGTGCAGTTCATCGAGCACCAGATAGCGAAGGCCTGAAAAGAACCGCCCGGCGTCTGGCGCTGCGATCAGCAGCGCAAGTTGTTCCGGCGTTGTCAGGAGGATGTCCGGTGGCGCATGCTTCTGGCGCTGGCGCTTGTGGGTTGGGGTGTCGCCGGTGCGGGTCTCGATGGTCACCGACAGGCCGATCTCGGCAACCGGCTTGCCGAGGTTGCGTTCGATGTCGACGGCGAGAGCCTTCAGTGGCGAGATATAGAGCGTGTGGACGCCGCGAAATGCCTCGCCCGGCTTGCGTTTCGGCCGTTCGGCGAGGTCGACGAGGCTCGGCAGGAAGCCGGCGAGCGTCTTGCCGGCACCGGTGGGCGCAATCAGCAAAGCTGAAGCACCGCGCTGCGCGCGCGCCAGAAGGTCGATCTGGTGCACTCGCGGCGACCAGCCGCGCGACGAAAACCATTCCAGGAACGGTTTCGGAAGGCGGGCGGCGGCGTTGGCCTCGCGAAGGGCTGTCTGGTCGGTCACAAGACAAGAACTAAACCAGAACGATTGCCCCGCCAAGCAGGCACCGTTTTGTCCTCAGTTCAGCGCCGCGGGCTGCTCCTCGTCGGTGACGAAAGGTGCCGCGAAAGTCTCGACAGTCGGCTTCAGGGCGAGACGCGCAACGACAATCAACCCCTCGACCGGCTCGCCACGGTCCTGGCGCAAGGTTGCCGAACGCATGACCTCGATCTCGAAGCCGGCGCGAACTAGCTGCGCTTCGACAAAGGCGCGGTGATGGGCGTAACGCCGCGATGGCCTGAGCAGGACCGGCTCGGGCCCGTCATGGCTTTCCACGGAGAACGCGAAGAGGCCGCCGGGCAATACCATGGCCGCTACCGCGTCGAGCAGGCGGTCGAGCGCGCCGAGATAGATCAGCACGTCGGCTGCCACGGCCAGATCGGCGCGCCGCGCGCCTGGCGCGAAAGTCTGCAGGTCCTCGCGCCAGAGCCGATCGTAGATGCGCTTGGTCTCGGCCTTTTTGAGCATGCCGCGCGAGATGTCGTTGCCTTCGATGAAGCTCGACACCGCGCGCAGCCTTTCGCCCATGAGCCCGGTACCGCAGCCGAGGTCAATGACATGGGCGAAACGCTCCGCGCCGGCCTCCTGCAAGGCTGCCATGATCAGTTCCGGCGCCCGGTAGCCAAGTCGCTCGACAAGGGAAGCGTCGAAACGGTCGGCGTATTGGTCGAACAAGGTCTCGACGAAGGCGCTGGGCACGGCGTCGATGGCGCTGGCGGCGCCTATCAGTTCCAGTTTGAGCGCCGCGCCCATGCGATCGGCGGGATCGATGCGCAGCGAACGGCGCCACGCCTGCGCCGCTCCTTCGATATCGCCGGACGCCTCGCGCATCTCGCCGAGGCGATACCAGCCCGCCGCCCAGTCCGGCACCAGCAGCAGCGTCTCGTGCATTAGTTCGGCCGCTGCCGCGTGATCGCCATGCTCGTGCAGCATGGCGGCATATTCCGCGCGGCGGTCGGCGACGAGGTCGCCGGAGGAAAAACGCATTGAATTCATGAAGGTGTTCCGGCCCGCGAATGCGGGCGCGCGCTTATGCGCCGAGCGCGGCGTTTTGGCAAGAGGGTTCGGCGCAAGGCTTTCCCGCTCAGCGCAAAGCGTTATCTTGCGGCGATGCGAGCAGCAGAACTCCTGCACCCGCGCCCAGAAGGCCTCTACTGCCCTCCGGGTGATTTCTTCATCGACCCGGTGCGGCCGGTGGCCCGGGCGCTGGTCACGCACGGCCACGCCGATCATGCACGCGCCGGCCACGGCTCCGTGCTGGCGACACGCGAAACGCTCGACATCATGCGGATCCGCTACGGCGATCACTTTGCCACCAGCGCCCAGACCGCCGATCCGGGCAAGTCGATCCGTCTGGGTGAAACCAGCATCTCCTTCCATCCGGCAGGCCACGTCCTCGGCTCGGCCCAGATCGCGGTCGAAATGGGTGGCCTTCGCATCGTCGCCTCCGGCGACTACAAGCGCCGCGCCGACCCCACCTGCGCACGGTTCGAACCGATCGCCTGCGATGTCTTCATCAGCGAGGCGACGTTCGGCCTGCCCGTATTCCGTCACCCGGACGATCGCGGCGAGATCGCGCGGCTTTTGAAGTCGGTATCGCAGTTCCCGGAACGGACCCATCTCGTGGGCGCCTATTCGCTGGGCAAGGCCCAGCGGGTCATCAAGCTGCTGCGGGAGGCCGGCTACGAACGGACGATCTACATTCACGGCGCGCTGGAGCGGCTTTGCAACTACTACCAGAGCCGGGGCATCGAACTCGGTCAGCTGGCGCCCGCAACGGTCGACGACGGGGAACGCGAACGCTTCGCCGGCGAGGTCGTCGTCGGGCCGCCGGCCAATTTCGCCGAACGCTGGGCGCGGCGCTTCGCCGACCCGGTTGCCGCCTTCGCCTCGGGCTGGATGCGCATCCGGCAAAGGGCGAAGCAGCGTGGCGTGGAGTTGCCGCTGATCCTTTCCGACCACGCCGACTGGGACGAACTGACCCAGACCATCCACGACACGGGCGCCCGTGAAGTCTGGGTGACGCATGGCCGCGAGGAAGCGCTGGTGCGCTGGTGCGAGATCAACGGCATCGCGGCCAAGCCGCTCAACCTTGTCGGCTACGAGGACGAGGGTGACTGATGGACCGGTTCGCCGAACTCCTCGACCGACTGGTTTTGACGCCGTCGCGCAACGGCAAACTCAAACTTTTGATCGACTATTTCGCGGAGGTGCCGGACCCTGATCGCGGACTGGCGCTCGCGGCGATCACCGGCGACCTCGACATTCCCGGCGTGAAGCCCGCGATGCTGCGCATATTGATCACCGAGCGCATGGACCCGGTGCTGTTCGCCTATTCCTACGATTATGTCGGCGATCTGGCCGAGACGGTGTCGCTCGCCTGGCCGACGCCCGGGGACACCGCCGGCGCGGCGCCGCGGCTTTCGGAAGCCGTCGAGGCGCTTATGGCGGCCGGGCGCGTCCATGGTGCCCCGGTCTTTGCCGGGCTCCTTGACCGACTCGACGCTTCGGAGCGTTTTGCACTCATCAAGCTGGTCACCGGCGGACTGCGGATCGGCGTTTCGGCGCGGTTGGCGAAGCAAGCACTGGCGGCGTTCGGCAACGTCGACATCACCGAGATCGAGGAACTCTGGCACGGCATCGAGCCTCCTTACCGACCCCTGTTCGGCTGGCTCGAGGGCCACGGACCGAAACCGGAGAAGCGGGGCGCGGCGCTGTTTCAGCCGGTCATGCTTGCCAACCCGCTCGGCGAACGCGAGTTGGACCGGCTCGATCCGGCCGACTTTGCCGCGGAATGGAAGTGGGACGGCATACGGGTACAGGCCGTGGCGGAAAATGGGCGTGCGCGGCTTTATTCACGCACCGGCGACGATATCTCAGGTGCCTTTCCGGACGTCGTCGAGGCGATGACTTTCGACGCGGCGATCGACGGCGAGTTGCTCGTCGGCGCGCCCGAGCGCGGTGCCGGCGGCTTCTCCGACCTGCAGCAGCGCCTCAACCGCAAGACGGTGTCCCCCAAGATGCGGGAGAAATATCCGGCCTTCATCCGCTGCTACGACATCCTGCGGCACGGAACCGAGAATTTGCGCGGAGCGGCTTTTCGCGACCGGCGCCTGCGGCTTGAGACACTGGTCGCCGGCCTCGATCCGGTGCGTTTCGACCTGTCGCCGCTGGTGACGTTTTCGAACTGGGCCGAACTCGACCGCTTGCGATCTGGCCCGCCGCATCCGGTCATCGAGGGCGTGATGCTGAAGCGTTGGGATTCCGACTATGCCGCCGGGCGACCAAAAGGGCCGTGGTTCAAGTGGAAACGCGATCCCCACACGGTAGATGCAGTCCTGATGTATGCCCAACGCGGCCATGGCAAGCGGTCGAGCTACTATTCCGACTACACTTTCGGCGTCTGGTCAGGCCCGGCGGACAAGCCCGAACTGGTGCCGGTCGGCAAGGCCTATTTCGGCTTTACCGACGAGGAACTCCGACAGATCGACAAATATGTCCGCGACAACACGATCGACCGGTTCGGGCCGGTCAGGGCGGTGCGCGCAGAACCAGCGCACGGGCTGGTGCTGGAGGTCGCCTTCGAGGGGTTGAACCGGTCGAAACGCCACCGTTCCGGCGTTGCAATGCGCTTTCCACGCATCTCGCGGCTGCGCTGGGACAAGCCGGCGGCGGAAGCCGACAGGCTCGAGGCACTGCAAGAACTGCTCGAGAAGGAGGGCGGCTGAGCCGCCACCTATTGCGTGACCGCGACCCGTATCTCGAAGATGTCGACCGCCTTGCCGCCACCGTCGATATCCGAAACGATGGCCATCGTGCCCGCCGACCCGGGCGCATTGCCGGGTAGTTCGAGGTCGAACAGATAATCGCCGCGCTCGCGCACGACATTGTAGCGGTTGCGGCCGCAATCGCCGAGGCCGCCGAGATTGCAGGCCACCGACATCTGCGTATCCTCCCCTTCGCGCGCCCGCGCGACGATGTCGAACACCGCTGTCTTCCCTGCGATCTGTGCGAGCACACCCTCGCCGATGTCGAAGACGACCGCCGCTTCCCCGTCCTGCGAACTGATGCGCAGCGCCTGATCCCCTTCGGCCTCGATGATTTCGGCGGACGTGCCGGCCGGCGTCGACACCGTCGTCGGATCGGTCGGCGTAAAGACGATGATCCAGTCTCGATCGTCGGTCCCTTCCCCGGCAAGGCCGGGCGGATCGGCCGGGTCGAAGTCCTCGTCCTCGAGGGTCTGGGGAGGATTCGGAACCGATGTGTCGCGATCTTCGGGCGATTTGAGCAGCCCCTGGTCGGCGACCCACCAGACGCCGATGCCAACCGCCGCGAGAAGCGTCGCGGCGAGAAAAATGCCCGCGAACATGCGGCTGCGTCCGCTGCGCCGGACCTGCCGCCGTTCCGGCTCGGGCGCGGCGTAGGTTTCCCGGTCCCCGTCCGAAACGGGTCGCGCGGAAGCGTCGACGCGCGGTTGCGGCGCGGCCGCCTCCATCTTCGGGTCGTTACGGCTGGCCCCCGCCGGAGGTGCCTCATCGAGACGCGGTTCGACCCTTGCACCCGACGCCGTTGATCTTGCGGCAGGAGTTCCCGGACGCGATTCGGCACGCGGCATTCCGGCCTGGCCGGCCCCCTGCGCTATCCGGCGCTCACCGGAGATTTCCACCGCAGGCGCCACGGCTGACCCTTGCGTCACGTGCCTGGCTTCCGGCGCTGACTCGCGAGGGCTTACGGAAGGCGCCGGCGTCGCCGGCGCGATCGCTGGAACGAACTCCGTCTCGACGGAACTGATCGTCGCTTTCAGCGTCTGCCGCCGCTGGCGGATCATTTCAGGCGTAGCGTCGGGGTTGGCCTGCAAGGTGCGCTCGAGCGCGGCGTGCACGGACCTGTACACCTTTTCGCGAAAGGCGCGGTCAGCGGCATCGCCCTTTTCCAGGGCGTTCCTGATCGCCTTTTCAATGGGATTCAAGGCAAGTCTTCCCGTTCGAACCGATTTTCAAGCGTTAGCTTCACAGGTCTTGGCAATCAACCAGCGCTACAGGCCAACGGACTGTATTGAACAAATTTGACGGCGACCAGTCGCGCAAAAGACTTGTTCGCTGCCGCACGCCCGGACAACCGAGCCCCCGTTCCGTTTTCATATTGCGGGCCATCCGTGTTCTGCTAGAACAGCGACGTTTACGGAAACGTCAATTAGCGGGATCGGGAGGTGTGCATGGCGCTGCCGGACATTTTGAAGAAGAACCTCAGGATTCCGGTCGTCGGGTCGCCGCTTTTCATCATCTCGCATCCGCCGCTGGTGCTTGCGCAATGCAAGGCCGGCATCGTCGGGGCGTTCCCCGCCCTGAACGCGCGGCCAGAGCCGCAGCTGCACGACTGGCTCGCGGAGATTACCGAGGACCTGGCCGCGCATGACGCGAAGAACCCGGATCGCCCGGCCGCCCCGTTCGCCGTCAACCAAATCGTCCACAAGTCCAATTCAAGGCTGCAGCACGACCTCGAAGCGTGCGTCAAATACAAGGTGCCAATCGTCATCACCTCGCTCGGCGCCGTCGAGGAGGTCAACCAGGCCGTCCACTCCTATGGCGGCATCGTGCTGCACGACATCATCCACGACCGCCATGCCCGCAAGGCTATCGAGAAGGGCGCCGACGGGCTGATCGCGGTCGCAGCCGGCGCCGGTGGCCATGCCGGTACGCTGTCGCCGTTCGCGCTGATCCAGGAAATCCGGCAGTGGTTCGACGGCCCGCTCCTGCTTTCCGGAGCCATCGCCAATGGCGGCGCGATACTCGCAGCTCAGGCGATGGGCGCCGACATGGCCTATATCGGCTCGCCCTTCATCGCCACGCACGAGGCGCGAGCAGTCGATGAATACAAGCAGATGATCGTGCAGTCCAAGGCCGCCGACATCGTCTATTCGAACCTCTTCACCGGCGTCCACGGCAACTACCTCAAAGGCTCGATCGAGGCGCAAGGACTCGACCCGAAGAACCTGCCCCAGTCCGACCCGTCGAAGATGAATTTCGACAGCCGCGAAACCAAGGCATGGAAGCACATCTGGGGCTGCGGCCAGGGCATCGGCGCGGTCAGCGAGGTCTTAGGCGCGGCGGAACTCGTGGACCGCCTGGCCGTGGAATATGAGGCCGCCAGGGGCCAGCTCGCCGCGTGAACGACGGGCGGCGCGTCGGCGACGCCATCGCCGCCGTCGGCATGATGGTGGTCGCCTGTGCGCTGGTCGCCGGCACTACCCTGTTTGCCAAGATGCTGGGTAGGGCGGTCGAGGGACCGCCGATCCACCCGTTGCAGGTGTCAGCGGGGCGCTATTTCTTCGCGCTCGTCGCGCTGGCGCCGTTCATTCTTTGGCACCGCCCCTCGCTCAAGGGCACGGCATGGAGCAGCCATCTGGTTCGCGTTGTAGCCGGATGGTCCGGTGTCACCTGCCTGTTCGCGGCGGCGGCATTGATGCGGCTGGCGGATGCCACCGCGATCAGTTTCCTCAATCCGATCGTTGCGATGCTGCTGGCAATCCCGATTTTGGGAGAGACGGTCGGCCGCTGGCGCTGGGCTGCCGCGGCGATCGCGCTCGCCGGGGCGCTGATCCTGACCAATCCGGGCGGCGACGCATTTCGTCCGGCGGCCCTCGTGGCGTTGACGGCCGCGCTGCTTATCGGCCTGGAAGTGGTGCTGGTGAAGCGGCTGACCAACATGGAGCCGCCGCTGCGGATCCTCGCCGTCGGCAATTTCCTCGGTGCGGTGCTTTCGGTCGCGGCAGCGCTGTTCGTCTGGCAGCAGCCGAACACCTTGCAATGGACGCTGCTCGCCGCGATCGGCATCGCCATGGTGGCCGCGCAGGCACTGTTTCTGCAGGCGCTCAAGCGCGGGGACGCCAGTTTCGTCGTCCCGCTTTTTTACACCACACTCGTCTTCGCGGGTGTCTACGATTTCGCCGTCTTCGGCGAGACGCCTACAAGCTACAGCCTGGCCGGGTCCGCTCTGATCATCGTTGGCGCGATCATCATCGCATGGCGCGAAAGACTGCGCGGCTGAGCGCTTACGACAATGCCAACAGCGCCGCTCGCAGGCCTGCGGCATCGCTGCCCGGTACACGTTTCTCGATCGCGGCATGACTTTCCCGCCAGATGGGTACGGCCGTCGCGAGCGTCTTGCGGCCCTCGTCGGTCAGCGTCAGGGCGCGATTGCGGCGGTCGCCGGGGTCGATAGTGACTTCGACCAGGCCCCGCCGCTCCAGCGGCTTCAATGCCGCCGTCAGCGTCGTGCGGTCCATGGCGAGCGTGGCGGCGACTTCCTTCATGCGCGGCGGCTGCGGCCGGTTCAGCGACATCAGCAGCGAGAACTGCCCGTTGGAAAGGCCGCACGGGCGCAGCGCCTCATCGAAATAGCGCGCCAATGCCCTCGCTGCCCTCTGCACGTGCAGGCACAGGCAGGCATCGCGAACCTCGATGGTGGTCTGGTAGGGGACCAGGTCCTGCTTTGACATGGTTGTCATATTATGTTGATATCAACGTAACTGTCCAGTTCGCGGGGGCGGAACGAAGCGAGGAGCGTTTCATGGCCGGTAAGGTGGTTCTGCTGATCGGCACCAAGAAGGGCGTGTTCGTGGCCGAAAGCGGCTGGGCGCGCGACGACTGGCATCTGCGCGGGCCTTTCTGCGAAACCTGGCCGATGAACCACGTCATCGGCGATCCCGATACCGGCCGGATCTACGGCGCCGGCGGCAATGAGTGGTTTGGCCCGGCGATCTGGCGCTCCGACGATCTGGGGCAATCATGGAGCCATTCGAGCGACGGTCTCGCCTACCCGGAAGGGCAGGACCCGGTGGCGGCGGGCTGGAGCCTGGCGCTCTGCTCTGGCGGGCTTTATGCCGGCGTCCAGCCTGCCGGTCTGTTCAAGAGCGAGGATGGCGGCAAGAGCTGGCGGCACATAGATGGCCTGCAAAAGCACCCTTCGCGGCCGGAATGGAACCCGGGCGGGGCTGGGCTGATCCTGCATTCGATGGTCGTCGATCCCGCGGACGAAGCCCGCATCTGGGTCGGCATCTCCGCCGCCGGTGTCTTCCACAGCGCCGATGGCGGCGCCAGCTGGGAGCCACGCAATCTCGGCACCCGCGCCGACTTCCTGCCCGACGGACAGAACTATCCCGAGTTCGGGCAATGCGTGCATTCGCTGGTGATGGCGCCCGGCATGTCGGACCGGCTCTATCAGCAGAACCATTGCGGCATGTACCGCAGCGACGACGGCGGCAAGCGGTGGGAAAGCATCGAGGATGGCCTGCCGTCGAGCTTCGGCTTTCCGGCCGCGGTACATCCGCGCGATCCCGAAACGCTGTTCCTGTTGCCGCTCAACGGCGATTCGGCGGGGCGCTACGTGCCCGACGCCAAGGCGGCGGTGTGGCGCACGCGCGACGCCGGCAAGAGCTGGCAGGACCTGCGTGACGGGCTGCCGCAGGAAAATGCCTATTTCGGCGTGCTGCGCCAGGCGATGGCGACGGACCGGCTTGATCCCGCCGGCGTCTATTTCGGCACCAGTGGCGGAGCGCTGTTCGCATCGAACGACGAGGGCGAAAGCTGGCGGTCGGTCGCACAGCATCTGCCGGCCATCCTCTCGGTCGAGACGATGCTGCTCGATTGAGGTGGCGGGGATGCCTGTAGACGCCGGCGAAAAGCAGACGGTCACCGTGAAGCTCGCCGCGGTGCTTGCGGACCTCTTTCCCGGCGCGCCGCGACAATGCGAACTGGAGGCGGCGACGGTTCGCGAGTTGATCGACCGGCTCGACGAACGCTGGCCGGGCATGGGCGACCGCATCTGCGACACGCGGCCAGCGATCCGCAGACACATGAACGTTTTCGTCGACGGAGAACGCCAGAACCTGGAGGCCGTGCTCCGGCCGGGCGCGGAGATCTTTATTCTCACCGCTATCAGCGGCGGCTAAGCCTCGCGAGACATGACGCTTACCCGACCGCAGCCAGCCGGTGCTTCAGCCGCAGGATGCGCTGGTAGGAAGCCCGTATCAGTTCCCAGAGCGCGCGATCGTGTTCGGCACGCCTTGCGAGGATGGCACGAACGCGTTCGGGGAGCCTGGGATCGTAGTCCTCGAAATTCGCAAAAAGCAGGATGTCGTTGCCGGCCAGGACCGCCTCGACTACGGCGCGCCCGAAGGAGCGGTTCTGGGTAACCGCGTTCATCTGCAGGTCGTCGGTGATCACGACCCCTTGATGGCCGAGTTCCTTGCGCAGAAGGTCGGTCACCACCCGCTTCGACAACGACGCCGGCTCGCTGCCGTCACCGTCCTGCAGTCCACCGACATGCAGGTGTCCGACCATGATCGCATCGGCCAGCCCGCAATTGATCGCCGAACCGAATGGCTCAAGTTCACCCCGCGTCCAACTGGCTGACACGTCGGGCAGCGCCTCATGGCTGTCGGTCGCGCTCGACCCGTGGCCGGGGAAATGCTTGATCGCACTGAGCACGCCATGTTCGCGGTGCGCCAGCACAAAGGCCGCGACATAGTTGTCGACAACGGCCGGATCTGCCGAGTAGCTCCTTTCAAGCGCGCCGATGACGGGGCTTTCCGGATTGATATCGAGATCGGCAACCGGCGCCAGATTGAAATTGAAGCCCCATTCACGCAGGCCCGCCGCCATTTGCCCAAAGAGCCGTTTTGCTTCGTTCGGGCGGTGCCGCGATGCCATGTCCCGCGCCGACGGAAAGACAGGAAAGTCATGCGCCGCGCCGAGACGGGCGATGCGGCCGCCTTCCTGGTCGATGGCGAGCAGCGGCGGCACACCCTGCCACGCCCCGGCGAAGGCCCGGTTCAGGGCAACGGCCGCATGCCTGTCGGCCAGGTTGTGCCGCAAGTAGAGCACACCGCCCACCTCGCTCCGGGCGATCTGCTCGGCAACGGTCGCGACACGCGGATCGCCGGGGCGATCGCCACGGAACCCGACCATGATCATCTGGCCGATCATGCGGTCCAGCGTCGGACCGTCCGCTTGCGCCGGTCCCGCGGCCGCTACGCTCTGCGTCGCCATCGCGGCAACCGCGCCAGCCACAAATTCGCGGCGATGCAATTCGCCCTCCGGGTTGGAACAGCTCTACGCCGGAAGCTTAGTCCCCGGCAGGGGGATCGCAAGCGGCCGAACCGTGGCAGGCTCCACCCTTGACATCGCCCGAGCCGTCGATACTCCCTTGCGGGCTCATTCCCGTATCAGAGGCCGCTGGACGATGCTCAAGACGCCCTATCTCCTGTTTCTCGGCGACGCGCCGGACCAGCTTGCCGCCAAGGTCGCGCAGGGCGTGAAGGACTGGCGGCCGGAATTCGCGCTCGGCCAGTTGCGGCTCGAAGGCTGCCGGGCCGATCTCCGGCTGCCCGAAATGAGCATCGCCGACGCGGCCGCGGCCGGCGCAAGAACCATGATCGTCGGTGCCGCCAACCGTGGTGGCGTCATCTCCAGGAACTGGATCGAGACGCTGGTGGCGGCGAGCCGTGCCGGCATGGACATCGCCTCCGGCCTGCACAACCACCTCGCCGACATCCCCGAACTGGTTGCGGCCGCGAAGCAATCCGGAACGAACCTCTTCGACGTGCGCGTGCCGCGGAACGACTATCCGATCGCCGACGGCAAGCCACGTACCGGCAAGCGTTGCCTGGCGGTCGGTACCGACTGCTCGATCGGCAAGATGTACACGGCGCTCGCCATGGAGAAGGTGATGCGGGCGCGCGCCATGAAGGCGTCGTTCCGTGCCACAGGCCAGACCGGCATCCTGATCACCGGTTCCGGCGTGCCGCTCGACGCTGTTGTTGCCGACTTCATGGCCGGGGCCGTGGAATGGCTCACACCCGACAATGATGAAGACCATTGGGACCTGATCGAAGGCCAGGGCAGCCTGTTCCACCCGTCCTTTTCGGGCGTGACCATGGCCCTGATCCATGGCGGGCGCCCGGACGCACTGGTGCTATGCCACGAGCCGACGCGGACCCACATGCGTGGCCTGCCACATTACACGCTGCCGTCGCTGGAGGAACTGCGCGAGCTTTCGCTGGCGACCGCCCGGATCGTCAATCCGGACGTCCGAGTCATCGGCATTTCGGTCAATACGGCAGCGCTCTCCCCGGAGGAGGCGCGCGACTACCTCAGCCAGACCGAAGAACGCATGGGGCTTCCGGCGGTCGACCCGTTCCGCGACGGCGCAGAACGCCTGGTCGACTCCTTGCCGGCCTGACCGCGCGATCTATTCGGCCGCCGCCGGCGTGGGCGGGCGCGGCGTGCGCGCCAAAGTGCGCTCCCTGAGAACGATGTAGAGGCCTGCGGCCATCGTAATCGCGATGCCGACGGCAGCGAGGCCGTTGGGCAGATCGCGGAAGATCAGCCAGCCGATCAGGGTCGCGAAGGGGATCTCCAGATATTGCATCGGTGCCAGGGTCGAGGCCGGCGCAAAGCGCAGCGACCACGTCATCAGAAGATGCGCCGACGTTCCGAGAACGGCGATCGCCAACAGCAGAAACGTCTCGTACCCATTCGGCCAAACCAGCGACAGACCCGGCAGGTCGAGCGCGACGCCAACGGCGAGCAGCGGCCCCAGGAAGGCGACAGCCATCGCGCCGCTTACCGCCTGCAGGGCGACCGGCCCCGCCTCACGCGCCACCTGCCGCGTGATCAGCATGAAGAAAGCGAAGGTGACGGCGACGCCGAGGGGCAACAGCGCCGGCCAGCCGACCTCGGCGAAGCTCGGCTGGACAACCAGCAGGGTGCCGACAAAGCCGACCGCGCAAGCGGCAAGGCGGCGCGGGCCGACCTCCTCGTCGAGCACGAGCCGGCCCAGCAACAGCATGATGAACGGCATCACGAAAGCGATTGCAACGGCGTCTGCCAGCGGCAGGTAGCGCAGCGACAGGAACATGGCGCCGATACCGACAATGTGGAGCGCTGTTCGCGCCGCCATCAGCCACGTCGCCCGTCCGGAAAGACGCACCGACCCACCGCTCGCCCAGACCGCCGGCACCAGCAATGCCTGGAAAGCGAAGCGCACGAACAGAAGCTGGACCAGAGGAATGGTCGCGCCGAGCAGCTTGGCGATCGAATCGCCCAGCGGCGCGAGGGCGCAGAAGCCGGTCATCAACGCGATGCCGAGGAGCGGACGGTCAACGGACATGCGCAAGCTTATGCACGCGCTCGGCGCGGCAGGATTGGGCCAACAGCGATCGCGGTGGCGGCCAGGCACGGCGAACGTCGCGCGCGGGCTCGGAGGCTCCCGGCCAACAACACCAAAATACCCGTCCTCAACTAGCGCGCTCGAAAGCAGAAAGGGCCCGAAGGCCCTTTCGCAGCTCGGATCGCTGGCAACGAGTGTTAGCCGGCGGTGGCTGCCGCCACGGCGCGCTTGGCCATCACCACGACCAGATTGGCGCGGTAGTCGGCTGAGGCGTGGATGTCGCTCATGAGGTTTTTCGAGGGAACCGACGCGCCCTCGAGCGCTCCGGCCTCGAACTTCTTCGACAACGCCGCCTCGATTTCCTTGGAGCGGAAGACGCCGTCATCGCCGGCGCCGGTGACCGCGGCACGCACGCCATCCTTGCCCTTGGCCACGAAAACGCCGGTCATGGCGTAGCGCGAGGCCGGGTTCGGAAACTTGGAGTAGCCGCATTTCGCCGGTGCGGTGAAGGTTACGGCAGTGATCACCTCATTGTCCTTCAAGGACGTTTCGAACAGGCCCTTGAAGAACTTGTCGGCGGGAATTTCCCGCTTGTCGGTGACGATCGTGGCACCAAGCGCCAGTAGTGCCGCCGGGTAGTCGGCTGCGGGATCGTTGTTGGCGACCGAACCGCCGATCGTTCCCATGTGGCGCACATGCGGATCGCCGATATGCGCGGCCAGATGGCAGATCGCGGGGCAGACCTTGGCAAGTTTCTCGTTCGCCGCTACCTCGGCGTGCGTCGTCGCGGCGCCGATGGTCACGTTCTTGCCCGAGACCTTGACGCCCTTCAATTCCTTGACGTGGCGCAGATCGACAAGATCGGACGGCGCGGCAAGCCGCGTCTTCATGGCCGGGATCAGCGTCATCCCGCCCGAGACCAGCTTGCCGTCGTCGGCCTTCTTCAGGAGCTTGACCGCGTCGGCCACCGAAGAGGCGCGGTGATAGGTCACGGAATACATTGTTGCTTCCTCCTCAGTGCTTGGTCGCGGCCTTGAGCGCCGCCCAGACCTTCTGCGACGTCGCTGGCATCGACAGGTCGTTGTTGCCGATGGCGTCGGTGATGGCGTTGATCACCGCCGGCGGCGAGCCGATGGCGCCGGCCTCTCCACAACCCTTGATGCCGAGCGGGTTCGACGGGCACGGCGTGTTCGAGGTCGAAACCTGGAACGACGGCAAATCGTCGGCGCGTGGCATGCAGTAGTCCATGTAGCTCGCCGTGATCAGCTGTCCGCCGTCATCGTAGTGACAGCCTTCCAAAAGCGCCTGCCCGACACCCTGGGCGATGCCGCCATGGACCTGTCCCTCGACGATCATCGGATTGATGATGTTGCCGAAATCATCGGCAGCCACGAACTGCACGATCTCCGTGTCCCCCGTCTCGGGATCGATCTCGACCTCGCAGATGTAGCAGCCGGCCGGGAAGGTGAAGTTGGACGGATCGTAGAAGGCGCCCTCCTTGAGGCCGGGCTCCATGCCCTCGGGAAGGTTGTGGGCCGTATAGGCGGCAAGCGCCATCTGGAACCACGGCACCGTCTTGTCGGTGCCGGCGACCTTCAATTCACCGTTCTCGATGACGATGTCGCCTTCGTCGGCCTCCATCAGATGGGCCGCGATCTTCTTGGCCTTGGCCTCGACCTTGTCGAGCGCCTTGACGACCGCCGACATGCCGACCGCGCCAGAGCGCGAGCCATAAGTGCCCATGCCCATCTGCACCTTGTCCGTGTCGCCATGGACGATCGATACCGTGTCCAACGGCACGCCGAACCGGTCGGAGACCAGTTGGGCGAAGGTGGTCTCGTGACCCTGTCCGTGGCTGTGCGACCCGGTCAGTACCTCGATCGTGCCGACGCCGTTGACGCGCACCTCGGCCGATTCCCACAGACCGACACCGGCGCCGAGCGAGCCCACCGCCGCCGACGGCGCGATGCCGCAGGCCTCGATGTAGCAGCTCATGCCGATGCCGCGCAGCTTGCCGTTCTTGGCCGCCTTGTCGCGGCGCTTGGCAAAGCCGGCATAATCGGCTGCCTTCATCGCCGCGTCGAGCGAGGCGGCGTAGTCGCCAGCGTCATAGGCCATGATCACCGGTGTCTGGTACGGGAAGGTGGTGATGAAGTTCTTGCGCCTCAGTTCGGCCGGCGAGACGCCGAGTTCGCGCGCAGCCGTCTCGACCACGCGCTCCAGCACATAGGTCGCCTCCGGCCGGCCAGCGCCGCGATAGGCGTCGACCGGGGCCGTGTTGGTGTAGACGGCTCTCACGTTGCAGTGGATCGACGGGATGACATACTGGCCCGAAAGCAGCGTCGCATAGAGATAGGTCGGCACGGCGCTCGAAAACAGCGACATGTAGGCGCCGAAATTGGCGATCGTGTCGACCTTGAGCGCCGTCATTTTGTTGTCCGCGTCGAATGCAAGCTTGACCTCGGTGACATGGTCGCGGCCATGCGCGTCGGTCAGAAAGCTCTCCGTGCGGTCAGCGACCCACTTGACCGGCACGCCGGTGCGCTTGGAAGCCCACAGGCAGACGATCTCCTCAGGATAGATGTAGATCTTGGAGCCGAAGCCGCCGCCGACATCGGGCGCAATGACGCGCAGCTTGTTTTCGGGCGCGACATTGTAGAAGGCGCTCATGACCAGCCGCGCGACATGCGGGTTCTGCGATGTCGTCCAGCAGGTATAATGGTCCTCGGCCTTGTCGTAATGGCCGAGTGCGGCGCGTGGCTCCATGGCGTTGGGCACGAGCCGGTTGTTGACGATCTGCATCGTGGTGACATGCGTGGCCGAGGCGATCGCCTTGTCGACCGCGTCTTCCTCGCCGATCGCCCAGTCATAGATCAGGTTGCCGGCGGCTTCCGGGTGCAATTGCGGGGCGCCGTTCTTCAGCGCCGCGGCCGCGTCGGTCACCGCCTTCTTTTCCTTGTAGGTCACTTCGACGGCCTCGGCGGCGTCGCGCGCCTGCCCCTTGGTCTCGGCCACGACGATCGCCACCGCATCGCCGACATATCGGACGCGGTCGACAGCCAGCGGCGACCAGGCGCCCATGTTCATCGGCGAGCCGTCCTTGGAGTGGATCATCCAGCCGCAGATCAGGTTGCCGATGCCGTCTGCCTTGAGTTCCTTGCCCACCAGCACATCGATGACGCCCGGCATGTCCTTGGCCGCCCTGACGTCGATCTTCTTGATGTCGGCGTGCGCATGCGGAGACCGCACGAAGGCGGCATGTTTCATTCCCGGCACCACCATATCGTCAACGTAGCGGCCGCCGCCGGTGATGAACCTCTTGTCTTCCTTGCGCGCAACGCGCGCGCCGATGCCTTCAACACCCATAGCTCTGGTCCTCCTCCAGATGTCGGGAAAGGGAGTGGGGCAACAAGGCGGGAGGGAGATAGGGAACCGGTCCGGTACCTTGCAGCCCTGCTGTCCTGTTGCCTGCCGCTCCGCTCACGCCGCTTTTTTCGACTTGCCCTTCGCCATCGCCTTCGAGGCGGCGAGGATCGACTTCACGATGTTGTGGTAACCCGTGCAGCGGCAGATATTGCCTTCCAGCTCGGCCCGCACGGTTTTCTCGTCGAGGTTGCCGGCACCGTGGCGGTTGATCATGTCGGTCGCCGCCATGATCATGCCCGGCGTGCAGAAGCCGCACTGCAGGCCGTGGTTCTCGCGGAACGCCGCCTGGACCGGATGCAGGTCGGCGCCGTTCGCCAATCCCTCGATCGTCACCACGTCGGCGCCCGACGCCTGCGCCGCGAGCATGGAGCAGCTTTTCACCGCCTTGCCGTCGACGTGAACCACGCAGGCGCCGCACTGCGATGTGTCGCAGCCGACATGCGTCCCGGTCAGGCCGAGATGCTCGCGCAGGAAGTGGACGAGCAGTGTTCGATCCTCGACTGCGGCCGACACCTTGCGACCGTTCACAACCATCGAAACCTCAGACATTTATCCTCCTCCAAGCGCCTGATTTGAAACGTTTAGCCAAGATGAGATGCGTACAGGCTCCAGCGAAGCTTAACGCAGCGAAAACAGGAGTCCATCGGCAAAGCGCTGATTTCGCGACGAAGCGAGAACAGACTTTCGTCGACGCGAGCGAGCCGGTCGTTCGCAGCCCGGCGGTTCGTTGTCTCTCGCCCGATGCCCGGCAGGGGCCGTTCACCATCTCGGGAGTTCGCCGGAATGTCGTGATCGGGCGCTTGAAATTGACGTTCAATGTCGATATCACCCGCGAACCGCATCGCCGGTCCAATGGACTGGCATGGGCCGCTTTAGCTCAGTTGGTAGAGCACATCATTCGTAATGATGGGGTCGCGTGTTCGAGTCACGCAAGCGGCACCAGCCAGTCCCCTGCTCCGCAAACTCTCCGAGCCGTCTCTGGTGGTGCCCGGAAAAGCGGCGCGTTTTCCGAGGCTTGGCGGCGCCTTCAATTCTCCGTTTGCAAACCTGGGGACAGATAGTGTCTCTTTCGAGCGCACTTCCGGCGCCCGTCTCTGTAGGGCGTTCCGGGCGTCCCCATGTTTGCGGCGGCGATGGTCGGTTGATGCAGGGAGTTGCGACGGAGCTCGCCCTGGCGAGTGAGGCCTGTCAGGTAGCTAAGTGTGACCTGTCAGCAACCGAGGAGCCTCTGCTGCTGCGACCAAGCGTGGGGAAGCTCCGGCATGCGGCAGAGTTTCTGAGCCGTGAGTTCGGGCGGCTGGGACCCGGAAAGAATCTGATCTGTGATCTTCGGTGCGAGGAAAGCCAGTCGCAAAACGCGGCTGAAGTCGGAGCGGTCGATGCCGTTGGCTGCAGCCATCTCACAGATTCTCCGGCCGGATCCGTCGGTCAGCTGGGCCAGGTAGGAATGCGCCTTCTGCAGAATCTGGATCAGATTCTCGTCGGGAGCGCTGATTCGTCCAGTGCTGTCGGTCAGAACGATCTTCGTCTCCTTGCCGCGACGGCGCAGCGAGATCGGCCGTTCGATGGAAGTGAGTTGCCGATCGTTTTCCACATCGCTCATCGAAGCGTTACCGACCAGCTGTTCGGCCAGAGCCTTCGCGTCGAAGCGCAGTATCAGCTTGGCTGAGGTGAGTTCGATCCGCGGGAACAATCGTCGGACCAGATCACGTTGGTGCTGTGGGGTGCAAGTTTTGTAGCTTGCGTGAAGCGCCGATGCCCGATCGATCGCCGCGGCGAAGCGATCTGCCGGGACTTGGTCCTCGATCAGATGCGACATTCGCCGGGGATTGGTCAGTATGTTCGCAAGCTCGTCCTCCACCACCTGCTCGATCTGACGTGCCGGGAGACGCCAGCCGCTCCGATCGGACTGGCCTCGCTCCTCCACACAAGTCTTCGAGACGTAATAGCGGTAGCGGACATTGCCTTTCTTCGTGTGGACCGATCGCAGGCCGGTTCCCTCTTCGTCGGACAGGATGCCGGTCAGAAGATGGATATCCGCAGCGTTGGTCGCTGACGAGCGTACCGGCGCCTGGGCCGCGAGAAGCGCCTGCGCTGCGGCAAAAGTCTCGGCGCTTATGATTGCCTCGTGCTCGCCTTCATAGATCTTTTGACGATGCCTCACCTTGCCGATGTAGATCGGGTTGGACAGCAGATGGTAGAGCGGGCCGCGTCCGAAGCGGCGCGCCGCCGAACCGGACGAGGACGGTGTCTCGACGCTATCTTCCTCTAGGGCTTTTGGTCTGCGCGTGGACCGTGCCGGAAAGCGCTTCGCATTCGCCTCGGCAGCGAGCGCGCGCACAGACTTCAGTTCCAGATAGCGATTGAACAGAAAGCGGACGATTTCGGCTTCCTGCTCGTCGATCTTCAGCTTCCGGTTCTCGGCCCGATAGCCGAGTGGGACGCCGCCGCCCATCCACATGCCCTTCTTCTTCGATGCCGCGATCTTGTCGCGGATGCGCTCTGCCGTGACCTCACGTTCGAACTGGGCGAATGACAGAAGCACATTCAGCGTCAGCCTGCCCATGGAGGTCGTGGTGTTGAACTGCTGGGTGACGGAGACGAAGGAGGCTTTCGCCTCATCGAACACGTCCACGATCCTGGCGAAATCGGAGAGCGATCGCGTCAGGCGGTCGATCTTGTAGACTACCACCACGTCGACCTGTCCGCCGCGGATATGCTGAAGCAACCGCTGCAGGGCAGGACGGTCCATGGTGCCGCCGGAGATGCCGCCATCGTCATAGCGGTCCGACACCAGCTTCCAGCCCAGCGAGGATTGCGACCGGATATAGGCTTCACAGGCTTCACGCTGGGCGTCGAGGGAGTTGAACTCCTGCTCCAGTCCATCCTCGGTCGACTTGCGGGTGTAGACCGCGCAACGCATGCGAGGGGATGCTGTCATGTTCATAGCCCGAAGAACCTCGGTCCGGACCAGTGCGCGCCGGTGATGCGCTTGGCGACGGAACTCAAGGACCGATAGATCTTTCCGTCGAAGAGGACGCCCTGTTCGGTCACGTCGACGACATACATGCGTCCGTTCCACTCCCGCATCAGCCGGGTGCCCACAGCGGGTGGCGCGGCGGCGCTGACCCGTCGAGAAACCCGCCGGGCCGCGCGATCTGCGTCGCGCTCAATCCCGACGACCGAAGCCTGTCGAGATACCCCGGCAACATCCTGCTCTTTCGTCGACCGCGATGACCTTGACGAAAGACGTGATCCCACTCTCAGAATAGCGCGGGCAGCAGTGGACAAACCACCCTGTCTAGCGGCCTGAAGATGCCAGGCAGCGGCGCGTTCGAGCAGAACACGGTTTATGCCTTTCGGTGGCAGGCAGCCATAGGCCTTCTGCCACCGGGCGGTCAGTTCATCGCGCGTGAGGGCGCCGATGGCGGCGACCTCACGCTCCAGCGTCTCTTCCGGAAGCATGATCAACCAGCCCGTCCTGCGTCATCGATGCGATAGCGCCTGACCCCGTCCTTGCCGGCGTCGCTGACGATCTGAAGACCGAGCTTCTTCTTCACCGTTCCGGACAGGAAGCCCCGGACCGAGTGCGCCTGCCAGCCGGTCAGTTCCTGCATCTCCGCGATGCTCGCGCCGCGCTTGCGGCGGAGGACCTTCAACGCGGTCTCCGTCTTTGTGACCTTGGCCGCCTGCTTCTTGCCCGCCACGACGACCGAACTGTCCGATCCGCTGGCACCGGATCGCGCGGGCTTCTTTCGAGTGCGGGCGGCACGCGGCTTTGCTTGCGTCGCTTCCGAACCTGGCTTCGACCCGGACATCTCGGGCTCGACACGCCGCAGCTGCGGCGGATAGCTCATCGCGCTGCCGATAGAGGTATTTGCTTCAGGCTTCCTTGTTTTGCGGGGTGTCGCTTGAACGCCGTCGATTGCGGGATCGGTCGCGGTCTTCGTCTCGTCTGTCATGGTCGGCTCCTTTGCCCTCGGACGCCGGGACATCCGGCGCCGCTACCACGACAAGCCCGGCAAACCGCCAGGCGAAAACTCAGCCGGCGAATGCCTCGACCGGCGCACCGACCAATGCTTGCTGTGCAAACGAAGTCGAGCAGAACCTGCGAGGAACCGGTGGAAAGATAGTGTCACGTCAGTCTGCCCGCGGCCGACCACAAACCCTCATTCTCGGCCGGCTTCGCAGGCGAGAGGTGAAGCGCCCCATTATGAAGCTTTGCACTTGATAAGCTCCGGCGGAAAGCTCACATAAAGGACATGACCAAGTTCAGTTTCCACATGAGGTTCCTGCGCGACGCAGGAAATAATCTGAACCGCCGGTGACCCCGGGCGAGACAAGGCGGTTGCCTGTCTGCGCTGCGGGGTCCTCTTAATCTCACACAGATCAATCCGAATGACGGACGCGCCGGCGGCCGGGTTCCGCCCATGGGCGGACGGCTCGACGATCGAACGCGGACGTCTCAGTTCAACCTCCTCATTCTGGAGAGTGTCATGCACCCAAATCCCGACATTTCCTTGCGCCCCAAAACTCACAGGTCCGGTCAGCAAGAGAGAGGCAGAAGACCTGGCGTGGTGCGCCGGTTGGTCCAAACTGTTGTTCGTAACTGGCAGCGCCGCAGGATGATCGCGGCCCTGCGAGCCATGGACGACAATTTGCTCTACGATATCGGGATATCGCGAAACGATATTCCCCGCGTCGTCGATAGTTTCAGCGACCGCGAATTGGGTATGCGCCCGGTCTCACTGGAGGTCGAGCGCCAGAGCATGCAAGGCAATCCTTCGGTTTCGCCATCGCGCGCGTAGCGCGAGGACGACTATCGAACACGCCGGCAAACCAGCGCCACGAGAGAAAATTGAAGGATGTATGAAATGATGATGCGCAAAGAAAACTTCGACCAACTGTTCCCGGAAGCGCTCCAGCTCGCGGCCGACATAAGCCATGCTGGCGAGCCCAGCGCAGAATGTCTGGCCCGCTGGGAAGATGACGGTGGCCGTGCGGCACCGCCGCATCTGGAGCGCCACCCTAAACCGGCCATGCGGGACGGTTTGGACGGGTTCGGCCTGAGTTGGTCGCACCTGGGGCGCTGACACAGTTGCTTACAGCGCTACAGGATAATCGTCTTACCCGCCCGCTGCACGACCGGGGCTGGCAATCATGAATGCGATACGCAATCGCCCTAAGTGCCTTCGCATACCCTTGCCGGTCCCCATACCTGCGACGTCGTCATATGATTGAACGCGAGCGTTTCTGATATTGGTGAGTAACCATCTGGTCGCCAGTCATGCTGTCATAAGAAGGTCCGTTCAAGATGTCCCGGAAAGTCGTGACATCACTGGCGCCCGTGAAGTCCCTTCTCGGGGGCACCATCCTCTTCACGGCTGGAAACAGCCTGCTTGGCGTGGTTCTGCCGCTACGAATGGAAGCGGCGGATTATCCGGTGGCTCTGACAGGCGTCGTGATGGCCTCCTATTATTTAGGGCTGGCACTCGGCGGCTACCGTGCGAAACGGGTCGTTCTGCGAATTGGACATATCCGTGCCTTCTCCGCATTTGCCGCATTCACTGCAGCGGTCTGCCTTGCCTACGGCTTCTTCCCGACCCCCGTCGTCTGGATCATTCTGCGGGTGATCAACGGTTTTTGCATTGCTGGCATGAGCACTTCGATCGAAAGCTGGCTCAATGATCGCAGCAGCAACGAGACTAGGGGACGCGTCCTCGGCTACTACATGCTGGCCGTTTACCTGGCTGTCGCATTGGGTCAGACACTGATCAACCTAGCCCCAGACGGTTCCACCGACCACCTGATGCTGGCCTCGGCACTGACCGGATTGGCCCTCATTCCCATCGCCGTGACACGGCTTGGAGAACCGAACCTGAGTGAGTTGCGCGTGCTCACCGTAAGAAGGCTTTATGAGGCATCACGGATCGGTTTGGTGGGAGCCGGCGTTGCGGGAATCCTCGTCGGCTCCTTCTACGCCCTTGGCGTGGTCTTTGCCCGCCAGATTGGCCTGAGCGTTTCCGAAACGGCCCTGTTCATGAGCACGGTCGTTCTGGGAGGGCTGGGCTTTCAAGTTCCGGTTGGCATGTTGGCAGACAGGTTTGACAGGCGCATCGTCATGTCCTGCATTTTGATTGCGGTCGGCGCGTCATGGGGGTTGCTGTCGAACGCGCTCGCTGGCGGTTTGCCGCTCAGTGTTCTTATCGCCATGGCTTTGGCATTCGGTGGTGCGATAAGCAGCGTTTATCCGCTTTGCGTCGCTCAGACCTTCGACCGATTGGAGCGCAAATATTATGTAGCAGCGTCCGGGCGCCTTCTGATGGTCTACTCCATCGGTGCAACGATCGGCCCGCTGTTCGCGTCTGCACTGATGTCGCTTTACGGACCAGCGTCGTTCTTCTTGTTCGAATCCGCGGTGGCAGTAATTTACGCCCTGTTCGTCCTGCTCAGGATGAGAGTTGGCCGGAGTCTACCGAAAGAAGCGCGGGAAAAATTCGTTCCGCTTCCCGATATTTCCCAAGCTGGCCTGACTCTTGATCCGCGTACGGAACCGGATCGCAAGCCGGCTGGCGTCGACTGAGTTACTCCAGCGCGAGTCAGCATACGGTCCTCTCGACATGGCCGTCACCTGTTCCCGTCCGATCGAGAACCATAGGCGTCAAGCCTGCTTTAGGGCCATCTTGAGAGGTTCATCTGACCGCTTCCGTTGTCTGGACCTCGTCCAACCGCGCCGCCGCCGGTATGGCCGTCAGTGCCATTAACGCAAACAGCGCCAACACTGTGCCGACACCAAACCACTGAGCAATGACGCCGAATACGCTGCCAGCAAGAAGTAGAAGGCCCACTACTGAGTTGCTGAGTGCGGTGTAGGTGGCTCTGTTGTCGAGATCTGCCATGTCGACGATATGTACCGAACGGCCGAGTCGAACACCTTGGTGCGCAATTACGAGCACAAACAGCAGTGCGGGCAGGAGTGGCGCGGATAACAATCGTTCCGGTATCACCAGCGCAGTGAGGGCGGCAACAGCGTTGGCCAGCGATGCCAGCGCTGCCGCGTACATCAGCACTTTCCGACTCGATCGATCCGCGAGTTTGCCCCAGAAGTATGAGCTTGAGAGAGTCGCCGCCGCCGCCGCCATCATGAAAAGACCAAGCGTGCCCAGGCCGCTCGGTTCGCGATCGCCGCTGAGCGCAATGAAATAGGGCGGGGCGAGCGCCGTCGATAACAGCAAGGCGCGTGTCGCAATAATCCACTGCAGTTGCGCATCGCTACGCAGAAGCCGCAATTGCGAAACGACCGCTGCCAAGCCGTAGATGCCGCCTTCGGTCGCACCGGGATATTCGCGAATCGATGCGAAAACAAGCGCAGCAAAAAGCCACGCCATACCGCCAAGAATAACGGCGCTCGCGACGAACAACACGGTGAGTGGAACCCAGCCGGTTGAGTAGCCTGTAGCCAGCAGTAGCGTAGCTGCCGCGGCGACGGTTCCTCCGATCCCACTGACCGCACCTCGGCGGCCCCTGTCCACCGTCTTTGCGAGAACATCCTTGTGGCTGATCGAGGATATGCTGCGTCCGAGGGCGAAGGCAGCGATGAGACTGATTGCTATGACGCCGGCCGTGGTACCTGTCAGAGTCAGGCCAACCAATCCGATACCAATGATTGCAAAGCCTTGCACGATACAGCCTGTTACGTACACGGTCTTGCGAATGTGCAATTGGCGAATTCGCGCCGATATCAGCAGTTGCGGCAACATTGCGAGCGATTCACGCACCGGCACCAATAGACCGATCGCCCAGGTCGGTGCGCCTATTGCGTCGAGCAACCAGGCAACAACAAGTTTTATATCGGCAAGGCCTTCACCTGCCTTTGTCAGGATGAGCGACGCTACATGCAGACCGTAGTTGCGCGGTTGCTCCTGGCAGGCGGTTTCAGGAAGATCGCGACAGACTTGCGCCAACTCGTCATTATCAACTAGCAATCCGCGATCTTTGCAAAAGCCCCTCATTAGAAGCGATAGATCCCGGCTGTGCCGGTTCGTGCCGCGATTCTCGCGGTAGGGACGATGATCACGTCACCGCCTGACGTGAGGACATACTCGCCAAGATCGTCGACGTCCGAGTCACTCAGATTCCCAGCTGGAATCACACGGCTTGCGGCGTGGATGCGACCCAGAATCAGTCTCTCGGCCTCGATCAGAAGCGTTGCAATTCGGCCGGCGACGGCGACTACGGCGATGCTGCCGAGATCTTCCGCGTCGCGGCCAAGCCACCGTGCCGCGCCAAATGCTTCCACAACGCCACCCAAACGTTTGAGGTAGTGCGGTTGCATCAGCTGCCATGCGCGTTCACGCAACGCACCGATCGACGAACCGTCGGAGTGACAATCCATCGCTTCTTCCATCAGATATAGGTTGCAGCTGAAGGCACGAAAATGGTGATGATGTTGAGGCAAGGGACCGGAGTTGCCGATGCAGGTCGTGCACCCGTAACCCACGAGATTGAAACGGAGCTTCTCGAGGCCCGCGCGGGAGCGTCTGCCCACCCGGGACCGTAGATCATCCGGTCAAGAAAGGTGCTTCGACTGTCTTGTGGTCATCCCCTGCTTCGTGCCCTGTGACCTACCTATCTCGGCGATTTCCGATTGGCTGGCATCAACTGATCCGTAACCGCATCGGGACGGCTTATATTTTTCTTCTTCTTGCCTTTTGGTGGATTTCTTCTCTGATCGTTTTTTCTCTTCGCCATGTTAGGTTCTCCAAATTCGCGAAAAGTCGCTGACAAACCTAGTTCGCCGATCATGTCCCTGGCGCGGTTATTCAGCGCCAGGGATATAATCCGATTTGAATGCGCTCTCCTTCGAGCCGGTGCAAAGATGTCGACATCATGGCTCCTGTATCCAAGTGATTTGCAACGATCGTTAGTCGGACCTGGAAGATTCCTAGCATATCCTGCTCCTCGAAACCGGCTTCCATTTAAGCGTCCCGCCGTCGGCACGGAAAGCGCCCCCGCCTCACCAAATGATCGGGTGGTTACGTATCGCCGGCCTCCCGCGCCCGAGCAGTTTCAATTATTGGCTCGCTCGACAGCCGCAATTTCGGGGCCGGCAAGGGCAATCCTCCGTCGCGAAGCGCGGCGTCGATCTGCCCGAAGATGGCGTCACGACAATCGACATCGTCGGCAAAGCTTGGCACCCAGAACCGCACATGATAACGGATGCCCTCCATATCGTATGAAGCAACCCGCACATCCGGTTTTGGCTCATTGACAATGATCGGCGAACGGGCCGCCGCGTCCGTCAACAGGTCGCGGGCCGCCGCCACCGACAGATCATGGCTGAGAACTACCTCGACCTGCGCACGGTATTTGCGATTGGGCGCGCTGTAGTTGGTTAGTGTCTGCCTGGCGATCTGGCTGTTCGGGAGGATCACATAGGTGTCGTTGCGCGTGAACAGCCGGGTAGTCCGCCAACCGATCTCGATCACCCGCCCTCTCGTTCGATCATTGATGGCGACCCAGTCACCGATACGGTAGGGAGCTTCTAAACCAACTGCGATCCCAGCAAAGACATCGGCAAGGGTGCCCCGTAAGGCGAAACCGATGACCGCAATCACAAGGCCCGAACCAGCAATGGCGCCGCTCCAACTCTGGCCGATCACCAGTATCACAGTTGCGATAGTCGCAGCGAGGAAGAGAGCTGCTGAAACCAGTTCAAGCAAGAGTTTCGGCACCTGACGACGTCTGCGACCGGCGCGCTCCAGCGCCAATCCAACGAGCCGACCGCCAAGCCAGGCGGCAGAAAAGTATGCGGCCCCGCCCGTCAGGACACGAATCGGCTTTTCCGACACGTCGAGATCGAGCCAAGCCAGCGCCAGAGGGTGCAGCATGTATGACGCGACGGCCGCCGTCGTGCACAGCACCGGCAGCAGGATGCGCGTCAGTATGGACAGTACGCCGCTCACATCCGCACCACGTCGAAGCGATGCGCTTTGCGCCCCCGACTTGACCGGCTGCATCCCTGATGGGAGGGCCGCAATGATTGAATGGCAGCGTTGAACGGAGTTTTGCAGTGAAGGCAACGTGTGGGTACGACCGGCGAAAAATCACCGCACCGCCTGCACACCACGAGCTGGGCTTTAACGAACATGTCTCTCTCCAACACCGGAAAGAACCGGCAGAACACCTCAGAGAACCTGTGGGAGGAACCCGGGGCGGGAAAGAGCCGATGCCTCTACATCAACGCTATTCCGCCCCGGCAAACCCATGGGCTTGTGAGGTCATCCTGATCGTCAATGAAAGAAACATGTCGAACATGACGGTCATCTAGCCATTCAAACCATTCCTTCAAGAGCTCGCTGGTGCGTCTGAAGAACGCAGGCGACCCAAAACCCTCAGAAAGCTGGTTCGTTACGCCCAGGACCGAGGGCGAAACGTCTATGTCGGCTTTCCGCCCGGAATGATGCCCTCCAAGCAAGCGGGTCAATGCGTAGTCATCGCCCACCGAGGCGGGCCATGCCCGCGGACCCATGCGATCTGCTGCTTGACTTTCCCGCCCCGAAGTCCCACGTCTAGGCCATGTGCAAGACCGAACGCCGCCTTCTCACGTTCTTCAGGGTATGCCCCATCGCGGGCATCTGACCCCCGGCCAGGTCGCGTCGCGCCCTGGCCGTGGGGCGTAGACTGATTTCCGCAACTGCGGTCATCAGGTTCGAAAGCGGCAATAATCCCAGACATGACATCAGCCGCGCGACGCCGATGACGCGCGCGGGACGCAGCCACGAGAGGGCCGAGCCATGGCTCACGCTATGAAAAAAAACCGCAAGCCTGCGATCACCATAACCCGCACCGACAGCGGGCGGCTCTGGCGGCTGGCCGAATCCTATTCCGGTCGGAATCCTGCGGTGGCGGAAGAACTGCTTGCCGAACTCGAGCGCGCGAAGGTCGTCGACGATGGCCGGATCGCGGCGGACGTGGTGCGCATGCGTTCCGCCCTGCGCTTCACCAGCGATCTCGGCGAGGATCGGCGCGTCACCCTGGTGTTTCCGGGGGAGGCGGACATCGCTCAGGGTAAGGTCTCGATCCTCACTCCTATCGGCGTCGCTCTGATCGGCCTCGCCGCCGGGCAGTCGATCGATTGGACCGCGCGTGACGGACGCACCCATCGCCTGACGGTGGAATCCGTCGAGAGTCCTACATCCGAGGCTCCCTCGGCCGCTTCGGCGTCGAACCTGCGGGCCGCGTCATGACCGAGATCAGGCCGCCGTGCCGCCTCTCGCTTTTCGGGGGTTGCCTCATCGCAGGATCGTAGCCCCTGCGCCGCACGGTGCGGCCAGGGGATCTCCAATACGCCATAACGTAAGCGCTCCTTGCGGAGCGATGGAGAACTGCGATGACTAAAGAGACCTGTTTTCTCACGACCAAGGACTTTACGATCCTGGAGGTGATGCGTGACCGCTGCCTCGGACGGGACGATCCTCTCGCGCGCATCCTGAAGCGGAAGATCGCGTCGGCGACAGTGATGTTCCGGGACGACATTCCGGTCAACGTCGCCACCCTCAGCAGCCGGGTGACGTTCAGTGTCAACGGCCGCGATCCCGACACGCGCATCGTCTCGCATGACCGGATGACCTCGCCGATCGGCATGTTTCTCCCGATCACCACGGCCCGGGGGCTGGCGCTGCTGGGCCTTTCCGAGGGACAGGATTTCGCAATACGAAACGGCGACGGAGAGGAAGAGCGGGTCCTGCTCCACGAGGTGCATTACCAGCCCGAGGCAGCGAGGCGCGAGAAGGAAGCTTTGGAGGGTACAGGTTCTGAGACCTCAGGGAAGCCCACCCTGCGCGTGATACGAGGCGCGTTCCACGATCAGCATCGCCTCGTCCCTCTGGCCCATGACGGCTTCGACGACCCTGGCCCTTCGGCCGCCTGAAAGTCCGCCGCGGCGCAGGAGAAACGCATGACTGAATACCTGTTCCTCGCCGCGGCAGCCTTCTTCGCCGGAATGCTGAACACCGTTGCGGGCGGCGGGACGTTCCTGACCTGCCCGGCCCACGTTCACACGGGCGAGCCTCCGTTCGCCGCGAACGCGACCAGCGCAGTGGTGCCGTCGGTTTCCGCAAAGAGATCGCCGCATTGGAAAATTTTGCGCCGCGGGCCTCGTCGCATGGCCGCAGGCGGTCGTCATGATGATAGCCAGCCAGGTGGGCGGCTATGTCTGCGCGACGTTGAGCGTCTTCTTCTTCTGGCGGGCATCCATATGAGTGGCATCAACAAGATGAAGTCGGGGTCCTTGCTGATCCGGCATTGACCCCGGGGGCAGGCAAGCCGCCAGTCCTCCGGGGTAGCCGCTACTCATCCAGGCGAGCGGAACTGCCAAGCAGCTTCTGCGCGGCGGCGTTTTCACGCGTCTGGCATCCAGCTTCAAAGCAAGCCGCCGTCTGGCAGCCCGATTATTCGGAGAACATCATGACCGATCATCACAACCGCCGTTTTCGATCCGCACTCGGAAGACTGCTCCTTCGTGGCTTCCACCGCTGGCAGCGTCAGAAGGCAATCAACCAGCTACGGGCTCTGGATGACAGGAAACTCTGGGATATCGGCCTGACCCGCAACGACATTCCACAAGCGGTGGACCGACTCTTCCGAAAAGAATAGCGGAGCCGCGGCGGCGTGCCTTGGGCCACGATCTCACGCAGGAGGTGCAAGGTGGATACAACCACGAAAATTATCATCGCGACCGGCATGTTAAGCCTGATGCTCATCGCGTTCGCGATGCTTTGACCTGCCGTCATGGCGCCTGCACGCGAACCCATGTCCGCGTGCAGGCCAACTGTTATCTACCTTGCCGCCAAGCCAGCCATCTGCTCTGAGCCTGCTACAATCGAGAGCTTCTTTCCTTGCTCTTTTCTGGGCTTGCGGCCTTCGGTCGCTACGAGGCTCCTAGAGCCAGAGCTAGCAGGACTTTTTCGGCACGCTTCCGGATGGGAAGCCGTATGTAGGGCCCGGTCACCCCCAGGTTTGCACTCCAAAACGACAGTCGCGTTGGCGGCATAATGTCACCTCGTAAACCAGATAGGAAAAGACTACGTATCAACCATGTGCATGGAAACTTTCATCAGGATGTCGAGGCTTACCGGGAACGGGCGTGTCTTGTCCCGGAGCAGGTCATATCACCCTGAAATCCGCACGTAAGTCTGCTCCGGGAAATATCGACAAATAGCGGTCTACTGCTGCGGCCCAACGCGCCGCAACGATGGAGCGTGTAATGAGAATTTCCCGTCCCAAATTGGTCTGTGTTCCTTGTAACCGATCACTGCCTAGATCCGCTCGTCGATGCCCTTGGTGTCTATCGACGATGGTCATGTCAGCCGACGCCATGTCCGTATACGGATTCCCTCTCTCGCCGCTAGCCGCCGCCAGCCAGGTGCAGCGATGAGGCGGCACCACGAAATGCAGACCGAGATCGGTACGCGCGCAGCACAAACAGCTGTAACTGGTTCCAAGCAGGAGTTGGTGCGCCTTTCGTGCGGCCGAGATCATCCGAGTTCCGGCACGGCCAGGTTCACAATGCAGAACAAGCCTGCATTCGCTCTCCCAATGGGAGCGCGCCTGCTGCCAACGGGCTTCTTACCCGGACGCATCTGAAGCCTGGCTCGGCGTCCGGGACCGCCAGGTCCCAAACACGCGACTAACCTTCAGGCCCGGGACGAGGGTCAATCGTGCTCGGCCATCGGCGCCGACGAGGAGGCCATAGTGGATATTCTCGATCTCTTGCATCCGCGAGACGTGTACGTGCGTAAGCTGGCGACGGCCAAACGTCCGCTGCTGCGCCAATTCGCTGACCACTTCGCAGATCGGTCAAGGCTACCCCCGGACGTAGTGTTTGCTGCCCTTTTGAACAGGGAACGCCTCGGCTCTACAGGTATCGGAAACGGTGTGGCGCTCCCTCATGCCTTCGTGCACCACAAGCCTTCCGCTGCACTAGCAATCCTGCAACGCCCAATCTGGTTTCGCACCCCGGATGGATTGCCCGTCGATATTGTACTCGCCGTGATCTGGCCGCGCGATCATGCGATGGAGTTCATGCAGGCGCTCTCACGGGTGTGCCGTCTCCTGTCGCGGAGCGAACTCCGCGAAAACATTCGTTGCGCTTCATCGCCGGAGGAAGTCCTCACACGTCTACAAGACGCAGTCGACGGCCGCCCGGGTGAGCCAGCGCTTGCGATGCTAGCCGGCCAAACGAGACGTGAGGGTCGGCTATGAGGTCCCAGATTGATCGCGAGCGGATCAAAGCCTGGCGGGACGGAATGATGACTGAGCAGGATGTCGCCCGGGCGTTGGACTGTGACGTCGCGTTGATCCGGACCATCGTCAATGCGTGGGCGGACCAGACTCTGACGACCGCGCCTGGGTGGGTCGGGAAGCGGCACGGTTCGCTCGCTTCCATCAAGCTGGCAATGGCGCATTCTCTCCACTTGCATGCGGGGCTGGCGCTTTGGGACGCGGCTCTGGTTTCCTCAGGCTGTTGGCAGATCAGCTCGTCCGTCCTCAAAATCCTCAATTTCGAACCACCACGTCACGCTGACGTCGGTGTGCCTAAAGAAGGTGGCGACGCGCACTTCGATCCCTTCATGCTCTTCGCTCCACATGCGACGGAGTCGACACCCGTGGCGGCGCTCGATGAATACATCGAGATCGCCGATGGCCGGCGGGTCTACTGGAGAAAGCCGCGAAGCAACGCCTATACGCTGGCATGCGAACTACACCGTCTGTCGGAGGTCAGCAGGCGAGAGGATACCCGCTCGTTCCAGGGAAAGTATCTCGAACTACTCAGCCGCCTTCGGGAGCCTACCGACTATGTCAGCGAATGGATTGGCACGGTGGCTGGCGGGCGTTTTCGCCCAGCCCCCAACAGGTTTTCCGGACGTGCGCCACCGATGCGCCAGGGACCTGGTGGAGGCGAAGACAGGCAGACCCACGCGGACTCCTACGTCAGCAAGGTATCGGTGAACGTATCGCTTGCGGCGCGGTTGATGAAACGTCGCGCCCTCGGCCTCGCGGTGACGGACCCGCTCGCAAAGGAGGCCCCGGCGAACGCGGAAGGAAGGACGACGCGATGATGACCACGCCCTATTACCTGATCGACAAAGCCAAGTTGCTCCAGAATCTGGAACGGATCGCCTATGTGCGCGAAAAGGCAGGAGCGAAGGCGCTTCTTGCCCTGAAGTGCTTCGCCGCTTGGTCTGTGTTTGACTTTATGCGGCCATACATCGACGGAACTACCTCGTCGTCGCTGAACGAAGTCAGGCTCGGGCGGACACGCTTCGGCGGCGAAGCTCACGCATACAGCGTTGCGTGGGCCGATCACGAGATCGATGAGGCAGTGGGACACGCAGACAAGATCATCTTCAACTCCATTAGCCAACTGGACCGTTTCAGCGCTCGTGCGGGAGGTGTCGCCTGCGGTTTACGAATCAACCCAGGCGTCAGTTCGTCGTCTTCCGATCTAGCCGACCCGTCGCGGCCGTTCAGCCGCCTGGGCGAAGGCGATCCAGCTAAAATCGAGGCGGTTCTCGACCGGGTCAACGGTTTCATGATCCACAACAATCGTGGGAACGACGACTTTAACCTGTTCTCAGGCCTGCTCGACGACATCGAGGAAAGATTTGGAGAGCTTCTGAGCTACGCCGACTGGGTAAGTCTCGGCGGCATTCATTTCACCGAGAATGGCTACCCACTGGACGCATTCTGCGAACGTCTCCGCGCGTTTTCGGAGCGCTTCGGTACGCAAGTGTATCTCGAGCCCGGCGAAGCGACGATTACCGGATGCACGACCCTTGAGGTCTCGGTGCTTGAAACCCTCTTTGATGGCCGCCATCTGGCCGTTGTTGATTCCTCTGTCGAGGCTCACATGCTGGGCCTCCTTGTTTATCGCGGGGCTGCCGAGATCCTTCCGAACGCGGGGCCGCATGAATACATGGTTCTCGGCCAGTCCTGCCTGGCGGGGGATGTCTTCGGCACACTCCGCTCTCAAGCGCTGCTGAAGGTCGGCGACCGCATCTCGATTCAGGACGCGGGTGGCTACACGATGGTGAAGAAGAACTGGTTCAACGGCCTCGCTATGCCGTCCATCGCCGTGCGCGAACTCGACGGCTCAATGACAACGATCCGCAAGTTCGATTACGCCGACTACGAAACGAGTTTGTCCTGACAACCCCTCGGCCGTCCAAAGAAGGAGAACTTTCCCCGAAAAGAAGAAGCACGTCCTCTTCATCGGCACAGGCGGTACGGCGCCGGTCGTCCTGCAAAAATGCGCGCAGAATAGCGAGATCCTCGGTGACACATCGCCTCGCGTACGCTCGACAGGTGCGAGGCGATCATCGGTTCCATCATGAGATGGCCGCCTTGAAGACGGAAGGCGCGCAAGCAGCTCATGCATTAGCGCTCTGGACATCGCAGCGCTGATGAGGCGCACAGGTGCCCAGATCGTCATCACGTCGGCTCAGCCTTCGTGAACATGTCCGTGCTTTCTGCCTGCATCGCAACTGTAGCCGCTTACATCGACCCCCTGCGATCCTAATCCCAGCCGGCATCTGGGATGTGGAGAGGATGGCAAACGTGGAAGGACTTCCGCCACTGCCGTTCTCCGAATTGCTGAAACAGGTCGGTCTATCCAGCCACATCAGCGAAAAGGCATGCCTCTGGATCACAGGCGCGATGCCCGACCTCAGCCGCGATGCAAATCTGATCAGTCAGCGTCCGCCTTCACGGGCGTGGGGTAACGTTGCGAAAGTGCGTTGACCACCGCAAGAATTCCCGCTCTGGTCGGTGACAAAGCGACTTGTGTGTCCCTCCATGGCAGGTGTCGTAGGCGGTCGGAAATCTTCAATGAAAGCGGTACCGACGTCATCGAGCGGCAACATTCCCTCAGACCCGCCTTCTCGACGAGTTCGGCAAACACGTCAGCCGTCCGTACCGACATGAAGAGCGCGGCGTCGAGTTCATTCCGCTTTAGTAACGAGCGTGCCCTACCCGGAAGGTTTCGGAGTCCCTCGGTGGCATAGACCTCGACCCGCTCACAGTGGTATCCCAAAGCAACCAGCGTGGCCGCCACGTTCACTGAAACGTGGCGGCCACTGGCGTAGATCAGTGGACCATTCTCCGGTCGCCAACTGAGGCTGACGAGTTCAAGCAGACTCTTCGCCGTTCCTGATGCGCGTGCCACGTTCCAAAAGCCTGCCTCCTCCACGGCCGCAGCGGTTTCGGGACCGACGGCGAACACCCTCGTGGCCGAGTCCAGGCCGATCAACGCAGGCACCGCGTTTGCCGAAGTTACGACTACCGCCGGTGCCTGCTCGAGCACGCTTCTGTCATGGCGCAGGCGCTCCACCCGCAACAGCGGTAAGAGGTGCACACAATGCCCCCGTCGGCAGAACGCTTCCGCCATGGAGATTGCCTGCTCTTTTGGGCGGGTGAGCAAGAGCTGCAATTTGATCCTCCAGCTTCAGTAGCAGTGCGGAGTCTAACGCGTGAAGTTCGGTATCCATGCACTTCAATCGGCTGCGTCGAGTTGGCTTGCGGCGTGAAGGGAAGCCGCGGCGTGCCTAATCACCTATTTTTCGATCACTAACGCTTACCCATTTGCGCTTCGCGCAATGCTGTTGCAGATGCCGGAGGCGTGGCTGAATGTCGATATTCGCGATGGAAGCGCCGACCGAGACGGGTGAGGATTTCGTAACCGATTGTGCCTGCTGCGCGGGCGATGTCGTCGACCGACTGCTGCTGGCAGATGAGGTCCACAAGATCGCCTTCTCGCGGAGGATTGGCGCAACCGGTCGCGTCAACGACGATGACGTCCATCGACACACGTCCTGCAAACGGCAAGACTTCTCCGTTGAAGAATGCCGACATGGATGCGGCGCGCGGCCAACCGTCAGCGTAACCCAAGGATACAGTGGCAAGCCGCGAGCGCCTTTTTGAGCAAAACGCATGGCCGTAGCCGACGTAGCTCCCCGCAGGCACGTCACGCAGCTGGAGCACGCGGGCGGACAGCGCTGCAACCTGCCGCATTGGATTGGCTTGTCCAGGAGCCGGATTGATTCCGTAAAGCGCGGCCCCGGGGCGGACTAGGTCGAAGTGGAACCCCTGCTCTATGAAAATTCCAGACGAGTTCGCGAGAGATGTCTGAGCCTTCTTCGGGAGTACCGCCCGAAGCTTGGCGAGTTCGCGCCGCTGCCTGTGGTTCGCGGGATTCACCGCCTCGTCTGCGCAGGCGAGATGGCTCATGATCAGCTCGACCGAAAGACCCGCCAGAAGTGCCGGTTCGCCCGCCAGTACCGCGACGTCACCGGGCGACAGCCCGAGGCGCGACATGCCGGTGTCTAGCTGGAGAGCAACAGGCATGCTGCGTCCCGCCTCGGTGGCCAGGGTCCGCCAAGCGGCCAGTTCTCCTACCGTGTTGACGACCGGCATCAGGACGGATTTCAGAAACTCGCCCTCTGTGCCGGGAGGAGTGCCATTGAGGACAAAGATGCGAGAGTTGAAGCCGATCGCCCTACGGAGATCGAGCCCTTCGCCGAGATGGGCAACGAAAAAGGTCTTGCACCCGGCAGCCAGGAGCGCTGCCCCGACCTCGGCCGCGCCGAGGCCGTACGCGTCCGCCTTCACGACGGCGGCGCACTCGGCTGGCTTCGTCATCTTCGAAAGTAGCCGCCAGTTGGAGACGACAGCGTCGAGATCTACAGTAAGGATCGCGCCCGCCCGAAGTGTGTGTGCGGTCATGACCGATACCGTCCGGGACCAAGGTCCGAAACGTCGATGTCGGGAACCTTGCCGGATACAATGTCCGCGAGAACGCGGCCCGAACCGCAGGCCATCGTCCATCCGAGGGTTCCATGCCCAGTATTGACGTAAAGGCCGGGGACGGAAGCGGCGCCCACGATTGGCGGTCCGTCTGGGGTCATCGGCCTCAGCCCGCACCAGAAGAACGCGTCCGCTGCAATCCCCGCCCCCGGGAAGAGATCCGTGACCGAATGCTCGAGGGGTGCGCGGCGCGAACGCAGCAACGACAAATCGAAGCCCGATATTTCGGCGGTACCGCCGACGCGGATTCGGTTGCCCAGGCGCGTGATGGCGATCTTGTAGGTCTCATCCATAACCGTCGACACGGGCGCGGCCGCTTCGTCAATCAAAGGCATGGTTAGCGAGTAGCCTTTCACGGGATAGACCGGGACGCGGATGCCCAACGGATGGAGTAGCGGGGGAGAATAGCTTCCTGCGGCAACGACGACTGCGTGCGCGGCAAACGCTCCCTTCGATGTCCTGGCTCCGGTGACTCTTCCGCCTTCCTGCACGAGTCCTTCCACCGAGACACCGTAGCGAAAATCGACGGTCGCAGAGGCGAGCGCCGCCAGCTTCTCGGTGAAGAGGCGGCAGTCCCCCGTCTCGTCGCCAGGAAGCCGCAGGCCGCCGACGAATTTCGCTGTGACCAGTTCGAGTGCGGGCTCGACAGCAACACAACCCGAGCGATCGAGGACCTCGAACTCCACCCCAAACTGCTTAAGGACTTCGACGTCCTCGCCGACTCCGTCGAGTTGCTTCTGCACCCGAAAAAGCTGCAGGGTGCCCAGTGAGCGCTCGTCGTATACGATTCCGGTTGCAGATCGCAGTTCGCGCAGGCAGTCGCGGCTGTATTCCGCGATCTGCACCATGCGCGCCTTGTTAACGGCATATCGCTGCCGCGTGCAGTTGGCGAGCATCTTCAGCACCCACGACCACATCGCCGGGTCCAGCTGGGGGCGTATCGCCAATGGGCCGTGTTTCATCAACAGCCACTTCATCGCTTTCAATGGCACGCCCGGTCCAGCCCAAGGCGACGAGTAGCCCGGCGAGACCTCGCCGGCATTGGCATAACTGGTTTCAAGCGCGGGACCAGGCTGACGGTCGAGGACGGTGACCTCGTGTCCCGCACGTGCCAGATACCATGCGGAGGTCACGCCGATGACCCCGCTGCCCACAACGAGAACCCTCATTTCCGCCTCGTGTGGAAAACGAGAATGAATGCCGCACGAGAGCGGCCGAGAATCGTTAGCATCGTCATGCATCTCCACCGGGTTAGCGGTGGCGAACCCGGATATCAGAACCGAATTTCAAGCTTGGTTGGATTTCCGGACCCCGGTCGACGGCCTCGCAGCCGCGCCAGGGCTAGATGCATGCGATAAGGCTTCCCGCGTGGTTCATGAACCGGATGCGGGACCTCGACATAATACGTGCGGAATGCAAAAGCGGCACAATCATCACCTGCAACGAATACGCCCCAACATAGCGTTTCTACTCTGACATGCAAGAAGTGGACGGTTTGATCTATAGAGCCAGGATCGGGCAATCGATGGCGAGACGGTGATCCACGACGTCCCTCACGCTAGCCCACGCGTTGCGCTTCGCTCGCCTTTATCATCATCGGAGCTGTCGGCTATTGGAGCCATCCATTATTCGATGTCGCAGCAATTTTTTTGCACCAATCCCCAATATAATTTCGTTTGCGATGCCTCATCCAATTGCAGGATAGTCCAGTCGTTCGACGGGGGCGGCATTTGGCCCGGTGGCAAGTCTATTCGAGCAAGGTCGAGGTGGCCATGAAGATGAACACGCAGGCAGACCGGATCAAGGTACAAGAATACGCTGCCCCATATGACCTTGTCAGCTACCTCAACGAATACCACCGTTCCATCGCCGCGCCTGACGAATTTTGGGTAGAGCAGTCGCGGCTTCTCGACTGGAAGTCGCCGTTCAGCAAGGTCCGCAACGTTGATTTCGGGACGCAGGGAGTCACGATCAGATGGTTCGAAGACGGTGTTCTCAACGCATGCGTCAATTGCGTCGATCGCCATCTTGGACAGCGCGGCAATCAGACCGCCATCCTATGGGAGAGCGATGAACCTGGCGTGACAGAAAAGATTACATACAGCGAGCTTCACGCATCAGTCTGCCGATTGGCAAACGGCCTGCGGGCGCTTGGCATTCGCAAGGGCGACTGCGTTGCGATCTACCTCCCCATGATTCCTGAAGTCGCGATCGCCATGCTCGCCTGCGCCCGGATTGGAGCTATCCATTCGGTGGTCTTCGCTGGCTTCTCAGCGGACGCACTTGCGGGCCGTGTCCGAGATTGCGGTGCTCGCTTAGTCATTACTGCCGATGCAAGTGTTCGGGCTGGCAAGCGTATACCTCTGAAAAGCAATGTCGATGAGGCGCTCCGGTCCTGTCCTCTCGTCGAGAAATGCATCGTCGTCGCCCGCACCAGCGCAGACGTCGACTGGGACGCTGAAAGAGACGTTCGATACGTCGAGCTCGTCGATGCGCAGTCGCGCGAGTGTGAGCCAGAATGGATGAACGCGGAAGATCCGCTGTTCGTTCTTTACACTTCGGGATCCACGGGAACGCCAAAGGGCGTACTCCACACAACGGCCGGCTATTTGCTATCATGTGCACTTTCGCATCGGCACGTTTTCGATTTGCGCGAAGACGACATATATTGGTGCAGTGCGGATGTCGGCTGGATCACAGGTCATAGCTACATCGTTTACGGTCCGCTGGCGAACGGTGCCACAACGCTGATGTTCGAGGGCGTACCAACCTACCCCTCGCCGTCACGATTCTGGGAAATTTGCGACCGGCATGGCGTGACTATCTTCTATACGGCGCCAACCGCAATACGGGCGCTGATGCGCGAAGGCGACGACCATGTGAGGAGCACTGATCGTAGCTCATTGAGGGTTCTCGGCAGCGTAGGGGAGCCGATCAATCCCGAGGCATGGCGCTGGTATTTCGAGATTGTCGGTGACGGACGCTGTCCAGTCGTTGATACGTGGTGGCAGACGGAAACGGGCACGATCATGATCGCACCAATTCCAGGCGTGACGCCGCTCAAGCCGGGTTCAGCGACGTTTCCCTTATTCGGCGTCGAGCCAGTGCTTGTAAACAACAGCGGAGATGAGATTGAAGGCGCGGGCGAAGGCCTTTTGTGCTTGAAGCAGGCTGGGCCAGGTATCATGCGCACCATCTATGGCGACCCCAAGCGCTTCTTCAAGACCTACTTCGGGCGGATTCCGGGGCTCTATTTTACCGGAGACGGCTGCCGGCGCGACGAGGACGGCTACTACTGGATCACCGGACGCATCGATGATGTCATCAATGTTTCCGGACACCGTCTCGGGACTGCCGAAATCGAGAGCGCGCTTGTGGCCCACCCCGCTGTGGCTGAAGCGGCAGTCGTCGGATACCCGCATGAGACCAAGGGACAAGGAATTCACGCCTTTATCACAGTTAAGGCTGGAATCGAAGAAACCGAGAAGTTGCTCGGAGAACTTCGTCTTTCCGTACGCCGCCAGATCGGGCCTATTGCACAGCCCGACGTGATTCAATGGGCGGCGTCACTTCCCAAGACCCGTTCCGGCAAGATTATGCGACGCGTGTTGCGTAAGCTTGCCGAAGGGCAGACGAATGATTTGGGCGACATGTCCACGCTCGCTGAGCCAGGCGTTGTCGCGACGCTGGCGAAATCAACCCAGGCGAGAGGCTTCCGCTCATGAAGCGCCCTAACGCCAGTTGAGATCTGTTCGACGCTTACATGAAAGAATGCCGGGATCGGCAACAAACCGAGATGGCGATGAAGGTCCGTCTCAAGCCCGGTTTATCAAGAACCCTCGAACGACGACGGCTTGCGGGCGCTTGTCGGCAGCCCCCCCGGCCTCCCAGAACTAACTGCGGCGATTGATCCATGACTCAAGGAGCTCGCGCCGAGTCCAGACCGCACAATGTTTCTTGGCGCGACAAAGCGGCGGGCAATAGGTGCAGTTATTGGCCGGTCGCGACGACGGCCCACGTATTGCTCGAGACCGGAACAGGTCGGGCAAATGTCCATGTGTCCACCATATCGGCCACCTCCGCAGGATCACCGCCGACAATCGTCCCTTCAGCGTTGCGCTCCACCCAAACCATTTGCGTGTGAAACCGGAGCGTCACTTCCATCGACTCGGAATTTACGTTCGCACGCACCACATCGACTGTATCAATTCCAATCAGGGTAAGCTCCACGCTTTCGCCCCGCTCGGCGCGCTCCGCGCAGGCGCTCTCGAATGCAACCATGACCTCTCGGGACAGGAGGG